>NZ_JAFKEC010000001.1 GCF_017848315.1 Pseudomonas palmensis
GCCCGCCCAGCAGCGGCACCACGGCGCTGCCGTCTTCGGCCACGGCCAGTACCGGCGGTTCGGCGCCCTTCTCCAGCAGCACGCTGGCCAGGCTGCGAATCACGATGCCGGCGGCGCACAGGGCAATGATCGGGGTGTCCTGCTGGTACAGCTGGCGCAGGGTGGCGCCGAAGTCCTGGTAGCTGCGGTCCGTGCCCTCGACCCGCCCGGCCAGGCCGTGGATCAATGCATCGGGGTACAGCTGCTGGAGCCTGCGGGCAGTGGCCAGGCTGCCCTTGCCCAGAATCACGATGGCCGGTGCGTGAGATGTCATCACCCTTGCCACCGTTCACCCGGCACGATGATCAGCGAGAAGTATGGCGAGGACTGCGGGTCGACTGCATCCAGCGCCACGATCTTCTGGTTGGCCATGGTCGCGCGCTCCACGTACAGCGCTCGCTCGGCCAGGCCCAGTTCGGCCAGCACCTGGCGCACCTTGGGGAAATTGCGCCCCAGCTTCATGATCACCGCCGCGTCGGCATCGGCCAGGCGGCGCTTGAGCTCGTCGGCCGGCAGCACGCCCGACAGCACCGACAGGCTCTGGTTGCGGTACACCAGTGGCGCGCCGAGTACCGAGGCGCCCCCGAGCATCGAGCACACGCCGGGGATCACCTGGGCCTCGTAGCGCTCGGCCAGGCGGTCGTGCAGGTACATGTAGGAGCCATAGAAGAACGGGTCGCCTTCGCAGATCACCGCCACGTCGCGGCCGGCATCCAGGTGCGCGGCCACTTCCAGGCTGGCGCCGTCGTAGAAGTCGCTGATCACCTGCTCATACGACAGCGGCGCCGGCAGTGCCTCGGTGGTCACCGGGTACACCAGCGGCAGCAATGTCTGCGCCTGCTGCAGGTGCGCCTCGATGATGCCGAAGGCATTGCCGCGCTTGCCCTTGGCCACGAAATACGCCACCACTGGCGCCTCGCGCAGCAGGCGCAGCGCCTTGACCGTGATCAGTTCGGGGTCGCCGGGGCCCACGCCCAGGCCAAGCAGTCGTCCGCGTGGCTGCATCATTCGACCTCCGTGGCCAGGGCATTGACTGCCGCTGCTGCCATCGCGCTGCCGCCCAGGCGGCCCTCGACGATCACGAACGGCACGCCACGGCTGTCGGCCGCGAGCATCGCCTTGGACTCGGCCGCGCCGACGAAACCGACCGGGAAACCGAGGATCAGCGCAGGCTTCGGCGCCCCTGCATCGATCATCTCGAGCAGGTAGAACAATGCGGTCGGCGCATTGCCGATCACCACCACGCTGCCTTCCAGGTGCGGGCGCCACAGCTCCAGGGCCACCGCCGAGCGGGTGTTGCCCAGCTCCTTGGCCAGGCCCGGCACGCTGTCGTCGCGCAGGGTGCAGATCACCTCGTTGTTGGCCGGCAGGCGTGCACGGGTGATGCCTTCGGCGACCATGCGCGCATCGCACAGGATCGGCGCACCGTTGGCCAGCGCCTCGCGCCCGGCCTTGCCGGCGCCTTCGCTGAAGCGCAGCTTGTCGACCACCTCGACCATGCCGCAGGCATGGATGACCCGCACCGCGAGTTTTTCCAGGTCGGCCGGGATCCGCTCCAGGCGAGCCTCCTGGCGAATGATGGCGAAGGAGTTGCGGTAGATCTCCTGGCCGTCGCGGATGTAATCAATCATCGGGGTTGCTCCGTAGGCGGGCGTCGAGTTGCGCGCCCGCTTCTTTCAATGTCAGGTTGCGCCCGCCAGGGGCGCCCAGGCCCGGCTGCGCCGGGTCGTGAAAATACAGGTCGTAATGCCCGGGCCCGACCGCCAGCAGGGTGGCCGGTGCACGGTGGGCCAGCGCGCAGGAACGCGCGCAGCCGCTCAGGTGAATGCCGGCCACCGGGCCCGGCTCGCGCAGCAGCGCCGCCAGCTGCACGGCGTCGGCCTTGGTGTCGGCCAGGGCCTTGGCGCAGCCGGCCGAACCGGTGCAGGCCACCATGCGCGCCAGCGGCTGCGCCGGGTCGCACAGCAAGCCCAGCGCTGCCAGCCCGGCCAGTGCCAGCTCGGCGTCGGTGGCGGCAAGATTGGGCAGCAGCAGGCTTTGCCAGGGCGTCATGCGCAGGCTGGCGTCGCCCAGGCTGCTGGCCAGGTGCGCGGCGCCACGCAACTGCGCGGCGCTCAGGCGCCCAGCGGTGCGGCGGCGCCCACCGCGACCCTGCCCGTCTGGCGCTGTGGGTAGACACCCAGATGGCGGGCCTGGTCACGTCGCGGCCGGCGCCAGCCCAGCACCGCGTGGTCGCGGCGCAGCGCCACGCCAATGCCCTGCACGAACGCCTCGCTGCCGCATTCGGCCAGCAACTGGCGCATGCGCGCCTGCTGCGCAGTGGCCAGGTCGAGAAACCGCTGCAACACCGCCAGCACCAGCGCGTGCCCAGCGGCCAGCGGCACCGCGCCCAGCGCACCCTCCTCGGCCGGGCAGCCGGCCAGGCCGAAGGCCAGCCACACCTCGCCGTCCAGGCGCAGTGCCGACAGCCACAGGTCGTGGGGGTGGGTGAGCATGGCCAGGTCTTCGCCAGCGTCCAGTTGCACGGCGAACTTGGCAGACAACTGATGAAAGCGCTCGCAGGTCTGCAGCGATTCGAGGATCTGCCCCGCCAGCGCCCGGCTGTCGAACAGCATGGCCGGGTCGAGACCGGCCGCCGGGCTGAGCATCAGGTTGCGCACATCGTCGCCCGCCGCCTGGCGCGGGCCCAGGCCGGCGTCGAGCAGGCATGCCACCAGCCCGGCGTGGTCGGCACCGATGCCGCGAATCTGCAGGTTGCTGCGGTTGGTTACCTCGATCACGCCGCCGGCAAAGCGCTCGGCGGCGTCGGCCACTGCGTGTGCCTGGGCCGCGCTCAGGGTGCCGGCGTCGAGCTTGATGCGTGAAATGCCGCCGTCCAGCGCCTGCACGATACGCCACAACCCCGGGCAGGCCGAGGGGCGAAGAGCTGGAGTGGGCAGGGGTTGCGGCAAGGGATCACCCGGCAATCGTCAAAAGGCGCTGGTAGCACAAAGGCGCGGTATTATGCCTGCTTTGTCCGTCGGCAGGCTAAGCCAGCCGGTCGGATAGGCAAGCGAAGAGGAACGGCATGGCGCCCTGGTTGACGGTAGTAGGTATTGGCGAAGACGGCTTCACGGGCCTGGGCAAACAGGCTCGGCATGCCCTGCTGCGAGCCACCAAGGTGTTCGGCAGCCCGCGCCAGCTGGCCCTGCTGCCCCACTGCTCGCGCGCCGAACGGGTCGCCTGGCCCAGCCCGTTTTCCCTGGCGCCACTGCTGGCCGAACGTGGCGAGCCGGTGTGCGTGCTGGCCAGCGGCGACCCGATGCTCTACGGCGTAGGCGCCAGCCTGGCGCGCCAGCTGCCGGCCGAGGCCATGCGGGTGCTGCCTGCACCGTCTTCCTACTCGCTGGCCGCCGCCCGCCTGGGGTGGCCCCTGCAGGACGTGGTCACGCTGTCGGTGGTAGCGCGCCCGGTCGCCGCCGTGGCCGCCCACCTGTACAGCGGCCAGCGCCTGCTGGTGCTGAGCAATGACCGCAGCAGCCCCGCCGCCCTGGCCGCCCTGTTGCGCGAGCGCGGCTTCGGCCCCAGCCACCTGAGCGTGCTGGAGCACCTGGGCGGCGCCGACGAACGGCGCATCGATGCCCGTGCCGATGGCTGGCAGGACGCCGACTTCGCCGACCTCAACCTGGTGGCCATCGACTGCCGGGCCGGCGCCGATGCACCACGCCTGTCGCCGCTGGCCGGCCTGCCCGATTCGGCCTTCGCGCACGACGGGCAGATCACCAAGCGCGACGTGCGCGCCATCACCCTCGCCCGCCTGGCCCCGCAGCCGGGCGAGCTGCTGTGGGACGTGGGCGCCGGCAGCGGCTCGATCGGCATCGAATGGATGCGCGCCCACCCCAGCTGCCGGGCGCTGGCCATCGAGGCCGACGCCGGCCGCCAGCAACTGATCGAACACAACCGCGACGCCCTGGGCGTGCCTGGCCTGCAACTGGTGCGCGGGCGCGCCCCGCAGGCGTTGCAGGGCCTGGAGCGGCCCCACGCGATCTTCATCGGTGGCGGCGTGACCCGCGAGGGCGTGCTGGACGAATGCTGGGCGCACCTGCGCCCCGGTGGCCGGCTGGTGGCCAATGCCGTGACCCTGCAGAGCGAGACCCTGCTGATGAGCTGGCGCGAACGTCATGGCGGCGAGCTCACCCGTATCCATGTGGCCCAGGCGCAGCCGCTGGGCGAGTTCGACACCTGGCGCCAGGCGCTGCCGATCACCCTGCTTGATGTGGTAAAGCCCCTCGATGCGTGACGAAACCGCAGAACAGCCGGCGCCGCTGCGCAGCGGCCTGACCACGGGCAGTTGCGCCACCGCCACCAGCCTGGCGGCGGCGCGCCTGCTGTTGAGCGGGCAATGCGACGACGCGGTGCAGATCACCCTGCCCAAGGGCAGACAGGTGCAGATGCGCCTGGAGTTCTGCCGGCTGGCCGGGCCAGGCGCCGAAGCCGGCACCCTCAAGGATGCCGGCGACGACCCCGACGTGACCCATGGCGCGCTGCTCTACAGCCAGGTGCGGCTGCTGGCCGAGCCGGGCGTGCGCTTTGTCGCCGGCATCGGCGTGGGCACCGTGACCCGCCCCGGGCTGGTGCTGGGGGTGGGCGAGCCGGCGATCAACCCGGTGCCGCGGCGCATGATGACCGAGCACCTGCAGCGTCTGGCCCTGGAGTGCGATTACGCGGGGGGCTTCGAGGTCACCGTGAACGTGCAGGACGGCGACAGCCTGGCCCTCAAGACCATGAACCCGCGCCTGGGCATCCTCGGCGGGCTGTCGATTCTGGGCACCAGCGGCATCGTGCGGCCGTTTTCCTGCGCGGCCTACATTGCCTCGATCCACCAGGGCATCGACGTGGCCAAGACCAATGGCTATGAACACATTGCCGCGTGTACCGGCAATGCCAGCGAAGACACCATGCGCCGGGTCTACGGCATTCCCGACATCGCCCTGATCGAGATGGGCGATTTTGTCGGCGCGGTGCTCAAGCACCTGCGCAAGGTGCCGGTTGGCAAGCTGAGCATCTGCGGCGGCTTCGGCAAGATCAGCAAACTGGCGGCCGGGCACATGGACCTGCACAGCCGGCATTCGAGCATCGACCTGCCGCAACTGGCTGGCTGGGCGGCGGCGGTGGGTGCCGACGCCGCGTTGCAGGCGGCGATCATCGGCGCCAACACCAGCCAACAGGCGTTGGCCCTGGCCAGTGCGGCGGGGGTCGGGCTGGGGGATGCGGTGTGCGAGCACGCGCTGGCTTTCGCCCGCAGCGTGGTGCCGGCGCAGGTACAGGTAGAGGTGTTCGCCATCGACCGCCAGGGCGGCATCGTCGGCCGGGCGGGTGTTCGATGAGCCGGCGCATCCTGTTGCTGGGCGGCGTGACCGAGGCGCTGTTGATAGCCCGTCAGCTGGGCCCGCAGCACGTCTACAGCCTGGCCGGTATCGGCCGGGTGCCCAGCGACCTGGCGTGCCAGGTGCGGGTGGGCGGCTATGGTGGGGCCGAGGGCCTGGCCGCTTACCTGCGGGCCGAAGGCATCGGTCTGGTGATCGACGCGACCCACCCGTATGCGGCGCAGATCAGCCGCAATGCGGCGCAGGCAGCGCGCCTGGCCGGGGTT
The DNA here is from genome assembly GCF_017848315.1 of Pseudomonas palmensis. Taxonomy (GTDB): domain Bacteria; phylum Pseudomonadota; class Gammaproteobacteria; order Pseudomonadales; family Pseudomonadaceae; genus Aquipseudomonas; species Aquipseudomonas palmensis. The sequence goes on from NZ_JAFKEC010000001.1 coordinate 5,672, forward strand.
GAATGCTGGGCGTTGCGGCGCCCGGCATGGCAGGCGCAGGCCGGTGACGACTGGCGGGAAGTGGCGGACTGGACGCAGTTGATCGAGGCATTGAAACCGTTTCGCCGGCCCTTGTTCACCCTGGGGCGCGAGCCGTTGCAGCACCTGCACGAGATACCCGCGCAGCAGTTCTGGACCTTGCGCGCGCTGGAGGCGTGCGAGGGGAATGCGCGATGCGAAGTGATCGGCGCGCGGGGGCCGTTTCGCCTGGAGGATGAACGGGCGTTGTTCGAGCGTTGCCGGGTGGATGTGCTGATCAGCAAGAACAGTGGCAGCGCCGCGACCGAGCCCAAGCTCGAAGTGGCGCGCGAGCGGGGTGTGCCGGTACTGATCCTGAAGCGGCCGGCGCTGGCGGGGGTGGATCGGGAGTTCGTGGGCGTCGCCGATGTGCTGGCGGCGCTTTGACGGGTGCACACAGCTCCAGAGTCGATCAAAAAAGGCTGACACAAGGTCAGGGGAAGGATAGATGCGCTGTCGACGCAGTTACCCCACCTGCGACACTCCATCACACCCCGGCTTTTTTACATATACTTCGACATCTGGCTAAATAGCCCCACTCGATTCCTGACCGGATCTCCCCATGCCCGCACACCGGCTCGCCTACGCCTGGATCGCCTGCTTCGCAGTGCTGTTCAATCTGCTGGCCATGCCGTTGTCCGCCGCCGCTGCAAAAGCCCAACCCGAACAACTGCTGTGGGGCACCTTCTGCTCCAGCGGCGTGACCAAGATGATCGCCATCTCGCTGAATGCCCCCGACGGCCAACAGCAGAACGACGACCACTCCACCATGCAGCACTGCTGGTGCTGCTCCGGCACTGCCCCGCTGCTGGCCCTGCCCGGCCACCCGCCACGGCTGGTGACGTCCGAGCACACCCTCAACACCCCGTCACCGCTACTCGCCAGCTACCACCCCACGCCACGCCAGCAATGGCCCGCGCTCAATCCCCGCGCCTCCCCCCAGGCCTGAGTTCACTACGCTACCAGTTGCGAACCTGACCCGAACGGAGATTGACCATGCTCAAGAACGCCCTGCTGCTGGCCGCCCTGCTGCTGCCCGCCACCTTTGCCAACGCCCATGAATACACCGTGGGCGACCTGCATATCGCCCACCCGTGGTCGCAGGAGCTGCCGCCCAACGCCCCCAACGTGGCCGCCTATTTCATCGTGCACAACAACGGCAAGAGCGCCGACCGCCTGCTCGGCGTCGACAGCCCGATCACCGACAACGCCGAACTGCACGAGCATGTGCACAAGGACGGCCTGATGAAGATGCAGCAGGTGCAGGGTGTCGACATCCCCGCCGGCGCCGACCTGGTGTTCGCCCCCGGCGCCTACCACGTGATGCTGATGCAGCCCAAGGACCGCAGCCTGCTCAGCGACGGCAAGCGCTTCCCGCTGACCCTGCATTTCCAGAAGGCCGGCAACATCACGGTCGAAGTGGCCGTGCAGAAACAGGCCCCCGAGGGCACCGCCCACAGCCATTGATTCGCTGACGGCTGCACGCCATGCGCCTGCCCTGCGGCAGGCTCGCCCGCCCCGCTGACCTCCAACGAGCACGCGGCAGCTGGCTGAGCCTGTTCGCCATGTTGATGATCTTCATCGGCCCACTGGTCTCCCAGTCGATGCCGATGGATCACCGTGCCTCCATGCCCGGCATGGACATGGCCATGGACTGCCACTCAGGCAGCCACGCCAGCAGCCCGGCCGACAACCCGGCAGCGCTGCACGTCATCTGGGAAAAGTGCGGCTACTGCAGCCTGTTCTTCCACTGCCCGGCGCTGCCGCAGACGCTCAGCCTGCTCGACACCGAGGCCGTCTCGCCCCACACCACCCTGCGCGCCCAGCCGCGCCAGGGCCATGCGCGCCAGGCCATCTTCCCCGGCGCCCGCAGCCGCGCGCCACCTGCCCACATCGTCGTCTGAACCCACTTTGCATGCGCCCCAGGGCCCGGCTTGCTGCCGAGGCTCTTGCGCACCCTCACGACCACACGATGTTGGAAATACTATGTCCGGCTCTACCGTTACCCTGCGCCTGTCGCTGCAAGGCACCATCGCCCTGCTGTGCGGCACCCTGTTCAGCCACGTGGCCCTGGCCGCCGACAGCGGCCACGAAGGCCACGACCACACCGAACTGAGCCCCACGGTGATCACTGCCGTGGCGCCCAGCTCGCCGCTGACCATCGTCACCAACCCCAAGGACCCACGCCAGCCGGTACCGGCCAGCGACGGCGCCGACTACCTCAAGACCATCCCGGGCTTCTCGGCCATCCGCGCCGGTGGCACCAACGGCGACCCGGTGCTGCGCGGCATGTTCGGCTCGCGCCTGAACATCCTTACCAACGGCGGCGTGATGCTCGGCGCCTGCCCCAACCGCATGGACGCACCCACCTCGTACATCTCGCCGGAAACCTACGACCGCCTCACCGTAATCAAGGGCCCGCAGAGCGTGCAGTGGGGCCCCGGCGCCTCGGCCGGCACCATCCTCTTCGACCGCGAGCCCGAACAGTTCGGCGAGCTCGGCAGCCGCGTCAACGCAAGCCTGCTGGCCGGCTCCAACGGGCGCTTCGACAAGGTGCTGGATGCTGCGGCAGGCAACGCACAGGGCTATGCACGCTTTGTCGGCAACCAGTCGCGCTCCGACGACTACAAGGACGGCAACGGCGACACCGTGCCCTCGCGCTGGGACAAGTGGAACGGTGACGTGGCCGTGGGCTGGACCCCGGATGCCGACACCCTGCTCGAACTCACTGCCGGCAAGGGCGATGGCGAGGCGCGCTATGCCGGGCGCGGCATGGACGGTTCGCAGTTCAAGCGCGAAAGCCTGGGCCTGCGCTTTGAGAAATCCAACCTGGGCGGGGTGCTCGACAAGCTCGAAGCCCAGGTCTACTACAACTACGCCGACCACGTGATGGACAACTACAGCCTGCGCACCTCGCCCACCAGCGGCATGATGGCCGGACCGATGGTCAGCAACGTCGACCGCCGCACCCTCGGCGGGCGGCTCAAGGCCACCTGGCGCTGGGAGGACGTGACCCTGGTCAGCGGTGTCGATGCGCAGACCAACGAACATCGCCAGCGCGGCGGCATGGGCGTGGATGCGCACAAGGCCGAGCCCTGGACCAAGGACGCGGACTTTCACAACTACGGCGTGTTCGGCGAGCTGACCTGGGAAACCTCCAGCCAGGACCGCCTGGTCAGCGGCGCGCGCCTGGACCGCGCCTCGGCCAAGGATTTTCGTGAAGCCAGCGCCACCCGCGGCAACACCCGCGCCGACACCCTGCCCAGCGGGTTCGTGCGCTACGAGCACGACCTGCTCGACCTCCCGGCCACCACCTATGTGGGCCTGGGCCATGCCCAGCGCTTCCCCGACTACTGGGAGCTGTTCTCGCCCAAGTCGGGCCCGGCCGGCTCGCTCAATGCGTTCGACTCGATCAAGCCGGAGAAGACCACCCAGCTGGACGTGGGCATCCAGTACAAGACCGAGCAGCTCGAAGCCTGGGCCTCGGGCTATGTCGGCCAGGTGCGCGACTACATCCTGTTCGACTACCGTCCCGGCATGATGGGCATGCTCAGCTCCCAGGCGCAGAACATCGATGCCCGTATCATGGGCGGCGAGCTGGGCGCGGCCTATCAGTTCGCGCCCAACTGGAAAGCCGACGCCACCCTGGCCTACGCCTGGGGCAAGAACAGCAGCGATGGCAAGGCGCTGCCGCAGATGCCGCCGCTGGAAAGCCGCCTGGGCCTGACCTACAGCCGCGACGCCTGGAGCGCCGGTGCGCTGTGGCGCCTGGTCTCGGCGCAGAACCGCATCGCCGAGGGTTCCGGCAACGTGGTGGGCAAGGACTACGAGAAAAGCGCAGGCTTCGGCGTGTTCTCGCTCAACGGCGCCTACCGCGTGAGCAAGAACATCAAGCTCAGTGCCGGCGTCGACAACCTGTTCGACAAGGCCTACGCCGAGCACCTGAACCTGGCGGGCAATGCCGGCTTCGGCTACCCGGCCAGTGATCCGCAGGCGATCAACGAGCCAGGGCGTACCCTCTGGACCAAGGTCGACCTGAGCTTCTGATGCACCACACGGGCGCGGCCACTGGCCGTGCCCTCTGGCAGACCGGCGGCGCCAACCTGAGCCCTGCTCATGCAGCACATGAGCACGCTGCGCTACCGCCAATCGGCAAAATGTTACATTATACGCCCCGAAAAACACCCGCCTCGAACCCGGCGCACCGACGCGCCCGGGCCTTATGGACAAGCGATTTCCCTTCCGATGAACAAGTACCTGATCGGCTCCCTGAGCCTGCTGGCCGCGTGCGATTGCGCCCTGGCCAACACCCTGACCCTGCCTGCCGGCACCATCACCGCCACGGCCGACGCCGAACAGCGGGTCAGCCTCGATACCCCGACCAGCGCCGGTTCGCGCCTGAACTTGAACGCCCTGCAAACCCCGGGCAGCGTCGAGAGCCTGAGCGGCGAGCAGGTACGCGCACGTGGCGATCGCAGCGTACAGGACGGCGTGTCGCGCAGTACCGGCATCAGCCGCACCGGCACCCCGGGCGATGGCGGCACCTCGCTGCAGGCCCGCGGCTTCACCGGGCAGAGCTCGGTGATGCAGCTGTTCGACGGCAACCGCATGTACACCGGCATGGGCACCGTGACCTTCCCGGTGGACACCTGGTCGGTGGAACGCATCGACGTTCTGCGCGGCCCGGCCTCGGTGCTGTATGGCGAAGGCGCCACCGGTGCGGTGGTCAACGTGGTGCCGAAAAAGCCCTTCGAGGGCGAGATCGTCAACCACCTGCGCCTGGGCTACGGCAGTCACGACAGCCAGCAGACCGCCCTCGACAGCGGCGGCTCGCTCACCGACAGCCTGAGCTACCGCCTGAACATCAACCAGCTGCGCAGCAACGGCTGGATCGACCACGGCGACTCCAGCAGCACCGCCATCAGCGCGGCGCTGCGCTGGCAGGCCAATGACGACCTGGCCTTCACCCTGGCGCACGACTATGGCGACCAGAAGCCGATGAACTACTTCGGCACGCCGCTGATCAACGGCCACCTGCGCGAGAGCCTGCGCGACAAGAACTACAACATCAGCAACGACAAGCAGCACTACAACGACCAGTGGACGCGCCTGACCACCGAGTGGCAGATCAGCGACAGCGTCAGTTCCACCAACGAGCTGTACTACCTCAAGGCCAACCGCCGCTGGCAGAACGCCGAGAACTACACCTGGGATGCGGCCAGCCAGCAACTGCTGCGCAGTGGCAACTTCGGCATCAAGCACCAGCAGGAGCAGGTGGGTGATCGCCAGACCTTCACCTTCAGGCACAGCCTGTTCGGCCTCGACAGCCAGACCCTGGTGGGCGCCGACTACAACCGCATCCGCTTCCAGCTCAACAGCAACGCGCCGTTCAACGACAGCATCGTCGGCGGCGAGCCGATCGACCTGCGCCACCCGCAGCGCAGCGGCTTTGCCAGCGATTCGGCGTACCGTCCGCAGTTCGACAGCCTGACCCACCAGTTCGCGCTGTTCGCCGAAAACCGCCTGCAGCTCACCGAGCGCCTGTCGCTGGTGACGGGCGTGCGCCGCGACGTGGTGCACCTGGACCGCAACGACCTGCGCAGCGAAGTGACCGGCAACACACGCAGTGACACCAGCCTGGACGGCAACAACTGGAAGGCCGGGCTGGTGTTCGCCCTCACCCCCGAAACGTCGCTGTATGCCCAGCACGCCACCAGCACCGATGGCGTTGGCGGCTTGATCTCGCTGAGCCCCGACCAGCAGCAGTACGGCCTGGCCAAGGCGCGCCAGACCGAGGTCGGGGTCAAGCAGCAGTTCTGGCAGCAGCGTGGCGAATGGACCCTGGCGGCATACCACATCGTCAAGAAGGACCTGCTCACCGACGACCCGTCGCAGATCGGCACCGGCCGGCAACTGCAGGTGGGCAAGCAGTCGTCCGACGGCATCGAGGCCAGCCTGGACCTGCAGCTGCCGCACGACTGGCAGGTACAGGCCAACGCCGCGTTCGTGCGTGCACGCTATGACGAATTCGAGCAGGAGGTGAACGGCGTGATGGTATCGCGGGCCGGCAACCGCCCCACCGACGTACCGGGGCGCACCGCCAACCTGTGGCTGAGCAAGGGCCTGACCGACAGCCTGCGCGCCGGCGCCGGGGTGCGCTATGTGGACGGGCGCTATGCCGACATGGGCAACACTACCCGGCTGCCGAGCTACACGGTGGTGGATGCCTCGGTGGCGTGGCAGGTGCTCAGCGATACCACGCTGGGCCTGCAGTTGAACAACCTGTTCGACCGTCGGTACGCGCAAAGTCAGTACAATGACGGCCAGCAATGGATCCTGGGTGAGCCGCGCGCGTTCTTCGTGACGGCCGACTACACCTTCTGACCGCGTCGCCCCATTCGCCGGCAAGGCCGGCTCCTACACACCACACCGGTCCTGCAGGAGCCGGCCTTGCCGGCGAAGAGGCCCGAATAGACGACACATGACCACCCTGAATATCCACAACCTGCACTGGTCCCCCAAAGGCCACGGCCACTGCCACCACCAGTTCCAGCTGCGTGGCGTCGACCTGCAGGTGCGCCCCGGCGAATTCGTCGGCCTCATTGGCCCCAACGGCAGCGGCAAGACCAGCCTGCTGCGGTGCGCCTACCGCTTCAACGCGCCCGAACGCGGGCACATCACCCTCGACGACCACAACCTCTGGCAACAATCGCCGCGCTGGTGTGCCCAGCGCATCGCGGTGGTGCTGCAGGAGTTTCCCGACGCGTTTGGCCTGAGCGTGGCCGAAGTGGTCGCCATGGGGCGCATTCCGCACCAGGGCCTGTTCGACGGCGACAGCCGCCAAGACCGCCAGCGTGTACAGCAGGCGCTGCTCGATGTCGGCCTGCACGGCTTCGACGACCACGCCTTCGCCACCCTTTCGGGCGGTGAAAAGCAGCGCGTGATCCTGGCCCGCGCCCTGGTGCAGCAACCGCGCGTACTGATCCTCGACGAACCGACCAACCACCTCGACCCGCGTTACCAACTGGCCCTGCTGCACCAGGTGCGCCAGCTGCGCATCGCCACCCTGGCCAGCATCCACGACCTGAACCTGGCCGCGGCCTTCTGCGACCGCCTGTACGTGCTCGACCACGGCCGCATCGTGGCCAGTGGCACACCGCACCAGGTCCTCACCGCCGAGCTGCTGCGCGAGGTGTTCGGCGTTCAGGCGCTGATCGACCGCCACCCGCTGGCCGACCATCCACGCATCACCTGGATAGCCCCCCAATGATTCGATCCGCCCTGCTTGCCGCGCTGCTGCTGGTCGCCGGCCCGGCCCTGGCCGAGGTCACGCACTACCCGCTCACGGTGCACAGCTGCAACCGCGAGGTGACCTTCGCCAAGGCCCCCGAACGCGCCCTGAGCCACGACATCAACATGACCCAGATGATGCTCGCCCTGGGCCTGCGCACGAAGATGGTCGGCTACAGCGGCGTCAGCGGCTGGAAGGCAGTGACCCCGGCGCTGCGCAAGGAACTCGACGGCCTGCCGGAGCTGGCCAGCAAGTACCCTTCGGTGGAAACCCTGCTCAACGCCAACGTCGACTTCTTCTTCGCCGGCTGGGACTACGGCATGCGCGTGGGCGGCGACCTCACCCCGCAGAGCCTGGCGCCGCTGGGCATCGCGGTGTACGAGCTGACCGAATCGTGCGCGTTCGTGATGAAGCGCCCGCCGGCGAGCCTGGACGACACCTACACCGACCTGCGCAACCTGGGCCGGATCTTCGACGTGCAGGCCCGCGCCAGCCAGCTGATCGAGCAGATGCAGCAGCGCGTGGCCAGCGTGCAGCAGCACCTGCCGACGCAGCGCCCGCGGGTGTTCCTGTATGACAGCGGCGAAGACCGCGCCATGACCTCCGGGCGCCTGGGCATGCCCGAGGCGCTGATCAACGCCGCCGGCGGGCGCAACATCCTCGATGACATCGAGGCCAGCTGGACCCGCGTGAACTGGGAAAGCGTGGTCGAACGCAACCCCGAGGTGATCGTGATCGTCGACTATGGCGAGATCACCGCCGCGCAGAAGCAGCAGTTTCTGGAACAGCACCCGGCCCTGCAATCGGTCGACGCGGTGCGTAACCGGCGCTTCGTGGTCATCCCCTATGTGGCCGCCACGCCGAGCCTGGAAAACGTCGAGGCGATCGAGGCCATCGCCAAGGGCCTGCACGGCGCATGAAAACTCGCTATCGCCTGATGCTGCTGGCGCTGAGCGGCCTGCTGCTGGTGTCGTGCGTGCTCTCGCTGGGGTTCGGTTCGGCCCCGGTGCCGGTCGAGGTGGTCGCCCGGGTGCTGCTGTTCAAGGTGTTCGGTATTGCCCCCGAGGTGCCCGCCTGGACCGCCGGCCAGGAACATATCGTGTGGCTGATCCGGGTGCCGCGCATGCTCCTGGGCGCGCTGGTGGGCGGCGGCCTGGCGATGATCGGCGCGGTGCTGCAGGCGGTCACGCGCAACCCGCTGGCCGACCCGCACCTGCTCGGCGTGACCTCCGGCGCCACGCTGGGTGCGGTGCTGGTGGTGCTGCATGTGGGTGAACTGATCGGCGTGCTGACCCTGCCGCTGGCAGCCTTTGTCGGCGCGCTGTGCAGCATGCTGCTGGTGCTGGCGATTGCCAGCCGGCATGGCCGCCTGGACAGCGACCGCCTGTTGCTGTGCGGGGTGGCCGTGGCCTTCGTGATGATGGCGCTGGCCAACCTGCTGCTGTTCATGGGCGATCATCGTGCAAGCTCGGCGGTGATGTTCTGGATGCTCGGCGGCCTGGGCCTGGCGCGCTGGGAACTGCTGGCGGTGCCGGCAGCCAGCGTGCTGCTGGGGCTGGGCCTGCTGCTGGGCATGGCACGCGCGCTCAATGCGCTGATGGCCGGCGAGCAGACCGCCGTGACCCTGGGCCTGAACGCACGCTCGGTGCGCCTGCTGGCGTTTCTGATCTGCTCGCTGCTGACCGGCGTGCTGGTGGCGATCAGCGGTTCCATCGGCTTTGTCGGCCTGATGGTGCCGCACATTGCGCGGCGCCTGGTGGGCGCCGAGCACCGCCGGCTGCTGCCGGTGTCGCTGCTGCTGGGCAGCCTGTTCCTGATCTGGGTGGATGTGGCCGCGCGCACCCTGATCGCCCCTGAAGACCTGCCCATCGGCATCGCCACGGCGGCCATCGGCGGGCTGTTCTTCATCGGCATGATGCGCCGGCGCTGAACTGCTGCCTGGCGCTGAGCCCTTGCCTGGCCGGGAAATCCTGCCTTGACCGCGATCAACAAAGCGGTGCGAACGTACCAACTTGAGACGTATTGCCACCTCGCCAGGGCAAAAGCCCGTGATAGCCTAGCGAGCGCTTCACGCACAAGAAGACTGACTCCTCAATGGAATGCCACCCATGACCAACCAGCAACCGCCGGACACCCCGGCCCACGACCTGCAACGCAACCTCACCAACCGCCATATCCAGCTCATCGCGATTGGCGGGGCCATCGGCACCGGCCTGTTCATGGGCTCGGGCAAGACCATCAGCCTGGCTGGCCCGTCGATCATCTTCGTCTACATGATCATCGGTTTCATGCTGTTCTTCGTCATGCGTGCCATGGGCGAACTGCTGCTGTCGAACCTCAACTACAAGTCGTTCATCGATTTCTCCGCCGACCTGCTCGGCCCCTGGGCCGGCTACTTCACCGGCTGGACCTACTGGTTCTGCTGGATCATCACCGGCATTGCCGACGTGATCGCAATCGCCGCCTACTCGCAGTTCTGGTTCCCTGACCTGCCGCAATGGGCGCCGGCCCTGGCCTGCGTCGGCGTGCTGCTGTCGCTGAACCTGATCACGGTGAAGCTGTTCGGCGAAATCGAGTTCTGGTTCGCCCTGATCAAGATCATCGCGATCATGGCGCTGGTGTGCACCGGCCTGTACATGGTGTTCGTCGGCTTCCAGTCACCCACCGGCACCAGTGCACAGCTGAGCAACCTGTGGAATGACGCGGGCATGTTCCCCCATGGCCTGATGGGCTTTTTCGCGGGCTTCCAGATTGCCGTGTTCGCCTTCGTCGGCATCGAACTGGTGGGCACCACCGCCGCCGAGGCGAAGAACCCCGAGCGCACCCTGCCGCGGGCGATCAACTCGATCCCGATCCGCATCATCATGTTCTACGTGCTGGCGCTGATCGCGATCATGGCCGTCACCCCGTGGCGCGACGTGGTGCCGGGCAAGAGCCCGTTCGTCGAGCTGTTCGTGCTGGCCGGGCTGCCGGCGGCGGCGAGCATCATCAACTTCGTGGTGCTGACCTCGGCGGCCTCCTCGGCCAACAGCGGGGTGTTTTCCACCAGCCGCATGCTGTTCGGCCTGGCCCAGCAGGGCGATGCGCCGAAAAGCTTCGAGACCCTGTCCAGCCGCAAGGTGCCGGCCAACGGCCTGTACTTCTCGTGCACCTGCCTGCTGCTGGGCGCGGCCCTGATGTACGTGATCCCCGACCTGATCGAGGCCTTCACCCTGGTGACCACGGTGTCGGCGATCCTGTTCATGTTCGTGTGGACGCTGATCCTGCTGTCGTACCTCACCTACCGCAAGGAGCGTGCGCCGCTGCACCAGGCCTCGAAGTACAAGATGCCGGGCGGGCGCTTCATGTGCTGGGTATGCCTGACGTTCTTCGCCTTCATCCTGGTGTTGCTGTGCCTGGAGAGCGATACCCGCCAGGCCCTGCTGGTGACGCCGCTGTGGTTCGTGCTGCTGGCCGTGACCTACCAGACCGTGCGCCGCAAGCGCCAGGCGCGTGTGCCGGTGCCCGCTACCACGCCGCGTCAGTCGTAGTCGTACTCCTGCTGCTGGAGGGCTTGGGCAAGCCCTTCCAGCACGCCATCGGCCTCGGCCCGCTGTTCGGGCGAAGGGCCGCTGGCAAACTGGCTGCGCTGCTGGCCCAGGGTGAGGAACGCATTGTCGCCATCACCCCAGATATACGAATAGACCAGCAGGAAGCTGTCCGACTCCGGCTTGGCGTACTTCGCCATCTGACGCAGAGGGGCCAGCAGCTGGATCATCTCGCCGTAATTGTTGGTGAACTCCACCAACGCGAACTGCCAGACCTGCGACGCCTCGTCGTACTGCATCAGGCTGCCGTACATGCAGTCGACCCAGCCCTGAAGCAAATCGCCCAGCGCCACCGCATTTTCAGGCGCCTTCTGGTCAAGATCACGTACCCCGTGCACCTCGGCGGCGTCCAGCCATTGCTGCCAGTCATCGAACTCGCCAGCGCCCGCCGCAGGTGAGGTCATCGCGGCCTGGTACTGGGCCGGGGTGATATTGCAGCGAAAGTACAGCGATGACGCTTCCATGGCGAAAATCCTTGAGCCGAGTTGAAGTGAGGGCGCAAGCATAAGGCATCGCCGTGAACTATTGCTGTGCAGTCTTGCGCGTACTGCACCACGGCAAGCGCCATCCCGGTGCACCCACCCTGCCCTGCACCTTGTGAACACGCTGCTGGCAAGCCTGTGTACGACATCGGCACAGCCCTTGCTAAAGCTCTCTGCACAAAGTCGCCGTCTGCCCAGCAGAACCATTCGATCCCATGGAGAGAGCACTATGAAGCGTCGCAGTCTGATCAAGGCATTCACCCTCAGCGCGTCGATTGCCGCGATGGGCCTGAGCTGGACGGTCCAGGCCGCCGAGACCATCAAGGTCGGCATCCTGCATTCGCTGTCGGGCACCATGGCGATCTCCGAGACCTCGCTCAAGGACATGGCCCTGATGACCATCGAGCAGATCAACGCCAAGGGCGGGGTCAACGGCAAGCTGCTGGAGCCGGTGGTGGTCGACCCGGCCTCCAACTGGCCGCTGTTCGCCGAGAAGAGCCGCCAGTTGCTGACCCAGGACAAGGTCGCGGTGGTGTTCGGCTGCTGGACCTCGGTGTCGCGCAAGTCGGTGCTGCCGGTGTTCGAGGAACTCAACGGGCTGCTGTTCTACCCGGTGCAGTACGAAGGTGAAGAAATGTCGCCCAACGTGTTCTACACCGGGGCGGCGCCCAACCAGCAGGCGATCCCGGCGGTGGAATACCTGATGAGCGAGGACGGTGGCGCGGCCAAGCGCTTCTTCCTGCTGGGCACCGACTACGTGTACCCACGCACCACCAACAAGATTCTGCGCGCGTTCCTGCACAGCAAGGGCGTGGCCGACAAGGACATCGAGGAGGTGTACACCCCGTTCGGCCACAGCGATTACCAGACCATCGTGGCCAACATCAAGAAGTTCTCGGCCGGGGGCAAGACGGCGGTGATCTCCACCGTCAACGGCGACTCCAACGTGCCGTTCTACAAGGAACTGGCCAACCAGGGCCTGAAGGCCACCGACGTGCCGGTGGTGGCGTTCTCGGTGGGTGAAGAGGAGCTTCGCGGCATCGACACCAAGCCGCTGGTGGGGCACCTGGCGGCATGGAACTACTTCGAGTCGGTGGACAACCCGGTCAACACGCAGTTCGTGGCCGACTGGAAGGCCTATGCCAAGGCGAAGAACCTGCCGGGCGCCGACAAGGCGGTGACCAACGACCCGATGGAGGCCACCTATGTGGGCATCCATATGTGGGCCCAGGCGGTGGAAAAGGCCAAGAGCACCGATGTGGACAAGGTGCGCGAGGCGCTGGCGGGGCAGACGTTCAAGGCGCCATCGGGCTTCACCCTGACCATGGACAAGACCAACCACCACCTGCACAAGCCGGTGATGATCGGCGAGATCCAGGATGACGGGCAGTTCAGCGTGGTGTGGCAGACCGAGCAGCCGCTGCGCGCGCAGCCGTGGAGCCCGTTCATTCCGGGCAACGACAAGCGGCCGGATTATGCCGTGAAAGGCAACTGAGGCAGGGGGCCGCCGTGCGGCCCATCGCGGGTCAAGCCCGCTCCCACAGGGATCACCGAACTCTGTAGGAGCGGGCTTGACCCGCGAAGAGGCCCTGACAGTCACCTAACCTTTCGAGGAAGCCGCCATGCCCAAGGCACTCCACTCGCTGTTGCTCGCCCTGCTCCTGCTGCTGCCTCTGGCAGCCCGGGCCGCTGGCGACGCCGACTACTTCATCGCCGCCAAGCCCAACGAACAGGCCAGCCTGCTGCAAGGCTGGGCGGCGCAACCCGACCCCGCGCGCCTCGAACTGCTGAGTTCGCTGCAGCAAGGCCGCCTGGGCCCGGACGACAGCCGCAAGCTGCGCCTGAACAACCGCCTGCGCGGCCTGGTGGACAACGCCCTGGCCAGCCATCGACTGCTCAGCGATGACGCCAGGGTCCGCCTGGCCGCCGCCCAGCAACTGCAGAAAAGCGCGCAGCCCGCTCAGGTCGCCTTCCTCGACCGGCGCTTTGCCAGCGAGCCCGACGCCGCCGTGCACGCAGCCCTGGGCCTGGCCCTGGCCAACCTGCAACTGGTCGCGACAGACCCCGCCGTACGCCTGGCCGCCGTGCGCCTGCTGGGCGAAACCGGCGACCCGATGGCCCGCACCCGCCTCGAAAGCCTGCTCGACCCCAGTGTGGAAACCGACCCCACGGTGCGCACCGCCGCCGAAACCAGCCTGGCCCAGGTCAAGCGCAAGCTGCTGATCGGCGAGCTGCTCGGCCAGGCCTTCAGCGGGCTGTCGCTGGGTTCGATCCTGCTGCTGGCAGCCCTGGGCCTGGCGATCACCTTCGGCCTGCTGGGGGTGATCAACATGGCCCACGGCGAAATGCTGATGCTCGGCGCCTACAGCACCTACGTGGTGCAAGTGCTGGTGCAGCGCTACGCCCCCGGCGCGCTGGACTTCTACCCGTTGCTGGCACTGCCGGTGGCCTTCGGTGTGAGTGCCGGGGTCGGCATGCTGCTCGAACGCACGGTGATCCGCCACCTGTACGGGCGCCCGCTGGAAACCCTGCTGGCCACCTGGGGCATCAGCCTGATCCTGATCCAGGCCATCCGCCTGCTGTTCGGCGCGCAGAACGTCGAGGTGGCCAACCCGGCCTGGCTCTCCGGCGGCCTGCAGGTACTGCCCAACCTGGTGCTGCCCTACAGCCGCCTGGTGATCATCGGTTTCGCCCTGTGCGTGGTGCTGCTCACCTGGCTGCTGCTCAACCGCACCCGCCTGGGCCTGAACGTGCGCGCCGTCACCCAGAACCGCAACATGGCCGCCTGCTGCGGCGTGCCCACCGGGCGCGTGGACATGCTCGCCTTCGGCCTGGGTTCGGGTATCGCCGGCCTGGGCGGCGTGGCCCTGAGCCAGATCGGCAACGTCGGCCCGGACCTGGGCCAGAGCTACATCATCGACTCGTTCCTGGTGGTGGTGCTCGGTGGCGTCGGGCAACTGGCCGGCAGCCTGTGGGCCGCGTTCGGCCTGGGCATAGCCAACAAGTTGCTGGAGCCGCAGATCGGTGCGGTGCTCGGCAAGATCCTCATCCTTGCGCTGATCATTCTGTTCATCCAGAAGCGTCCGCAAGGCCTGTTCGCCCTCAAGGGACGGGTAATCGACTGATGAACCAGCCACTGCTTGTCACTGCTACACAAAAGGCCGGCCCGCGCCTGACCCTGGCCGTCGGCGCCCTGGTGCTGCTGGTGCTGATCGCCCTGCCACTGCTGTCGTTGCTGCCAGCCGGCCACAGCCTGCAGGTGTCGGCCTACACCCTGACCCTGGTGGGCAAGATCCTGTGCTACGCCATCGTTGCCCTGGCGCTGGACCTGGTGTGGGGCTACGCCGGGTTGCTGTCGCTGGGCCATGGCCTGTTCTTCGCCCTGGGCGGCTACGCCATGGGCATGTACCTGATGCGCGAAGCGGCCGGCGACGGCCTGCCGGCGTTCATGACCTTTCTGTCGTGGAGCGAGCTGCCGTGGTACTGGGCCGGCACCCAGCACTTTGCCTGGGCACTGTGCCTGGTGGTGCTGGCGCCGGGGCTTTTGGCGCTGGTGTTCGGCTACTTCGCGTTCCGTTCGCGGATCAAGGGCGTGTACTTCTCGATCATGACCCAGGCCCTGACCTTTGCCGGCATGCTGCTGTTCTTTCGCAACGAGACCGGCTTTGGCGGCAACAACGGCTTCACCAACTTTCGCAGCATCCTGGGTTTCGAGATCACCGCCCAGGGCACCCGCGCGGTGCTGTTCCTGCTCACCGTGGCCTTGCTGGCGGGCAGCCTGTACCTGGGCTGGCGCCTGGCGCGCAGCAAGTTCGGGCGCGTGCTCACGGCGCTGCGCGACGCCGAGAACCGCCTGATGTTCTGCGGCTACGACCCGCGCGGCTTCAAGCTGTTCGTGTGGGTGCTGAGCGCCGTGCTGTGCGGCCTGGCAGGTGCGCTGTACGTGCCGCAGGTGGGCATCATCAACCCCAGCGAGATGTCGCCCACCAACTCCATCGAGGCCGCCGTGTGGGTAGCCCTGGGCGGGCGCGGCACGCTGATCGGGCCGTTGCTGGGCGCCGGCGTGGTCAATGGCATGAAGAGCTGGTTCACCGTGGCGTTCCCCGAGTTCTGGCTGTTCTTTCTCGGTGCGCTGTTCATTCTGGTAACGCTTTACCTGCCCAGAGGCGTGGTCGGCCTGCTGAAGAAAAGGGGTGAACAATGAGAAGCGTACCGCTGCCTGCCGTACACCCCGAGTTCATGCTCGAACCGATCATCGACGCCGGCAGCGGTCGCGATGCCATCGGCCTGGGCCAGGCACGCCAGCCGGGGCTGGACGTGCGCCACGGCACGGTGCTGACGCTGGAGGACATCAGCGTGAGCTTCGACGGCTTCAAGGCGCTGAATGCGCTGAACCTGTACATCGGCGTGGGCGAGTTGCGCTGCATCATCGGGCCCAACGGGGCGGGCAAGACCACGCTGATGGACGTGATCACCGGCAAGACCCGCCCCACCACCGGCAAGGCCTGGTTCGGCGAGACCCTGGACCTGACGCGCATGAGCGAGGTGCAGATCGCCCAGGCCGGCATCGGGCGCAAGTTCCAGAAGCCGACGGTGTTCGAGGCCTTGAGCGTGTACGAAAACCTGGAACTGGCGCAGAAGGCCGACAAGTCGGTATGGGCCAGCCTGTGCGCAAGACTCGGCGGCGAACAGCGCGACCGTATCGACCAGGTGCTGCAGACCATTCGCCTGACCGGGTCGGCGCAGCGCCCGGCGGGGTTGCTGTCCCATGGGCAGAAGCAGTTTCTGGAGATCGGCATGCTGCTGATGCAGGACCCGCAGTTGCTGCTGCTGGACGAACCGGTGGCGGGCATGACCGACGCCGAGACCGAATTCACCGCCGAGCTGTTCAAAAGCCTGGCCGGCCGGCATTCGCTGATGGTGGTGGAGCACGACATGGGGTTTGTCGGCAGCATTGCCGACCATGTGACGGTGCTGCACCAGGGCAGCGTGCTGGCAGAGGGTTCGCTGGAACAGGTGCAGGCCGATGATCGGGTGATCGAGGTTTATCTGGGGCGCTGAAAAGCTTCGCCGGCAACGCCGGCTCCTACAGAGACACCGCGGCTCTGGTAGGAGCCGGCGTTGCCGGTACAGACAAAAAAGGACAAGTCACATGCTGAAAATCGACACCCTGCACCAGTACTACGGCGGCAGCCACATCCTGCGCGGCCTGTCGTTCCAGGCCAAGGTCGGTGAGGTCACCTGCCTGCTGGGCCGCAACGGCGTGGGCAAGACCACCCTGCTGCGCTGCCTGATGGGCCTGCTGCCCGCCCGCGAAGGCAGCGTGCACTGGGAGGGCCAGGCCATCACCACGCTCAAGCCGCATCAGCGCGTGCATGCCGGAATCGCCTACGTGCCCCAGGGCCGCGAGATCTTCCCGCGCCTGACGGTGGAGGAGAACCTGCTGATGGGCCTGTCACGCTTCGGCGCCAGCCAGGCGCGGGAGGTGCCGGCCTTCATCTACGAACTGTTCCCGGTACTGCTGCAGATGAAACACCGCCGCGGCGGCGACCTGTCCGGTGGCCAGCAACAGCAACTGGCCATCGGCCGCGCCCTGGCCAGCCGCCCGCGCCTGCTGATTCTCGACGAGCCCACCGAAGGCATCCAGCCATCGGTGATCAAGGAGATCGGTGCGGTGATCCGCCAACTGGCCGCGCGTGGCGACATGGCGATTCTGCTGGTGGAGCAGTTCTACGACTTTGCCGCCGAGCTGGCCGACCAGTACCTGGTGATGTCCCGCGGCGAGATCGTGCAGCAGGGCCGCGGGGAAAACATGGAGGCCGAAGGTGTACGCGGCCTGGTTACGATTTAATCTGTGCGCCTGTCCCGTTTCGAGAGCCTGTCATGAACCACATCCGCGACGCCGTGCACGCCGACCTGCCGGCCATCCGTGATATCTACAACGATGCGGTGCTCAACACCCTGGCGATCTGGAACGAGCAGACGGTCGACCTGGGCAATCGCCAGGCGTGGTTCGCGGCGCGCCAGGGGCAGGGTTATCCGATACTGGTGGCGGTGAATGAGGCAGGGGACGTGCTGGGCTATGCCTCGTTCGGCGACTGGCGCCCGTTCGAGGGGTTTCGCCACACCGTGGAGCATTCGGTGTACATCCGCAGCGACCAGCGCGGCCAGGGCCTGGGGCCGTTGCTGATGCAGGCGCTGATCGAGCGTGCCAGGGGCTGTGGCAAGCATGTGATGGTGGCGGCGATCGAGAGCGGCAATACGGCGTCGATCCGCCTGCACGAGCGGCTGGGCTTCACCCTGAACGGACAGATGCCGCAGGTGGGGGTGAAGTTCGGCAAGTGGCTGGACCTGACCTTCATGCAACTGATGCTGGCACCGGGGGCGCAGCCCCCACAGGGCTGAGGGCCTCATCGCGGGTCAAGCCCGCTCTAACAGGTACAGCGCTGGCTTGGAGGCCAACGGCGTATCGGTGGGAGCGGGCTTGACCCGCGATTGGGCCGGTCAGCCTTGCACAAACCTTCCCAGGCGCTGCTTCAACATCGAATTCTCACTGCGCAACTGCTTCACTTCCTCCAGCAGCTCCAGCGCCAGCGCCACCCCTTCCCACTCCAGTTCCAGCTCCTGGTGCAGCTTGGCCGCGCGCTTGGCCAGCACCGGGGCACGGTCGTCGAACACCCATTCCTCCGGCGTTCGCCCCGAAGGTTCAACGATGCCGTGTTCGACGATCTCGATCACGTAGGCTGCCGGTACATCGGCCTCCTGACAAAGGGTTCGCATGTCCAGTTGAACGATCAGGGTACTGCTCATGGTCACTTACTCCATTGAGTTCGCGGGTTGAACCCGGCCTTCTCCGACAGTTTGGTCCACAGTTCGCGGGCTTCGGCGCTCGATTGCGTCGGCATCACCACCTTCAGCTGCGCATACAGGTCGCCACGCTGGCCTTGCTTGTTGCTCAGGCCCATGCCCTTGATGCGCAGGCGCTGGCCGCTCTGGCTGTCGGGGCGGATGGTCAGGTTGACCTTGCCGGTCAGGGTCGGCATCTCGACCTTGGTGCCCAGCGCAGCCTCCCACGGTGCCAGCGGCACGGTGATGATCAGGTCATGCCCTTCGACATCGAACAGCGGGTGGGGTGCCAGGCGAATGATCAGGTACAGGTCGCCATTGGCGCCGCCGCCCACGCCCGGTGCACCCTGGCCCTTGAGGCGGATGCGCTCGCCGTCGGTCACCCCGGCAGGGATCTTGACGTTGAGGGTCTTGGTGGTGTCGCCCGTGCGCTGCCCGGCCGCGTTGTACTGCGGCACCTGGAAGCTGATCTTCTTCGACTCGTTGGCCAGGGTTTCCTCGAGGAAAATCGCCAGTTCCATTTCCACGTCCTGCCCTCGCCGACCGGCACTGCGTTGCTGGCCACGGCCAAAGGGATTGCCGTTGCCACGTCCGGCCGAGCCGAAAATGGAACTGAAGAAGTCCGAGAAGTCGCCGCCGCCAAAGTCGGCACCGCCACCGCCACCGCCACGGCTTTCCCAGCCCGGCGGGCCCTGGAAGGGCCGGCCGTGCTGGCCGTACTTGCGCAGCTCGTCGTATTCGGCGCGCTTTTCAGGGCTGCTCAGGGCCTCATAGGCCTCGTTCACTTCCTTGAAGTGGTTTTCGGCGTCGCGCTCTTTGCTGACGTCCGGGTGATACTTGCGCGCAAGCTTGCGGTAGGCGGTCTTGATCGCCTTTTCATCCGCCGTGGGCTCTACGCCAAGGATCTTGTAATAGTCTTTGAAGTCCATCTTTACGATTCACCATCGGTTATCGAATGCATCACTGCTGTGAAGATTGGGGTCAAGCATAGCCTTTCAAGTCGGACAAAGGATTGCTGTCGAGCAGATATTCGGTCTTGATTCTGCCGATGGCTGGCATAAACTGCGCGGCCGTTTTTCCCCCGGAAGCACACCCATGAGTCACGCATCCCCGGCCCGCGCCTGCGGTATCGACTTCGGCACCTCCAATTCCACCGTCGGCTGGCACCGTCCCGGCGTGGATTCGCTGATTGCCCTGGAAGACGGCAAGATCACCTTGCCCTCGGTGGTGTTCTTCAATATCGAGGAGCGGCGCCCGGTCTATGGCCGGCTGGCCCTGCACGAGTACCTGGAGGGCTACGAAGGCCGCCTGATGCGCTCGCTCAAGAGCCTGCTGGGCTCCAAGCTGATCAAGCACGACACCAGCGTGCTGGGCACCGCGCTGCCGTTCAAGGACCTGCTGGGCATGTTCATCGGCGAGCTGAAGAAGCGTGCCGAGGCCAATGCCGGGCGCGACTTCGACGAGGTGGTGCTGGGCCGCCCGGTGCATTTCGTCGACGACGACCAGGCCGCCGACCAGGAGGCCGAAGACACCCTGGCCGAGGTGGCGAAGAAGATCGGCTTCAAGGACGTGTCGTTCCAGTACGAACCCATCGCCGCAGCCTTCGACTACGAGTCGAGCATCCAGGGCGAAGAGCTGGTGCTGATCGTCGACATCGGCGGTGGTACCTCGGACTTCTCGCTGGTACGCCTGGCCCCCGAGCGCCACATGCTCGATGACCGCCACGCCGACATCCTGGCCACCGGTGGCGTGCACATCGGCGGTACCGACTTCGACAAGCAGCTGAGCCTGCAGGGCGTGATGCCGCTGTTCGGCTATGGCAGCCGCATGAAAAGCGGTGCCTTCATGCCCACCAGCCACCACATGAACCTGGCCACCTGGCACACCATCAACTCGGTGTACTCGCAGAAATCCCAGCTGGCGCTGGGCAGCATGCGCTACGACATCGAGGACACCGACGGCATCGACCGCCTGTTCAAGCTGATCGAACAGCGCGCCGGGCACTGGCTGGCGATGGAAGTGGAAGCCACCAAGATCGAGCTGACCCACAGCGACAGCCGCCTGGTCGACCTCAAGCGCGTGCAGCCCGAGCTGAGTGTGGAGTTGACCCGTGCGCTGTTCGAGGCGTCCATCGACAGCCTGCTCGAACGTGTGCGTGGCAGCGTCGGCGAGCTGCTGAACAAGGCCGGTGTAGGGGTGGCGCAGGTCGACACGGTATTCTTCACCGGCGGCTCCAGCGGCATCCCTGCCCTGCGCCAGAGCGTGGCGGCCATGCTGCCCAACGCGCGCCACGTCGAGGGCAACATCTTCGGCAGCATCGGTAGCGGCCTGGCGATCGAAGCCCGCAAGCGTTACGGCTAGCCCGCCGCCCCACAAGGACGTGAACAGATGAGTTTCAAACCCCTGGCGCTGATCAGCGCCTTGCTGCTGGCCGGTTGCAACGACGACCTGATGACCCTGCGCTTCGAGGACTCGGCCGGCTCGTCGGGCACCGGCCTGGACGCGCGCAAGCAGCAGATGATCGACGAGGCCCTGGTGCAACGCCAGATCGACCCGAAAAGCCTGCGCTGGCGGGTCGACCTCGAAGACCAACACCTGGTGTACGTGAGGGAACTGCAGCCGCTGAGCGAGGCGCAGCGCAAGGCGTTGCGCGAACCGTTCGACGAGATCCTGCAGGCACGCGCGGCGAACACGCTGCAGATCGAACTCACCCTGGACATAACCCCCGAGCAACGCCAGGCCCTGAGCGCGGCAGAGCGCCAGCGGATCGACGCGCTGCCGCAACCGTTGTTGATCCCGCTGGAGCTCAGCCCGACGGTGCTGACCATGGCGCTGATGCCCAGGGACGACGACAACGTGCCGCGGGACGTGACCGAACGCATCAACTCCAAGGTCACCTGCCAACTGCAGGCGCTGCCGGTAAAGCCGTTGCCGGAGGGCATCACCGGCCTGTGGCAGATGACGCTGGACACGGCCAATCAGGTCAGCGTCGAGCTGGGCGAAGCGCACTACCCGGCGCATTACCGGCTGACCGACGCCGGCCTGCAAGGCAGGATCGACAAAGGCGAACTGTGGCTCGTCGAGCCGAACTACCTGTCGGTGGACCCACTGGTGGTAATGCTGGGCTTTTCGGACCTGGGGCAACAGCGGCTGTACCGCAGTTTTCCGTTGCAACCCAATGCTTCGCAGCTGATCCATTCGTGCGAAAGCGCTGCCAACCACTTGCCACGCCCCCTGAGCTTTCGGGTCGGGGACGGCCTGGACCGGCTCGAATCGGTGACCTACAAGGAAGAAACCCAATGAACCTGGCCAGAACCCTGGCACTGTCGAGCGCGCTGCTGCTGGGCGGCTGCGGCGACGAAACATTCATGAGCGTGCGCTTTCAGACCGACGTCGGCACCGCCCGCTGGGGGCTGGACCCGATCAACCTGCAGATGATCGGCGAGGCCCTCGAACAGCGCCAGGTCGACCCCAAGCGCCTGCGTTTCGACGTGGATGCCGAGGACAAGCGCCTGGTGCATGTGGTGCTGCTGCAACCGCTGGATGAACAGCAGCAGGCCGCCTTGCGCGGGCTGTTCGAGGACATCGTGCAGGCGCGCAACGCTGTCACCTTCGCTATCGAAGTCACCCTGCAACCCACCGCCGCCGAGCGCCAGCGCCTGACCCCAAGCCAGCTGCAGGCCCTGGAGGCGATGCCCGCCTCGTTCACCCTGCCCGCCGAACCGGGCGACGAAGTGAGTACGGTGGCCGCGATGCCGGAGCAATGGCCGGGCACCACGATGGATGTCAACGAACAGGTGCAGGCCGAGGTCAGTTGCCTGCTGTACATCAGCCCGCGCCAGTATTACCCGGGCATGACCGACATCTACGCGGCCAAGGGCGATGACCCGCAGCGGGTGGTGCTGGAGTTTGCCGAAACAGGCGAAGCGGATGCCTTCAGCCTGTGGAAGGTGAGTGCCCGCTACCGCTTCAAGCAGGCCAGCCTGCAGCAGCAGGTCGACAAGGGTGAACTCGCGCTGCTGCCGGCTGACGAGCAGAACCGCAAGAGCCTGAGCATCGCGTTCAAGCTGGCGGACCTGGGCGAGCACGAGCTGATGCGTGCCTACCAGATCGACTATCGGGTCAAGGCCCTGAACAGCCAGTGCTACGCCGAGCAGATGAAGCTCGGGCGGCCGTATACGTTCTTCATGGGTACGGGGCTGGATCGGGTGGAAGCGGTCACTTATCCACAGAAATGAGTTGGCTGCTTCGCCAGCAAGGCTGGCGAAGAGGCCCGTCGGCCTTACACCAGCTCGGCCCGGCGCAACTCGCTCTTCAGGTACGCATAGTAGATCGGCCCCGCGACCACGCCCGGCAAGCCGAACGCTGCCTCGAACACCAGCATCGCCAGCAGCAGCTCCCACGACTTGGCGCGAATCTGCCCGCCCACGATGCGCGCATTGAGAAAGTACTCGACCTTGTGGATCACGATCAGGTAGCCCAGCGCCGCCACAGCCACCCAGATCGACAGCGACAGGCCGACGATGGTAATCAGCGTGTTGGACATCAGGTTGCCGATCACCGGCAGCAGCCCCAGCAGGAAGGTCAGCACGATCAGCGTCTTGGTCAGCGGCAGGTGCACCCCGAACAGCGGCAGCACCACCGCCAGGAATACCCCGGTAAAGGCGGTGTTGAGCAGCGAGATCTTGATCTGCGCGAACACGATGTTGCGAAACGCCTGCACCAGCAGCGACAGGCGCTCGAACAAGGCCGCGGCCAGCGGTTTGCGCTGGGTCAGGTCGGGGATGCGCTGCAAGGCCACGATGGCGCCCAGGATCATGCCGATCAGCAAGGTCACGAACATGTGCGCCGCGCCCTTGCCCACCAGTTGCAGGTCGGCCAGGTGGGTGCGCAACCATTCGCCGATGGCCACCTTGAACTCCGCCGCACTGGCCGGCAGGTAGGCGTCGATGAACGGCGGCAACTGCCCGCGCGCCTGGTCCACCAGCAGCATGAACTTGTCCAGCGACGCGCCGGGATTCTCCGCCTCGTGCAGCAGAAAGCTGATGGCCCCGGCAAACAGCAGGCTCAGCACGCTCACGATCAGCGTGCCCAGCAACGCCACCGCTACCCAGCGCGCACGCTGCCCGGCAATCAGGTGCTGCAGCTTGGGCGTGAGCATGTTGACCAGCTCGAACACCAGCAGGCCGGCCAGCAGGCTGGGCAGCAGCTTGAGCGGCAGCGCCAGCAGCAACCCGGTGAACACGATGAGCCAACTCGCCAGGACGATCTGGCGCTGGGT
This sequence comes from Pseudomonas palmensis, assembly GCF_017848315.1. Taxonomy (GTDB): domain Bacteria; phylum Pseudomonadota; class Gammaproteobacteria; order Pseudomonadales; family Pseudomonadaceae; genus Aquipseudomonas; species Aquipseudomonas palmensis. Next base: position 29,216 of record NZ_JAFKEC010000001.1, read on the forward strand.
AAATGTCATACAACCTCGGAGGCAGAAAGACCACAAAGACGGCAGTCTGCCAGCCTTCTACGAGCAGGCATAGGGGCACGCGGGGCGCGGCGCGCTGGCGTTGCCAGGGCAATCTTTCTATGATGCCCGCCCTCACGGAATGACCGCGCGCCCATGCGCAATCGCAGGAGCGCGCATGCGCGAAAAAGATATCCTCGAAATACTGGTGCCGATTCTCTGCGTGCTGATTGTCTGGCGCATCACGCCGATCTTCTGGACGTTCTTCATGACCTGGCTCAACCGCGTCAGGTACCTGCGCCGCGCCACCCCGATACGCCAGCTGAACGACGGCGAGCGCGAGGCCCTGGCGTTTCTCGGCGGCCCGGCCTACATGCTGCGCAAGCTGGTCGGCACCACCGACCTGCCCTGGAAGAAACTGGCCCACGTCACCGGCAAGCGCGCTGCGGTGTACCGCCTGCAAGGCCCGCTGGACACCTGGGGCTACTCGCTGCAGCACTTCGGCGAAACACACCACCGCATCCAGGGCATCGCGGTGCACATGCCGCTGGAGGACATCGAGGAAAAGACCGACCCGCACAACGAGGTGGAGGTGATGTTCAGCCGGGGCGTGGCCATCATTCTTAGCGTCAATGGTCGGCCCACCCTCATCGAAACCCTGCGCCTGTGGCAGCCTCGCCTGCTGCCGCTGCAGGAACACGCCGACACGGCCAAGGAACCCCATGCGTAAGGTACTGCTGTGCGCGCTCGCGCTGTTGCTCGCAGGCTGTGACAAGGACTTTCTGGTGCTGCACTTCCAGGCGCCGGTGGGCGACCTGTACTACAGCCGGGACGTGCATTACAGCTACCGCGAATCGATCTTCGCGCTGCTGGCCGCGCACCACATCCCCACCGACAGCCTGGTGATGGAGATGGACGAGTACAACGACAAGGTGGTGCACCTGCGCCTGACGGACGACTCACTGAGCCCACAGCAGCTGGACGAGATTCGCGAGGTGTTCGAAGCCATCATCCCGGCACGCAATGCGGTGACCCTGAACATGAAGCTGCGTTTCGACGCCGACCAGGCCCAGGGGCTGACCGGCCAGCGTCAGGGCACGGGCGCGCCGCCGCGTCACTTCGACACCACCGTGCTGACCCCGCAGAACCTGCACATTGCCCTTGGCCAGGGCATCGGTACCCCGCCGCACAGCAACCCCTACCTCAAGGTGCTGCCGCAGGCCGATGACCAGATGCTCTGCACCCTGGAGGCCGGCATGACTCCGACACTGCCGTTCTACATGCTCGCCACCGGGCCAGGCGAGCTCGGCTCGGGCCGTCAGGGCCTGCTGCACGTGCGCAACCGCGACTTCCAGGCCGCACAGGTGCCAGTGCACCTGCAGTTCGAAGACGCGGCGCTGCGCCGACTGGTCGATAACGGCACCCTGCAGGTGGCGTTCAGCACCCGCAACTGGCTCGACTACCTGAACCCCGACAACATTCACCTGCACTTCGTGATCGGCCCACCACTGGTATCGGCGCCGATGGCCGAGATGACCCATGCGCGTGCCCGGGAACTGCACACCGAGTGCAACCAGCGCATGGACGCACTGGGGCGGCCGTTCTCGTTCTTCTTTGGCGAGGGCGTGGACCGGCTGGTGTATGTGGGCCTGCCGGCACGCGACTGAGCCTCAGCAGGGGCTCATTTCTTCTTCAGGCAGGTACTCATGAACGCCTTGCGCTCGTCGCCCTTGAGCGCCTGGGTGGTGGCGTCGGCATTGCAGGTCTTCATCTTCTCCTGCTGGGTCGCGGGCTCGGCCTTTTTCAGGCAGGTGCTCATGAACGCCTTGCGCGCGTCACCCTTGAGCGCCTGGGAGGTAGCGTCGGCATTGCAGGTCTTCATCTTCTCCTGCTGTGCGGTGGCGGCGAACCCCTGCGAACACATCAGGACGCCAAGCAGCAGCAACGGCACACGCAACATTTTCATGGGGCATTCTCCTGGTCGCCACGCCATCCGCGCAGCCTCGACACCAGTGTAGACAAGAATTTTTACAAACCCCTGTCAGCCGCGGCGCGCCTGGCGTCGGTACTGCTCCGGGGTGCACTGGGCCTGGCGCTGGAACATCGCGATAAAAGCCGATGGGCTGCCGTAGCCCAGGTCGAAGGCGATCTGCTGGATGCTCTGCTCGCCCTCCAGGGCCTCGATGGCCCGCAGAAACCGCAGACGCTGGCGCCATTCGCCAAAGCTGATACCCAGCTCGCGGATGAACTGGCGGGCCAGGGTGCGCTCGCTCACATGTACGCTGGCCGCCCAGTCGCCCAGCGGACGGTTGTCCCCAGGGTTGCGCTGCAGGGCCTGCAGCACGCTGCGCAGGCCCGGGCCCTGGGCGTACGGCAGGTAGCCGGTGTGCACCGGGGCGCAGTGCAACTGGTCCACCAGCACCTGGGCCAGGCGCTGGTCGGCATCGGTGCGCGGTACCTTGACGTCGCGCCGGGCAAAATCGCCGAGGATGGCCTTGAGGATGTCGCTGATCACCAGGCTGCACGGCTGCGCAGGCAGGCTCTGGCTCAGCTCGCGGGTGATGTACACCGAGCGGTACACCACGGCCTGGGGGTTGTAGCAACCATGCTCGGTGTCCGGCGGCACCCATACCGCGTAGTTGGGCGGCGAGAAGAAGCGCCGGCCGTCGATCTCCAGCTGCATCACCCCGTGGGCGGTGTAGTTGAGCTGGCCCCAGGCGTGACGGTGCGCGGCGCTGTGGGTGTCGGCGCCGAACTCGTCATAGCGGAAGTACACCGGTGCCGGTAGCGCGTCCAGCTGCGGGATGTCGAGGTATTTGCGTGCCATGCTGTCGGTCGAATGCTGTCTGGATCAATGGGCGGGTTGTCTGGATCGCAGTATAAACATCCAGACAGACAGGCGGATAATGACCGCCGTCATCTTCAAAGAGTCCCTGTTGCATGAATTATGCGTTCCCCCTGCTGGCCATTCTGATCTGGGCCGGCAACACCGTGGTCAACAAGCTGGCCGTCGGCGCCATCTTCCCTGCCGAGATCGGCTTCTACCGCTGGGTGCTCGCCGGCCTGCTGCTCAGCCCGTTCCTGCTGCGGGCAGTGCTGCGCAACCGCGCGGCGATCCGCCCGCACCTGGGCAAGATCATCATCCTCGGGGTGCTGGGCATGGCGGTGTACCAGAGCCTGGCGTACTTTGCCGCCGCCATCACCAGCGCCACCAACATGGGCATCATCCTGTCGCTGATGCCGCTGATGTCGCTGGCCCTGGCCATCGCCACCCTGGGCCAGCGCCTGAGCGCCGGCGCGCTGCTGGGTGCGCTGGTGTCGTTCGCCGGGGTGCTGGTGGTGGTGTCCGGCGGCGACCCGGCGGCGCTGCTGGCCCACGGCCTGAACCTGGGAGACGCGATGATGCTGATCGCCACCCTGGCCTATGCGGTGTACAGCACCCTGCTGAAAAAGTGGCAGCTGCGCCTGCCGCCGCTGCAACTGCTGTACCTGCAGGTGCTGGTGGCGATCGTGGTGCTGTTGCCGCTGTACCTGTTCTCGCCCAAGGCCGGGCTGAGCGTGGACAACATCGGCCTGGTGCTCTATGCCTGCGTGCTGGCCTCGATCGTGGCGCCACTGGTGTGGATGCAGGCGGTGGTGCGCCTGGGGCCCAGCCGCACCACGCTGTTCTTCAACCTGCTGCCGGCGCTGACCGCGGTGATCGCGGCACTGGTGCTCGACGAACGCCTGGCGCCGTATCACCTGGTGGGCGGCGTGCTGACCCTGGCCGGGGTGATTCTGGCCGAACGCTGGACCACCCCGCTGCGCCGCCTCAAAGCCCCGCCGCCTTCAGACGCGCCGCGTGCTCGGTAAACAGCCGTACCGGGTCGGCGCCCTTGCCCACCGCGCCGAGTGACTGGTTGACGATATCCAGGTGATCCAGCGGGTAGTCGTCGCCGATCACCTGGCCCAGGTGCGAGCTGAACCGCCCGACCATGCCGTCGCACTGGCCCGGTTCACGCACGAAGGTGCGCGCGAACAGGCGGCAGAAGCGGTTGCTGCCATCGAAGCGGTTGCGCCCGCTGTCGGTGATGCCCGGCTGCAAGGTGCCCGACCACGAGTAGTAGCGCACCCCGTCGACCTCGGCCGGCCCCTGGCCACCCCAGGTCAGCGGCAGGCCCTGTGGATAACGCTGGTTGAACAGGGCCACGCCCTCGAACGTCAGCGACTGGTGCGAGGCGTGCACGTCGATGGGCAGGCCTGCCCCGCGCCAGCCGGTTTCCAGCCAGCCCATCAGCCGTGCCAGACCGTGCAGCACCCACTTGAGAAGGCGCCCGCGGGCGGAATCGCCGGGGTAGTGTTTGTCCAGGTAGTCGGCCAGTTCGGAGCCGTGGTTGGGGCCCGCGATGGAGGTGACCGAGGCCACCCATTCCGGGCGCCTGGCCGCCGCATAACGGGCGGTCAGCGCACCCTGGCTGTGGCCCAGCAGGTGAACCTTGTCGGCGCCGGTGCGGCGGCGCAGGTCGTCGATGATGCGCAGTAGCTGTTCACCGCGCACCTCGTTGCCGTGGATCGGCGAGACCTGCACCGGGAACACCGTGGCCCCGCCCCGGCGCAGGGCCGCGACAATGCCGAACCAGTACGGGTACAGAACCAGGCGCACGAAGCCGAGCATGCCCGGCACCAGTACCAGTGGATAACGCGTTGCAAGCGCTTGCGACATGGCGGCCCCTCCCGATCCGTGGCAGTGCGCACCACCCTACAGGCACAACAATGGCAACTGCAATCGAACTCCCGGCGTGCGCTGCGGTTCCAACCCTTATCAGGCCATGACGGCCTTCACAAGGGAGCGAGACCATGTACAAGCACGCCCTGGCAGCCCTGCTGGCAAGCGCCACCCTGGTAGGCTGCGGCAGCAACCGCCCTGAAAACCCTGTGGACTACGTGACCTACCGCGAACAGCCGCTGGTCAAGCAGGTGGGCAACGGCATGACCATGCAGCAGGTGATCGCCATCGGCGGCAGCCCTTCCTCCGTCATCGACCTGCCCCACGGCGGCACATGCAACAACTACGTGCTAAACCATGAGGGCAAGCAACAGGCTTACTACGTGCGTTTCGATGCCACCGGGCATGTGGATGCCAAGGGCTTCAAGACGTGCGAGCAACGCCAGAAGGACGAACAGGCCCTTCCCGGCGCGTAAAACTTTTAGCGCGCCAATCAATCACACACTGTGCACCCGACGCGCCGTCAGAGCGTGAAACCCCGTTTTCAGCTTGGAGAACATGATGAGCAACGTTGAACTGACCGATGTACAAACCCTGCGCCACCGCGCCCGCCAGCACGTGGAAGACGGTGCGGTGACCGAAGGCTACACCGCCGACCGCGAAAAGATCCTGCGCCTGCTGAACGAGTCGCTGGCCACCGAGTGGGTGTGCGTACTGCGCTACAAACGCCACTACTTCATGGCCGAGGGGATCAAGGCCAACGTGGCCGCCGAAGAGTTCCTGGAGCACGCCAACCAGGAGATGGAGCACGCCGACAAGCTGGCCGAGCGCATCGTGCAGCTGGGCGGCGAACCGGACTTCAACCCCGACAACCTGAGCAAGAACTCCCACGCGCAGTACGTGGCAGGCAAGACCCTCAAGGAAATGGTGCTCGAAGACCTGGTCGCCGAGCGCATCGCCATCGACAGCTACCGCGAGATCATCCAGTACATCGGTGACAGCGACCCGACCACCCGGCGCATCTTCGAAGACATCCTGGCCCAGGAAGAAGAGCACGCGGACGATATGGCGGATCTGCTCAAAGGGCTGTAAACCGCAGCGACTTCATCGCGGGTCAAGCCCGCTCCCACAGGGTCCGTGGTGATCCTTGTGGGAGCGGGCTTGACCCGCGATGCGTTTAGCCAGCCTTGACGGTCTTGGGCGCCTTGCCCGAACGCATCTGCTCCAGCAACGGCGTGCACTGGTTCTCGTCCCCGCCGCTGGGCGCCACCAGCGCCAGCAACGCCGCCGCCGGCGCTACCGCCACCCCCAACGCCACCATCCCCGCCCCGCGCAACGCCAGCGGAATCGCCTGCACGCCCGCACTCGGCTTGGCAAACGGCCCGCGCACGTACAACGGCGAGCGCAGCGAGAACAGGCGCAGGCCCTTGGACTCGGGGTTGATCTTCAGGTCCAGTTGCTCGGTGGCGAAGTTGGCCGTGCCATCGATGTAGATGATCGCGTTCTCGGTGTCGAACACGAACAGGCGCGTACTGGCCAGGCCGTCCTTGATGCCGAAGTCCGCCGCCGCGCAGTTGATCTTCACCTCGTTGTCGCCAAACAGCTTGCCCACTACGTAGTTGCCCACGTTGAGCCCGGCGATCTCCATCAGGCCACGGCTGATCGCGCCATCGTTGATCAGCAGCCGCAGGTCGCCATTGGAGGTGCCCAGCAAGGCCGCCACCGAGTTGCCGCGGCCACTGATGTCGGCATCGCCATTGAGCGCACCGAAGCTGGTCTTCATCGGTTCGAAGGTGGGGAACAGCTGCTTGAGCTTGAAGTTGCGCGCACTCAGGCGCGCACGCCCCTGCATCGGCACCGCGCGGCCATCCAGGCGGATCTGCGCATCCAGCTTGCCGCCGGCCACGCCGAAACTCAGCGGCTCCAGGCGCAGCACGCCGTCATCGAGCACGAAGTGCGCGGCCAGGTCCTTGAAGGGCAGTTCTTCGCTGTGCACGATGCGCTTGCCGCTGAAGCTCACGTCGGCGTCCATGGTGCGCCAGCGCTCGGTGCGAAACTCCTCCACCGGCAGCACCTTGCCGGCCGGCTGCTTGCTCGCGCCACCACGGGCCTTCTGTTCGGCGTTGGAGTCGGCGCCGATCAGCGGGCCAAGATCCTTGAACAGCAGTTGGTTGGACACCAGCTTGCCGGTGAGCTTTGGCCGCGGCTGGCTGGCGACGAAGGCCAGGTCGCCATGGATATCGCTGTCGCCGATCTTGCCGTTGAAGCCCTCGTAGCGGAACACCGCCCCGCCCGGCTCGTGCAGCTTGGCGATCAGGTGGCCGTCGGTGGAATAGGCCGGCGAGTCGGGCAGGGTCACGCCGGTCAGTGGGTACAGATTGCCCAGGCTTGCGCCCGACAGGCGCAGGCGCAGGTCGAGCGCGCCAAGGTTGCGCGGGTCGGTCAGGGTGCCGGCCACCGCGACGCGCGTGTCGGCGATGCGCACGTCAGCCTGCAGCGGAAACGGCTGCGTGGCGTCCTGCAGTGCCAGCAGCCCGCCGATCTTGCCGCTGCCATTCAACGGCTGGCCCTTGTAGCGGCCGTCGACCTTGAAGCCGAAGGCGTAGTCCTGGGGCGCCGAACCCTGGCTCGCCGCCTTGTCGGCGCTGGCCTTGCCGACGATGTCAGTGAACGGGATGGGCTTGCCCAGCGGGTCGACCTGCACCTTCACCACGGTCTTGAGGGTCTGGTCGTCGAAGGCCACCTCGCCCTTGTCGAAGCCGATGGCGCCGATATCCAGCACCCATTTGGACGGCTCGGCGTTCTCGTCCTTGGGCCCGAAATCGAAGGTCCAGTTGGCGCGGCCATCGGCCAGGCGCTTGAGGCTGGCCACCGGCAGGGTCAGGTCGATACGCGGGATCACGATGCGCTGGGCCAGCAGCGGCAGCGGCGAGAGGCGAAACTCCACGCGCTGCAGGCCGACCATCTGCGGCGCCTTGAGCCACTCGGGGTTGCCCAGGGTCAGGTCCTGGGCGATGAAGCGCGGCCATGGCACCCAGGCGCGCCAGCCGCCCTCGTCGCGATCGCGCTGCCAGCGCACGGCCAGGTCGCCATTGATCGCAAAAGGTCGGTGCAAGGCCTCGGAGACCTTTTCGTTGAGGGTGGGCTTGATGCGGTTCCAGTCGAAGGTGGCGATGACGATGATCAGGACCGCCAGCAACAACAGCACAGTGGCGAAGGTCCAGGTGAGAATTTTGGCAGGGCGCGTCATTGCACGAATCTCCTGATGACAGCATGGCGAACAGCCATGCCCGTTGAGGGCACTTAACACTTCCGACTATCAATGCCGTCGATTGTTACCATTATCTTTATGAACTTCTTTATCTGACCCCCAAGCGTAGCATTGGCGCCGTACCCACTTACCAGCCCTCCCAAGGAGCGCCAGATCATGAAACGCCCATTGCTGCTCAGTTTTGCCCTCAGCCTGCTGGCTGCCAACGCCTTCGCCGTACCCGCCACCGAACAGAACCTCTCGGCCGAAGCCCGCGACAGCGCCAGCGTCATTGCACAGCCCCTCAAGACCCTGGCCGAAGGCGGTTCTGACCGCCTGATCGAGCGCAGCAACCGCGTTGCCGAAGGTGGTTCCGACCGCCTTGTCGAACGCAGCACTCGCATCGCCGAAGGCGGCTCGGACCGTCTGATCGAACGCAACAGCCGCGCGAGCTGAGCCCATGCGCCAGTGCCCGCGCCCACAGCCCGGTCCATCGACCGGGCTTTGTTTTTTGCGGCCCAGGCCCTAGAGTGCAGGGCTGTATGACTGTGAACCGATACTCGCCATGCTGCCGCGCGCCGAACAAAAGCTACAGACCCGACAGGCCCTGCTGGATGCCGCCCGCCACCTGATGGAGAGCGGCCGAGGCTTCGGCAGCATCAGCCTGCGCGAGGTAGCCAAGACCGCCGGCATCGTGCCCACCGGCTTCTACCGCCACTTCTGCGACCTGGACCAGCTGGGGCTGGCACTGGTCAACGAGGTGGACGAAACCTTCCGCCAGACCATCCGCCTGGTGCGCCACAACGAATTCGAACTGGGCGGCATCACCGATGCTTCGGTGCGCATCTTTCTCGATGTGGTGGCGGCCAACCGGGCGCAGTTCCTGTTCCTGGCCCGCGAGCAGTACGGTGGCTCGCAGCCGGTGCGCCAGGCCATCGCCAAGCTGCGCGAAGGGATCAGCTCGGACCTGGCGGCGGACCTCAAACGCATGCCGCGCTGGCGGCATCTGGACGACGCGGCCCTGGGGGTGATGGCCGACCTGGTGGTCAAGACCGTGTTCGCCACCCTGCCCGAGCTGATCGACTCGCCGGCCGAGCCGGTATCGGGGCAGTTGAGCGCGCAGGCGAAGATCACCCAGCAGTTGCGCTTCATCTTTGTCGGGGCCAAGTACTGGCAAGGGCTCGGCGATCTGCGCTGAGCCCTTGGCTTGCCAGCGAAGGGGTGCTCAAGCCGAACCGCAATTCCTGCTACCATGCGCCACAAACGCCCACCGCGACGACGCCTCTCCATGCCCGACCTTCGTACCGCCCAGCCTGAACTCCCTGCCCTGCTCGACAGCGTCCAGCAGCACTTCGCCCAGCGCATCGTGCCGCTGTGGCAAGGCCCGGGCTGGAACGCGGACATGGCCCTGCCATTCGAAGCCCTCGACCCGCAGCACCGGCCCCTGCCGGTACAGCGCTACCGTGCCATGGCCTGCGCGCGCCAGCTGTACCTGTTCAGCAGCCGCATCGAGCAGCCTGGCGCCGCGGAACGTGCCGCCGCCCTGCTGCGCACCCTGCAACGCCACTTTCACGACGCCGAGCACGGTGGCTGGTTCTACAGCATCGACGCCCAGGGCAACCCGCTGGACCGCACCAAGGACCTCTACACCCACGCCTTCATCGTGTTCGCCTGCGCGCATTACTGGGGCAAGGTGAACGAAGCAATGGCCGAGTCGACCTTGAATGCAGCCCTTGAAGTGGTGCTGGAGCGCTTTGCCACCGAGCAGGGCCTGTACGAGGCGAGCCTGGCCGAAGACTGGTCGACGCTGGGCAGCGGGCCGTTGCAGAACCCGCTGATGCACCTGGCCGAAGCCTTCCTCGCCACCCTGTCGGTGCGTCACGACGCGGTGGTACAGGACGCGCTGGTGAACCTCACCGAGGCCATGCAGGCGCACTTCATCGACCCGGCACATGGGGTGATGCTGGAGAAACCGCGCGGCGCTGTGGATAACTGGTTCGAACCCGGGCACCAGTTCGAGTGGTTCTATCTGCTCGAATCCTCACCGCTGCTGCGCGGCGGCGCGCTGCATGGCTCGTTGAGCCGCGCATTCGGCTATGCCGAGCAACAGGGGGTAAAGGACGGTGCGGTGCTGGCGATGCTCAATGTCGACGGCAGCGTGCGTGACGCCACCCAGCGCATCTGGGCCCAGGCCGAATACCTGCGTGCGTTGGCGCTGCGGCCCGACAGCGCGGGCAAGGTGCTGGCGCAACTGCAGGCATTGCAGCAGAACTTTCTGCATGACGGCGGCTGGCATGAATGCCGCGACGCCAGTGGCGCGGTGAGCCGGCACGATATGCCGTCGACCACGCCGTACCACCTGGCGACCTGCCTGGAAGGGTTGCAGCGCGCCCTCTGATGCCTTCGCCAGCAACGCTGGCTCCTACATGAGTTGCAGGAGCCGGCCTTGCCGGCGAAAGTGCACTCAGGCCTTCGAACGATCGATCGAGAACCCCGCCCACGCCTGGCTCACCGGCATCAGCTCGAGACTGTTGATGTTGATGTGCGCCGGCTGGTTGAGAATCCAGAAGATGGTCTCGGCAATGTCCTGCGGCTGGATCGGCTCGGCACCGGCATAGGTGGCGTCGTAGCGCGCCTTGTCACCCCCGAAGCGCACCAGCGAGAACTCGCTCTCGCACAGCCCCGGCTCGATGTTGCTGACCCGCACGCCCGTACCCTGCAGGTCGCAGCGCAGGCTCAGCGAGAACTGCCCGACGAACGCCTTGGTACCGCCATACACATGGCTGCCCGGGTACGGATAGTTGCCCGCCACCGACCCGACGTTGAGGATCGTCGCGCCACGCCCGTGGGCGATCAGGCGCGGCAGCAGCAGGCGGGTGCTGTACATCAGGCCCTTGATGTTGGTGTCGACCATGGTCTCCCAGTCGTCCAGGTCGCACTTGGGCGCCGGGTCGGCACCCAGGGCCAGGCCGGCGTTGTTGATCAGCCCGCGCAGCTTGGCAAAGGTCGGCGGCAAGCCTTCGATGGCCGCTTCCATGGCCTTGCGGTCACGCACATCGAGTACCAGGCCATGCACTTCGGTCTGCTTGGACAGCTCCGCACACAGCGCCTCCAGGCGCTCCTGGCGCCGACCGGTCAGCACCAGCGACCAGCCCGCCTCGGCGAAGCGACGTGCGCAGGCTTCGCCAAAACCGGAGGTGGCGCCCGTGATGAATACGGTGGAAGTCATGAAAAATCTCCTCGGGAAAACGTGCCCACGGGCAACTGATCGACAGGGCGTGCAGCATGCCCCGCCACCGCGCTGCGCAGCAAGCCGAAAATCAACTGTACAAAAAACGATCAAAACCCTGAAAGCCTTGCCCCGCAAGGCCCGGCGCGAGCTGTACGCACGTTATCCACAGGCCCTTCCACACAGACTGGGGGCAACTGCACAGGCTGCGGCCCACGGTTTGAGCGGGCTGCGGCCTGGCGTGGGAAGTATTTCGCTTGACCTGGCGGCCGCCCCTTGAACAACGCGACAGCCAGAGATGCAAAAGGATAACTGCAGTGATGGCCCGAGGCCTTTGATCTCGCTGCCTGCGCCAGTCTTTCCAGTGCTTGCCCACAGAGTTATCCACAGGCTGCACAGATGAAATGAGGGGCAATTGACCTCGCCATAAAAGCCTTGACAAATGCCCGCTGCAGCGTCAGAAAAACCGCTGCTCAAAAAACAACCACACCTCTGTAAGCCTTGTATTACATGGTCTTCAGCCATGTACTACCAAGTTACCCACAGTCGGTTCCACACGAATCGGGGACAACTTCAATGCCTTTGAAAACAAGTGCCTGGAGCGACGTTGTGTCGCGTTACCTGCACACCTTCAAATAACTTTTCCACAATCTGCCGCAAGGCCGATCTGCGGCCCGATCGCGGGTCAAGCCCGCTCCCACAAGGTTCACCGCTGCCCCTGTGGGAGCGGGCTCGACCCGCGATTGGGTCGTAATACGCACAAAAAAACCCCGGCAAGCCGGGGTCTTCTTTAATGTTCGCCGTCAGTGCCCACCCAGATACGCGTTGCGCACCTCCTCGTTGACCAGCAGTTCCTGCCCGGTGCCGGTCATGCGGATCTGCCCGTTGACCATCACGTAGGCGCGGTCCGACAGCTTGAGCGCATGGTTGGCGTTCTGTTCCACCAGGAAGATGGTCATGCCGGTCTTGGCCAGCTCGCGCAAGGTCGAGAAGATCTGCTTGACCACGATCGGCGCCAGCCCCAGCGACGGTTCATCCAGCAACAGCAACTTGGGCCGGCTCATCAGCGCCCGGGCAATCGCCAGCATCTGCTGCTCGCCACCGGACATGGTCATCGCCCGCTGGTTGCGCCGTTCCTTGAGCCGCGGAAACAGCTCGAACATGCGCTGCATGTCCTCGCCGGCGAACTTGTCGCCAATCGGGATGGTGCCCATCATCAGGTTCTCTTCCACCGACATGTCCGGGAACACCCGGCGCCCCTCCGGCGACTGCGCAATGCCGTTGGAGGCGATGTAGTGGGACGACTTGTGGGTGATATCGGTGCCCCGGTAGAGGATCTGCCCCGACGCCGCGCGCGGCTGGCCGAAGATCGACATCAGCAGCGTGGACTTGCCCGCGCCGTTGGAGCCGATCAGGCTTACCGTCTCGCCTTCGTCGATGTGCATCGAGACCTTTTTCAGCGCCTGGATCGGGCCGTAGAACACGTCCAGGTCCTTCAGTTCGAGGATCGGTACGCTCATGCCAGCTCCTCTTCATCGGCGCCCAGGTAGGCCGCGATCACCGTCGGGTTGTTGCGGATCTCCTGCGGCGCGCCCTCGGCGATCACGTTGCCGTGGTCCAGCACCACGATATGGTCGGAAATGCTCATTACCATGCCCATGTCATGTTCGATCAGTACCACCGTCAGGTCATGCTCGTCGCGCAGCACGCGGATCATGCGGCTGAGCGCTTCGGTTTCCTGCGGGTTGAGGCCGGCGGCGGGTTCGTCCAGGCAGATGATCTGCGGGCGCGTGCACATGGCCCGGGCAATTTCCAGGCGGCGCTGCTGGCCATACGAGAGCTCGCCGGCCAGGCGGTTGGCGCAGTCCACCAGGTCGACCACCTCCAGCCAGTAGAAGGCATGGTCCAGGGCGTCGCTCTCGGCCTGACGGTAGGCCTTGGTGTTGAGCACCCCAGCCAGCAGGTTGCGGTTCACCCACATGTGCTGGGCCACCAGCAGGTTCTCCACCACCGACATTTCCTTGAACAGGCGAATGTTCTGGAAAGTACGCGCCAGCCCCGCCCGGTTGACCAGGTGGGTGCCGCCGAACATCTTGTAGTACAGGCGGCTGGCAAAGCTTCTGGGCGACACGAAGTCGGCCGCCTGGAAGCGTTCGCCCAGCAGCTGGATGACATTGGTGCGGGTGCCGCGCAGGTTCAGCTCGATCTTGCCGCCGCTGGCCTTGTAGAACCCGGTAAGGCAGTTGAACACGGTGGTCTTGCCCGCGCCGTTGGGGCCGATAAGCGCGAAGATGGCATTGCGCCGGACCTTCAGGCTCACGTCGCTGAGCGCCTTGATGCCGCCGAACTGCATCATCAGGTTGTCGACCGAAAGAATCACTTCGTCGCTCATGGCGCCACTCCTTTACGCGGGACCACACCGGTGCGGCTGATGCGGATCAGCCCACGCGGTCGCCAGATCATCATCAACACCATCAGCACGCCGAACAGCAGCACGCGGTACTCGGAGAAGCTGCGCAGCAGCTCCGGCGCCACGGTCAGCACGAAGGCGGCGATCACCACCCCGACCGTCGAGCCCATGCCGCCGAGCACCACGATGGCCAGGATCAGCGCCGACTCGAAGAAGGTGAACGAGGACGGGTTGACGAAGCCCTGGTAGCTGGCGAAGAACACCCCGGCCAGGCCTGCGGTGGACGCACCCAGGGTGAACGCCGAGAGCTTGACCAGCACATGGTTCAGGCCCATCGAGCGGCAGGCGATCTCGTCCTCGCGCAGTGCTTCCCAGGCGCGCCCCACCGGCATGCGGGTGAGCCGGTGCTTGATGTACAGCACCGCCAGCACCACCAGGAACAGCACGATGTAGATGAACAGGAATTTCACGTTGGGGTTGTAGTCGATGCCGAAGAACTCGTGGAACGGTACCCCGCCGTCCTTGGCCCGGCGCCCGAACTCCAGGCCCATGAAGGTCGGCGACGGTACCGGCATGCCGTTGGGCCCGCCGGTGAACGACAGCCAGTTGTTGAGCACCAGGCGGATGATCTCGCCAAAGCCCAGGGTCACGATGGCCAGGTAGTCCCCGTGCATCCTCAGCACCGGAAAGCCCAGTATGCAGCCGGCCAGTGCCGCGGCGATCGCCGCCAGCGGCAGCACCGTCCAGAAGCCCAGCCCCAGGTACTGGTAGCCCAGCGCCAGGCCATAGGCACCGATGGCGTAGAACGCCACGTAGCCCAGGTCGAGCAGCCCGGCCAGGCCCACCACGATGTTCAGCCCCAGGCCCAGCAGCACGTAGATCAGCCCCAGGATGACCACGGTAAGCAGGTACTTGTTGGCGAAGAACGGGAACACGATGGCAATCACGATCAGTGCCGGGATGATCCAGCGCAGGCGCGACTTGTAGTCCGGCGCCAGCACATGCACACCCGAGCCACTGCTCTCGAAGCCCTGCAGGATGGCCTGGCCCTTGCTGGTCTGCAGGAACAGGCTGAGCACGAAGCGCCCCAGCATCACCCCCGCCACCAGCCAGGCGACACGCGCGGGCTGCATGTTGAAGCTGTAGCCGTCGAGCACCACGCCGACGATGGGGCCGAACACGATCAGGGAAATCAGCCCGGCGAGAACCATATCGACCAGGCTGCGCTTGATATCGATGGAAGCGTTTTTGGCAGCAGACATACTTACACCTTGGCCACGAGTGGGCGACCCAGCAGGCCTTGGGGACGGAAGATCAGGATCAGTACCAGCAGCGAGAAGCTGAACACGTCCTTGTAGTCGGAGTTGATCAGCCCGGAGAACAGCGACTCGGAAATCCCCAGGATGATGCCCCCGAGCATCGCGCCCGGCAGCGAGCCGATACCGCCCAGCACCGCCGCGGTGAAGGCCTTGATGCCGATGATGAAGCCGGCATAGAAGTCGAAGGTGCCGTAGTTCATGGTGATCAGCACGCCGGCCAGCGCGGCCATCACCGCACCGATGACGAACACGTAGGAGATCACCCGGTCGGTGTTGATGCCCAGGATCGAGGCCATCTTGCGGTCCTGCTGGGTGGCCCGGCACATGCGCCCCAGCTTGGTGAACTTGATGATGTAGGTGAGCGCGGCCATGCCGACGAAGGCTGCCACCAGGATGAAGATCTTGGTGTAGGTCAGTTGCACGAAGCCGGTGCCCACTTCAAGGCGCCAGGCGCCTTCGAGCAGGGTCGGCACGCCCTGTTGGCGGGCGCCCTGGCTGATCTGCGCGTAGTTCTGCAGGATCAGCGAAATGCCGATGGCACTGATCAGCGGTGCCAGCCGGGTGGAGTTGCGCAGGGGTTTGTAGGCGATGCGTTCGATGGTCCAGCCATACACGCCGGTGACCACCACCGTGAAGATCAGCGTCCCGAGCATCAGCAGGGGAAAGGACTCGATACCGAAATACGCCAGCAATGCCAGGCTGATAGCCGCCAGGTAGGCGGAAATCATGTACACCTCGCCGTGCGCGAAGTTGATCATGCCGATGATGCCATAGACCATTGTGTAGCCGATGGCGATCAGACCATAGACCGACCCCAGGGTCAGACCATTGATCAGTTGCTGCAGGAAAATACCATCCATAACGCAATCTCACGTATTTGAGATTGCACAAGCGCCGACCACGTTGCACTGCCGTTGAGGCGGTACAAGCGGCGCCGGGTTGTGCAGATCTACGAGAAAAGACAGGTACGGCAAAAACCGGGGCGCGCCCCGGGCAGCGAGTGCCCGGGGTGCCGGCCGTTGTTATTTTTGTTTTTCCAGTTGGTGATACTTGCCGTCCTTGTCCCACTGGTAGACCACGTAGTCGGACACGGTCAGGTCACCCTTGGCGTCCCACTTCTTCTCGCCCATCACGGTCTGCACCGGGTTGGCCTTGAGCCACTTGGCAGCGTCTTCACCCTTGTTCGACTTGGAACCGTTGAACGCGGCGGCCAGGGCCTGGATCGAGGCGTAGGCGTACAGGGTGTAGCCTTCGGGCTCGGTACCGGCCTTGCGGAACTCGTCCACCACCGCCTTGCTGTCGGGCAGCAGGCGCGGGTCGGCGCCAAAGGTCATGTACACGCCATCGACGTACTGCTTGCCGCCGGCGGTCGACACCAGTTCGTCGGTGACGATGCCGTCGTCGGACATGAACTTGACGTCCTTGAGCCCCTGCTCGCGCAACTGGCGTACCAGCGGGCCGGCTTCGGGGTGCAGGCCGCCGAAGTAGACCACGTCGGCACCGGTGGAGCGGATCTTGGTGACCACGGCGCTGAAGTCCTTCTCGCCACGGGTCAGGCCCTCGTACAGCACCGGGGTGACGCCGCGCTTGGTCAACTGCGCCTTGGTGGCGTCGGCCAGGCCCTGGCCATAGGTGTCCTTGTCGTGCAGAACGGCAACCTTCTTGCCCTTGAGCACATCGACGATGTAGTCGCCGGCCACGATGCCCTGCTGATCGTCGCGCCCGCACATGCGGAACATGGCGCTCAGGCCACGTTCGGTGACCTGCGGGTTGGTCGAGCCGGGGGTGATGGCGATGACCCCGGCCTCGTCGTACACCTCCGACGCCGGGATGGTGTTGGACGAGCAGAAGTGCCCGACCACGCCGATGACCTTGTCCTGGTCGACCAGGCGGTTGGCCACGGCCACCGCCTGCTTGGGCTCGCAGGCATCGTCGCCCTTGACCAGCACGATCTTCTCGCCGTTGATGCCGCCCGCGGCATTGATCTTGTCGGTGGCCGCCTGCGCACCTTTCATGTATTGCTCGCCAAACGCCGCGTTGGCACCGGTCATCGGGCCCGCTACACCGATCTTGACGTCGGCCTGTACATACGAAGACACGCCCATCGCCGTGGCAACGGCGAGGGCCAGAAAGCCTTTCTTGTAAAACGTCTGCGACATGAGGTGGTGCTCCTGAGTTTTTTTGGTTGGCACTACAACGTTCAGCAATTGCGATGAGCAAGGGCCGTGCCATTGGATTTTTATTCTGTAAAAACTCGCGATCAGGTTCGGCAGGCGCCGCTTTCGCGCCTTTTCCACGGGCCGTGCAACCTCCTGCCCTGCACCTGGCGCCACCCACGAACCGCTTGAAGCGCAACCCTTGAGTGCCATCATTGCAACCCTGACCTGTGTTTACGTGCAACCAGCCTGTAACAAGATACGTAACCGAACTGCACATCCTTGGTGCGCATCTGCTACAGCGGGCACCATAAGAGGCTAGCTGGCCAATGCGAAAACCGCCGCTACCCATAGCCTGCTACCGAATTACCCCGTCGGCGCCGGCCTCAGCGGCAAAAAGACTGGCACAATGGGCTGCATTGGCGGCCCCGGATGGGCGCACGCCCGACCTGGAGTCCTTTATGAGCGAAAGTGCCTTCGCCAACCGCATCGTGCAGAGCCTGCTCGATACCGATTTCTACAAGCTGACGATGATGCAGGCGGTGCTGCACAACTACCCCAACGTGGATGTGGAGTGGGAGTTCCGCTGCCGCAACGGCGAAGACCTGCGCCCCTATCTGGCGCAGATCCGCGCACAGATCGAGCGCCTCAGCGAGCTGAGCATCAGTGCCGAGCAGTTGGGCTTCCTGGAGCAGATCAGCTTCATGAAGCCGGACTTCCTGCGCTTTCTGGGGCTGTTTCGCTTCAACCTGCGCTACCTGCACCTGGCCATCGAGCACGATGAACTGGTATTGCGCCTGCACGGTCCGTGGCTGCACGTGATCCTGTTCGAGGTGCCGCTGCTGGCGATCATCAGCGAGGTGCGCAACCAGCACCGTTATCCACAGATCAAGCTGGTGGATGCACGCGACCAGCTGTACCGCAAGTTCGACTGGCTGCGCGCCAATGCCAGCAGCGAGGAGCTGGCCGAACTGCAGGTGGCCGACTTCGGCACCCGCCGACGCTTCTCCTACAAGGTCCAGGAACAGGTGGTGAAGGTGCTGACGGCGGAGTTCCCGGCGCGCTTCGTGGGCACCAGCAACGTGCACCTGGCACGCAAACTGGATATCAAACCGCTGGGCACCATGGCCCACGAGTGGATCATGGCCCACCAGCAGCTCGGCCCGCGGCTGATCGACAGCCAGATCGCCGCCCTGGACTGCTGGGTGCGCGAGTACCGCGGGCTGTTGGGAATAGCACTGACCGACTGCATCACCATGGATGCATTCCTCGGCGACTTCGACCTGTACTTCGCCAAGCTCTTCGACGGCCTGCGCCATGATTCCGGCGATCCGGTGCAATGGGCAGAGAAGGCCATCGCGCATTACCGCAAGCTGGGGATCGACCCGATGACCAAGACGCTGGTGTTCTCGGACGGGCTGAACCTGACCAAGACTCTGGAGATATTCCGCGCCTTGCGCGGGCGCATCAATGTCAGCTTCGGCATCGGCACCAACCTCACCTGTGACATTCCCGGGGTGGCGCCGATGAGCATCGTACTTAAAATGACCGACTGCAACGGCCAGCCGGTGGCGAAGATTTCCGATGAAGCGGCCAAGACCCAATGCCGCGACGCCAACTTCGTCGCCTACCTGCGCCACGTATTCAAAGTGCCCAAGGAGTAACCCATGCAAGCCGTCCAGCGAGAGATTGCGCAGCAGCTCAAGGTTCAGCCGCCGTTCGCCGACGCGGCCGCGCTCGAGGCGGAGAAGGCCCGGCGCGTGGCCTTCATCCAGCAATGCCTGAAGGACGCCGGGCTCAAGACCCTGGTGCTGGGCATCAGCGGTGGTGTCGACTCGCTGACCGGCGCCCTGCTCGCCCAGCGCGCGATCAACGAGCTGCGCGAACAGACGGGCGATGTGCATTACCGCTTCATCGCCGTACGCCTGCCGTATCAGGTGCAGCATGACGAGCATGACGCCCAGGCGTGCATCGATTTCATCCAGCCTGACGAATGCCATACGGTGAACATCGCGCCGGCGGTGCAGGCGCTGGCGGCCGAGGTCGAGGCGCTCAGGGACGGCAAGCCGGCGCTGGTGGATTTCGTGGTGGGCAACACCAAGGCGCGCATGCGCATGGTGGCGCAGTACACCATTGCCGGGGCACGTGGCGGGCTGGTGATCGGCACGGATCACGCGGCCGAGGCGGTGATGGGGTTCTTTACCAAGTTCGGTGACGGGGCCTGCGACCTGGCGCCGTTGAGCGGGCTGGTGAAACATCAGGTGCGCGACATCGCACGCAGCTTTGGCGCGCCGGAGTCACTGGTGGAGAAGGTGCCGACCGCCGACCTGGAAGACCTGGCGCCGGGCAAGCCGGACGAGGCATCGCATGGGGTGACCTATGCGCAGATCGATGCGTTTCTGCACGGCGAGGCAGTGAGCGAGGAAGCGTTCGAGATCATCAGGCGCACGTACGAGAAGACGCATCACAAGCGCGAGATGCCGTTCGCCCCGTAAAAGCATCGCGGGTCAAGCCCGCTCCCACAGGTACATCACTGCCTTCAAGACCAGTGTTGTACCTGTGGGAGCGGGCTTGACCCGCGATTGGCAACGCCGCGTTACTTCAGGGTAACAGTGCCTTTCATCATCGAGATGTGGCCAGGGAACGAGCAGAAGAAGCCGTACTTCTCGTCAGCCTTGAGCTTGGAAACATCGAAGGTCACCGAGTCCTTCTCACCAGCACCGATCACCTTGGTGTGGGCGATCACGCGGTCATCACCTTCCTTCAGGTAATCCTTGTCGATACCGGCGCTCAGGCCGTCGGTGGCGATTGGCTGCATGTCAGCTTCTTTGCTGATCACCAGGTTGTGGCCCATGACGTTCTTCGGCAGGTTGCCCGAGTGGGTCAATTCGACGGTGAAAGTCTTGCAGCTCTTGTCGATCTCAATGGCCTTGGTGTTGAAGGACATCTGGTCGGTGGAATCGACCGTGACCTTGCAATCGGCAGCGAAGACCTGGGCACTGGCGAGGGTCAGCAGGGATACCGCAACAGCTTTGGCAAACATCGTGAATCTCCTTGGCAGGGGTTTTTTATCCGTTTCTATACTGCCCCAGAGCGTCCCCCACCGGCCTGATATGAGTCAAGGGGCAGGTTAGGCGCGCTGGTAGTAAATTTTCGCTATGGATTGTATACACAAAATCCGCGGGACCATCATGCGCCATTCAGGGACGATGAGACAACCTCTCAATTAGGAGTACAGGACATGTCCCTTGGTAGTCTGATGCGCAGCCTGCTGGCTGCCTATGCCTGCGGTGCCACTGGCAGCAACGTCGAATTCGCGCGCCCGGAGTGATGGGCCGTCACGCCGGGCCTTCATCCAGCGGCAACACTGTCACCTGCACCTGCGGGTCATGGCTGCCCCCGCCCAGAATCACCCCACGCAGCGGTGACACATCGGAAAAATCCCGGCCCCAGGCCAGGGTGATGTGCTCCAGCGCCGGCAGCAGGTTGTTGGTGGGGTCGAAATCCACCCAGCCGTTGACCGGGCAATACACCGACACCCACGCATGCGAGGCATCGGCCCCGATCAGCCGGGCCTGCCCGGGCGGCGGGCGCGTCAGCAGATAGCCGCTGACATAGCGCGCCGCCAGCCCGCGCGAGCGCAGGCACGCGAGCATCAGGTGGGCGAAGTCCTGGCACACGCCGCGGCGACGCTGCAGCACCTCCACCAGCGGGGTGGCCACCTGGGTGGCACCGGCATCGAAGGTGAACTGGCTGAAAATCTGCTGCATCAGGGCCTGCACGCACAGCAGCAACGGCTGGCCCGGGGCGAAACACGGCTCGGCAAACGCGACGAAACGCTGCTTCAGCCGCACATACGGCGATTCGAAACGAAAGCGGCACGCCTCCAGCGTGGCCGCAGGCAGCGCCTGCCCCGAATACGCCAGCGCCTGGCACACCTGTTCCCACGGCGGCGAGGCAGCCAGCACCGGCGCGGCGCGCGACAGCACGTTCACCTGCACCCGCGTCACCACGCGCAGTTGATCATGCTGGCGCTCCAGCGCCAGCCGGGTCAGCGGGTTGCCGAAGCCGTCGAGCTCGTCGCGCCGCCGGGTCGGCAGGGGGTCGACCTGCAATTGCCGGTCTTCGCACTGCTGCCAGGCACAGGCGCGTGGCCACAGATGCACCAGTTGCTGGGCCAGGGACACCGGGCTGTCATAGCGGTAATGGGTGTCGTGCAGTACCTGGTAGCGCGCGCTCATCAGGCCGACACCGTCTGCTGGCTGATGTCATCGACATGCACGAAGTGGCGCAGCGCCAGTCGCTCGGAGGCCTGCAGGCTGGCCTTGGCGATCTCGCCCAGCAACTCGGCCAGGCCATCGAGCACCGCGCGCACGCTGGCCTTGCCGAACAGCGCGTGCTCCAGGCTGCCCAGGTCGAAGTGGTACAGGCGCTCGGCGAGCAGGGCCAGGGTCGGGTCTGGCGGGCTGCCGAACTCATCGCTGGATCGCTCCAGGGCACGCACCAGCAGCTTGAGCTGGAACAGCACCGCATGGGGGTTCTGCTGGTCGAGCAGGAGCAGGTCCAGCACCGGGATCAACTGCGCCACCGCCAGGTAGCGCGAGCGGTAGGTGATGCTGCTGTTGCCCAGTTCAAGCAGCCATTCCAGGCCCGCCTGGTCGAAGGCGCCGGGGCCGCGCAGAAAACTGGCCAGGCTCAGGCTCAAGCCCTGCAGGCGCTCGATGCGCCGCCCGATCATCAGAAAGCGCCAGCCTTCATCGCGGGTCATGTCGTCCAGGGCAAAGCCGGACAGCGCCGCCAGCGACATCACCAGGCGGTTGAGAAAATCCAGCTGCTCGCCGAAGTCTGCCGTCTGCCCACCCAGCGCCTGGGCTTCGTGCTGCAACTCCACCAGCGCCTGCCAGTTCTCCCGCGAGAGCTTGCCGCGCACCTGGGCGGCGGTCCACTGCAGGCGCTGCAGGTTGGCGCGCAGGCTGAACGCCCAGTCGGCATCGAGCAAGGCGGCGCGCAGGCGCTCGGCCAGAGTGCCCTCGGGGGGCAGCAGCTCAAGCTCTTCGGCCAGGGCCACCGCCGCCTGCCAGGTGGATGGATGTTCGCCATCCAGGTAGCGGCTGAGCAGAATGCGCAGCAGGCGCGCGCTGGTGTCGCAGCGCTCGCAATAGCGGCCGAACCAGAACAGGTTTTCCACGACCCGCGACGGCAGGTACGGGTCCTGACGGATCAGATCGGCCACGCCAAGGGTGCGGCTGGCCTGCCACTGTTCGCCGACCGGGGCCGCCTCGCCGAGTACCCAGGTGTCCTTGCTGGCCCCGCCGCGCTGCATCGACACCACCTCGGCATCGGCCAGGGCGGCCACCCGGGTCAAGCCGCCGGGCAGCACCCGGTAGCCATCGGCGGTGGCCACCGCATATACCCGCATGCCGATCGGCCGCGCCTGCAGCGTGCCCTGCCATACCGGCGCCTGGGACAACTGCGCCAGTTCCTGTGCCACGTAGGCATACGGGCGTGCACGGATGCGCCCGGCCAAGGCATCGCGCGCCGCCTCGTCCAGGTCGCGCCCGAACAGCGCAGCGAAACTCTGCGAGGGGAACGCCGGCTTGATCAGCAGCTCCGGCAGCCTGGCCAGGGCCTGCTCCAGCGCAGGCGGCTCGCCGCACCACCAAGTGGCGATCGACGGCAGGCTCAGGGCCTCGCCGAACAGGTGCTGGTTGATGGCCGGCAGAAAGCCGAGCAGGCCGGGAGATTCGAGCACCCCGCTGCCCAGCGCATTGGCCACCAGCACGCGGCCCTGGCGTACCGCGTCGAGCAGGCCGGGCACGCCGAGGGCCGAGTCGGTACGCAGTTCCAGCGGGTCGCAGAAATCGTCGTCCAGGCGGCGCATGATCGCGTGCACCCGGCGCAGCCCGCCCAGGGTCTTGAGGTAAACCGTGGCATCGCGCACGGTCAGGTCGCTGCCTTCGACCAGTGGGTAACCAAGCTGGCGGGCGAGGAACAGGTGCTCGAAATAGCTTTCGTTGAAGCGCCCCGGGGTCAGCAGTACCACCAGTGGCGGTTCCTGGCCGCTGGGTGCCAGGCGCAGCAGGCTCTGTTGCAGGTTGCGAAAGAAGCCGGCCAGGTGCTGCACGTGCAGGTCGCGGTACAGGTCCGGCAGGGTGCGCGTGACCAGCGTGCGGTTCTCCAGCGCGAAGCCGGCCCCGGAGGGCGCCTGGGTGCGGTCGGCGGTGACCCACCAGCGCCCATCGGGGCCGCGGGCAAGGTCGGCAGCGTACACATGCAGGAAGGTCGAGCCAGGCGGCGTGATGCCCTGGCACGGCCAGAGAAAATTGTTGTGGCCGAACACCAGCTCAGCCGGCAGCAGGCCTTCGCCGATCAGGCGCTGCGGGCCATAGATGTCGGCCAGTACCGCGTTGAGCAGGTGCGCGCGCTGGGCGATGCCCGCCGCCAGCGCCTGCCACTCCTGCGCGGGGATCAGCTGCGGCAGCAGGTCCAGCTCCCACGGGCGATCGGTGCCGTCGGGGTCGGCGTAGATGTTGTAGGTGACGCCGTTTTCCTGCAGATGGCGCGCCAGTTGGGCCTGGCGCTGGGCCAGCTGGGTGGGGCCGCTGCGTTGCAGGTGCTGGTGCAGGCGCTGCCAATGCGGGCGCACGCTGCCATCCGCCGCGAACATCTCGTGGTAGGAGGCAGGGCTTGGTGAGGCCAGCGGGTCAGCCATGGGCGTGCTCGGTGACGGCAGGTGATGCAGGGTAGCGTGTGGCGGGGATGGGGAGAAGGATGGATGTGGCCTTGCGGGCCTCATCGCGGGTCAAGCCCGCTCCCACAGGATAGTCAGTGGCCTATGGATCTGCACTGTACCTGTGGGAGCGGGCTTGACCCGCAATGGCCGCGACGCGTATCAGCGTGGCAACACCGGCTCGCGGGTCTTCTTGCCCTTGCCCTTGCCACCCTTGGCGGCGTCCTTGCGTGCCTTGGCCGCTTCCTGGTTACGCGCAAAGGCGGCCGCCTTGGCCTGCTCGCGCTTGTCCCACGGCTTGGCACCGTCGCTGGCACGCGGCGGCAAGCCGGTGTGCTGGGTCAGGATCTTGGTTTCCTTGGCCACCTTGTGGCTGCCCGCCGGCGTCGAGTTCTTACGCCGCGCACTCTGATAGCTGTCGGTCGCCGGCTGGTGCAGCGGGATCAACTGGTGTTTGGCCGGCCCGATCAGGTCGGCACGCCCCATGCGCTGCAGGGCTTCGCGCAGCATCGGCCAGCCCTTGGGGTCGTGGTAACGCAGGAACGCCTTGTGCAGGCGGCGCTGCTCCTCGCTCTTGACGATGGTCACCGCGTCGCTCTTGTAGGTGACCTTGCGCAGCGGGTTCTTGCCCGAGTGGTACATGGCAGTGGCCGAGGCCATCGGCGACGGGTAGAACGCCTGCACCTGGTCGGCGCGAAAGCCATTGCCCTTGAGCCACAGGGCCAGGTTCATCATGTCTTCGTCGGTAGTGCCCGGGTGCGCCGCGATGAAGTACGGGATCAGGTACTGCTCCTTGCCCGCCTCCTTGGAGTACTTCTCGAACATGCGCTTGAAGCGATCGTAGCTGCCGATACCAGGCTTCATCATCTGGTTCAGCGGGCCTTCCTCGGTATGCTCCGGGGCAATCTTGAGGTAGCCGCCCACGTGGTGGGTGACCAGCTCCTTGACGTACTCCGGCGACTCGACTGCCAGGTCGTAGCGCAGGCCCGAGGCGATCAGAATCTTCTTCACCCCCGGCAGGTCACGCGCACTGCGGTACAGCTGGATCAGCGCCGAGTGGTCGGTGTTCAGGTTGGGGCAGATGCCGGGGAACACGCACGACGGCTTGCGGCACGCAGATTCGATTTCCGGGCTCTTGCAGGCAATGCGGTACATGTTGGCGGTCGGCCCGCCCAGGTCGGAGATAACCCCGGTAAAGCCCGGCACCTTGTCGCGGATTTCTTCGATCTCGCGAATGATCGAGTCGTGGGAACGGTTCTGGATGATGCGGCCTTCGTGCTCGGTGATCGAGCAGAAGGTGCAGCCACCGAAGCAGCCACGCATGATG
Organism: Pseudomonas palmensis; assembly: GCF_017848315.1. Lineage (GTDB taxonomy): Bacteria > Pseudomonadota > Gammaproteobacteria > Pseudomonadales > Pseudomonadaceae > Aquipseudomonas > Aquipseudomonas palmensis. Next base: position 54,339 of record NZ_JAFKEC010000001.1, read on the forward strand.
TTCACCGAGAAGCGGATCATGTCGTAGGCCGGGATCTTCTCCTTGCCATACGCCGGGTGCGGGACGCGCGCATAGGGCATGCCGAACACGTAGTCCATCTCTTCGGTGGTCATCGGGATGGGCGGCGGGTTGAACCACACGTCCACCTCGCCGTGCTTCTGCACCAGCGCACGGGCGTTGCCCGGGTTGGTTTCCAGGTGCAGCACGCGGTTGGCGTGGGCGTACAGCACCGCATCGCTGCGCACCTTCTCGTAGGACGGCAGACGGATCACGGTCTTGTCGCGGGTCATGCGCGGGCTGGCCAGAATCTGCACCACCTTGGCTTCCTGCGGGTCTTCGACCGGGCCCTTCTCCTGCTCGATGGCGCAGGCCTGGGTGTCCTGGGTGTTCACGTACGGGTTGATGATCTTGTCGACCTTGCCCGGCCGGTCGATACGCGTGGAGTCCACTTCGTACCAGCCCTGCGGGGTGTCGCGGCGCACGAAGGCGGTGCCGCGGATGTCGGTGATGTCTTCGATCTTGTGGCCATAGGACAGGCGCTGGGCGACTTCGACGATCGCGCGTTCGGCGTTGCCGTACAGCAGGATGTCGGCGCAGGCGTCGATCAGGATCGAGTGCCGCACCTTGTCCTGCCAGTAGTCGTAGTGCGCGATGCGGCGCAACGAGGCCTCGATGCCACCCAGCACGATCGGCACGTGCTTGTAGGCTTCCTTGCAGCGCTGGCTGTAGACCAGGCTGGCACGGTCGGGGCGCTTGCCGGCCAGGCCACCCGGGGTGTAGGCGTCGTCCGAGCGGATCTTCTTGTCGGCGGTGTAGCGGTTGATCATCGAGTCCATGTTGCCGGCCGCGACACCGAAGAACAGGTTCGGCTCGCCCAGCTTCATGAAGTCGTCTTTGCTCTGCCAGTTCGGCTGGGCAATGATGCCCACCCGGAAGCCCTGGGCTTCGAGCAGCCGGCCGATGATGGCCATGCCGAACGACGGGTGGTCGACGTAGGCGTCACCGGTCACGATGATGATGTCGCAGGAATCCCAGCCGAGCTGATCCATCTCCTCCCTGCTCATCGGCAGGAATGGCGCTGGCCCGAAGCATTCGGCCCAGTACTTGGGATAGTCGAAAAGTGGTTTGGCTGCTTGCATGTCAGTGACCGGTTCTTGGTATCAGGGAAATCGCGGGCGCGGAATATAGCACAAATTTTGACCAATTCCGACGTCAGAAGTCGGAATTGGCCATCGGCACCTTATTCGTCGTCGTCGAAGTTGTAGCTGCCCGGTGCCAGGTTCTCGAAGCGCGTGTACTTGCCGATGAACGCCAGGCGCACGAAGCCGATGGGGCCGTTACGCTGCTTGCCGATGATGATCTCGGCGATGCCCTTATGCTCGGTCTCGGGGTGGTACACCTCGTCGCGGTACACGAACATGATCACGTCGGCGTCCTGCTCGATCGCACCCGATTCACGCAAGTCGGAGTTCACCGGGCGCTTGTTGGGGCGCTGCTCGAGGGAGCGGTTGAGCTGCGACAGGGCGATGACCGGGCAGTTGAATTCCTTGGCCAGGGCCTTGAGCGAGCGCGAGATCTCGGAAATCTCGTTGGTACGGTTGTCGCCGCTGGAGCCCGGGATCTGCATCAGTTGCAGGTAGTCGATCATGATCATGGCGATCTCGCCATGCTCACGCACCAGCCGCCGGGTACGTGCGCGCATTTCCGACGGGCTGATGCCGGCGGTGTCGTCGATGAACAGCTTGCGGTCATTGAGCAGGTTGACCGCCGAAGTCAGGCGCGGCCAGTCGTCGTCGTCCAGCTGGCCGGAACGCACCTTGGTCTGGTCGATGCGCCCCAGCGAGGAGAGCATACGCATGATCAGCGATTCGCCTGGCATCTCCAGTGAGTACACCAGCACCGCCTTGTCGCTGCGCAACACGGCGTTCTCCACCAGGTTCATGGCGAAGGTGGTCTTGCCCATCGACGGACGGCCGGCCACGATGATCAGGTCGGCCGGTTGCAGGCCGCTGGTCTTCTCGTCCAGGTCGGTGTAGCCGGTGGAAATACCGGTGATGGCGCTGTCGGAGTTGAACAGCGTGTCGATGCGGTCGATGGCCTTGGTCAGCAGTTCGTTGACCCCTACCGGACCACCGGTCTTGGGCCGTGCTTCGGCGATCTGGAAGATCTGCCGTTCGGCCTCGTCGAGGATCTCGGCGGCGTTGCGGCCCTGGGGGTTGAACGCGCTGTCGGCGATCTCGCTGCTGATACTGATCAGCTGGCGCAGTGTGGCGCGCTCGCGAATGATCTGCGCATAGGCCTTGATGTTGGCCACCGACGGGGTGTTCTTGGCCAGCTCGCCCAGGTAACCCAGGCCACCGACCTGGGAGCTCAGGCCTTCCTTGTCGAGCTGCTCGTGCAGCGTCACCACGTCGAACGGGGTGTTGAGGTCGGCGAGCTTGTAGATGGCGCGGAAGATCAGGCGATGGTCATGCCGGTAGAAGTCGCCGTCGGAGACTTGATCGAGCACGCGCTCCCAGGCGTTGTTGTCCAGCATCAGGCCACCGAGTACGGCCTGTTCGGCCTCGATGGAATGCGGCGGCACCTTCAGGGCAGCGGTTTGCAGATCATATTGCTCGGGGGCGGTTATCTCGTTCATGGCCACTTGGGAATCAGGGTGTTGAAAAAGACAAAGGGCACGACCTGCAATGCAGGATCGTGCCCGATGTTAACCGGCTGGCACCCAGGGTGCCAGTCGATTGGTCCAGCTTAGGCTGCGACGACAACCACGCGAACGGTGGCTTCTACGTCGCTGTGCAGGTGCACGGCTACGTCGAATTCGCCAACGTTGCGGATGGTGCCGTTCGGCAGACGCACTTCAGACTTGGCCACTTCAACGCCGGAGGCGGTCAGGGCGTCAGCGATGTCGTGGGTGCCGATCGAACCGAACAGCTTGCCTTCGTCACCGGCGGTGGCAGTGATGGTCACTTCCAGCTCGGCCAGTTGGGCAGCGCGGGTTTCAGCCGAAGCTTTCTTGTCAGCAGCCAGTTTTTCCAGCTCGGCGCGACGCTCTTCGAACGCAGCCAGGTTGGCAGCGGTCGCAGCGGTAGCCTTGCCGAATGGCAGCAGGAAGTTACGACCGTACCCGGCCTTAACATTTACCTTGTCGCCCAGGTTGCCCAGGTTGGCGACTTTTTCCAGCAGGATCAGTTCCATTAGGTATAAACCTCTTAACTTTTAACCTTCACCGTTCGCGTCACCGGCATCTTTCGATGCAGAACGACCGCGAAAATCAATCAGGCTGTCGACAATGGCCAGAACCACGAGCAACGGATAAATCAGCTGCATGAACAGCACCAGCGTCACGTACATCCCCACCAGCCAGAACCTGGCCAGGCGCTTCTGCGCGACCAGCCCGTGAATCAGGGCCAGCCCGGCGAATACCAGCGGTACGCTGCACAACGGTGTCAACATCGCCAGTTCGCTGCCGAAATTCGGCGCTATCAGCATGCACACCAGCAGCAACAGCGCCGGTACCAGCGGGAGCCGTATGGCGCGAAACTCGCTGCCAAAGCCTCCCGGGTTGTACAACGCGGCTTGCCAGTAGCGACCCAACATCAGGGCCAGCAGACTGACTGCCTGCAGCAATGCCGCAATCAGGCCGGTAAGCACCGGTGCGATCACGCTCCCCAGGCGGGCCCGCTCTTCTACCGTCAACTGCTGGTAGAGACCGTCGAGCATCTGCGGCAGGGCTTTTTCAAGCACCTGCGCCAGCGCTTCGATCGGTTCGCGGAACACCGAACCCAGGATGACGCCATACACCAGGCCCCAGGCGATGCTGAACAACAGCACCCGGCTCCAGGACTGTCCGGCGCGTAGCAACGCAGCCAGACCGAAGGTTCCCAGCAACACCATCAAGGTGCGCGGTTCACCGAAGAACCACCAGACCAGCGCGGGCAGCAATGCCCAGGCGAGGATCCCGGAGGCGTCCTTGAAACCGCGCCGCAGGAACACCAGGCTCCCGGCGGCGGCACTCAACCAGAACAACAGCGGCAATGCCGCACAACCGACCACTACCAGAGTGGCCTGCACGCGACCGCGCATGATGAAATCAGCTAACGCTCGCATGCACTTTATCCCTTGCTACCTGTCGACGACCCGGTCTCAGCGGCCGTGGCTGTCGGTGTAGGCCAGCAGGGCCAGGAAGCGGGCGCGCTTGATAGCGGTAGCCAGCTGACGCTGATAACGAGCTTTGGTACCGGTGATACGGCTTGGAACGATCTTGCCGGTTTCGGATACATAAGCTTTCAGGGTGTTGAGATCTTTGTAATCGATCTCTTTCACTTCTTCAGCAGTGAAGCGGCAGAATTTACGACGACGGAAGAAACGTGCCATGTAATAGGCTCCTCAAAAGGTCCGTGGATTACTCGTCAGCGTTATCGCTGTTGTCGCTGTTGTCGCTGTCATCGCCTTCGGCGTTGTCAGCGTGCTCAGGACGGTCGCGACGCTCACGGCGCTCACTGCGGTTTTCTTCAGCCTTGAGCATCTCGGACTGGCCGGTAACGGCTTCGTCGCGACGGATGACCAGGTTACGGATCACGGCATCGTTGTAGCGGAAGTTGTCTTCCAGCTCGGCCAGGGCCTTGCCGGTGCACTCAACGTTCAGCATCACGTAGTGAGCCTTGTGAACATTGTTGATTGCATAGGCCAGTTGACGACGGCCCCAGTCTTCCAGACGGTGGATCTTGCCGCCGTCTTCTTCGATCAGCTTGGTGTAACGCTCAACCATGCCGCCGACTTGCTCGCTCTGGTCAGGGTGGACCAGAAAGATGATTTCGTAATGACGCATGAATGCTCCTTACGGGTTGTAGTCTGCCACCAGGGTGGTCAGACAAGGAGTGAATGACACTGTTTGTCTTGCCTTGTGCGGTGGGCGCATGCGCGCCTGCCAGCGGGGCAAGGGGCGCAATTGTAGAGAAGCGCCGGGGCGCACGCAAGGTAATTGGTGATTATTTGAACAGCCTTGAAAGCATCGCGGGCCAAGCCAGCCCCCACACAGGCCACCGAAAGCCCTGTGGGAGCGGGCTTGACCCGCGAAAGTGGCAACGCCTTATCAGGCCTTGCGCTTGGCCTGACGCTGACGCACCGCCTCGAACAGGCACACGCCCGTGGCCACCGACACGTTCAGGCTGCTGACGCTGCCGGCCATCGGCAGCTTCACCAGAAAATCGCAGTGCTCGCGGGTCAGGCGGCGCATGCCCTTGCCCTCGGCGCCCATGATCAGGATGGTCGGGCCGGTCAGGTCCTGCTGATACAGTTCCTGTTCGGCCTCCCCCGCCGTGCCCACCACCCACAGGCCGCGCTGCTGGAGTTTCTCCAGGGTACGCGCCAGGTTGGTCACGGCCACCAGCGGAATCACCTCGGCAGCGCCACACGCCACCTTGCGTACCGCCGGGGTCAGGGTCGCCGACTTGTCCTTGGGCACCACCACCGCCAGCGCACCGGCCGCATCGGCGGTGCGCAGGCAGGCGCCCAGGTTGTGCGGGTCGGTCACACCGTCCAGCACCAGAATCAGCGGCGCGCCTTCGGTGCGGTCCAGCAGCTCTTCGAGCATCGCCTCGCCCCACACCTGGCTCGGGCTGACCTCGGCGACCACGCCCTGGTGCACGCCCTCGACCCAGGCGTCCATCTCGCGGCGTTCAGCCTGGCCGACCGTCACTCGGTTCTGTGCGGCCAGCTCCAGCAGGGCCTGCACCCGCGGTTCGCTGCGGCTGTCGGCCAGCCAGATCTGCTTGACCCGCTTGGGGTGGTGGCGCAACAGGGCCTCCACCGCATGCACACCGTAGATCTTTTCCAGCTGACTCATGACTTGCCCTTGGGTTTACGTGAAGCGGAACCGGCTTTTGGCGGCCCCTTGCGGTGCTTGCTCGGTTTCTCCGAAGACGTCTTCGAGCCCTTGGCCGCAGGCTTGCCCACGGCGTTCTTGGCATCGGACAGCAACGCCTTCTTCATTTCCCGGCTCTTGCGCACTTCGGCGTTCTTGGCTGCGGCATCGGCCGGGAAATAGGCTTCGGAGGTTTCGTTCTTGCGGCTGCGGCGCGGCGGCTCGGCCGGCGCCGCTTCGACCTTGGCGGCCTTGGCCGGCGCGCTGTAGGGCTTGGCGGCACCATTGGACTTGGCCGGGGCAGCGCCCGTCTTGCCCTTGGCGGCAGGCTCGGCACCACGCTGCTTGCGACCGATCGGCGCATTCAGGGTGTTTTCGGCCATCTCGAAATCGATCTTGCGCTGTTCGAGGTCCACGCGCATCACGCGCACTTCGACCGTGTCGCCCAGGCGGAAGCTGCGACCGGTGCGCTCGCCCGCCAGGCGGTGGTGTACCGGGTCGAAGTGGTAGTAGTCACCCGGCAAGGCACTGACGTGCACCATGCCTTCGACGTAGATGTCGGTCAGCTCGATGAACAGGCCGAAACCGGTCACCGCGGTGATCACACCCGGGAAGCTTTCGCCCACGCGATCCTTCATGTACTCGCACTTGAGCCAGTTGGTCACGTCGCGGGTGGCTTCGTCGGCGCGTCGCTCGCTCATCGAGCACTGCTCGCCCAGCTGCTCCAGGGCCGCCTCGTCGTACGGGTAGATGCGCGCCTTGGGAATGCTCATCGCGCCGGCCCGCTTGACGTGCGGGGTTTCCTGGCGCGAACGGATCACGCTGCGGATGGCACGGTGGGTCAGCAGGTCGGGGTAACGCCGGATCGGCGAGGTGAAGTGGGTGTACGCCTCGTAGTTCAGGCCGAAGTGGCCGTTGTTGTCGGCGCTGTACACCGCCTGGCTCAGCGAGCGCAGCATCACGGTCTGGATCAGGTGGAAGTCAGGGCGACCGGCGATCTGCGACAGCAGCGCCTGGTAGTCCTTGGGCGACGGACCATCCTTGCCCTTGTGCAGCGAAAGCCCCAGCTCGCCGAGGAAGGCGCGCAGTTTTTCCAGGCGCTCCGGCGGCGGACCGTCGTGCACGCGGTACAACGCAGGGATCTCGTGCTTCTTGAGGAACTCGGCCGTCGCCACGTTGGCCGCGAGCATGCATTCTTCGATCAACTTGTGCGCATCGTTGCGCACGGTCGGGCGAATTTCCGCGATCTTGCGCTCGGCACCGAAGATGATGCGGGTTTCCTGGGTTTCGAAGTCGATCGCGCCACGGGTGTGACGGGCCGCCAGCAACACCTTGTACAGCGCATACAGCTGCTTGAGGTCCGGCACCACGTGGCTGTACTGCTCGCGCAGCGCCTTGCCTTCACGGGTACGGGCATGTTCGAGCATGCTACTGACCTTGTTGTAGGTCAGGCGCGCGTGGGAGTGGATGACCGCTTCGTAGAACTGGTAATCGACCATCTGGCCGGACTTGTTGATGGTCATTTCACAGACCATCGCCAGCCGGTCGACGTTCGGGTTCAGCGAGCACAGGCCGTTGGAAAGTTCCTCGGGCAGCATCGGGATCACCCGCTCGGGGAAGTACACCGAGTTGCCGCGCACCTGGGCTTCGTTGTCCAGGGCAGAGCCCAGGCGCACGTAGCTGGACACGTCGGCAATCGCCACGAACAGGCGCCAGCCACCGGAGAACAGGCGCAACTTGCCCAGGCTTTCGCAGTACACGGCATCGTCGAAGTCCCGTGCGTCTTCGCCGTCGATGGTGACGAACGGCAGGTGACGCAGGTCGATGCGGTGTTCCTTGTCCTTCTCTTCGACTTCAGGCTTGAGCTTGCGCGCTTCCTTGATGACCGCCTCGGGCCATACATGGGGAATGTCGTAGCTGCGCAGCGCCACGTCGATTTCCATGCCCGGCGCCATGTAGTTGCCGATCACTTCGACGATATCGCCCTGCGGCTGGAAGCGCTGGGTCGGCCAGTGGGTGATCTTCACCTCGACGAACTGGCCGACCTTGGCGCCGGCATTGCGGCCCGGGGTTACCAGCACTTCCTGCTGGACCTTGGGGTTGTCGGGGGTCACGAAGCCCACCCCGCCTTCCTCGAAGTAGCGCCCCACGATGCTTTCGTGGGCACGGGAGATCACTTCGACCACCACGCCTTCACGCCGGCCGCGCCGGTCAAGCCCGGACACGCGCGCCAGCGCTCGGTCGCCATCGAACACCAGGCGCATCTGCGCCGGGCTCAGGAACAGGTCGTCGCTGCCATCGTCGGGGACGAGAAAACCGAAACCGTCGCGGTGGCCCGAGATGCGACCCAGGATCAGGTCCAGCTTGTCTACCGGGGCATAGGTGCCGCGCCGGGTGTAGATCAGCTGGCCGTCGCGCTCCATGGCGCGCAGGCGGCGACGCAAGGCCTCGATCTGGTCCTCGGTCTGCAGGCCGAACTCTTCCACCAGTTGCTCGCGGGCGGCGGGAGAGCCGCGCTCGTCAAGGCGCTGGAGGATCAGCTCACGGCTAGGAATGGGGTTTTCGTATTTTTCCGCTTCACGAGCGGCCTCGGGATCGAGGGTCTGCCAATCGGCCATTAGTAGGGGTTCACCTTGTCTATATAGGGTTAGTTTGGCATAGCCGTATTGAAACCGGAAATCCGAGGCTTTGACAGCCCCGTCAGGGCCCTTGAGTGATGCCAAAACAGCCCAAGGAACAACGACTTGAAATTTTTGAGATTTTTTCTGAACGGGGCTTTACAGCCTTCGAGGGCATCCGTATAGTGCGCACCACAACGACGGACAGCGTCGTTATAGTTGAGAAGCGGCGCGATGTGAAGCATCATGAAGCCTCGACGATATGCCCAGATGGTGAAATTGGTAGACACGCCAGCTTCAGGTGCTGGTGACCTTACGGTCGTGGAAGTTCGAGTCTTCTTCTGGGCACCAATTTTCAAGTTTCAGATTAGCTTGCCTGTCTGGAATTTACGCAACACACGCTACACCGTTTCATGTTTCAATGCTTCAACTTTGCCCAGATGGTGAAATTGGTAGACACGCCAGCTTCAGGTGCTGGTGACCTTACGGTCGTGGAAGTTCGAGTCTTCTTCTGGGCACCATATTCTAGAGAAACCCGCGAAAGCGGGTTTTTTTATGCCTGCGATTCGAGCTCACCCCACTGCCGCCCATTCGGACGCTGCGTTGCCACCCCGCCCCGCCCAACAAATCAAGTGAGTTAACCGATAGTCAGCTCATGAATTTTTCCTCACGGGCGTACTTGAGAAACTATATCGTTTATCATTGTTTCAAGATTTGTAGCCCGCAAGCGAGGAACCACCCGCATGACGATCCGCATCAACCCGATTTTGCGCGGCCTGGCCGTTTCCGTGTTCAGCCTGGTGCTCGCAGCACCCGCCGCCATGGCCGCCGACCCTGTGACGCTGACCCTGTACAACGGCCAGCACAAGGAAATCGGCGAAGCCATCGCCAAGGCCTACGAGGCCAAGACCGGCATTCACATCAATATCCGCAAGGGCAGCAGCAACCAGCTGGCCAGCCAGATCGAGGAGGAAGGCGCACGCTCCCCGGCCGACGTCATCTATACCGAAGAATCGCCGCCGCTGAACAACCTGGGCGAGAAGGGCCTGCTGGCCAAGATCGACGATTCGACCCTGCAAGTGCTGCCAAAGGAATACGTGGCCAGCAACGGCACCTGGATGGGCGTGACCGCACGCACCCGCGTGGTGGCCTTCAACCCCAAGGTGATCGACGAAAAAGACCTGCCCCAATCGGTGATGGACTTCGCCGACCCCGAGTGGGACGGCAAGGTCGGCTTCGTGCCCACCAGCGGCGCGTTCCAGGAACAGGCCGTGGCCATCCTCAAGCTGCACGGGCGTGAAGCGGCCGAAGAATGGCTGACCGGCCTCAAGGCCTTCGGCAAGACCTACACCAACAACATGGTTGCCCTCAAGGCCGTGGAAAACGGCGAAGTGGCTGCCGTACTGGTGAACAACTACTACTGGTACGCCCTCAAGAAAGAGCGCGGCCAGCTGGACTCCAAACTCTACTACCTGGCCGACGGCGACGTCGGTGGCCTGGTGACCATCTCCAGCGCCGCGGCGGTCAAGGCCAGCAAGCACCCCAAGGAAGCCCAGGCCCTGCTCGCCTGGATGGCCAGCGAAGAAGGCCAGCGCGTGATCACCCAGACCACCGCCGAGTATCCGCTGCACAAGGGCATGGTCTCGGACCAGGGCCTGAAGCCGTTCGAAGACCTGCGCCCGCCGAAGATCACCCCGGCCGACCTGGGCAATGCCGAGGAAGCCCTGGAACTTGAGCGCGAGGTCGGCCTGCTCTGATGGAAGCCGTGCTGCCTGCGCCGTCTGTGGCGCGTTATGTTCCGCGCCGCAAGCGCCCCTCGATCTGGGTGGTGCTGCCGGTGCTGCTGCTGGTGGGCCTGAGCCTGCTGCCGTTGCTGTACGTGGGCCTCAAGGCCTGGCAGGCCGGCTGGCGCGAGGCGTTGTACCTGCTGTGGCGGCCCTTCGTCTGGGGCCTGATGAAGAACACCCTGCTGCTGATGGCCGGGGTGACCGTGGCCTGCGCCGTGGTCGGCCTGGCCCTGGCCTGGCTGCTGGAGCGCAGCGACCTGCGCGGGCGGCGTTTGTGGGGCGTGATCCTGTGCCTGCCGTTTGCCGTGCCGGCGTTCGTCAGCGGCTTCACCTGGGTCTCGCTGAGCCCGCGCTTCGAGGGGCTGGGCGGGGCGATCCTGGTGATGGCGCTGTCCAAGTATCCACTGGTGTTCCTGCCGGTGGCCGCGACCCTGCGCAACCTCGACACCTCGCTTGAAGAATCGGCCCGCACCCTGGGCTACAACCGCTGGGGGGTGTTCCGCCGGGTCACCCTGCCGCTGCTGTGGCCGTCGATCCTGGGCGGCAGCCTGCTGATTGCCTTGCACATGCTGGTGGAATTCGGCGCGCTGTCGATCCTGGGCCTGCAGACCTTCACCACCGCGATCTACCAGCAGTTCGAGCTGGAGTTCAGCAACGCCAATGCGGCGATGCTCTCGGCGGTGCTGCTGTTCATGTGCCTGTTGCTGCTGTGGTTCGAGCTGCGGGTACGCGGCAAGGCGCGGCACGTGCGCATCGGCCAGGGCGTGGCACGCCGCGCCAAGCCGATCCGCCTGGGTGGCTGGAGCGTACTGGGGCAGTTGAGCTGCCTGCTGCTGGCAGTGCTGGGCAGCGGCATCCCGCTGGGCATGCTGGGCTACTGGCTGAGCGTGGGATCGTCGGCGGCCTTCCCGGTGGCCGACATCAGCCGGGCGCTGTTCTCGTCGCTGTCGCTGGCACTGGGCGGCGCGGGGGTGAGCCTGCTGCTGGCGTTACCGGTGAGCTTTCTGGTGGTGCGCTACAAGGGCCGCCTGGCGATCTGGGCCGAGCGCCTGCCCTACTTGCTGCACGCGCTGCCGGGGCTGGTGATTGCGCTGACCCTGGTGTATTTCGCCCTGCACTATGTGCCGGCGCTGTACCAGACCACCGGCCTGCTGTTGCTGGCCTATGCGCTGCTGTTCTTGCCGCTGGCGCAGGCGCCGGTGCGTACCGCGCTGACCAAGGCCGCACCACAGCTGGAAGAGGCGGCGCGCACCCTGGGCGCGACGCCGTTCAAGGCGTTCTGCAAGGTGACCCTGCCGATCATCTTCCCGGCCCTGGCGGCAGCGTTTGCGCTGGTGTTCCTGGATGCGATGAAGGAACTGACCGCCACCCTGCTGCTCAGCCCCACCGGCATGACCACGCTGGCGACCGAAGTGTGGGCGCATACCGCCAACGTCGAATTCGCGGCGGCGGCGCCCTATGCGGCGCTGTTGATTGTGGTGTCGGGGTTGCCGGTGTACCTGCTGACGACGCGGATGTACCTGAACCGCGCCTAGACCGCGACGCATCCTTCGCCGGCAAGGCCGGCTCCTACAGACGACGCAAACCCTGTAGGAGCCGGCCTTGCCGGCGAACGTGGCTCACGCCCTGAACTGCCCCAGGCTGGCCTTCAACTGCGCCGCCAGGTCATCCAGCACCTTGCTGCTGGCCGTGGTCTGCATCACCACCTGCGCTGCACGCTCGGCCTGGGCATGAATCGTCTCGACCCGCCCACGCACCGCCTGCGCCCCCTGCGCCTGCTGCTCGGCCGCCCGGGTGGCCAGGCCGATCGCCGCATGCACCTGCTCCACCGACACCTGCACCGACTGCTGCAGGCGCGCGTTGTCCTTGAGCACGGTCAAGCCTTCGCTGGCCTGACGCCCGGCCTGGCTGATGGCTGCCACCGCCTCTCGCGCGCCCTGCTGCAAGGCACCGATGTGCGCCTGGATATCGCCGGTCGAGCTCTGGGTCTTGCTCGCCAGCGCCCGCACTTCGTCGGCCACCACGGCAAACCCGCGCCCGGTCTCGCCAGCCCGCGCCGCCTCGATGGCGGCATTGAGCGCCAGCAGGTTGGTCTGCTCGGCAATCCCGTGGATCACCTCCAGCACCACCTCGATCTGCTGGCTCTGCTCGGCCAGCCGCTCGATCACCTTGGAGCCCGCCCCCACCTGCCCGGCCAACGCTTCGATCAGCTTGGCCACCTGGGCCGAGGTACGGCTGTTCTCGTCGGTGGCCTGGCGAATGTCCACCACCTGCTGCAACGCTGCCTGCATGGCCTGGCTTTCGGCCTGGGCTTCATCGGCCATGCTCGACAGGGCACGCAGGCTCTCGGCCACTTCATCGCGCTGCGAAGCGGCCGCCGCATCGGCGCCCGCGTTGTTCTGCGCCATGGTGCCGATCTCGACCCCGGTGCGCTGCGCCACCTCGCCCGCTTCGCGCACGATGGGCTGCAGCTTGTCGACGAACTGGTTGACCGCTGCAGCCATGTCGCCGATCTCGTCTCGGCTGTCGATCGGCACGCGCTTGGTCAGGTCGCCGTCGCCGGCCGCCAGGTCGTTGAGCGCGGCAATCAGCAGGCGCAGCTTGCTCAGCACGCGCCGGCCGAGTACCACGGCCACCACCAGCAATACGCCGAAGCCCACCGCCACCAGCCCCAGGCCGATGTTCCAGCGCAGGGTCGCCGCTGCTTGCTGCACGGTCTGCGAGGTGTTGGCCTGCATCGCCGCAGCACTGGCCTGGGCCGCCTGCAGGCGGGCGCTCAGGGCCTTGTTGCTGTCGGCCGCAGCGCCCACCAGGCTGTCGCCGACCAACTGGTCGCCGCTGGCGATCAGCGCCGAGAAGCGCGCGTCCAGCGCCTTGAGCTCGTTGTCGACCGACGCCGTGGAGACGCCCATCACCACCTTGCCGATCTCGGTGCCGTTGGGGTTGATCGAGGCTTCGATCATGTACACCGCCGGGTCGTTGCGCGCCGCATCCAGCACCTTGTCGAGCGCCCGTTCGCCCTGGCCCTTTTCCATCAGGGCCTGGTTGATCGGGTTCTGCCGGTTCAGGTAGCGGGTCAGGTGCTGGCCCTGGGCGTCGTCGTAGACCACGAAGAGCACGTTGGCATTGCGCTGGGCGCGCCGGGAAAACTCCGACAGTGCCGGTATGTCGTCATCCCAGATGGCCCGCGGCGCAACCGATGCCAGCAGTTCGGCCATGTGATTGGCCGACTCCTTGAGGCTTTTTTCGAGGGTGACGCGCAGTTGCGCCTGCTCCTCCTGAAGGCGTGCGGATAGCCCGGCGGACAAACGCTGGCGGGTACTGGCCGAAAGGCTGTCCAGGCCCGAGCTGAGCTCACGCCCGGCTTGCTCCAGTTCACCCGACAGTTTCTGGCTATCTGCACCCAGGCGATTACCCAGATCGGCCTCCAGCGCAGTCACCGTGCTCCGCGTCAGCGCGACCGCAACCAGCACCTGCACCAAAAGAGCGATACCCAACGCAACAAAGACAGGCCGCAACAGGCGGCTTCGTAACAATGAGAGAACGGCCGACACACAAGAACCCTCCGTATCGCGGGGCCATTATAGTGATGGCACCTTATAGGACGATTCTTACAGCAAAGGCCGTGCCGGGCAGCAGGCATACCGGTCAAATTTATAGCCAGGGCTGACCTTTATGACCCTTTCACCAACTGGCCAAAAAAAACGCCGCTGGCCCGGAGGGACAGCGGCGTTCTTTACTGCCTACAGCGAATCAGGCAAACGGATGGCGCAGCACGATGGTCTCGTTACGGTCCGGGCCGGTGGAGACGATGTCGATCGGCGCACCGATCAGCTCTTCCACACGCTTGATGTAGGCACGGGCGTTGGCCGGCAGTTCTTCCAGGGTCTTGGCGCCCACGGTCGACTCGCTCCAGCCCGGCACTTCTTCGTACACAGGCTGCAGGCCCACGTAGCTGTCGGCGTCGGTAGGTGCAACGTCCTTGCCCTCTGCGTCCTTGTAGCCGACGCAGATGTTGATGGTTTCCAGGCCGTCGAGCACGTCCAGCTTGGTCAGGCAGATGCCCGAGATGCTGTTCACGTCGATGGCGCGACGCAGGATGACGGCGTCGAACCAGCCGCAACGACGGGCACGGCCGGTGGTTGCGCCAAATTCGTGGCCCTGCTTGGCCAGGTGCGCACCAACGTCGTCAAACAGCTCGGTCGGGAACGGGCCCGAACCCACGCGGGTGGTGTAGGCCTTGGTGATGCCCAGGATGTAGTCCAGGAACATCGGACCAACGCCCGAACCGGTCGCAACGCCACCGGCGGTGGTGTTGGAGCTGGTCACGTAGGGGTAGGTACCGTGGTCGATGTCCAGCAGCGAACCCTGGGCACCTTCGAACATGATGTCCTTGCCGGCGCGACGCAGGTCGTGCAGCTCGGCAGTCACGTCCAGCATCAGCGGCTTGAGCAGTTCGGCGTATTCCTTGCACTCGGCCAGGGTCTTTTCGAACTCGATGGCCGGCTCTTTGTAGTAACCCACCAGCATGAAGTTGTGGTAGTCCACCAGCTCGCGCAGCTTGTCTTCGAAGCGTGGCATGTTGAGCAGGTCGCCCACACGCAGGCCACGACGCGCAACCTTGTCTTCGTAGGCCGGGCCGATGCCGCGACCGGTGGTGCCGATCTTCAGCTCGCCACGGGCCTTTTCGCGGGCCTGGTCCAGGGCCACGTGGAAGGACAGGATCAGCGGGCAGGACGGGCTGATGCGCAGGCGCTCGCGCACCGGTACGCCCTTCTCTTCCAGCTTGGTGATCTCGCGCAGCAGGGCGTCGGGAGCAACCACCACACCGTTGCCGATCAGGCACTGCACGCCTTCGCGCAGCACGCCCGAAGGGATCAGGTGCAGCACGGTCTTCTCACCGTCGATCACCAGGGTGTGGCCGGCGTTGTGGCCACCCTGGTAGCGCACTACGGCGGCAGCATGTTCGGTCAGCAGATCGACGATCTTGCCTTTGCCCTCATCACCCCACTGGGTGCCCAGGACTACGACATTCTTACCCATAACACTTGTCCTCATTCGCGCAAACTTGGCGCCGGCTCGTGCCGGCGTGGAATCTCAAATGGCCAGCGGCAGAACCTGCCAAAGCCCGTTTTGCTGAATCAATTGCCGATCGCAATCCGCCTCGACGGCGGCGGTCAGCGGCTGCCCAGGCAAGGCCTGAACCACCCGCTGGCCCTCACTGCGCAATTGGCAGACCAACTGCCAAAGTGCTGCATCGCTGCTGTCGGGCATCCAGATCCCGCCAGACGGCAACACCACCTCGGCTCGCCCCAGTGTGACCAGGGTCTTCAAATCCGTGGAGAAACCGGTAGCCGGGCGTGCCCGGCCAAAGTCCGCTCCGATGTCGTCATAGCGACCGCCCTGGGCGATCGACTGGCCGACGCCTGGCACGAAGGCGGCAAACACCACACCGGTGTGGTAGTGGTAGCCGCGCAACTCGCCCAGGTCGAAATACAGCGGCAGCTCGGGGTAACGCGTGGCGAGGCGCTCGGCGATCGCCATCAGGTCATCCAGCGCCGCCAGCACTGCGGCCGGGGCACGGCCCAGGCGCACACGTGCCTGCTCGAGCACTTCGCGCCCACCGCACAGCTCGGTCAGCGAACGCAGCATGCCGGCCAGGTCAGCCGGCAGCGTGGCGGTCAGCTCGATCACTTCGTCGATGGCCTTGCGCTGCAGGGCGTCGAACAACTGCTGCTCGACCGCGCCCGACAGGCCGGCCGCACGGGCCAGGCCGCGGTAGATACCGACATGCCCGAGGTCCATGTGCACATCCGGCACGTCGGCCAGTTGCAGCATGGCCAGCATCAGGCTGATGACCTCGACGTCGCTGACCGGGCTGGCATCGCCGTACAGCTCGGCGCCCAGCTGAATCGGGCTGCGCGAGGTCGACAGGGCACGTGGCAAGGCGTGCAGCACGCTGCCGGCATAGCACAGGCGGCTCGGCCCTTCACGGCGCAGGGTGTGCGCGTCGATGCGCGCCACCTGTGGCGTGATGTCGGCCCGAAAGCCCATCTGCCGCCCGGATTGCGGGTCGATGACCTTGAAGGTGCGCAGATCCAGGTCCTGGCCGGCACCGGTGAGCAGCGATTCCAGGTACTCGATATGCGGGGTCACGACAAACTCGTAACCCCAGCTCTGGAACAGGTCCAACACCTGACGACGCGCGATCTCGATGCGCGCCGCCTCAGGTGGCAGTACTTCTTCGATGCCATCTGGCAGCAGCCAGCGGTCTACCGTTGCCATTACGCCATTTCCCCTATGGTCCGGGCGGCCTGCCCGCGGGCGAGCCTTGAGTGAAGCAGCTATCGGCACACAATGACGGGCAGCGCTGATTCCAGCGAAACCGCAGTACCGATACCCTCGTAAAACCTGAAGTGCGCCACAAGCCCGGGCCCGATAAAGGCCAATCGATCTTGCAGACGCAAAAAAGCCGGGAATTTCCCGGCTGCCGCATCATACACCCGTTTTCTCGCGGGAGGCACCCCGCCCGACGTTTTAGCCGCCGGGCGGGGTGTGCATGCTTACGGTTTGGTCTTGCCCATGAAGCGGAAGAACTCGCTGCTCGGGTCCAGCACCAGCACGTCGCTCTTGTCGGCGAAGCTCTCGCGGTAGGCCTTCAGGCTGCGATAGAACGCGTAGAACTCCTGGTCCTGGCCATAGGCCTTGGCGTAGATGGCTGCTGCCTGGGCATCACCATCACCACGGGTTTCTTCCGACTCGCGATAGGCTTCAGCCAGCAACACGCGGCGTTGACGATCGGCGTCAGCACGGATGCCTTCGGCCAGCTCGTTACCCTTGGCGCGGTGCTCGCGAGCTTCACGCTCACGCTCGGTGCTCATGCGTTCGAACACGCTGCGGTTCACTTCCTTGGGCAGGTCGATGGCCTTGACGCGAACGTCGACCACTTCGATGCCCAGCTCCTTGCTGGCCATGCGGTTCAGCGAAGCGGTGATGTCAGCCATCAGCGCGTCACGTTCACCGGATACCACCTCATGCAGGGTGCGCTTGCCGAACTGGTCGCGCAGGCCGCTTTCCAGACGGCGCGACAGACGTTCGTCGGCGATCTGCTTGAGGCCCGAAGTCGCGGTGTAGAAACGCTCGGCGTCCTGCACGCGCCACTTGGCGTAGGCATCGACCATCACCGCTTTCTTCTCCAGGGTCAGGAACCGCTGGGTCGGTGCGTCAAGGGTCATCAGCCGCGCGTCGAACTTGCGCACCTGGTTGACGTAGGGAACCTTCACATGCAGGCCAGGCTGCACATCGGCCTGTACCACACGGCCGAATTGCAGCAGCACGGCGCGTTCGGTCTGGGCCACGATGTAGAAGCTGTTCCAGGCGACGATCGCCAGCACCACGGCGACGATCACGGCGATCAGGGATTTATTGCTCATCAGCGGCTCTCCCTGGAGCGCGTCTCGCGCTGTTGCTGTTGCAGGTCTGCGGCGGCACGGTTGGCGGCGTCATTGGCCGACGGCGTGACGCTGGTGACCGGGGTGCTGCCACTGCGGCGGCTGTCGATCATCTTGTCCAGCGGCAGGTAGAGCAGGTTGCTCTGACCGTCCTTGCCGGATACCAGGACCTTGCTGGTGTTGCTATACACTTCCTGCATGGTGTCCAGGTACAGACGCTGACGGGTCACCTCTGGAGCCTTGCGGTACTCGGCCACCAGCTTGGTGAAGCGGTCGGCCTCACCCTTGGCACGCGAGACCACTTCATCGCGGTAGCCGTTGGCATCCTCGATGATGCGCTGTGCCTGACCACGGGCTTCCGGCACCACGCCGTTGGCGTAGGACTCGGCCTGGTTGCGCGCACGCTGCTCGTCTTCACGGGCACGGATCACGTCGTCGAAGGCTTCCTGCACTTCACGCGGGGCTGCCGCGCTCTGCACGTTGACCTGGGTCACGGTGATGCCGGTGCGATAGGTGTCGAGGAAGCGTTGCAGACGCTCCTTGATTTCCACGGCCATCTGCTCACGACCTTCGGTCAGCACCTTGTCCATCGAGGTGGAACCCACCACGTGGCGCAGGGCACTGTCGGTCGCGTGCTGCAGGCTGACTTCAGGCTGATCGACGTTCAGCACGAAATCCTGCAGGTTGGTGATCTTGTACTGCACGGTCAGCGGCACTTCGACGATGTTCTCGTCTTCGGTCAGCATCTGGCCCTGCTTGGTATAAGCACGCTCGCGGGTGACGTTCTCCATGTACTTGCGATCGATCGGCGGGAAGTAGATGTTCAGGCCCGGCCCTACGGTTTCGTAGTATTTGCCGAAGCGCAGCACCACGGCCTGCTCCTGTTCGTCCACCACGTACACGGCGCTGTACAGCCATATGGCCGCCAGTACGGCCAGGCCGATACCCAGCAGACCGAAACCGGCACCCTTGCCGGAGCCGCTGTCGCCGCCCCGTTTCTTGCCACTGCCGAACATGCCGTTCAGGCTATCCTGCAGCTTGCGGAAGGCCTCGTCGAGATCCGGTGGTCCCTTCTTGTCGCCGCCACCACGGCGCCCACCCCAAGGATCCTGATTGTTCGAGTTGCCACCCGGCTCATTCCAAGCCATAGCGCTCTCCATCTGATAAAGCAAAGACGCGCCCACGGCGCGCCGTCCAATGCTACAGAATGCCTGTCACGGCTGCCCGACCGCGAGGTCGGGCTTGTATTGCAAAGTGTGTTGCTCGATGAACTCCAGCGGTTTCATCCCCTCGCGGCTTACCAGGCGATTGAACTCGACCCGGGACAAGCGTACCGCCAGCAGGGTGTTGCCGTCTTCGTCATGGTCTTCGCTCTGCACCGCCCCCAGATCGAAGAACAGCGCGCGCAACCGCGCGAAACGCTGTTCCAGGCGCAGGGTACCGATGAACAGGTCATCCCCCAGCAGTTCTGCAATCGCCTGCCCCACCAGCTCCAGGCCACGACCGTCACGGGCCGACACCCATACCCGCTGCGGCTTGCCGTCGGCATCGCGCTGGATCTGCGGCTCGACCCCTTCGAGCAGGTCGAGTTTGTTATACACCTCGAGGATCGGCAAGCCTTCGGCACCGATCTCGCCGAGCACCGCCATGACCTGCTCGATCTGCTCCATGCGCTCCGGCTCATGGGCGTCGATCACGTGCAGCAGCAGGTCGGAGTTGCTCGACTCTTCGAGCGTAGCCCGAAATGCCTCGACCAGCTTGTGCGGCAGGTGACGGATGAAGCCCACGGTGTCGGCCAGCACCACCGGCCCGACGTCATCCAGCTCGAGCCGACGCAGGGTCGGGTCGAGAGTGGCGAACAGCTGGTCGGCCGCATACACCTCGGACTGGGTCAGCGCATTGAACAGGGTGGACTTGCCGGCGTTGGTGTACCCCACCAGCGACACCGAGGGGATATCCGCGCGCTTGCGCCCGCGCCGTGCCTGCTCGCGCTGGCTGCGCACCTTCTCCAGGCGGCCCTTGATCTGGCGCAGGCGTATGCGCAGCAGGCGCCGGTCGGTTTCGAGCTGGGTTTCACCCGGCCCGCGCAGACCAATACCGCCCTTCTGCCGCTCGAGGTGAGTCCAACCGCGCACCAGGCGCGTGCTCATGTGCTCGAGCTGGGCCAGTTCGACCTGCAGCTTGCCTTCGTGGGTACGTGCCCGCTGGGCGAAGATGTCGAGAATCAGACCCGTGCGGTCAAGCACGCGACACTCGAAGATACGTTCGAGGTTACGTTCCTGACTGGGCGTGAGGGTGTGATTGAAAATGACCAAATCGGCCTGTTCGGCTTTGACCAGGTCGCGAAATTCCTCGACCTTGCCGCTGCCAATCAGGAACTTGGCGGTAGGCTGGTGTCGCGCCACATTGGCGAACGCGACAATATCGGCACCGGCCGACAGGGCCAGCTCGCGGAACTCCTGCGGGTCTTCGCGCGCCTCAGGGCTCTGACCTTCCAAGTGAACGAGGATTGCCCGTTCACCACCACCGTGGCGCTCAAAGAACAAAGCAGACTCCTATCAGGCGTTACCTGGCTCAGCGTCGCCCTGTTCGGCGTCGGCTGCGCTTGGCAGACGAATCGGACGAACCGGCACCACTGTCGAGATCGCGTGCTTGTAGACCATCTGGCTGACGGTGTTCTTCAGCAGAATCACGAACTGGTCGAACGACTCGATCGTGCCCTGCAGCTTGATGCCGTTGACCAGATAGATCGAGACGCCGACCTTCTCTTTTCTCAAAGTATTCAAGTAAGGGTCTTGTAGCGAATGCCCTTTTGACATATGCCGCACTCCTGTAAGGATCAATAGTAAAAAATCAAAGAAATATGATGGCTCAGGCCGCCCCACCCCCAAGAGTAGACGGCAATTGCAGGGACTCAGCCCAATATGGAGACCGATCCCAGGTATTTCAAGGTGCGTGGCAGATTGTCGCAAGCCAGGCTGTCCAACCAGTGCAGATCGGCCCAACTGCGCAACCAGGTAAACTGCCGCTTCGCCAATTGGCGAGTGGCAATGATGCCGCGCTCCTGCATTTCAGCTGCACTCAACTTGCCATCAAGGTGATCCCAGACCTGGCGATAACCGACTGCCCGTATAGACGGCAGCCCTGCATGCAAGTCACTTCTGGCACGCAGTGATCGGACCTCGTCGACGAAGCCCTGTTCCAGCATTTGCCCAAATCGTAGCGCAATTCGCTCGTGCAGCACCTTTCGATCCTGCGGGGCGATTGCCAGGCTGGCGACAGTATAGGGCAATTGTTCCTGGCCCGAAGCGCCTGCGACGCTACTTTGCGCCGATTGACGCTCGCGATGTGACGTCATCGTCATGCCGCTGACCCGGTACACCTCCAGCGCCCGTACCAACCGCTGCGGATCGTTGGGGTGAATGCGCGCCGCCGATTCGGGGTCGACCGCCGCCAGCTGGGCGTGCAAGGCCTGCCAGCCCAGCTGTGCAGCCTCGGCTTCAAGCTCGGCACGCACCTGCGCATCGGCCGCAGGCATATCGGCCAGGCCTTCGAGCAGCGCCTTGAAATACAGCATGGTGCCGCCCACCAGCAGCGGGATATTGCCGCGCGCGGTGATCTCGGCCATGGCCTGCAGCGCATCGCGGCGAAAATCGGCTGCCGAATAGCTCTGGGCCGGGTCGAGGATGTCGATCAGCCGGTGCGGGTGCTCGGCCAGCAACGCCTTGGACGGCTTGGCGGTGCCGATGTCCATGCCGCGGTAGACCAGCGCCGAATCGACGCTGATCAGCTCGCACGGCAGCACCTTGGTCAGCTCGATGGCAAGGTCGGTCTTGCCGGCGGCGGTGGGGCCCATCAGGAAGATGGCCGGGGGATTGCGAACTGCCATATCAGCGACCGCGCAGGAACAGTTTGTCCAGATCGTCCAGGCCCATCTGGGTCCAGGTCGGTCGGCCATGGTTGCATTGACCGCTGCGCTCGGTGTTTTCCATGTCGCGCAGCAGGCCGTTCATTTCCGGCAGGGCCAGGCGCCGGTTGGCGCGAATCGCGCCATGACAGGCCATGGTGCCGAGCAGCTCGTTCAGGTGTGCCTGGATACGGTCACTGGTGCCGTATTCCATCAGGTCGGCCAGCACGTCCTGCACCAGGCGATTGGCCTCGGCCTGCTTGAGCAACGCAGGGATCTGCCGAATAGCCAGGCTTTCCGGGCCCAGGCGCTGCAGTTCGAAGCCCAGGCGCTGGAACCACGCCGCGTGTTCTTCTGCGCAATCGGCTTCGCGCTGGCTCAGGGCCAGGGACTCGGGCACCAGCAGCGGCTGGCCGCTCAGGCCCTCGCTAGCCATGGCCACCTTGAGCCGCTCGTACATGATCCGCTCGTGGGCCGCATGCATGTCCACCAGCACCAGGCCCTGGGCGTTCTCGGCAAGAATATAGATGCCCTTGAGCTGCGCCAGCGCATAGCCCAGCGGAGGAACATCGCCCTGGCCCTGGGGCAGGTTGGCCGGCTCGCTGCCGGGCAGCGGGGCGAAGAATTCGCGATACACCCCCTGGGCCTCGGCCGCGGGCAATGCCTGGGCCGGACGCGGGGTGTACTGGTACTGGTAGCCGGCGCCCGAGCCACTGCCCGCGGCGCTGCCTGCCGTGTTCAGCATCGGCTGCGCCGGGGGCTGTTCGAGCAGGTTGGCGGCCAGGCGCATCTCGCCCTGGGGGCCGAACTCGCCGGCCTGCAGGCCACTGGGGCGCTCCACCTCGGGGGCAGCGGCTGCACCCGGCTGGTGATCCTGCGGGCGCACATCGGCCAGCGCCCGGTGCAGGGTGCCGTACAGGAAGTCGTGCACCATGCGCCCGTCACGAAAGCGCACCTCGTGCTTGGTGGGGTGCACGTTCACGTCCACGCCGGTGGGGTCGACCTCCAGAAACAGCACGAAGGTCGGGTGCCGACCATTGAACAGCACGTCGCGGTAGGCCTGACGCACCGCGTGGGCGACCAGCTTGTCGCGCACGGCACGGCCGTTGACGAAGAAGTATTGCAGGTCGGCCTGGCTGCGCGAGAAGGTCGGCAGGCCGACCCAGCCCCACAGATGCAGGCCGTTGCGCTCCACCTCGATCGGCAGCGCCTGCTCCAGAAAGCCCGGGCCGCAGATCGAGGCCACGCGCCGTGCGCGGGCCGTGTCGTCATGGGCTTCATGCAGGCTGAGGACGCTCTTGCCGTTGTGGCGCAAATGGAAGGCCACGTCGAAGCGCGCCAGCGCCAGGCGCCGGATGACTTCCTGCAGATGGTCGAATTCGGTTTTTTCGGTCTTGAGGAACTTGCGCCGGGCCGGGGTATTGAAGAACAGGTCGCGGACCTCGACCGAGGTACCCACCGGATGCGCTGCCGGCTGCACCCGCGGGGACATGTCGCGGCCTTCGGTTTCAACCTGCCAGGCCTGGTCGGCGTCGCGGGTGCGCGAGGTCAGGGTCAGGCGCGCGACCGAGCTGATCGACGCCAGTGCCTCGCCGCGAAAGCCCAGGCTCATTACCCGCTCGAGGTCTTCCAGGTCGCGGATCTTGCTGGTGGCGTGCCGCGCCAGGGACAACGGCAGGTCGTCGGCAGCGATACCGCTGCCATCATCGCGCACCCGCAGCAGCTTGACCCCGCCCTGCTCCACCTCGACGTCGATGCGCCGGGCACCGGAGTCGAGGCTGTTTTCCAGCAGCTCCTTGATCACCGAGGCCGGGCGTTCGACCACCTCGCCTGCGGCGATCTGGTTGGCAAGCCGCGGGCTGAGCAGCTCGATGCGAGCGCCGCTGCTCATGGCTGGCCAGCCAGCGTGGTGGCCGGTACGTCGAGGTTCTGGCCAACCTTCAGCTCATCGGTTTTCAGACCGTTGGTGCTGCGCAGGCTGGCCACGCTGACCTGGTAGCGCACGGCGATCATGGCCAGGGTCTCGCCCGGACGCACGGTGTGCTCGCGCGGGCCCTGGGCGATCTTGCCGCTGTCACGCAGGAAGGCGATGTAGGTGCCCGGCGGCGGGTTTTGTTGGAAGAACTGGCGCACGCCACTGTGGATCGAGCGTGCCAGGGCCTGCTGATGGCTGGCAGTGGCCAACTTGGAGGCTTCGTTGGCGTTGGAGATGAACCCGGTTTCCACCAGGATCGACGGGATGTCCGGCGACTTGAGCACCATGAACCCGGCCTGTTCCACGCGGCGCTTGTGCAGCGGGGTGACCCGGCCGATATTGCCCAGCACCTTCTGCCCCACGTTGAGGCTGGAGCTGAGCGAGGCGGTCATCGACAGGTCGAGCAGCACGCCCGCAAGCATGCGGTCCTTGTCGTCGAGGCTGACGTTGCCGGCACCACCGATCAGGTCGGAGCGGTTTTCGCTGTCGGCCAGCCAGCGCGCCGTCTCGGACGTGGCGCCACGGTCGGACAGGGCGAACACCGAGGCACCGAAGGCCGCCTTGGACGGCGCGGCGTCGGCGTGGATCGAGATGAACAGGTCGGCGCCCTTCTTGCGCGCAATCTCGGTACGCTTGCGCAGCGGGATGAAGTAGTCGCCGGTACGCGTCAGCTCGGCGCGAAAGCCCTTCTCGCTGTTGATCTGGCGCTGCAGTTCCTTGGCGATGGCCAGCACGATGTCTTTCTCATGCTGGCCGCGCGAGCCGGACGCACCCGGGTCTTCGCCGCCGTGACCGGCGTCGATGGCGATCACGATGTCACGCTTGCCGCTGGGCACCGGGGTCAGCTTGATCGCCGGCTGCGTCGGGGTCACCGGCACGGCCGGCGTGGTGGCCACCGACGGGGTCGGGGTGGGTGGCGTGGCGTCGGATTCCTGATCGAACAGGTCGACCACCAGACGGTTGCCGTACTGGGCGTTGGGCGCCAGGGTGAAGCTCTTGGGCGTCACCGACTTTTTCAAGTCGATGACCACGCGAAGGTCGGTAGGGGTGCGCTGCGCCGAGCGCACGCTGGTGATCGGGGTATTGGAGGTGGACACGTTCAAAGGCGCACCCAGGGTTGCGCCATTGATGTCGATCACCAAGCGATCCGGGGCCGTCAGGGTGAACACACTGTGCTGCACCGGGCCGGACAGGTCGAACACCAGGCGTGTGTTGTCCGGCGCACGCCATAAACGGACACTCTTGACTTGCGTGATCGCGAAGGCATCGACGGTTACTGCCGCCAGCAGCAGTCCTACAACGCCAAACAGTGCGCGAAAGCGCATACCTATCCCCATTTTCTAATTGATATCCAAGGCCAGAGCGGCACACCAGGCTTCACCGCGAGAGCCCTGCGGCAACAGGTTCAGCGAACGCCCGTCCGCCTGGGGGCTTATGGTAATGGTCAGGTCGGGCTTTGGCAAAATGCCCGCCCCCTTCTGGGGCCACTCGAACAGGCACAGGGCGTCGTCTTCGAAGTAGTCGCGAATGCCCATGAACTCCAGCTCCTCCGGATCGACCAGGCGATACAGGTCGAAATGGAAGGCACGAATGTCGCCAATCTCGTAGGGCTCAACCACGGTGAAGGTAGGACTTTTCACCGCGCCGATGTGTCCCAGACCACGGATGATGCCCCGTGACAGGGTGGTCTTGCCGGCCCCCAGGTCACCCTCGAGGAAAATCACGCCGTGACCCTTGGTCACCTGGGCGATACGGGCACCGAACTCACACATGGCCGCTTCGTCGGCCATAAACAGGGTTACACCTGACACGCTGAATGCTCCTCCAGAACTTGACGAATGACCGGTATCAGGTCGCTGGCCGCCAGCCCGCGACCTTGTACGCCCAGGCGCTCGCCGGCACAGGCGTGCAGCCACACCCCCAGGCAGGCGGCGTCCCAGGCCGGCATGCCCTGGGCCAGCAGCGCACCCAGCACGCCGCTGAGCACATCGCCCAGGCCGGCACCGGCCATGGCCGGGTGACCGCGCTGGCACAGTGCCAATTGCCCGGCCGGGTCGGCCACCAGCGTGCCGGCGCCTTTAAGCACACACACCGCCGCGTACTTGCGCGCCAGCTTGAGCGCCGCCCAGGAGCGATCGGCCTGCACCGCTTCGGTGGAAATCCCCAGCAGGCGCGCCGCCTCCCCCGGATGCGGGGTAATGATGCTACCCGCCGCCAGCGGCAAGGGTGCTTGCGCCAGCAGGTTCAGCGCATCGGCATCCCACACCTGGGCGTGCCTGGCCGGCACCACCGCCGAGAGCAGGCTGCGCCCCCAGGCGGCCTGCCCCAGTCCGGGTCCGACCACCAGTACGGTGGCGCGTTCAATCGGCGCCATCAACTGGTTGGCCGAATGCACGCCCAGGCTCATCACCTCGGGCAGGCGGGCCAGCGCGGCGGGCAGTTGCTCGCTGCGGGTGGCCAGTGACACCAGGCCGGCGCCGCAGCGCAGCGCCGCCTCGGCACTGAGCAGCACCGCACCGCCCGTGCCACGGTCGCCACCGACCACCAGCACATGGCCGAAGTCGCCCTTGTGCGCGGCATTCGAGCGCGGCGCGAGGCTCGCCAGGGTGACGCTGGTGAGCACCAATGGCTGATTTGCAGGGTGTTTGGTCTGAGGCATGCGTCGTTCGGCTCCGATGTCTGGCAGAATTATACGCACCTGAGTCATCGTTGCCCTATTTCGCATGTCTGCTTCCCCCCTCGATCTACCCGCCCTCGCCCAATCGATCAAGGATTGGGGCCGTGAACTGGGCTTTGCGCACGTCGGCATTGCCGGTGTGGAGCTGGGCGAACACGAAAAACACCTGGAACGCTGGCTGGCCGAGGGCTATCACGGCGAGATGGAGTACATGGGCGCCCATGGCAGCAAACGCTCGCACCCCGACGAGCTGGTGCCGGGCACCTTGCGCGTGGTGTCGCTGCGCATGGACTACCTGCCGGGCGACACGCAGATGGCGCAGATGCTCGCCCAGCCCGAAAAGGCCTACATCTCGCGCTATGCACTGGGCCGCGACTACCACAAGCTGGTCCGCAAGCGCGTACAACACCTGGCCGAGCGCATCCAGAAAGACATCGGGCCGTTCGGCTTCCGCGCCTTCGTCGACAGCGCGCCGGTGCTGGAAAAGGCCATCGCCGAACAGGCCGGGCTGGGCTGGATCGGCAAGAACACCTTGTTGCTCAACCGCAAGGCGGGCAGCTACTTCTTCCTCAGCGAACTGTTCGTCGACCTGCCGCTACCGGTGGACGAGGCGCAGGCCACCGAGCATTGCGGGCGGTGCAGTGCATGCCTGGACATCTGCCCCACCCAGGCCTTCGTGGGGCCGTATGTGCTGGATGCGCGGCGCTGCATTTCGTACCTGACCATCGAACTGAAGAGCGCGATCCCCGAAGAGCTGCGGCCGCTGATCGGCAACCGGGTGTTCGGCTGTGACGATTGCCAGATCGTGTGCCCGTGGAACCGCTTTGCCCGGCCCACCGGCGAAGCGGATTTCAAGCCGCGCCACGGGCTGGACAATGCCGGGCTGGCGGAGCTGTTCATGTGGGATGAAGAGACGTTTCTGGCCAGCACCGAAGGCTCGCCGCTGCGCCGGGCGGGGTATGAGCGCTGGTTGCGCAACCTGGCGGTGGGGCTGGGCAATGCGCCCTCGACCATCCCGGTGCTGGAGGCGCTCCAGGCGCGGCGGGAGTATCCGTCGGAGCTGGTGAGGGAGCATGTGGAGTGGGCGCTGCGTCAGCATCAGGCACGCCTCTAGGCAGGCGGTGCGGCCTTCGCCGGCAAGGCCGGCTCCTACACAGGCCGGTACCGTCTGTAGGAGCCAGCCTTGCTGGCGAACAGGCCCTCAATGCTCGTCGTTGTACTGGAACTTCGGCATTTCCCAGCGAAACCGTATCGCCAGCAGCCTGAGCAGCAACCCGCCAAACAGCGTCAGCAGAATCGCCTGCTCCCCCGGCACCTTGAAGTACACGCACCCCAGGTAGAACCACGCCGCCAGAAACGACACGCTGGCATACAGCTCACGCCGGAAGATCAGCGGAATGTCGTTGCAGAAGATATCCCGCAGGATGCCGCCAAACACGCCGGTGATCACCCCGCTGATCGATGCCACCAGCATGCCCTGGCCCATTTCCAGCGCGGTCATGCAGCCAATCAGGGTGAACGCCACCAGCCCCAGCGCATCGAGCACCAGAAACAGCGAACGCAGGTGGCGCATCAGCGGCGCGATGAAAATGGTGATCAAGGCCGCCACGCTGGTCAGCACCAGGTACTCCGGGTGCTTCACCCAGGTCAGCGGGTAGTGGCCAAGCAGCACGTCGCGCACCGAGCCTCCGCCCAGGGCCGTGACGCAGGCGATCAGCACCACGCCGAACCAGTCCATGCCGCGCCGCCCGGCCGACAGCGCCCCGGTCATGGCTTCGGCGGTAATGGCGATCAAATAGAGCATCAACAGCATGATGGCGCAGGTCCGTGCAAAGAGGCGCGCAGTCTACCCAGTTGCCCCAGGCACCAAAAGGGGGCGCGCCAACGATTGTTGGCGCAGTGCGGGTCAGAACTTGATGAAGTGCTCGCGGTAGTGGCGCAGCTCGGCGATGGATTCGCGAATATCGTCCAGCGCCAGGTGCGTGCCACCCTTCTTGAAGCTGTCGCGCACCTCGGGAGCCCAGCGTGCGGCCAGCTCCTTGAGGGTGGACACGTCCAGGTTGCGGTAGTGGAAGAAATTTTCCAGCTCGCGCATGTGGCGGTACAGGAAGCGACGGTCCTGGCAGATGCTGTTGCCGCAGATCGGCGACTTGCCCTTGGGCACCCACTGCTCCAGGAAGCGGATCGTCTCGGCCTCGGCCTCGGCCATGCTCACCTTGCTCTCGCGCACGCGCTGGGTCAGGCCGGAGTTGCCGTGGGTACGGGTGTTCCACTCGTCCATGCGCGCCAGCACCTCGTCACTGTGGTGGATGGCGATCACCGGGCCTTCGGCCAGGGTGTTCAGGTCACTGTCGGTGACGATGGTGGCCATCTCGATGATGACGTCGCTGTCCGGATCCAGGCCGGTCATTTCCAGATCGATCCAGATCAGGTTCTGTGGGTTCTGCATGATTCTGCTCCTCGGTAGGCGCGCAGTTTAGCCTAGTGGAGCGTGCTAGACTCGACGCCGTTGCACCCTCACATGCTTTGCTTGACGAAACGAGACCTACATGGCCAAACGCCAGCTCAATCGCCGCCAGAACTGGCGCATCGAAAAAATCCAGGGTGAGCGCGCCGCCCGCGCTGCCAAACGCGAACAGCACACGCTGGACACCCTCGAAGGCGGCGACCTGGGGCCTGAACAACTGGGCCTGGTGATTGCACACTTCGGCGTGCAGGTAGAAGTCGAAGCACAGGACGGCGACGTGGCCGGCCAGGTGTTCCGTTGCCACCTGCGCGCCAACCTGCCGGCGCTGGTCACTGGTGACAAGGTGGTATGGCGCGCCGGCAACCAGGGTATCGGCGTGATCGTGGCGCAGATGCCGCGCAGCACCGAGCTGTGCCGCCCCGACAGCCGTGGCCAGCTCAAGCCGGTGGCGGCCAACGTCGACCTGATCGTGATCGTGTTCGCCCCGGCCCCCGAGCCGCATGCCAACCTGATCGACCGTTACCTGGTGGCCGCCGAGCATGCCGGTATCCGCCCGCTGCTGCTGCTGAACAAGGCCGACCTGATCGACGAGCAGAACGCCCCGGCGCTGAATGCGCTGCTGGCGGTGTACCGTCAGCTGGGCTACCCGCTGCTGGAAGTGTCGGCGCACCATGGCGACGGCATGCAGCAGTTGCAGACCTTGCTCGATGGGCACATCAGCGTGTTCGTCGGCCAGTCCGGGGTGGGCAAGTCGTCGCTGGTCAACAGCCTGCTGCCCGATGTCGACACCCGCGTGGGCGAGCTGTCGGAGTGGTCGGGCCAGGGCCAGCACACCACCACCACCGCGCGGCTGTATCACTTCCCGGGTGGCGGTGAGCTGATCGACTCGCCGGGCATTCGCGAGTTCGGCCTGGGGCACGTGAGCCGGGCGGACGTGGAGGCCGGCTTCATCGAGTTCAACGACCTGATCGGCACCTGCCGCTTCCGCGACTGCAAGCACGACCGCGAGCCGGGCTGTGCGCTGCTCAAGGCGCTGGAAGACGGGCGCGTGCAGCAGCAGCGCATGAACAGCTATCGCTCGATCATTGCCAGCCTGCCGCAGGACAGCTACTGACGGTCATGGCGCAGGCGTTTGTTCGATGAACATCGCGTGCGCCACATCCTCGACCAGGGCCTTGGACATGCCGCTCAGGTAATGTGCCGCCCAGACAAGCGTGCCATCCGGCTCGATGCCGGCTTGCAAGGTGAGCTTGTAGGCGCAACTGAGCAGCAGGGCCGATTGTTCCAGGGCGAAGTCGGCGTTGTGGCCGGCTTGCACGCGAAACAGGCGCTCGGCGCTCGGGCCCCCCTCGCCTTCGCCGAAAGTGCCGACGCCTAGTGTCTTGAAGACTGAGCTGTTTTCCATCTGTTATCTCCCGACGACTTTCTTAATTGGCTCTACGGGCGTCTTCGCCGGCAAGGCCGGCTCCTACAGGTACTGCGAGCCTTTGTAGGAGCCGGCCTTGCCGGCGAACGAGCGCGCAGCGCTCGCGATCAGTGCACGAGAGGATGTCTTCGAGGGGCAGATTGGCGTATTGGGGTGGATCGGGGACGATTTTCAACATGGGACCTCCGGTGGTGGAGTCGCCCACATCTGCTGTCAAACAAATGGGTGGCAACTGTACGCGGGTTGACAGACCGATCACCGGGACTCGGCGCACACGAATGTGCCCCACGCACAGTCGCCATAAAGGCTGCGCATGCCCACGATAAATACGGCCTGTCAAAACCGGTCGTTGAACACCAACGACGCGACGCAGACTAGAGCGCTACCGTGACCACCGCAATGGCGGGAAAGCGGCAAAAGTATGATTGGGAAGGGGCCTACAGGGAATAGGGAAATTCCGAAGATTCGCCTTACGCGGACACCTGTAGGAGCCGGCCTTGCCGGCGAAGGCGTCAGTTGTCGCAACACATTTGTAGGCCTTTTCACCCAGGCATGTAGTCCACCTCCTGATTCAATCCCACGCCTTGCACCACGCGTCGTAATCATCAAAGGTATCCCGCACCAGATTTGCGCCCACCAGGGACCTCCGGATGCCAGTCTCACTCCTCTACTGCCGCAACGACCTGGCCGCCGCCATGGCCATCGGCGAGCACCTGCGCCTCGAGGGCCTCGCCACCTGCCTGGAGGCCATCGACCCCCAGGCCGACGATGCCTGCACCCTCACCACCCTCATCAGCCGCAGCCTGCACGGCTGCACCCACCTGATCGTACTGGTGTCGGGCAACACCTGCGGCGCCTGGTGGGTGCCCTTCGCCCTGGGCGCCGCAGCGCTGGCCGACCGACGGGTCGCCACGTTCCAGCTGGGCGAGCCGGCCAGCCCCACCTACCTGGGCGAACTGCCGACCATGGCGCAAGCCGCCGACCTGGACCTGTTCGTCAGCGCGTACCGCCTGGAACACACCCTTGGCCGTGCCCTCAACCTGCCCACGCAGGCCGCACCTGGCGACAATCGCTGCAATGCCCAGCACTTCCAGGCCGAGCTCAAGGCCAGCATCGGTCGCGGCTACTGAAATGCCGAACCCCACACAGCACAACGCCCGCACGGATCACTCCATGCGGGCGTTGTCGGCTGCCGGCTCACTGCGGCTTGTTGGGCTCGTCCATCTTCAACACGCCATCCTCGAAGATGTTCAGCTTCTCGCGCAGTTCACGCGGCTGCATCGGCTCGGGCTCGGGCGTCGGTGCCGCAGCGCCCGGCGCAGGTGCCGCGCCCGGCTGGGCTGCGTCCGGCGGCGTCGGCGAGGTCTGTTCGCCCTCGATGGTGCGCTGGGCCTTCTTGGTCAGCACGATGATGTCGATACGACGGTTCACCGGGTTGAGCGGGTTCTCGCGGTCGAACAGCGACGACGATGCATACCCCACCACCCGCGCCACCTGGGCATCCGGATAGCCACCGGCCACCAGCGCCCGACGCGCCGCGTTGGCACGGTTGGCCGACAGCTCCCAGTTGCCGTAATCACCGGTGCCGGCGTAGGGCTTGGCATCGGTGTGGCCGCTGATGCTGATCTTGTTCGGCACCGCCTTGATGGTGTCGGCCATGGCCAGCAGGATGTCCTCGAAGTACGGCTGCAGGCGCGCACTGCCCAGG
Organism: Pseudomonas palmensis; assembly: GCF_017848315.1. Lineage (GTDB taxonomy): Bacteria > Pseudomonadota > Gammaproteobacteria > Pseudomonadales > Pseudomonadaceae > Aquipseudomonas > Aquipseudomonas palmensis. The sequence continues at coordinate 86,218 of NZ_JAFKEC010000001.1, forward strand.
TCGAACATCGGCCGGTTCTCGGCGTCCATGATCTGGATGCGCAGGCCGTCCTGGGTGATCTCGAACAGGATCTGGTCCTTGAACTTCTGCAGTTGCGGGTTTTCTTCGACCTTGTTCTGCAGCTCCTGCAGCACCAGGTTCAAGCGGTCTTTCTCGACCTGCTCGGCCATGCTCTCGACCGCGTCCTTGTCCAGCTGGATGCTGGTGTCAGGCGTCGGCTCGGACTGCACTTCAGGGTTGATGGTCTTTTCCGGGGCCAGCTCCGGCGAGCCGCCCAGGTCGATGATGTACGGGGTGCCACTCTCGGAGAACCCGATAGGGTCCTTGAAGTAGCCGGCAATCGCGATCTTCTGCTCGGGCGTGGCGGTGGACAGCAGCCACAGCACAAGGAAGAACGCCATCATCGCCGTGGCGAAGTCGGCGAACGCGATTTTCCAGGCGCCGCCGTGATGGCCGCCGCCGAAGCGCTTTACGCGCTTGATGATGATCGGCTGATTGTTTTCCATGGATCAGCGACCGCGAACTGCTTGTTCCAGCTCGGCAAAGCTTGGACGGTGCTTGGGGAACAGCACCTTGCGACCGAACTCCACCGCCAGCGATGGCGGCATGCCGGAGGCCGACGCCACCAGTGCGGCCTTGATCGCCTCGTACACGTTGACCTCTTCCTTGGCGTCGTGGGCCAGGGAGGTGGCCAGCGGGCCGAAGAAGCCGTAGGCCGCCAGAATACCGAAGAAGGTACCCACCAACGCCGCACCCACGTGCAGGCCGATGGACTTCTGGTCGCCTTCGCCCAGCGAGGCCATGGTCACCACGATACCCAGTACCGCCGCCACGATACCGAAGCCGGGCATGCCGTCGGCGATGCCGGTCACGGCATGGGACGGGTGGTCGAGCTCTTCCTTCATGCTCAGCAGTTCCATGTCGAACAGGCCTTCGAGCTCGTGCGGGGCCATGTTGCCGGTGGACATGATGCGCAGGTAGTCGCAGATGTACGCGGTCATGCGCTCATCCTTGAGTACCGCCGGGTACTTGGCGAAGATCGGGCTAGCCGCGGCGTCTTCGATATCGCCCTCGATCGCCATCATGCCTTCGCGCCGGCTCTTGTTGAGGATCTCGTAGATCAGGCCCAGCACTTCTATATAGAAGGTGTGCGAGAAGCGCGAGCCGAACATGCTCAGCGACTTCTTGATCACATGCATGGTCATGTAGCCGGGGTTGGCCTGCAGGAACGCACCAAAGGCGGCACCGCCGATGATCAGCACCTCGAAAGGCTGAATCAGGGCCGCGATCTTGCCGTGAGAAAGAACGTATCCGCCAAGCACGCTCGCGAATACGACAATGATGCCGATAATTTTAGCCATAGATTGGAAGCACTTACTGTCGTGGTCAGGGTCGGGGGCGGAAGTTCGTAAAACTCTTCTTCTACTTATCGGCAGTTCTGCGCCAGACTATAGCCAGTCAAGGCGAAAAGCCAGTTCGGCCACCTCCCAGCATGCCTAGTGAACTCACGTGCCAACTCAAATTCCAAAGACCCTAGACGCCTGGATCAAACTGCTCGACAGCGTGCAACTGCCGGTGCCGCTGGACAGTCACGAGCGGGTAAAAGCCGCCATCGGCGACAGCCGCCGCTCGCTGCGTGACATCGCCGATCTGATGCAGGACAGCCCCGCGCTGGTGCTCAGCGTGATGCGCGAAGCCAACCGGCATACCCACGCCAGCATGGCCGAGCCGGCCGAAAGCCTGGAAATCGCCCTCAACCGGCTTGGCCTCAAGCGCGCCGAAGAACTGCTGCTGCGCCTGCCCACCGCGCCGCCGGCGCAGATCCCCAAGGCCCTGCGCCACCTGCAGATGATCAGCCTGCATGCCAGCCAGCAGGCCAGCGGCCTGTTCGCCAGCCAACTGGCACGGCTGTGGCAGGAGATCCACTGGGGCAGCCTGCTGTTCCTCTCGCCGTTGTGGACCCTGGCCCTGGCGCACCCCAAGCTGATCGAGGAATGGGAAGTGCGCGTGGTGCACCGCGGCGAGCCGGCCCTGCGCGTGGAGCGCGAACTGTTCGGTGTACCCCTGCTGGCGCTGTGCCGCGCCCTGGCCGACTACTGGCGCCTGCCCAACTGGGTCACCCAGGGCTACCACGTGCTCAGCGAAGAACGCCGCCTGCTGGTCAAGGTCATGCACATCGCCCGCCTGCACGACAACCCGCTGCGCCAGCAACAGCTGCTGGACGCCGACCCGGCCCTGCGCCGCTGGCTCAACCAGCCGGCCAACACCGTACTGCTGGCCAACGGCCTGGCCCTGGCGGCGCAGCACGCCTGGGACTGCCCGCACAGCCAGCGCTGGCAACGCCTGACCAGCCTGTACCTGCAGGTGCCGCTGAGCGACGTGCAGCAACAGGTGCACCAGCAGGCCGCCAACAGTGCGCGCCTGCACGCCGACGACGACCTCTACCACCCCGCCGAATCGCTGATCTGGCCGACCGGCTCGCACTACGTGCACCGCCGCCTGCGGCCTGCCGACGTGCCCTCGACCGAATCGCTGGGGGCCTGGCGCAAGTACTGCGCCGACCTGCTGGTAGAGCCCAGTGCATTCACCAACGCCATGCACCTGACCACCTACGCCCGCGATGCCCTGGTGGCCTGCGGCATGCAGCGGGTGATGATGCTGATGGCCGACAAGGGCATGACCCACCTGCGCGTGCACCAGATCGCCGGGCTGCCCGCCGAGGCCGGCGGCCTGGTGGTGCCGCTCGCCCAGAGCAAGCTGCTGCAACGCCTGCTGACCCAGTCGGCACAACTGCGCCTGACCCCGGACAACTATGCCCAGTTCGGTGCCCTGCTGCCCGGCACCCTGCGCGTGCTGTTCCGTGGCCAGCACCTGCTACTGCGCTCGCTGTCGAGCAACGGCAAGGTGGTGATGGTGGTGCTGGCCGACCAGGGCGGCGGCCCGTTCTCGGAGATCAGCGTGCAGGCGTTCGGCAAGACCGCCCAGTGCATCGAGCGCGCCCTCACCGCCTTCAGCAACCGCAGCACCTGACCCATGCGCTACAATCGCCCACTCTGTTCCGATCTGGAGACTCTGGATGACTGACTTTTCCGGCTTGCCCTTGGTGATTGAACCCGCCGACCTGCAAGCCCGCCTGGATGCGCCGGGGCTGATCCTGGTCGACCTGACCAGCACGAAACGCTATGGCAGCGGGCACATTCCCGGTGCGCGCTTCGTCGACCCCAAGCGCACCCAGCTGGGCCAGCCACCGGCGCCCGGGCTGCTGCCGAGCCAAGGCGACCTGGAAAAGCTGTTCGGCGAGCTGGGGCACAACCCGGACGCCGTGTATGTGGTGTATGACGACGAAGGCGGCGGCTGGGCCGGGCGCTTCATCTGGTTGCTGGATGTGATCGGCCATACCCGCTACCACTACCTCGACGGTGGCGCGCTGGGCTGGACCGGCGAGCTCTCGACCGATGTGCCCGCGCCCGCTGCCGGCAGCGTCAGCCTGACCCTGCACGAAGCCCCCACCGCCACCCGCGAATACCTGCAAAGCCGCCTGGGCGCTGCCGACCTGGCGGTCTGGGATGCGCGCAGCCCGCAGGAATACCGGGGTGAGAAAGTGCTGGCCGCCAAGGGCGGACACGTCCCGGGCGCGGTCAACTTCGAGTGGACGGCCGGCATGGACCAGAACGATCACCTGCGCATCCGCAAGGACATGCCCCAGATCCTCGAGCAGCTGGGCATCACCCGCGACAAGGAAGTGATCACCCACTGCCAGACCCACCACCGCTCCGGCTTCACCTATCTTGTGGCCAAACACCTGGGCTACCCACGGGTCAAGGCCTATGCCGGCTCATGGGGCGAATGGGGCAACCACCCCGACACGCCTGTAGAAGTTTAAGGAAATTCAATGAAATCCCGCTTGTTCATCATCAGCCAGTACCTGCTGCCCCACCACCTGCTGTCGCGCCTGGCCGGCTGCGTGGCCGAATGCCGCGTTAAATGGTTCAAGAATGCCTTCACCGCCTGGTTCGCCAAGCGCTACCAGGTCGACATGTCCCAGGCCCAGGTCGAAGACCTGACCGCCTACGAGCACTTCAACGCATTCTTCACCCGCGCGCTCAAGCCGGATGCCCGCCCGCTGGACCAGACCCCGGGGGCGATCCTGTGCCCGGCCGACGGCGCTGTCAGCCAGCTGGGCCCGATCGAGCATGGCCGCATCTTCCAGGCCAAGGGCCACAGCTTCAGCGCCCTTGAGCTGCTGGGCGGCGACCCGGCCAATGCCGCGCCGTTCATGGGTGGCGAATTCGCCACCATCTACCTGTCGCCCAAGGACTACCACCGCGTGCACATGCCGCTGGCCGGTACCCTGCGCGAGATGATCTACGTGCCGGGCCGGCTGTTCTCGGTCAACCAGACCACCGCCGAAAACGTGCCGGAACTGTTTGCGCGCAACGAGCGCGTGGTGTGCCTGTTCGATACCGAGCGCGGGCCGATGGCCGTGGTGCTGGTGGGCGCGATGATCGTGGCGTCGGTCGAGACGGTATGGGCCGGGCTGGTCACGCCGCCCAAGCGCGAGCTGAAGACCTTCCGCTACGACGAGGCAGCGCGTGCACCGATCCACCTGGAAAAAGGCGCCGAGCTGGGCCGCTTCAAGCTGGGTTCGACGGCTGTGGTGCTGTTCGGGCCAGAGCAGGTGAAGTGGGCCGAATCGCTGGGTGCGGGGTCGGTGGTGAACATGGGCGAATGCCTGGGGTTGCCGGCGCAGCACGCCTGACCCAACAAAAAGCCCGCAGCGATGCGGGCTTTTTTGTGCCTGGCTGTCGGGCCTCATCGCGGGTCAAGCCCGCTCCCACAGGGGCTGCACGGCCTTCTGGAGCGATGGCAAACCTGTGGGAGCGGGCTTGACCCGCGCAGCGGCCGCGCTTTCTCAGTCGCGACCGTCGCGATCCCTGAAGCCCAGCAGATACAGCACCCCATCCAGCCCCAGCGTCGAGATCGCCTGCTTGGCCGACTGCTTGACCAGCGGCTTGGCCCGGAACGCCACGCCCAGGCCGGCAATCGCCAGCATCGGCAGGTCGTTCGCACCGTCGCCCACGGCAATCGTCTGCTCCATCTGCAAGCCTTCCTTGCGTGCCAGCTCGGTCAACAGGTCAGCCTTGCGCTGCGCGTCGACAATCGGCTCCACGGCCACGCCGGTCACCTTGCCGTCCACCACTTCCAGCTCGTTGGCAAACACATAGTCGATGCCCAGCTTGGCCTGCAGCTGCTTGGCAAAGTAGGTGAAGCCACCCGACAGGATCGCGGTCTTGTAGCCCAGGCGCTTGAGCTCGGCGAACAGCACCTCGGCGCCCTCGGTCAGGCGCAGCGAAGCACCGATCTCGTCCAGCACGCTGACGTCCAGGCCCTTGAGCAGCGCCAGGCGCTCCTTGAAGCTGGCACGAAAATCCAGCTCGCCACGCATGGCACGCTCGGTGATTTCCGACACCTGCTCGCCCACGCCTGCCGCCTTGGCCAGCTCGTCGATGACCTCGGCCTCGATCAGGGTGGAGTCCATGTCGAACACCGCCAGGCGACGGTTGCGGCGGAACAGCGAGTCCTGCTGGAAGGCGATGTCGACGTTCAGCTCCTGCGCCACGCTGAGGAACTCGGCACGCAGGGCCTGCGGGTCGGCCGGCTCGCCACGCACGGAGAACTCGATGCAGCCCTTGCCCTGGTCGGCCGGGGTGTCCAACGCGATACGACCCGACAGACGGTCGATATGGTCGATGTTCAACCCGTACTGGGCGGTGATGGAGCTCACCCGCTGCAACTGCTCGGCAGTGACCTTGCGCGTCAGCAGGGTCACGATGTGGCGGGCCTTGCCCTGGCCGTCGACCCACTGCTGGTAGTCCTGCTCGGAAACCGGGGTGAAGCGCACCTGCTGGTCCAGCTTGTACCCGGTGAAGAGGATGTCCTTGAGCACGGCGCTGGCCTGCTCGGTGCTGGGGATTTCCACCAGGATGCCGAACGACAGCGTGTCGTGGATGACCGCCTGGCCGATGTCGAGGATGTTCACCCCGCCCTGGGCGAGCACGCCGGTAATGGCCGCGGTGAGACCCGGACGGTCCTCGCCGGTGATGTTAATCAGAACGATTTCGCGCAAAACGGGCTCCGACACAGTGACAAAACGCGCATTCTACCCACTTTCGCAGACCATCGGGCGCAGTCGATACTTTGCCGGCCCATGCCCTGTCGCTATACTGCGCAGCACCTTCTCCGACATAAAGAGCCGCGCTCTGTGAACCGGCCCACGCCAGTTAAAACCGACAATTTCTTCCTGCTGATCTTCCGTGCCCTGCGCCAGCGCCGTGTGCCGTTGGCCTTGCGGATCGCCTGCCACAACGTGTTTCTGGTAGCGCTGGCGCTGGTCATCTACGCCGGGGTCATGGGCCTGCAGTTCAAGCAGGCCATGCACGAGCAGGCCGACGCCCTGGGTCAGAGCCTGACCACGCAGACCGCCACGTCTGCCACCGAACTGCTGGTGTCCAACGACATCCTCAGCCTCAACGTGCTGCTCGGCAACCTGGTGAAGAACCCGCTGGTGGCCCATGCCGCCATCTACAGCGTCGACAACCGGATCCTCGCCGAAGCCGGCCAGCGCCCGAAAAACGGCCTGCTGGGCGAGGTCGAGGGCCTGTACCAGACCAAGATCACCTTCCAGGACGTGACGGCCGGGCAACTGCGCATCAGCCTAGACATGAGCCAGTTCCAGCAGCCGCTGACCATCAGCCTGCAGAGCATGGGCATTCTGGCGGCGATCCTGCTGGCCCTGGCCCTGGCCTTGAGCCTGCGCCTGGGGCGCTTTATTTCGACGCCGCTGCTGCAACTGCGGGTGTGGCTGCGCGACCTGGATGCCTACACCCCGGCCACCGACCGCCAGGACGAGATCGGCGACCTGGCGCGCCAGCTGCATTCGCGCTTTGCCCCGCCACCGCCGGAGCCTGAAGCAGAGCCCGAGGAAGAAGACGACTACGACGAACATGAAGCGCAGCCGGCCTTGCAGGTGCGCAACCTGCGCGAGCCGGCGCTGGAGCCCAAGCCGGCGCTGCCCAGGCCAGTAGCGCATGATGAAGACGACGACGAGGCGTTTGCCGACCTGCGCGACGACAGCGATGCCGCGCCGCAGGCTTTAGTACCCACTGCGCCACGCGAGCCGCAGGCCAGTGCGGTGCTGGCGGTGCAACTGGGCTCCCAGGAGCAACTGCGCCGCCTGCCTCGGGCACGTCTGACCGAACTGCTGGACCGCTACCGCGACTGCCTCGACCAGGCCGCGTCGCTGTATGAAAGCGAAGTGCACACGCTCAACGATGGCAGCACGCTGCTGTTGTTCCACAGCTCGGAAAGCGGCGAGGACTACCTGACCAACGCCATCTGCTGTGGCGAACTGCTGCGTGCCCTGGGGCATGCGTTGCAGGTGGAAGTGGCCGACAGCGGGATTACCCTGCAATTGCAGCTGGGCCTGGCGCTGGGTGAAGACCTGCACGGCCTGAGCCAGATCGACCTGCTGCTGACCGACAAGGCCCAGGATGCCCTGGCGTTGTCGCAACACAGCCGCAACCTGCTGCTGGTGGAGCGCAAGGTCAGTGATGATGCGCTGATTCGCCAGCGTGCCCGCATCCGCCCGATTGCCAGCCCTGAAGGGGCGTGCTGTGTGGAGCGCCTGATGGAGCCGTATCCGTCGATGCTGGAGCGTCAGCTGGCACGGATGCACGAGCGCCAGATCAAGACCTGAGGCCCCGTAGGAGCCGGTTAAAACCGGAACACTTCCATCTCGGTACGAATCGGTGTCGCCATCGGAATCTTCGGCTTCTCCGGCTCCTTGCGCACCTGCTGTACCGGCGTGGCCTTCTTCGGCTGTTCCTGCACGATCGGCGGCTGATTGGCCAACGGCTTCAACGCCACGCTCAGCTGCTCGGCCAGACGCTGCAGCAGTTGCCCCTGCGCCTGTACCTGCGCCGCCGAGCTGCCTTCATGGGGCTGCTCGAAATGCACGATGCGGTTGTCACGCACCTGACCGCGACGATCAAGCAAGCGCCATTGGGCATCGAGGATCGCCGGCTGGCCGACGCCCGAATCCAGGCGCGTGATCGACAGCAGCACCTGCACATCCGGGTTGAACCCGGTGCTGGCCGGTGCCAGCACCACACGCTGGCTGTCCAGGCGCCAGGCCAGCTGGCGCACCAGCAACTGGTCGATGTCGGCCGACAGGCTGCCCGCCCAGCGACCATCGGTCGCCGCCGTCAGGCTGCCGTCACGCTGGCGTTGCAGCAGGGTTTCGCGTTGCAGGTAGTCGGCCACCGAGACCGGCCCCAGCACCACGGCCATGCCGTTGCTCTGGCCAGGTTGCCCCGGCTCGCCACTGTCGAGCTGATACAGCGCTACCGGCTGGTGCATGCTGCACCCGGCCAAGCCCAGCACGCCACTGAGCAGTAGAACAAATGGAAGGCGCAGAAAAGTCATCATCCCATCCAGGCGGCCGCCACACGGCTTGCCGCAGTGATACTCATGAATACGTCGGGCACGCAGCTACGCTGGCACCACAAGGGGCCTATCATCCGCGAAAGTTCCGTGCGACTCCAGTGTTTAAGCCGCAAACGGTCACTAAAATACCCGTTTGCGGCCACCAGGTCGCTTATTCGACGTTTTCCACCAGCAGCGCATCGACCCGCTGGAAGCCGCGCGGCAGCTTGTTGCCACGCCGCCCACGCTCGCCCTTGTAGTGCTCCAGGTCATCGCCCTTGAGCGACAGGGTACGCTTGCCGGCCTGCAATACAAGGGTCGAACCTTCGGGAATCACTGCCAGGTCGGTGACAAATTCTTCACGACTGGCCACGCGATCGCCCGGAATGCCGATGATCTTGTTGCCCTTGCCCTTGCCCAGCTGTGGTAGGTCGCTGATCTTGAACACCAGCAGGCGCCCTTCGGTGGTCACCGCCGCCAGCCAGTCCTGCTCGCGGTTGCCCACCGGGCGCGGCAGGATCACCTTGGCGTTGTTCGGCAGGCTCAACAGGGCCTTGCCGGCCTTGTTCTTGGCCTGCAGGTCTTCGCCCTTGACCACGAAGCCGTAGCCGGCATCGGAGGCAATCACGTACAAGCCGTCATCCTCGGGCATCAGCACGCACTCGAACGAAGCACCCGGCGGCGGGGTCAGGCGACCGGTCAGCGGTTCACCCTGGCCCCGTGCCGACGGCAGCGTATGCGCCGGCACCGAGTAGCTGCGGCCGGTGGAGTCGATGAACACCGCGTACTGGTTCGAGCGCCCCGCGGCTGCGGTCTTGAAGCCGTCGCCGGCCTTGTACGAGAGCCCGGTGGCATCGATGTCGTGGCCCTTGGCCGAACGTACCCAGCCCTTCTCGGACAGCACCACCGTGACCTTTTCGTTGGGCAGCAGGTCGTGCTCGGTCATCGCACGGGCTTCGGCGCGCTCGACGATCGGCGAGCGACGGTCGTCACCATAGGTTTCGGCGTCCTGCAGCAGTTCGGTGCGCACCAGTTTCTTGAGCTTGGCTTCGCTGCCCAGCAGCGCCAGCAGCTTGGCCTGTTCCTTGAGCAGTTCGTCCTGCTCGTTGCGCAGCTTCATCTCTTCCAGACGGGCCAACTGGCGCAGGCGCGTGTCGAGAATGTAGTCGGCCTGGATCTCGCTCAATGCAAAGCGCTCGATCAACCTGGCCCGTGGGTGCTCCTCGGTACGGATGATGTGGATCACTTCATCCAGGTTGAGGTAGGCGATCAGCAAGCCGTCCAACAGGTGCAGGCGACGCTCCACCTTGTCCAGGCGGAACTGCAGGCGACGGCGCACGGTCTGCACACGGAACTGCAGCCACTCGACCAGCAGCGTGCGCAGGTTCTTCAACTGCGGCTTGCCGTCCAGGCCGATGATGTTGATGTTGACCCGGTAGCTGGACTCAAGGTCGGTACTGGCGAACAGGTGCTGCATCAGCGCTTCGTGGTCGACGCGGCTGTGCACCGGGATGATCACGATGCGGCACGGGTTCTCGTGGTCCGATTCGTCACGCAGGTCGGCCACCTGCGGCGCCTTGGACGGCTTGGCCTGCATCATCGCGGCGATCTGTTCCAGCACCTTGGCGCCCGACACCTGGTGCGGCAGCGCGGTGACCACGATGTCGCCGTCCTCGATGTGGTACACGGCGCGCATGCGCACCGAGCCACGGCCGGTTTCGTAGATTTTCAGCAGGTCGGCGCGCGGGGTGATGATCTCTGCTTCGGTCGGGTAGTCCGGGCCCTGGATGTGCTCGCACAGCTGTTCGACCGTGGCCTTGGGCTCGTCGAGCAGGCGCACGCAGGCTGTGGCCACTTCGCGCAGGTTGTGCGGCGGCACGTCGGTGGCCATGCCCACGGCGATACCGGTGGTGCCATTGAGCAGGATGTTCGGCAAACGTGCCGGCAACACCAGGGGCTCGTCGAGGGTACCGTCGAAGTTCGGGCCCCAGTCCGCAGTGCCCTGGCCCAGCTCGCTGAGCAGCACCTCGGAATAGCGCGACAGGCGCGCTTCGGTGTAGCGCATGGCCGCGAAGGATTTGGGATCGTCCGGCGCACCCCAGTTGCCCTGGCCGTCGACCAGGGTGTAGCGATAGCTGAAGGGCTGCGCCATCAGCACCATGGCTTCATAGCAGGCCGAATCGCCATGCGGGTGGAACTTGCCGAGCACGTCACCGACGGTACGCGCCGATTTCTTGTGCTTGGAATCGGCGTCCAGGCCCAGTTCGCTCATGGCGTAGACGATGCGTCGCTGCACCGGCTTCAAACCGTCGCCGATATGCGGCAGCGCACGGTCCATGATCACGTACATGGAGTAGTTGAGGTAGGCCTGTTCGGTGAAGTCAGCCAGTGACCGGCGCTCTACGCCATCGAGGCTGAGATCAAGGGAGTCGCTCATGCGGGCCTCATCATTTCAAGGTCTGGCGCAGCAGCAAGGTGCCGCCGCGCTGGGTAAATTCGAGTCGTTTCAGGGCACTCATGCCCAGCAGTACCTGCTCGCCGTCCAGCCCCGGCACCACCAGGGCGCGTACGTCGCGCAGCAGAATATCGCCCAGTTGCAGGCTGTCGAGGCGGGTGCGATAGCCCTCGGTACGACCATTGGCGGTACTAAGGGTCACGGGCGCACCACGCTCCAGGCTGAACTGCCGGGCCAGGCTCTCGGGGATCGCCACGTCGGTGGCGCCAGTATCCAGCAGAAAATGCACGGCCTGGCCGTTGATCAGACCGTCGGCCACAAAATGCCCCTGGCCATTGCCCAGCAGCCGCACCTCGACATAGCCATCGCCGTGCTGCGAGCTGATCTGGCTGTTGGGGTTGGCCTGGCGCTGTTCCCAGTCGCCGAAAAAGCGCGTGGCCAGGAACAGGCCGGCCGCCCACGCCAGCACCAGCATCACCCGGCCGGCACGCTTGCCCGGTGCCTGGCTCACGGTTTGGCGCTCCAGCCGCCCTGGGGCGCTGCAAAGCGCCACACGATCGGGCGGTTTTCACCATCGGCGCGGCGACCGCCGTTGTTGTCCAGGCCTATCCAGGCACCCTTGGCATCGATCACCAGGGCCTCGGCCAGGCCGAACGGCTGCGAATACTGCCGCGATTCGATCAGGGCATCGGCAGCGAACGACCAGCAGCGCTCCACGCTTCCAGTGTCGGCATCACGCCGGCAGATACGGTAGGCGTTGCGCTCCAGGGTGAAAAGCTTGCCTTCGAACAGCGCCAGGTCGGCAAAATCCCGGGGCCGCTCGCGGGCGTTGGGCATCTGCGCAGGCTGCATCTCGGTGCCGGCCTCGCTGAGCAGCACGCAGCCATCACCGCAGTGCCAGGTGGTCTGCTGGCGATTGATCGAAATCAGCCCGCGGCGCTCGCGCTCGGCGGCCAGCCACAGGCGATCGCCGGCCGGGTTCACGGCGATGCCTTCGAACAATGCATTGAAGTGCAGCAGCATGCCGCTGGCGCGCGCCTGGCGGACCATGCTCGGGTCGATCTTCAGCCAGCTGGGGTCGCCTGCGACTGGTACCTTGAGCACCGCCACATGGGTTTCGCTGACCAGGTAGTGATTGCCTGCGGCATCGCAACTGATGCCTTCGAAATCCAGCTCGCCGCCGCGCACGTAGGACATTGCCCAGTTGCTCGAGCGCAGGCCCCAGGGCAGGCCGCTGTCCGGCACCGGCGGCACCTCCAGGCGAATACCTTCGGCCTGCCACACCGTCTGGGTGGTGTCCAGGCGGTACAGCAGGTCGTCGTCGCGGTCCGAGACGGTCCAGAGCTCGCCGTTGCACAGGGCCAGCCCCGACAGGTTGCCGCCACGCATGCCCTCTACCGGATGCTCGCTCTGCATCGCCAGCTCCGGCCAGGTTTCGGCCAGCGCCGGCACGCCCAGCAGTGACAACAGCGCTGCCAGGCACCGAGCGATCAAGCCAGTACCTCGGCCAGGTTGCCTTTGGACTCCAGCCAGCTCTTGCGGTCGCCCGCACGTTTCTTGGCCAGCAGCATGTCCATGATCTCGCGGGTGCCTTCGAGGTCTTCCAGGGTCAACTGCACCAGGCGCCGGGTGTTCGGGTCCATGGTGGTTTCACGCAGCTGCGGCGGGTTCATCTCGCCCAGGCCCTTGAATCGGGTGACCTGCGGCTTGCCGCGCTTCTTCTCGGCCACCAGGCGGTCGAGGATGCCGTCGCGCTCGGCCTCGTCCAGGGCGTAGTAGATCTCCTTGCCCAGGTCGATGCGGTACAGCGGCGGCATCGCCACGTACACGTGGCCGGCCTCCACCAGCGGGCGGAAGTGCTGCACGAACAGGGCGCAGAGCAAAGTGGCGATGTGCAGGCCGTCGGAGTCGGCGTCGGCCAGGATGCAGATCTTGCCGTAGCGCAGCTGGCTCATGTCGGTGGCACCGGGGTCGACGCCGATGGCCACCGCGATGTTGTGCACTTCCTGACTGGCCAGCACTTCGCCGCCGTCGACTTCCCAGGTGTTGAGGATCTTGCCGCGCAGCGGCAGGATGGCCTGGAACTCCTTGTCGCGCGCCTGCTTGGCCGAACCACCGGCCGAGTCACCCTCGACCAGGAACAGCTCGGCGCGCATCGGGTCCTGCCCGGCGCAGTCGGCCAGCTTGCCCGGCAGTGCCGGGCCCTGGGTCACGCGCTTGCGCTCGACCTTCTTGCTGGCCTTGAGCCGGCGCCCGGCGTTGTTGATCGCCAGTTCCGCCAGTTGCATGCCCACTTCGGGGTGGGCATTGAGCCACAGGCTGAAGGCATCCTTGACCACGCCGGAAACGAATGCGGCGGCCTCGCGAGACGACAGGCGCTCCTTGGTCTGGCCGGAGAACTGCGGCTCCTGCATCTTCATCGAGAGCACGAAGCTGATGCGCTCCCACACGTCCTCGGGGGCCAGCTTGACCCCGCGCGGCAGCAGGTTGCGGAACTCGCAGAACTCGCGCATGGCATCGAGCAGGCCCTGGCGCAGGCCGTTGACGTGGGTGCCGCCCTGGGCGGTGGGGATCAGGTTGACGTAGCTTTCCTGCACGCTGTCGCCGCCTTCGGGCAGCCACAGCAAGGCCCAGTCCACGGCCTCCTTGTTGCCCGCCAGGCTGCCGCAGAACGGCGCGTCGGGCAGGCGCAGGAACTCGCTTACCGAGTCTTCGAGGTACGAGCGCAGGCCGTCCTCGTAATGCCACTCGACCTTCTCGCCGGTGCCTTTGTCCTCGAAGCTGACCAGCAGCCCCGGGCACAGTACAGCCTTGGCCTTGAGCACATGCTTGAGGCGGCTGATGGAAAACTTGGGCGAGTCGAAATACTTGGGATCGGGCGCGAAGTACACGCTGGTACCGGTGTTGCGCTTGCCGACGGTACCGATCACTTCGAGCTCGGTGGCCTTGAAGCCGTCGGCGAAGGTCATCTGGTACTCGTTGCCGTCGCGCTTGACCCGTACCCGTACCTGGTTGGACAGGGCGTTGACCACCGAAATGCCCACCCCGTGCAGGCCGCCGGAGAACTGGTAGTTCTTGTTGGAAAACTTGCCGCCGGCGTGCAGCTTGGTGAGGATCAGCTCGACGCCCGACACGCCCTCTTCGGGGTGGATGTCCACGGGCATGCCGCGACCGTCGTCGGACACTTCCAGCGAATGGTCTGCATGCAGGATGACCTGCACGGTGCGAGCGTGGCCGGCCAGCGCTTCGTCGACGCTGTTGTCGATGACTTCCTGGGCCAGGTGATTGGGCCGGCTGGTGTCGGTGTACATGCCCGGGCGCTTGCGCACCGGGTCAAGGCCGGAGAGGACTTCGATGGCGTCTGCGTTATAGGCGCTAGCGCTGGGATTGGCCATGGGTTCTCGTCGTCAGTCGTAGGTGAAAATAATCAGTCAAAGTACAGAAAAATCGAACGCCTGGTACACCTGCGGTGCAATGCCGGCAAAGCTCAGCATGGCCGGCAGGTGCTGCGCGAAGCCCTGGAAGCTGTGGTCGCCACCGGCCTCGATGCGTAGCGCACAGGTCCGATAGAAGGCCTGGGCACGGCGGTAGTCCAGGGTTTCATCGCCCGTCTGCAGCCATACCTGAAAGCGCTCGGGGTCGCTCGGTGCGGGCACTTCCAGCTCGGCCAGGGCCTGCACGTGGTCCAGTGTCAGCTCCCAGGTTTCCCCGGTGTAGAAATTCTGCTGCGGGCCCAGGTAGCCGTCGAACAGCTGGTGCGGATTGACGGCCGGGTTGATCAGCAGGGCCTTGAGCCCGTGGCGCTGGGCCAGGTGGGTGGCATAGTAGCCCCCGAGCGAGCTGCCGACCAGCAATGGCGAACCCAGCTCGGCGATGGCACGTTCAAGCTGCGCCACGGCCTGGCGCGGATGGTTGTCCAGCAGGGGCACGCGCAGCTGCCCGGCCAGCCCCAGCTGCTGCATCACACTGCTCAGCTGGCTGGCCTTGGTCGAACTGGGCGCACTGTTGAACCCGTGGATATAAAGAATCGAACCCGACATGATCGCCCCCGATGCCCATGCAACGCCCGTCGCAACGAGCACAAAAGACGCGCAGTTTAGCCTGTTCGAGAAGCCTTGAGCGGCAACTTTCAAACATCAGGTTACAACCGGGCGGTGATATTCGCGTTCACTTGCAGCTTGCAGCGCTCAGTACCCACTGCTGCCGTAATCGACGGTGAAGGCAAAGTCGGTCACGCGCGAGACCCCGGTCTCGAGCCTGCCGTCGTCATGCAGGCGCAGCCAGCGATACCCCGGGGCCTGGTCGCCCACCTTGAAGTCTTCACTGCCCGGCTCGAACTGAATGCAGGTGGACGGCGAGGCGAGCAGACGCACACCGTCACGCAGCTGGTCCCACTCCTGGTGGATATGCCCCCAGAGCAGCGCGCGCACCTGTGGATAACCCTTGAGCAGGTCGAACAGCGCATCGGCGTTACGCAGCCCGATGGGCGCCATCCAGGCGCAATCGATGGAAACCGGCTGGTGATGGAAGCAGATCAGGCAATGGCGCTGCGGTGCGGCCTCCAGGGCCTGCCTGAGCAGTTGCAGCTGATCGTCTGCCAGCAGCCCCGGCACCGAGCCGCACACGGCCGAGTTGAGCATGATCACCCGCCAGGCGCCGGCATCCACCACCGGCTCGAGCAGCGAACTGCCGCGTGCCACCTGGGCCATGGGGAACGGCTCGTCGTGATTGCCGGCCAGCCAGCGGGCCGGGGCCGGGATCCTGCCGCTGAGGGCCAGAAACTGCAGATAGGATTCGACGCTGCCATCCTGCGACAGGTCGCCGGTGGCCAGCACCAGGTCGACCACCGGCTGTTCGTCGAGTACCCGCTCGACCACCCGGCGCAGGCTGTCGCGGGTGTTCATGCCCAGCAGCGTGCCTTCGGCTTCGGCGAACAGATGACTGTCGGAGAGCTGCACCAGCAGCACCGAGGCGTCACGGGAAGGGATGATCGAGTGCGGCAAGGCCGTCTCCTTGGGCGGATTCTGCACGATTATGGTGGGAATGCAGGCAACGGCAAACCCCGCGCCCACGACACCGGTCACATTTTCAGCGAACCGCTTCCAGTTCGTGGCCGCAGGCCAGGCAATGGCTCAGCCACTCGCCCAGGAACAGGTTGAGCTGGGCCTTTTCGTCCGGCTGGTGCATGGCCGCATTGGGGTACGGATAGACACTGCGAAAGCGCCGCGCATGCTCGGCACTGACCACCTCGGCCATGCGCGCGTCGTGGTACACCTGCACCTCCAACTGCGGCACCGGCAGCCACGGCAGGCTGTGCTCCTGGCGCACGCGCAGGGTGGTGGTGTAAGGGCAGGCCAGCACCACGTCGAGCACCAGCACGCCGAGCATCTGGTCACCCTGGGTCATGCCGATGCGGCGCGAGCTCTGGGTGGTGCGCATGTCGGGCAACAGTCGCATCAGGCGCGCATAGTTGGCCTCGCAGGCAGCCTGCAAGCCGACCAGATCGACCCGGTAGCGCTCGCGCAACAGATTCACGACCACAGCCCCCTGACTTCATCACGGTTCAACGCCAGCCATTGCAGGGCAATGATGCTCGCGGCATTGGCAATGCGCCCATCGCGCACGGCCTGCAACGCATCCTCGAACGCCCAGGCCTTCACGCGAATGTCTTCGCCCTCTTCTTCCAGCCCGTGCAGGCCGCCTGCGCCGTCGCTGTGGCAACGCCCCAGGTACAGGTGCACGAATTCATCGCTGCCGCCGGGCGACGGAAAGTACTTGGTCATCGGCCACAGCGCACTGAATGTCAGCCCAGCTTCCTCCTGCGCCTCGCGGTGCGCAACCTCCTCGGGCTGTTCGTCCTTGTCGATCAGACCGGCGACCAGTTCCACCAGCCAGGGGTTGTCGACCTTGCCCATGGCGCCGACACGAAACTGCTCGATCAGCACCACTTCGTCACGCTGCGGATCATAGGGCAGCACGCACACTGCGTCGTGGCGCACGAACAGCTCACGGCTGATCTCGCGGCCCATGCCGCCGGCAAACAGCTCGTGGCGCAGGTGCAGCCGGTCGAGCCGGTAAAAGCCCTTGAAGCAGTTTTCGCGCCGCACGATCTGTACGTCGGTCGGCATGGCCTTTGGCTTGTCTGTCATGGATACCTCGTTACCCCATTACCACGTCGCGCCATCCTAACCTGCACACTGCGCGGTTTCACCCCTTTAAAACAATCGTGCGGGCTGCGAGGATAGGCGCAGCCTTTCTTGTCAGCTTAGTGGCGAACCGACGGCATTGCCGACGGTCCAAGCCCGATTACCGTTGCACTACAAGGATCATCATGTCACTTGCGAAATTAGCCTGCGTGACCGCCCTGGCCTTGACCCTGGGCGCCTGCCAGAGCCTGTTCCAGCCCAACATGCGCGTGCCGCTCGAGGTCAAGCGCGACAGGTGGGAGCACATCAAGCCGGGCTGCACCGCAGCCGACTGCCCGCTGGTGAACATCGACACGGTGCACTTCCCCACCAACCCCAAGCTCGATGCGATCGTCGAGCGCAGCCTGCTCAAGCTCACCAGCGATGGCGAGGGCGCACCGTTGCCGGCCTCGCTCAAGTCCTACGAGGACAGCTACCTGCAATCGGCCCAGAGCCGCAACAGCAGCTACCTGCAGGCCAAGGTACGCGAGCAGCATGACGGCTTGGTGATCATCGAGTTGTCCAGCTACCTGGACACCGGCGGCGCGCACGGCATGCCGGGGCGCGGCTTCATCAACTATTCGCGCCAGCAGGACAAGGTGCTGACCCTGCAGGACATGCTGGTGCCGGGCCAGGAGGCAACCTTCTGGAAGACCGTCGAAGAGGCCCACAAGGGCTGGCTGATCAGCACCGGCATGGACAAGGACGCCGAGTTCGTGAAGAACTGGCCATTCCAGAAGTCACCGCACGTCGCCCTGACCTACGGCGCGGTGGTGGTGAAGTACGAGGTGTATGCCATCGCCCCGTACTCCATGGGCCACATCGAGCTCAAGATCCCCTACCCGCGCCTGAACGGCGTGATCAGGCCCGAGCTGTTTCCCGGCCGCGGTTGAAGCCCAGCAACAGATGCAGCGCCCCTGCCAGCAGCAAGGCTGGCAGGGTGGCGCCAACGTCTGCGGCGTAATGCGCCAGCACATGGTAGGTCGCCACGCCACAGGCCCACGCCACCAGCGCCCCGTAGTGCAGGCCGTCGACCACACTGGGCAGGCGACGCCGGCGCAGCACGTAGTGGTCGCTCAGCACCACACCGAACAGCGGCGCGAACACCGAGCCGATCAGCAGCAGGAAGTTCTCGTACTGGCCCAGCGGCGCGAAGCAGGCGATCAGGGTGCACACCACGCCGATCACCAGTGCCAGGTGCTCGACCTTCACGCCTGACAGCAGGCTGCTGGACACCGCCGCCGAGTGGATGTCGGCAAAGGCCTTTTCCGACTCGTCGAGCAGCACCAGCAACAGCGGGATGCCAAAGCCTGCGCCGGCCAGCGCCAGCAGCAGGGTGCTGGCTTCGCCATCGGTGGCGAAGGCCAGGATGTAGGCCACCCCCAGGCTCATCATCCACAGGTTGCCGATGAAGTAGCCCAGTGCGGTACCCACGAACACCTGCCCCGAATGCCTGCCGAAGCGCGAGTAGTCGGCAATCAGCGGCAGCCACGACAGCGGCATGGCGATGGCGATGTCAAAGCCCACCCCCAGCGACATCGAGCCATCCCCGGCGCGGGCCCACAGGGCGGCCAGGTCGGCCTTGGCGAACAGGTTCCAGGTCAGCCACAGGCAGGCGCCCAGCAGCAGCCAGATGCCCCATTTGCGCAAAATGCGGCGCACGAAGGTCAGCGGGCCGGCCACCGCCAGCGCGGTGGCCAGGGCGCCGAAGCACAGTGCCCACAACAGCGGGCTGACCCACAGGCTATCGGCGCCGAAGGCCCGCGCACCGAGCAGACTGGCGGCGTCGCGCATCACGATGATTTCGAACGCGCCCCAGCCAACCAGTTGCAGCAGGTTGAGAATGGCCGGCAGCGCCACGCCGTGGCGGCCCAGGCTCAGGCGCAGGGTGCCCATGGCCGACAGGCCGGTGTCGCTGCCGATGACGCCGGCGGCGGCCAGCAGCAGAACGCCGACCAGCGTGCCGAGGGTGATGGCCAGCAACGCGCCGGACAGGCCCAGACCGGGGCCGAGCAAGGCGCCGGTCTGCAGCACCATCAGGCCGATGCCGAGGGAGAACCACAGGGAGAACAGGTCCCGCGCGCCGAAGACGCGCTGGCTGTCGGGAATGGGGGAATCGGGGGAGTAGTGGCTGGGTGTGCTCACGATGAAGACTCGGCAGGAAATGTGGGTTGGATGGAAGGCCCTTTCGCGGGTCAAGCCCGCTCCCACGGGGTATCGCTGATCTCTAGGGCAGCGGCATACCTGTGGGAGCGAGCTTGACCCGCGATGCTTTCAGACCTTCTGGTACAACTGGCTGCCTTCCTGGCGGAACCGCTCGGCCTGCTCGCGCATGCCCTCTTCTACCGCCACCTCGACCGGCTGGTTGGCGGCGTATTCACGCACTTCCTGGGTGATCTTCATCGAGCAGAACTTCGGCCCGCACATCGAGCAGAAGTGCGCGACCTTGGCCGAATCCTTGGGCAGGGTCTCGTCGTGGAACGAGCGTGCGGTGTCCGGGTCCAGGCCCAGGTTGAACTGGTCTTCCCAGCGGAACTCGAACCGCGCCTTGCTCAAAGCGTTGTCGCGGATCTGCGCGCCCGGGTGCCCCTTGGCCAGGTCCGCCGCGTGCGCGGCGATCTTGTAGGTGATGATGCCGGTCTTGACGTCGTCCTTGTTCGGCAGCCCCAGGTGCTCCTTGGGCGTCACGTAGCAGAGCATCGCGCAACCGAACCAGCCGATCATCGCCGCACCGATGCCCGAGGTGATGTGGTCGTACCCCGGCGCGATGTCGGTGGTCAGCGGGCCCAGGGTGTAGAACGGCGCCTCGTCGCAGCACTCGAGCTGCTTGTCCATGTTCTCCTTGATCAACTGCATCGGCACGTGGCCGGGGCCTTCGATCATGCACTGCACGTCATGCTTCCAGGCGATCTTGGTCAGCTCGCCCAGGGTCTCCAGCTCGCCGAACTGCGCCGCGTCGTTGGCGTCGGCGATCGAGCCCGGACGCAGGCCGTCGCCCAGCGAAAAGCTGACGTCGTAGGCCTTCATGATTTCGCAGATTTCGTCGAAATGGGTGTAGAGGAAGTTTTCCTTGTGATGCGCCAGGCACCACTTGGCCATGATCGAGCCGCCGCGGCTGACGATGCCGGTCACGCGCTTGGCGGTCAGCGGCACGTAGCGCAGCAGCACGCCGGCATGGATGGTGAAGTAGTCCACGCCCTGCTCCGCCTGTTCGATCAGGGTGTCGCGAAACAGCTCCCAGGTCAGGTCCTCGGCCACGCCGTTGACCTTCTCCAGTGCCTGGTAGATCGGCACCGTACCGATCGGCACCGGCGAGTTGCGGATGATCCACTCGCGGGTTTCATGGATGTGCTTGCCGGTGGACAGGTCCATTACCGTGTCCGAGCCCCAGCGGATGCCCCAGGTCAGCTTGGCCACTTCTTCCTCGATGGAGGAGCCCAGCGCGCTGTTGCCGATGTTGCCGTTGACCTTCACCAGGAAATTGCGGCCGATGATCATCGGCTCCAGCTCCACATGGTTGATGTTGGCCGGAATGATCGCGCGGCCGCGAGCGACTTCCTCGCGCACGAATTCGGCGGTGATCTCCTTGGGGATGCTTGCGCCGAAGCTGTGCCCGGCGTGCTGCTGGTCGAGCAGGCCGGCGGCGCGGGCCTCCTGCAGCTTCATGTTCTCGCGGATGGCCACGTACTCCATCTCGGCGGTGATGATGCCCTGGCGCGCGTAGTGCATCTGGCTGACGTTGGCGCCGGCCTTGGCCCGGCGCGGGTTGCGCACGTGGGCAAAGCGCAGCTTGGTCAGTTCCACGTCGTTCAGGCGCATCTGGCCGAAACTGGAGGACAGCCCGGCCAGGCGCTCGGTGTCGCCGCGCGCGTCGATCCAGGCCGAGCGCACATCGCCCAGGCCCTTGCGCACGTCGATCTGCACGGTAGGATCGGTGTAGGGGCCGGAGGTGTCGTACACCAGCACCGGCGCGTTGGCTTCGCCGCCGAAATCGGTGGGGGTGTCGTCCAGGCTGATTTCGCGCATCGGCACCTGGATATCGGGGCGCGAGCCCTGCACGTAGATCTTGCGCGAACGGGTGAACGGCTGCACGGACTGCTCGTCGACCTTGGCCGATTCACTCAGGTGCGCGGGGTATTTTTGTTTTTGGCTCATCACAGGCTCTCCAGACGGGTTGGCAGTCGGAGTGAACCTGAAAGGCACGGGCGCACCAGGGCTGGTGCTGTGCCGAAAACGGAAGATGCCACACCAGCCAAAAAGCTGAAATGACAATCCCGCAGCCGACACAAGAGGGCTCGCGGGAGACGAGCAATCTTGTTCCCTACGCAGGCGCTAACCTGATCAGGTTCAACGGGATCCGGAATTATCCGATCTCAGCCTCAACGCAAGGCACCCCGACAAGAACGCGCCCAGCATAGACCGGTGCGACGCGAAACGCCAACAGTCCAAGCACAAGCATGATAAAAGGCGCAAATAGCGGATTGTTGCAAAATGCCTGCGCAACTACACTCATCGGTTCAGAAATACTCAACCGTTCAAGGACTGCCCTATGCTGCGCAAACTTTCACTGGCCCTCGCCGTGTCGTGTGCTACCAACGGAATGGCCTGGGCAGCAGAACCGCCCCTGTCGGTACGCACCGATCTGGTCAGCGTGTATCAGGAAGCGGTGAACAACAACGCCGACCTGGCCGCTGCCCGCGCCGACTACGGCGCCCGCAAGGAAGTGGTGCCCCAGGCCCGTGCCGGCCTGCTGCCCAACCTCTCGGCCGGCGCCGAGATGATGAACAGCCGTACGAAGATCGATCACCCCTCGATCACCGCCAACCGCAGCGGCAACTCCTGGCAGGCCACCCTGGCCCAGCCGATCTTCCGCGCCGACCGCTGGTTCCAGTTGCAGGCAGCCGAAGCGGTGAACGAACAGGCGGCGCTGGAGCTGTCGGCCACCGAACAGAACCTGATTCTGCAAAGTGCCGAGAACTACTTCGCCGTGCTGCGCGCCCAGGACACCCTGGCCTCGACCAAGGCCGAAGAAGCCGCGTTCAAGCGCCAGCTCGACCAGAGCAACGAGCGCTTCGACGTGGGCCTGTCGGACAAGACCGACGTGCTGCAGTCCCAGGCCAGCTACGACACCGCACGCGCCAACCGCATCGTCGCGCAGCGCCAGGTGGACGACGCCTTCGAGGCCCTGGTGACCCTGACCAACCGCGACTACAACTCGGTGCAGGGCATCGTGCACACCCTGCCGGTGCAGGTACCCACGCCCAATGACGCCAAGGCCTGGGTAGAAACCGCCGCAAAGCAGAACCTGAACCTGCAGGCCACCAACTACGCGGTCAACGCGGCCGAGGAAACCCTGCGCCAGCGCAAGGCCGGGCACGCGCCGACGGTGGACGCGGTGGCGCGCTACCAGAAGGGTGACAACGACAGCCTGGGCTTCAGCAACCCCAACCTGACGGGCCAGAACTACCGCGGCGACGTGGAGCAGACCAGCATCGGCCTGCAGCTGAACATCCCGATCTACAGTGGCGGGCTGACCAGCTCGCAGGTGCGCGAGGCGTACCAGCGCCTGAGCCAGAGCGAACAGCAGCGCGAGAGCCTGCGTCGCCAGGTGGTGGAAAACACCCGCAACCTGCACCGCGCGGTGAACACCGACGTGGAGCAGGTGCAGGCGCGCAAGCAGTCGATCATTTCCAACCAGAGTGCGCTGGAAGCGACCGAAATCGGTTACCAGGTGGGTACGCGCAACATCGTCGACGTGCTGGATGCACAGCGCCAGCTGTACACCTCGGTGCGCGACTACAACAACACCCGGTATGACTACATCCTCGACAACCTGCGCCTGAAGCAGGCCGCCGGGACCTTGAGCCCGCAAGACCTGAATGACCTGGGTCGCTACCTCAAGCCCGACTACAACCCGGACAAGGACTTCCTGCCGCCGGACCTGGCCAAGGCGGCGCAAGCCAATTTCGAAAGGCCCTGAAACAGCTTCGCCGGCAAGGCCGGCTCCTACAGGTGTTGCGCACCCCGTGTAGGAGCCGACCTTGCCGGCGAACAGGCCTCACGCCTTGAGCAGATTCCCCAGCCCATCCAGCAGGCGCTTCAACGCCCCCTGATTGGCCCGCATCACCCCGACCCCCGCCTCGCCCATCTTCAGTGCATCACTGGGCAGCTCGATCAGGCGCCGCACCTCGGCCGCCAGCCCCTGGGCATCATCCACTTCGCACAACGCCCCCGCCTCGCGCAGCATTGCCGCGATCTCGAGAAAGTTGAACAGATGCGGCCCACTCAGCACTGGCCTGGCCAGTGCAGCCGGCTCCAGCAGATTGTGCCCGCCGTTGGGCACCAGGCTGCCGCCGACGAACGCGATGTCCGCCAGCGCATACAGAAACAGCAGCTCGCCCATGGTATCGCCCAGCAATACCTGGCAATCCTCCGTCACCGGCGCACCGCCAGAGCGGCGCACCGTGGAAAACTGCGCTGCGCACAACCCATGCACCGCGTTGAAGCGCTCCGGATGGCGCGGTACCAGCATCAGCAGCGCGTCCGAATGGTGCGCCAGCAACTGCCGATGCGCTGCCAGGATCACCTCGTCCTCGCCCTCATGGGTGCTTGCGGCAATCCACACCGGCCGTTGCAGCGCCTGCCACTCTTCACGCAGCGCCCTGGCGCGCACCGGCAGCTGCGCATCGATGGTCAGGTCGAACTTGATCGAGCCGGTCACCTGCACGCACTCGGGCCGCGCACCGAGCTGGCGAAAACGCTCGGCCTCGGTTTCGGTCTGCACCGCGATCAGGCTCATCTCGGCCAGCATCGGCCGGGTCAACCCGGCAAAACGCGCATAGCCCTTGGCCGAACGCGCCGACAACCGCGCATTGGCCAGCGCCACCGGTATGCCACGTCGGGCGCACTGGTGGATATGGTTGGGCCACAGCTCGGTCTCCATGATCACCGCCAGTTGCGGGCGAGCACGCTCCAGAAACCGCGCCGCCGCCCACGGCAGGTCGTACGGCAGGTAGCAGTGCTGGATGCGTGGCTCGTTTGCGAACAGCGCCTGGATGCGCTCGGAACCGGTGGGCGTCATGCAGGTGATGGTGATCGGCAACTGTGGATAACGTTGCAGCAGGGCACGCACCATCGGCGCGGCGGCGATGCTCTCGCCCACCGACACCGCATGCACCCAGATGCCCCCCGGCTGCAGGGGCGGCAGCTTCAGGCCGAAGCGCTCGGCGATGCGCCGGGCATAGGCCGGCGCCTTGCGCGAGCGCAGGTACAGGCGCAGCGCGACCAGCGGCAGGCCCAGGTGAAACAGCAGGGTATATAGGGTTCTGTTCATGGCGCCGAAGTGTACTAGCCAATGGCGCACAAATGCACTGCGAAGCGCTCGGCCAGCCAGCGCGCGGCCGGCCCCAGCGGCTCGTCGCGGCGCCACGCCAACTCCACCACCAGCGCCGGCGGGCGCCACTCGCTGGCAAGCTCCACCATCTGCTGCTGGTAGGCCGGGTACTGCACCACATGGCGCGGCAGCCAGGCCCAGCCCAGCCCGCGCATGAGCATCTCGGCCATCACGTAGAAGCTGTCGGCGCGCCAGATCTGCGGGCTGATCGGTTCGCCGCCAGGGTAGCCGCTCTGCTGGGGCGTGATCAGCAACTGACGGTGCTGCGCCAGCTGCTGGCGATTGACGCTGGCCAGTTGCGCCAGCGGGTGATGCACCGCGCACACGGTGACCATCTCCACGCTGCCCAGCGCCTGGCGCTCCAGCGCTGCAGGCATGTGCTCGTGGTGAAACATCAGGCCCAGGTCGGCACGGCGCTCCAGCAGCTTGCGCGCCACATCGCCCTGGGCCCCGCTGGCCACCTGGATTTCCAGCAGCGGGTACTGCACGGCCAGCTCGTCGAGGCTGTCGAGCACCGGCTGGAAGGGCATGGCCTCGTCCTGCGCCAGGCGCAGTTGCGCCTCCTGCCCGCGCATCAGCGCCTGCGCCCGGCCGTCCAGGCGCTCGCACTGGCGCAGCAGCTCGCGTGCCTCCTCGAGCAACGCCTGGCCGGCATCGGTCAGGCGCGGCTGACGCCCGCTGCTACGCTCGAACAGCGTGACCCCAAGGTCGGCCTCGAACAACGCGATGGCGTTGCTGACCGCCGACTGGGCCTTGCGCTGCTCACGCGCCACCGCCGAAAACGAGCGCAGTTCGGCGACCCGCACGAAGGTGCGCAGCTGTTCGAGGTTCCATTGACCGTGCATGCCAGCCTATCTCCAGAATAGATAGGTAATGACTTTACCCCATTGCGCCATCCTCTAGAATGCGCGACCAGAACAGAGGACTACCATGAACGCCTATACCTACCTGGCCATCGCCATCTGCGCCGAAGTCATTGCCACCGCCTCGATGAAGGCGGTCAAGGGCCTGAGTACGCCGCTGCCCCTGCTTCTGATGGTGTGCGGCTACATCGTGGCGTTCTGGATGCTGACCCTGGTGGTGCGCAGCATTCCGGTAGGCATTGCCTACGCCATCTGGTCGGGCCTGGGCATCGTGCTGATCAGCATCGCGGCGCTGGTGATCTACGGGCAGAAACTGGATGTGCCGGCCATGCTCGGCATGGCCATGATCGTCGGCGGCGTGGTGGTGATCCAGGTGTTCTCCAAAACCACCGGGCATTGATGAGCGACAGGGTACGAAACCTCACAGGCTGTATACTGCGCTCCTGTCTTTGCTTGTGAGGTGCGTGCATGTCATCCGTTATTTCCACCGACGTGCTGATCGTCGGCGCAGGGGTCGCAGGCCTCTGGCTCAATGCCCGCCTGCGCCGCCTGGGCTACTCGACGGTGCTGGTGGAACGCGCCAGCCTCGGTGGCGAGCAGACCCTCAAGTCCCAGGGGATCATCCACGGTGGTGCCAAGTACGCCCTGCACGGTGCGCTCACCGGCGCCTCCGAGGCCATTGCCGACATGCCGCGGCGCTGGCGCGAGGCCCTGGCCGGCAACGGCGAACTGGACCTGAGCGGCGTGCGCCTGCTGTCCGAGGCGCACTACCTGTGGTCGCCCGGCACCCTGGCCGGCAACCTCACCAGCTTCTTCGCCAGCAAGGCGGTACGCGGCCGGGTCGACCAGGTCAAGGGCGACCAGTTGCCCCCTGCCCTGCAGGACCCTGCCTTCAAGGGCAAGGTGTACCGCCTGGCCGAACTGGTGGTGGACGTGCCGAGCCTGCTCGCGCGCCTGGCAGAGCTGGCCGGCGACAGCCTGCTGGCCGGTGAACACATCGAACCACTGCATGAAGGTAACGAACTGGTCGGCTTGCGTGTCGATGGCCGCGATATCCGCGCCCAGCGCGTGGTGCTCAGCGCCGGTGCCGGCAATGCCGCGCTGCTGCAAAGCCTGGGCCTGAGCCAGCCGGCCATGCAGCGCCGACCGCTGCACATGGTCATGGCCAAGGGCCCGAGCCTCAAGCCCCTGTACGCCCACTGCCTGGGCGGCGGGCCCAAGCCGCGCATCACCGTGACCACCCACCCGGCCGCCGACGGCCAGTGGGTGTGGTACCTGGGCGGCGACCTGGCCGAAGCCGAGGGCGTTGCCCGCGAACCCGAAGCGCAGATCGCTGCCGCCCGCAAGGAGGTCGCGGGGCTGCTGCCCTGGGTCGACCTCAGCCAGGTGCAGTGGGCCACCGTGCGTGTCGACCGCGCCGAACCCGCGCAATCGGGCCTGGTGCGCCCCGACAACGCCTTCCTCGCCGACCAGCAGCGCCTGCTGGTGGGCTGGCCGACCAAGCTGGCCCTGGCACCGGACTTCGCTGACCGCGTGCTGAACAGCCTGGAACGTGACGGTATCAAGCCAGGCAACCTGCCTGCCCTGCCGCCCCTGCCAAAACCGCCCCTGGCACAACCGGTATGGGAGCAACTGCTGCCATGAGCCTGCCGACCCTGCACCCCTATCACCGCCCGCTGGGCAGCACCGGCCTGAGCGTTTCCCCGCTGGGGCTGGGCACGGTCAAGCTGGGCCGCGACCAGGGCGTCAAATACCCCAACGGCTTCACCATCCCCGACGACGACGAGGCCCGCCTGCTGCTGCGCCAGGCCCGTGAGCTGGGCATCAACCTGATCGACACCGCACCGGCCTATGGCCGCAGCGAAGAGCGGCTGGGCCCATTGCTGCGCGGCCAGCGCCACGACTGGGTGATCGTCAGCAAGGTCGGCGAAGAGTTCGACGACGGCCACTCGCACTTCGACTTCAGCGCCGCCCACACGCGCCGCTCGGTAGAACGCAGCCTCCAACGCCTTGAAACAGATTGTATCGATCTTGTACTGGTGCATTCCGACGGCAACGATCTGCGCATTCTGCAGCAGGAAGCGGTGTACGAAACCCTGGCCCGACTCAAGCAGGAAGGCAAGATCCGCGGCTTCGGGCTGTCCGGCAAAACCGTCGAAGGTGGGCTGCAGGCCCTGCAATCAGGCGATTGCGCGATGGTTACCTACAACCTCGACGAGCAGGGCGAACGCCCGGTGCTGGACTATGCTGCCGAACACGGCAAGGCCATCCTGGTGAAAAAGGCCCTGGCCAGTGGTCATGCCTGTCTGGCCCCGGGCGTCGACCCGGTGCGGGCCAGCTTCGAGCTGCTGTTTGCCCACCCCGGGGTGAGCAGTGCTATTGTCGGCACCATCAATCCCGTGCACCTGGCCCACAACGTGGGCGTGGTTGCCAAGATCCTGAGCCAGCGCTGAGCCGCCGTCGCGGCCGACCCCAACGCAAGAAGGAGCCGAGATGCCGCGCACGCTGATCCGCAAGAACCCCAGCAACTTCAAGACCCTGCCCCTGCATGTGGAAGCCGGCCCCGAGGGCCTGAGCTACCAGAGCATCGGCATGCCGCTGAACTTTGCCCAGACCCTGCAGCGGCGCAAAGCGATCCAGGTGGCCGACCCCGAGCGTTTCGCCGTGGAGCTGGCCAACCTGGGCGTTTCGGTGCGCCTCACCCTGCAGTGGCAGAACCGCGACTACTGGGTGCTGGTGCGCCAGCGCCGCCAGGACCGCGGTGATGTGGTGCTCAAGCTGATCTCCGGTTACGTCCCCGCTCAGGAGCTGAACCTGCCCTTGCACACGGCCGTGCAGGAAGTGGCCGAGGAATGCCTGCTGGAGACCCCGGAAGGCTGGCTTGGCGGGCGTTTCAACGACACCTGGTTGCCGGCGCCGTACGCCGACGCGCTGCATTACCGTGAAGCGATGCCCTTCGTGCTGACCCCTCACTCGGGGGCCGCGCGACCGGTGCGCTGTGGCAACCAGCCGTTGATCGAGCGACCGCGAGCCTATGTCCACCTGCCCACGGCGTCACTGCAACTGATTTATGACCTGCGCCTGCAAGTGCCCAGGGAAGCCAAATCATTGAGCCTGTTCCATGTGGACGAGCGCCTTGAGGGCGACCAACTGGTGGCACGCCTCAACCGCAGCCGGCCAGACTTGTACCTGATGCCGCTGGAAGACGGTCAGCCGCAGGCCGAGCTGTACACCCTGAAGAAGGACCGATTGGTGCCGGCGAGTACCCGTGGTATCTACCTGGCCGAAAGCTTTGCCCGGCAGGATGGCTGGCTGGTGCGTGAAGAGCGGATTCGCTGGAAGGACTGGCTGAGGCAGCAGGGGCTGGTGGCGCCCAGGCCGGACTCGAAACTTAAAAGGCTGACGGGCAAGGCCCGCCAGCTGTTGGGGCTGGCGTTGCAGAAGTAGGACGTTTTTGCAGGCCCTAATCGCGGGTCAAACCACTCAGTTCTTGCGGATTTTCTCCACGATCGCCGTGGTCGAGCTGTTTGCCACCAGCCCCAGCACCTTCACCGTACCGCCATAGGCCTTGACGATATCGGCGCCCACCACCTGATCGATGCCGTAGTCGCCACCCTTGACCAGCACGTCGGGCTTGACCTCGGAAAGCAGGTTTTCCGGGGTGCCTTCGGAGAAGCTGATGACCCAGTCCACTGCCCCCAGCCCCGCCAGCACCGCCATGCGCCGGTCGACACTGTTGATCGGCCGACCCGGCCCCTTCAGGCGACTGACCGAAGCATCGTCATTGACCGCCACGATCAACCTGTCGCCCTGCGCACGCGCCTGCTCCAGGTAGGTCACGTGCCCGGCATGCAGAATGTCGAAGCAGCCATTGGTGAACACGATCTTCTCGTTGTGCGCCCGCGCATCGTCGATGGCCAGCAGCAACTGCTCAAGGCTCAGCACCCCGCGCTCGGAGCCTTCTTCGCGCTGGATGGCGCGACGCAGTTCCGGCGCGCTGATGGCCGCCGTACCCAGCTTGCCGACCACGATGCCGGCAGCCAGGTTGGCCAGACCGACCGCATGGGGCAGCTCCTCACCGGCGGCGATCGCCGCCGCCAGGGTGGAGATCACGGTATCGCCGGCACCGGTCA
This sequence comes from Pseudomonas palmensis, assembly GCF_017848315.1. GTDB lineage: Bacteria > Pseudomonadota > Gammaproteobacteria > Pseudomonadales > Pseudomonadaceae > Aquipseudomonas > Aquipseudomonas palmensis. The sequence goes on from NZ_JAFKEC010000001.1 coordinate 115,731, forward strand.
CATCGAACACTTCACGCGCCCGTGCCGGCAGGTGCATGGCCGGATGGCCCGGGCGCAGCAAGGTCATGCCGTGCTCGCCTCGGGTCACCAGCAAGGCGCCCAGTTCCAGCTCGCGCATCAGCTCGCCGCCCTTGTAGACCAGCTCGGTCTCGTCGGCGCAATGCCCGACGATGGCCTCGAACTCGCCCAGATTCGGCGTGATGACGCTGGCGCCGCGGTAGATCGAGAAATCCTTGCCCTTGGGGTCAGCCAGCACCGGAATGCCCTTGGCTCGCGCGGCCTGAATCAGGCTCTGGTGGTTCTTCAATGCGCCTTTGCCGTAGTCGGACAGCACCAGCACCTTCACCCCTTCGAGCAGGGCGTCGACTTCGGCGCCCAGCGACAGCGGGTCGGTGGCAAAGGGTTCTTCGAAATCGATGCGCAGCAATTGCTGGTGACGGCTCATGACCCGCAGCTTGACGATGGTCGGCTGATGGGCGATGCGCTGGAAGATCGAACGCACCCCCGCTGCCTGCAGGCTGTTGGCCAGGCTGTCGGCGGCCTCGTCCTGGCCGGTGACGCCCACCAGCGAGGCCGGCGCACCCAGCGCGGCAATGTTCAGCGCAACGTTGGCCGCACCACCCGGACGGTCCTCGATCTGCTCGACCTTGACCACCGGTACCGGGGCTTCAGGTGAAATGCGAGAGGTACCGCCATGCCAGTAGCGGTCGAGCATGACATCCCCGACCACCAGTACCGGAGCTTGATCGAAACGCGGCATGGACAACTTCATGGGCAACCCATATAGACAAAATGAACAGGGGCGGGATATTAGCACAGCCCTGGCACCGGCCTGTTCGGCGCCGGTAACCTGCTGTGACAACCAGGGCGCAGAACGCGCCCTGGCAGGGTGACTCAGGTGATGTCGGCCTTGGCCGGCTCATCCAGGCCCATGGCGTGCAGGCGCGCGTAATAGCCGTTTTCGGCCAGCAACTGGCCATGCGTGCCACGCTCGACGATGCGCCCCTGATCCATCACCAGGATCAGGTCGGCCTTCTCGATGGTCGACAGGCGGTGCGCGATCACAAGGGTGGTACGGCCTTTCATCACCTGGTCCAGGGCGGCCTGGATGTGCCGCTCCGACTCGGTGTCGAGGGCCGAGGTGGCCTCGTCCAGAATCAGCAGCGGTGCATTCTTGAGCAGGGCCCTGGCGATCGCCAGACGCTGGCGCTGGCCGCCGGACAGCAGCACGCCGTTCTCGCCGACCTCGGTGTCCAGCCCTTGAGGCAACTGATCGATGAACTCCTTGGCATACGCGTCGGCTGCCGCAGCCTCGATCTGCTCGCGCGGCGCACCGGCCAGGTCACCGTAGGCGATGTTGTTGGCCACGGTGTCGTTGAACAGGGTCACATGCTGGGTCACCTGGGCAATGTGCCGACGCAGGTTACGCAGGCGGTACTGCTCCACCTCCACGCCATCGAGCAGGATCTCGCCCTCGGCATGCGGGTAGAAACGCGGTATCAGGCTGGCCAGGGTCGACTTGCCGCTGCCCGAACGCCCAACCAGCGCCACCATCTGACCCGGCTCGGCGGTGAAGCTGATGTCATCGAGCACGCGGCGCTCGCTACCCGGGTAGGTGAAGCTCAGGTGGCGTACATCCAGGCGCCCGGTAACCCGGTCGCGCTCGACGGTGCCGTGGTCGACTTCCGGCTCCACATCCAGCTGCTCGAAGATGCTCTCGGCCCCCGACACACCCTTCTGGATGGTCGAGCTGACTTCCGACAGCTGGCGGATCGGCTTGGGCAGCAGACCGGCCGCGGTAATGTAGGCCACCAGGTCGCCGGCGGTGGAGTCGCCGCGCAGGTACAGCACCAGGAACATCAGCACGGCCATGGCCGAGTAGATCACCAGTTGCAGCATCGGTGTGTATACCGCGCTGGTCTTGGTCATGCGCAGCTGCTTCTCGGTGTTGCTCTGGCTGGCATCGGCGAAGCGCTGCTGCTCGTAGTTCTCGCCCCCGAAACTGCGCACCACGCGATAGCCCTGGATGGTCTCGGACGCGACATGCGTCACATCGCCCATGGCCACCTGGATCTTCTTGCTCTGCTTGCGGAATTTCTTGCTCGAACTGCTGACCATCAGCGCGATCAGCGGCAGGATCGCCAGCATCACGATGGTCAGCTTCCAGTTCATCCACAGCAGATAGCCGAACAGGAACACCACGGTCAGGCCTTCGCGGATCACCACCTTGATTGCATCGGTGGCGGCGCCGGTGACCATGGTCACGTTGAAGGTGATACGCGAAATCAGGTGTCCGGAGTTGTGGCTGTCGAAATAGCGGTTGGGCAGTACCAGCAGCTTGTTGAACAACTCCACCCGCAGGTCGTGCACCAGGCCCAGGGAAACCTTGGCCAGAAAGAAGTTGCCCAGAAACGAGCCCAAGCCCTGCCAGGCGGCGATCAGCACGATCAGCAGCGGCACGGCCTGCAACAGTTGGAGGTCACGCAGGTAAGGCACGTTGGGGAACAACACCGCTTCGGGATTGCTCAGCCCATCGACGAAATACTTGAGGATGCCCGCCAGCATGGGCTGGGTCGAGGCGAATATCACGAAGCCGAGGATACTCAGCAGGAAAATGCCAATGTAGGGCTTTACGTAGGTCAACAGTCGGAAATAGATCTTCAGACTGGAGCTCTGCTGCGCCGTGCGCGGTGTTTCAGCCATCTTCGAGCTCACTGTTCAGGTTGAACGATCGATTTTATCACAGCCTGCCGATTGGGCACGCGCCCGGTCCGGCATGCTGGCGTGGTGCATTGGTGAAGTTTTCGGCATTATGCCCTGTCTTTCCTGCTCGCTACTTCGACAAGGCCATCTACATGCAATGCTCCCGGCTCCCTCAGGCCGACCTCAACCAACTGATCGTCGGTGCCCAGATACTGGAAGCTGACAGCTACGGTGCGAAAGTCTACCTGCTAGAGAACGGCAATATCCTTAAACTTTTCCGGCGCAAGCGCCTGCTGTCGTCGGCGTTGCTGCGGCCCTACTCCCGCCGCTTCATCGACAACGCCGCCAGGCTGGAGCAGTTGGGCATTCCGACTCTGCGTGTATTGGCGCATTACCGCCTGGAAAAGCCCGGCATGACGGCGGTGCTGTACCACCCCCTGCCCGGCCAGACGCTGAGCCAGCTCAGCCGCAAGGAAGGTTTCAGCTGGCAGCAGGCACTGCCGGACATGGTCCGCCTGGTACGGACCCTGCATCGATCGGGGGTGTATTTTCGCTCGCTGCACCTGGGCAACATCGTGGTGACGCCCGACCAGCAGTGGGGGCTGATCGATGTGGCGGACATGCGTTTTCTGCGCGGGCCGCTGAGCCGGCGCATGATCAAGCGCAACATACAGCACTTTGGCCGCTACCTGTCACGTGAAAAACTCGACGGGAGCTTCCCCCTCGCCGAGCTGGAGCAGGCTCTACTGACTCCCTGAGTCAGGCTTGACCGCCCACATTTCCCGCAGGGTTCGACTGAAGCACTCCCAGGCTTGCTCCGGGGCCAGCGAGCGGTGCTGCGCCTGGGCAACGGCGGTTGCCGGCAGGCTGGCGCAACGCTCGATGGCAGCGGCCCACTCCTGCACGTCACCGACCCGTGCGTAAAGACCGCTATCACCCAACTGTTCATGGAACACCGGCAGGTCACTGCACAGTACCGGCACGCCGGCAATGACTGCCTCCTGCAGTACCAGGCCCAGGCCCTCGGCCCGGGAAGGCACGAGCAACCAGTCGAACGCCTGGTACAGGCGGCCCAGAATGTCACAATGCCCTGTCAGCGATACCTTGCCCTGCAGACCCAGCGCCTGGATCTTTTGCTGCAGCAATGGCCGCTCGGGGCCTTCGCCGAGAATGACCAGGCGCAGATCGGGTTGCGTCCGGCTAGCGGCGGCAAATGCATCGATCAGGTAGTCGAACCCCTTGTCCATGACCAGGCGACCGACAGCCCCCATGATCCGCACACCGGGCTCCCTCAACCCCATGACCTCGCGCGCTTGCTGTGCTGTCAGTTGCTCGTCACAAAAACGGGTAGGTTCCAACGCGGTACGCAAGGCCGTCACCTTCAGGCCCAGCTCGGCCTGCAATGACGCCGCCAGCGTGGCCGACACCGCCACCAGTGACAGCTGCGCCGGCTTGAACCCGCACAACAGCGCCACATCCCTGGGGTGCAAACGGGTCTTGCCGTGAAACACCACAGTAGCCTTCACCTCAGGCAACCCCCTGAGAACAGGCAGTATCAGGCGCGATACCCCCAGCCCATCGAGCAGCAATGCGTCGGCTTGGGCTTCGATCAACGCCTTGCGTAGACGAGCGCGTAACCAAGGCTGCAGCAGCCCCCATACATGACGGCCCTTTATCAGGCGTTGCGGCAAGTTCCATTCTCGAGACGGCCCAGGAACACACGCCGCCCCCTGACCTTGCAACAGCCAGCTGTTCACGGAAATCTCAGGAGGCACCAATGAAAGGATCTGCTGATGGACCTTGTGCACCGAGACGAACGGCGAGCCACCAGCCCACATGATATTGATGACGTTCACTGGCCAGCCCACCTTGATTCACATATTACTGAAAAGACAGAAAACAACTCACAAAAAAAGAAGAGCAAGGCCCACTCCCACCACCAACCCCACTATTACCGCCAACGTCAACCGCACACGCTCGCGCTGCTTGCGACGTACCTTGCGCAGCCGCTCCTCAGGCACCGTGACATGATTGCCGAATCCGGTGTGCAGCACCGCATCGCCTTCAAGGGTCACAGCGGTCAGCTCAAGTTCGGCATACCGCTTTGAAAGCGACTTCTCGCCGCTATGCGCAGCGAAAGGTGCACATAGATGATAGTCACTCAGGCGTCGCAGCCCAGGGTTCAGCGAGAAAGACTGCCACTCGGGCTTGTCCGAGAGCAGCGGGTAGCAAGGGACCCCAGCGATGATCTCGCGCTCGCCCAGGTGAATGTAGGGGCTGTTGACATTGAGGTCGTAGACGAAATTGCGCAGCCATACCTGCAGCAGTTTCGGCCGCGCCTCGAGAATCACCTGCGAATCTTCGACGAAGGCCGGGCGATAGAACCGCCAGTCATCTTCGCAATGAAAGATGTACGGGGTTTTGACATGACCGTAAGCCAGATCGATCGACGCCAGCTGCCCAAGCTTGGGCTTGTTCACGAACACCGTGCAGTAAGGCTTCCAGTGCTCCGGAATGGCGTCGTGCACGGCCTCGTCACCGCTGTCTTCGGTGATGAAAACCTCACGGATAGGCGCTGTGTTGAACTGATCGAAACTGTCCAGCGTCAGCTTGAGCAGATCGAACCGCCCACAGCTGGTCACTACCAGCGTCACATCACTCTTTTCACTAAATTGCACAGCAACCCCCGGTAAATGCGTCCATGCAGTTGCAACCTCTCCAGTCCGTTCAGGCTGCACGCCCAGTGGAGTCAGACCCCCAGTTTCAGACGCAGACGCTGCCAAGCGCTCAGTGGTGGGTGAGGACGGAGTACCGGCTGCAACTGCTCGACAATACTGCGCCCGACCTGGGCGAAACTGAAACGTGAAACCGCCAGATCACGGCCGTTGGTGGCGATACGCTGCACCAGGGCCTCGTCGGCACGCAGGACCTTCAACTTGGCCTGCAACTGGGCAATGCTGCCATACAGTACGACGTTGTGCATGTCCTGCAAACCCAGCGCACGATTCTCCGCCTCGCCCTGGTCGAACGCCAGCAGCACGCAACCGCAGGCCATGGCCTCGAAGTTCTTGATCATGTACTCACCCATGCCGACGTCGGCGCTGACGAAGAAACGAATGCGGTTGAGCGTGTCGCAATACTCGGCACCCGAATTGGTACGGGTCACCACCAGGTTCTCGACTTGCCCCAGCTCGTCGAGCAACGCCTTGCGGCCGCTGTAGGCCACACTGTTGGTGCTGCCGACGAAGGCAAGTTCCATGTCCCGCTCGCGCCCCTGGTCGGCCAGCAACTGCTGGTCGTAGCCCTTGGGCACGAACACCGCGTCGAAGCCTTCCTGGCGCAGACGCTCGCTGACCATGTAACCCGAGCTGATCACCCGGGCCCAGGGCAGCTTGCGGTAATGCGCGCTGAACTTGCCGGTGTACTTGCACGGAATGTAGTTCTGGTAGGCATCGTGCTCCAGAATGACCAGATTGGGCACGGTACGGATGAAACCGACCTGACGGATCTCCTGCTTGAAGCGCAGGAAGAAGATGATGCGGTCGTACCGGGTGACGTCCACCTCGCGGCGAAAATACCCGCGCAGGTCGCGCTGTTCGGCACTGCTCAACCAGCGCAGGTCGCATTCGCAATGGGCCGCAACCCCTTCGTACAGCCGGTCAAGAATGGCCCGCTGTTCCTTCTGCACCAGAAATAGAACTTTCATTGTCTTCCTTGCGGCGCTCGGGCCACAGCTATGCATTCATGCACCGGGTTCAGAGGTCCCGGCGCCAGAACAATTCGTGTCGACGTACCGCCTTGCGGAAGAACTCGTTCTCACCGTAAGGCGAAGGCTGACGCCCGGCCAGCCAACGTTGCAGCAGGCGACGCAGGCGACGCTTGAAGGGTGCACGCGGCTGCAGGTCATGCATCATGCCCAGGGCCATGGCCTTGTCGCGCTGGGTGTCCAGCGTCAGGCTCAGGCTGTAGGGCGCCCAGGCCTGGCCAGGCTCGACCTGCGGCGGCAAGGCAATGCCGGAACCGCTGTCACCCATCGGCCAGCGATCGTTGTCATGCAGGTGGTTGGCGTAGTACAGCACGCTCTCGGGCTGCCATTGCAGGCCGTGCAACGCTTCGAGCACGGCGGCCTGGGCACACAGGTGGTCCGGATGCGGGTCCAGGGTCGGGTGCGGCATCACCAGCACCTGTGGGCGCGCCTGCATGATCAGTGCACGCAGGTCGGCCAGCAGGTTGTTCCAGGTGGGCGCGCCGTCCTGGTCGCCCGGCAGCGACAGGGCGTTGAGCTGGCGGAACAGCCGCGTATCGCTCAGGTCGGCTTCGCGTGAGGCGACGGGCTGATCCGGTGCGGCCTGCATGGCGGGCAACTGCAGGCAGAAATAGCCCAGTTGCACGCACTGCGCTTCTGGCACACCGGCCCAGCGCGGTACGGCGATACTGTCCCACGCGCGCAAGCGGCCCTTCAGGCGTGCGGCCTGCGCAGGCTCCAGGCCCATCTGCTGGTAATGCTCGGCCTCGATCTCGCCGGCCGTAAGCGTCACGACCCACGCCTCTTCGGCCTGGCTGTACAGCCCGTAGGCGGCCAGTTCCGCATCGTCGGCGTGGGGCGCAATCACCATCACCCGGCGCTGGCGCAGGTCGCTGGCGCGCACCACGATCAGCGACGCAGCCTCGACCACCCGGCAGCAACGCCCGCGGATGCGCAGAGTGCCGGCCAGCAGCGCCGGCGCCTGCCCGGTCAGATTGAGGTAGCGCAGCCCGTCGACCCCGCGCTCCAAGCCCTGCAGGTCCGCCTCCCCCTCGCCCGACACCTCGACGCCAGGGTCGCGAAAACGCCCCAGCAGCGAGCTTTTGACACGCACCTGCAGCACCAGCGTCTCATCGCCCGACAGGCTCAATGATGCCGGCGCACGCAGCACCAGGCCATCCAGCGACACCGGCACGCGCTCGCAGGGTTCAGGGAACTCGTACAGATAATCATCACCTGGCGAATAGAACAGGTGATCGGCAAACCATGCCTCGTGAGCCACCCACAACAGCGGCAACAGCATCAGCGCCAGCCACCATTTCACCAGCACGCCCAGGGCGATCAGCACCACCAGAGCGACCAGCAGGCCCACGCGCTTGTTGCGCCGATGGCGCCTGAGCAACTGCTGCTTGCGGCTCACACCTGAAACACCGGCACGGGGTTGCACCATCGGTCCTTGTACTCGCGATCGGCGCGGCCGAAGGAGAACCGCAGCGGCTTGTTCAGCGCACGCGCGGCTTCCCAGGCGCTCTGGGTGTTGAGAAAGCTCAGCACGCTGCCCGGGCTGAACGCACGCGTCTCGGGGTCGACGCCGCCGTTGACGTACTCGACGCTGACCCACTCGGGAGCCTCGACGCGGTACACCAGCTGGATCGCGATCGGCTTGTCTTCCAGAAACAGCACCGAGCCGATCAGCAACGCGCGCAGGCGTTCGACCATCTCGGCCATGCGCTCGGCACCGGTGGCCGCAAAGCCCCAGCGGCGCTGGAACAGGTCGCAATACATCGACGCGATCTCGGTACTGGTGAACTCGGTGATGGCCCGCACCTGCCCGCCCGCCTCTTCCAGCAAGCGCAGTTCGCGGCGCTGGTTGTAGCGAAACTTCTTCGACAGTTCTTCGGGCTGGCGTGCCATGGCCAGGGCTTCGGGCTGCGCCTTGAGGCCGCTGAAACGGCCCTGGTTGAGCTCGGACAGGTAGCGCCCGGCATGGCGCAGCGGCGCCTGTGCATCGGCAGCGGCCGGCAGAATCAGCTCGGCATTGCCCAGGTCGAACAGGCCCTTCTTGCCCCGGCGCTTGAGCACGTCCTTGGACAGTGCCAGGTAGCGGTCCCAGGTGGGTATGGCCGCCTTCAGTTCGTCACCCTGGTACCAGCCCAGGTAACGCACCGGAATATCGGCCATCTCGGCCAGTTGCGCGAGCACCAGCGGGTGGGTCGCCACACTGCCGCCAAAGCGCTGCCAGGCGTCGGCGTAGGCCGGCGCATCGATCACGCGCCAGCCGCGCTCACGCCAGCCTTGTACATAATTGAGCATCAGGCCTGCCCCGTCAGTTCGACAACCTGGGGAAGGTGCCAGAAAGTCTCGCGCACGGCCGTGTCGGAGAAGCGTTCGCGCAGGCGCTCGAGCATGCGCTCGGCACAGGCCTGGCGTTGCGCCTGGTCCAGCTCGGCCAGGTGTTGCAGGCCTTGCGCCAGACGCTCGGCATCCCCGAGCGGGAACAGGATGCCGACACCTTCGACCACTTCCTTGGCGCCACCGCAGGCGGTGGCCAGCAACGGCACGCCGGCCACCATCGCTTCGAGCAGCACCATGCCGAAAGGCTCGTGGTCCGAGCTCAGGGCAAACACGTCGAAGGCACTGAAATAGCGCCGTGCATCCGGTACCTGGCCGAGAAAGTCCACCTGTGCGGCAATACCCAGCGCCTCGGCCTGCGCCTTGAGCGCGTGCTCCAGGCGGCCGGTGCCCAGCACCGCCAGGCGGGCGCCTGCCGGCAGTGCCGGCAGCGCCTGGGCAAACCCGCGCAGCAAGGTGGCCTGGTCCTTGTCCGGGTGCAGCCGGCCGACGTTGCCGACGATCCATGCCTTCGCATCCAGGCCCAGGGCCTGGCGCGCCTGCGCGGCGGGCACCAGGCTGGCCTGCAGGGCGTCGATGTCGATGCGGTTGTACAGCGTCTGGATACGCTCGGCCGGCCACTTGGGCAGGCACTGGCGCATGTCGTCGCGCACCGCGTCCGACACCCCGAGCAGGCTCAGGCGTTTGCTGAACAGGTTGGCGAACAGCTGGCGGGTACGCCGCTGGTAGTCGCCAAAGGCGTGGTGCACGCCGATCACCGGCAGGCGGGTGGCCAGCAGGGCGATGTAGATCGGCTTGAAGCGGTGGGCGATGCAGAAGCTGAATCGGCGCGACGCGGCAATGCGGCGCAGTTCGCGAATCGCGCCCAGCTTCAAGCCACGAATGGCCTTGGAGCTGAACTCGAGAAACAGCACTTCATCGCTCGCACAGCCCGCCGCCACCTGCGGATCGGCGGCGCCGGTGAGAAACACCGTGGTGACGCGGTAGCCCTTGCCCGCGAACAGGCTGGCGTACTGACGGGCGCAGTCGAGAAACGGCCCGTCATAGCCATGGCAAAACTGCAGGACGTGCCGTTCAGCCAACGCTGTCATAAGCTTTCGCGCCGTCCTTGACCACCAGGATGTCTTCCATGATCAGGTACTGCAGGTCCGAGCCGAAGAACATGTTCAGGGCATCGGTCGGCGAGCAGATCATCGGTTCGCCACGACGGTTGAGCGAGGTATTGAGCGACACGCCGTTGCCGGTCAGGGTCTCCAGCGCCTTCATCATGTCGTAGTAGCGCGGGTTGTACTCACGCTTGAGCACCTGGGCCCGCGAGGTGCCATCTTCGTGGACCACTTCCGGCACGCGGGTCTTCCACTCTTCAGCCACTTCGAAGGTGAAGGTCATGAACGGGGCCGGGTGATCGATCTTGATCATCTGCGGCGCCACGGTGTCGAGCATCGACGGGCAGAAAGGCCTCCAGCGCTCGCGGAACTTGATCTGGTGGTTGATGCGGTCGGCCACGCCCGGCACGCTCGGGCAGCCGATGATCGAACGTCCGCCCAAGGCCCGCGGGCCGAACTCCATGCGGCCCTGGAACCAGGCCACCGGGTTGCCGTCGACCATGATCCGGGCGATCTGCTCGGGCATGTTGTCCAGCTTGCGCCAGGTCGGCTTGTGCTCGTGACGGGCGCAGGCGGCGATCACGTCCTCGTTGCTGTACGCCGGGCCGAGGTAGACGTGTTCCATCTTCTCGACCGGTACGCCACGGGCGTGGGACACATAGGCGGCAGCACCGACTGCGGTGCCGGCGTCGCCCGAGGCGGGCTGCACGAACAGCTCCTTCACGTCGGGACGGGCGATGATCTTCTGGTTCAGCTTGACGTTCAGCGCGCAGCCGCCGGCAAAGGCCAGCTTGCCGGTTTCCTTGAGCACGTCACCCAGGTAGTAGTCGATCATCTGCAGCGCGAGCTTCTCGAACAGCGCCTGCATGCTGGCCGCATAGTGGATGTACGGCTCGTCGGCGATGTCGCCTTCGCGCTTGGGGCCCAGCCACTCGATCAGCTTGGGCGAGAAGTAGAAACCCTTGCCCTTCTCTTTATAGCGGCGCAGGCCGATGACGTTGGCGTAGTCGGTGTTGATCTCCAGCTCGCCGTTTTCGAAGCTGGCCAGGCGCGAGAAGTCATACTTGCTGGCGTCGCCGTACGGCGCCATGCCCATGACCTTGAACTCGCCGTCGAGCATTTCGAAGCCCAGGAACTCGGTGATCGCGCCATACAGGCCGCCGAGGGAGTCCGGGTCGAAGAATTCCTTGATCTTGTGGATCTTGCCGTTTTCGCCGTAGCCGAAGAACGTGGTGGCGTACTCACCCTTGCCGTCGATGCCCAGGATCGCGGTCTTTTCCTTGAAACCCGAGCAGTGGTAGGCGCTGGAGGCGTGGGCCAGGTGGTGCTCGACCGGTTCGATCTTGATCTTTTTCGGATCGAAGCCCAGTTGCTCCAGGCACCAGACGATCTTGTTGCGGTAGCGCTTGTAGCGACGGTTGCCCATCAGCAGCGCGTCGAGGGCGCGATCCGGGGCGTACCAGTAACGCTTGGCGTAGTGCCAGCGGGCCTTGCCGAACAGGCTGATGGGGGCGAACGGAATCGCTACCACATCGACATCGGACGGCTTGATGCCGGCCTGTTCGAGGCAGAACTTCGCCGATTCGTAGGGCATGCGGTTCTTTGCATGTTTGTCGCGCACGAAGCGCTCTTCTTCAGCGGCGGCAATCAGCTTGCCGTCGATGTACAGGGCCGCGGAAGGATCATGGCTAAGGGCGCCGGACAGGCCAAGAATCGTCAATGCCAAGGGTCTAGCCTCTTCAAATCTGTAGATGTGCGCCCCGGCCTCATGGGCGGGTGGCAGCGAAAGGGCGGGATTATAGCGTAAAGCGTGGTACGGAGTGCAGGGCGCACTGCTGGCGTGGAACCCATCGCGGGTCAAGCCCGCTCCCACAAGGACATCATTGCCTCTGTGGGAGCGGGCTTGACCCGCGATAGGCCAACACATTCACAACACCCTACTCGGCAATCAGCCAGTCCATGCGCCAGCTGCCCTGGGTCTGCCCCAGCACCTGGGCCAGCCACGGCAGCAGTGCGCGCAGCTCTTCTTCCAGGCCCCATGGCGGGTTGGCGATCGCCAGGCCAGAGCCGTTCAAGCCCTGCGGGCTGTCCTGCGGGTGCACGTACAGCTCCACCCGCAGCAGCTTCGGCGCACCGGTGCTGGTCAGGTCCTGATAGAAACGCACCAGCTGGCGCTGGTCCTTGATCGGGTACCAGATGGCCGCGACCGTCTGGCGCATGCGGCCAATCGTCTCCTTCATCGCCACCGTGCAGCGCTTGAGCTCGTCGGCCTGCTCGAAGGGCGGGTCGATCAGCATCACCGCGCGCTTCTCCTGCACCGGCAGCAAGGCCCTCGGCACGTGCCAGCCCTCGCCCAGGTGCACCGCCACGCGTGGGTCCTTCTTCATGTTTTCCTTGAGCAGGCGCCCGTCTTCGGGGTGCTTCTCGTTGAGCAGCACGCGGTCCTGCTGGCGCGCCAGGCGCCGTGCCAGCTCGGGCGACCCCGGGTAGTAGCGCAGCTCGCCGTCGGGGTTCATCTTTCGCAGGATGCGCAGGTAATCGGCCGTCACCTCGGGCAGGTCGTCGCGCCCCCAGAGCCGGCCGATGCCTTCCAGCCACTCACCGGTGCGGGTCGCCTGGTCGCCCTGCAGGTCATACAGCCCAAGGCCGGCGTGGGTGTCGAGGTAGGCGAACGGCTGCTCCTTGCGCGACATCAGCGCAATCAGCCGGGTCAATACGAGGTGTTTGAACACGTCGGCGTGGTTGCCGGCGTGAAAGGCGTGACGATAGTTCATGGCAACTCCTGCAAGGCCCGGAAGTTTACCCTGTCAGGCCCGCGCCGTCAGGTGACAGCCGCCAGAATGACAACGGCCCGACCTCCAGAAGAGGCCGGGCCGTTGCCGGGCAGCATGATGCAGCCGTGTTACTTGTCGGCGTGGAACGCCGCTTCAGCGGTTTCGAAACGCTTGACCATCGCAGCCGACGGGCTGCCCGCCTTGCTCACGAAGTAGATCGCCAGCGATGCGAACAGGAAGCCCGGGATGATTTCGTACAGGCCCATGGTGTCGAACTGCTTCCACAGGATCACGGTCACCGCGCCCACCACGATACCGGCCAGTGCGCCGTCGCGGGTCATCCCCTTCCACAGTACCGAAATCAGCACCACCGGGCCGAAGGCGGCACCGAAGCCGGCCCAGGCGTAGGCCACCAGGCCCAGCACGCGGTTGTCCGGGTTGGCGGCCAGCGCGATGGCGATCAGCGCAACCGCCAGCACCATCAGGCGACCGACCCATACCAGCTCGACCTGCGAGGCGTTCTTGCGCAGGAAGGTCTTGTAGAAGTCTTCGGTCAGGGCGCTGGAGCACACCAGCAGCTGGCAGCTCAGGGTACTCATCACTGCTGCCAGGATGGCCGACAGCAGCACACCGGCAATCCACGGGTTGAACAGGATCTTGGCCAGTTCGATGAACACGCGCTCGTGGTTCTCGGTGACCGGGCCGGCCACTTCAGGGTGTGCCGAGAAGTAGGCGATGCCGAAGAAGCCCACGGCCACGGTACCGGCCAGGCACAGGATCATCCAGGTCATGGAGATGCGACGGGCATTGGCGATCGATTTCACCGAGTCTGCCGCCATGAAGCGCGCCAGGATGTGCGGCTGGCCGAAGTAGCCCAGGCCCCAGCCCATCAGCGAGATGATGCCGATGAAGGTGGCGCCCTTGAACATGTCGAAGTTGCCCGCGCCCTGGGCTTCGATGGCCAGGAAGGTGGTGTCGAAGCCGCCGGTGGCGATCAGCACGATCACCGGGGTCAGGATCAGCGCGAAGATCATCAGCGTGGCCTGCACGGTGTCGGTCCAGCTCACCGCCAGGAAGCCACCGACGAAGGTGTAGGCGATGGTGGCAGCAGCACCGGCCCACAGCGCCGTCTCATACGACATGCCGAAGGTGCTTTCGAACAGGCGGGCACCGGCCACGATGCCGGAGGCGCAATAGATGGTGAAGAACACCAGGATCACGATTGCCGAAATGATGCGCAGCAGGCCGCTGTGGTCTTCGAAACGGCTGGCGAAATAGTCCGGCAGGGTCAGCGCGTCGCCGTTGTGCTCGGTCTGCACGCGCAGGCGGCCGGCCACGAACAGCCAGTTCAGGTAGGCACCGACGGTCAGGCCGATGGCGATCCAGGCTTCGGAAAGGCCCGACATGTAGATGGCGCCCGGCAGGCCCATCAGCAACCAGCCGCTCATGTCCGAGGCACCGGCCGAGAGCGCGGTCACCACGCTGCCGAGGCTGCGGCCACCGAGGATGTAGTCGGAAAGGTTGTTGGTGGAGCGATAGGCCATGAAGCCGATCAGCACCATTGCCGCGATATAGATCACGAACGTGATCGTGATTGGATTGCTAAAACTCATTGTTGCGCCCTGGCGTTTGTTTTTATGTAGTGACAGCCGCTAACGGTTGCACCCAGGCGGCGAATCCTATGCAACAACGCAAACAAGGTGCAACCAGTTTCTTCAGTCAAGTTGCACCTGGTCGGATATTTCGCATAACAACGTGTTTTTGCTCCATTTGGGAGCAAAAACCGCCGTTTACATAAGCAAATGCACCTTGAACAGCCATTTATGCTGTGGGGTTTTAGCCACCGGACGAGTTGCACTCCTCAACGCGATTATTTGGGTTGCACTAGGTTGCACCCACAAAGGCGCCCGGCTAATCTTGGCGCCAGCTTAGCCACGGCCCAGTGGCAATAATGAGGATAAGAAATGGCGACGACCACCCTTGGGGTCAAACTCGACGACCCTACCCGCGAGCGACTGAAAACGGCTGCGCAGTCCATCGACCGCACCCCGCACTGGTTGATCAAGCAGGCGATCTTCAACTACCTGGAGAAGCTCGAGGGTGGCGCCACCCTGACCGAACTCAGCGGTCAGCCCGGCAATCAGGGCGACGACGCCGGCGATGTGCAGGCCGACCACTCGCACCAGTGCTTCCTCGAGTTCGCCGAAAGCATCCTGCCGCAGTCGGTGCTGCGCGCCTCGATCACCGCCGCCTACCGTCGTCCGGAACCGGAAGTGGTGCCGATGCTGCTGGAGCAGGCACGCCTGCCCGCGCCCATGGCCGAGGCCACCCACAAGCTGGCCGCCGGCATTGCCGAAAAGCTGCGCAACCAGAAGAGCGCCAGCGGCCGCGCCGGCATCGTCCAGGGCCTGCTGCAGGAGTTCTCGCTGTCGTCCCAGGAAGGCGTGGCGCTGATGTGCCTGGCCGAAGCCCTGCTGCGCATCCCCGACAAGGGCACCCGCGATGCGCTGATCCGCGACAAGATCAGCACCGGCAACTGGCAGCCGCACCTGGGCAACAGCCCGTCGCTGTTCGTCAACGCCGCCACCTGGGGCCTGCTGCTGACCGGCAAACTGGTGTCCACGCACAACGAATCCGGCCTCACCTCCTCGCTCAGCCGCATCATCGGCAAGAGCGGCGAGCCGATGATCCGCAAGGGCGTCGACATGGCCATGCGCCTGATGGGCGAGCAGTTCGTCACCGGCGAGACCATTGCCGAAGCCCTGGCCAATGCCAGCAAGTTCGAAGCCAAGGGTTTCCGCTACTCCTACGACATGCTCGGTGAAGCCGCGCTCACCGAGCACGACGCGCAGAAATACCTGGCCTCCTACGAGCAGGCCATCCACGCCATCGGCAAGGCCTCCCATGGCCGCGGCATCTATGAAGGCCCTGGCATCTCGATCAAGCTCTCGGCCCTGCACCCGCGCTACAGCCGCGCCCAGTACGAGCGCGTGATGGACGAGCTGTACCCGCGCCTGCTGTCGCTGACCCTGCTGGCCAAGCAGTACGACATCGGCCTGAACATCGACGCCGAAGAGGCCGACCGCCTGGAGCTGTCGCTGGACCTGCTCGAACGCCTGTGCTTCGAGCCGCAGTTGAGCGGCTGGAACGGCATCGGCTTCGTGATCCAGGCCTACCAGAAGCGCTGCCCTTACGTGATCGACTACGTCATCGACCTGGCACGCCGCAGCCGTCACCGCCTGATGATCCGCCTGGTAAAGGGCGCGTACTGGGACAGCGAGATCAAGCGCGCCCAGGTCGAAGGCCTGGAAGGCTACCCGGTGTACACCCGCAAGGTGTACACCGACGTCTCCTACATCGCCTGCGCCCGCAAGCTGCTGTCGGTGCCCGAAGCCATCTACCCGCAGTTCGCCACCCACAACGCCCACACCCTGTCGGCCATCTACCATATCGCCGGGCAGAACTACTACCCAGGCCAGTACGAGTTCCAGTGCCTGCACGGCATGGGCGAGCCGCTGTACGAACAGGTGGTGGGCAAGGTGGCCGACGGCAAGCTGAACCGTCCGTGCCGCGTGTACGCCCCGGTCGGCACCCACGAAACGCTGCTGGCCTACCTGGTGCGTCGCCTGCTGGAAAACGGCGCCAACACCTCGTTCGTCAACCGCATCGCCGACCAGTCGATCTCGATCCAGGAACTGGTGGCCGACCCGGTCGCGACCATCGAGCGCATGGCCACCCAGGAAGGCGGCTTCGGCCTGCCGCACCCGCGCATCCCGTTGCCGCGTGACCTGTACGGTGCCGAGCGCGCCAACTCCAGCGGCATCGACATGGCCAACGAACACCGTCTGGCCTCGCTGTCGTGCGCCCTGCTGGCCACCGCGCACAACGACTGGAAGGCCGAGCCGATGCTCGGTTGCGCGTCCAGCGACGAAGCTGCCGCACCGGTGCTGAACCCGTCCGACCACCGTGACGTGGTCGGCCACGTGCAGGAAGCCACCGTCGAGGACGCCGACAACGCCATCCAGTGCGCACTCAACGCCGCACCGATCTGGCAGGCCACCCCGCCGGCCGAGCGTGCCGCGATCCTGGAACGTGCCGCCGACCTGATGGAAGGCGAGATCCAGCCGCTGATGGGCCTGCTGGCCCGCGAAGCCGGCAAGACCTACGCCAACGCCATCGCCGAGGTGCGCGAAGCGGTCGACTTCCTGCGCTACTACGCGGTGCAGGCACGCAACGACTTCAGCAACGACGCCCACCGCCCGCTGGGCCCGGTGGTGTGCATCAGCCCGTGGAACTTCCCGCTGGCGATCTTCAGTGGCCAGGTGGCTGCAGCGCTAGCTGCCGGCAACCCGGTACTGGCCAAGCCTGCCGAGCAGACCCCGCTGGTGGCCGCCCAGGCCGTGCGCCTGCTGCTCGAGGCCGGCATCCCGCAAGGCGTGGTGCAACTGCTGCCGGGCCGTGGCGAGACCGTCGGTGCGCGCCTGGTAGGCGATGACCGGGTCAAGGGCGTGATGTTCACCGGTTCCACCGAAGTGGCGCGCCTGCTGCAACGCAACATTGCCGGCCGCCTGGACAGCCAGGGCCGTCCGATCCCGCTGATCGCCGAAACCGGTGGCCAGAACGCGATGATCGTCGACTCCTCGGCGCTGACCGAGCAGGTGGTCATCGACGTGGTCTCCTCGGCCTTCGACAGCGCCGGCCAGCGTTGCTCGGCCCTGCGCGTGCTGTGCCTGCAGGAAGACTCGGCCGACCGCGTGATCGAGATGCTCAAGGGCGCCATGGCCGAAAGCCGCCTGGGCAACCCGGAGCGCCTGAGCGTGGACATCGGCCCGGTGATCGACGCCGAGGCCAAGGCTGGCATCGAAAAACACATCCAGGGCATGCGCGACAAGGGTCGGAACGTGTATCAGGTGGCCATTGCCGACGGTGAAGAGATCAAGCGCGGCACCTTCGTGATGCCGACCCTGATCGAGCTGGAAAGCTTCGACGAACTGCAGCGTGAGATCTTCGGCCCCGTCCTGCACGTGGTGCGCTACAACCGCAAGCACCTCGACCAGTTGATCGAGCAGATCAATGCATCCGGCTACGGCCTGACCCTGGGCGTGCACACCCGCATCGACGAGACCATCGCCAAGGTGATCGACAACGTCCATGCCGGCAACGTCTACGTCAACCGCAACATCGTCGGCGCCGTGGTCGGCGTGCAGCCGTTCGGTGGTGAAGGCCTGTCGGGTACCGGCCCCAAGGCCGGTGGCCCGCTGTACCTGTACCGTTTGCTGTCCACGCGCCCGGCCGATGCCATCGAGCAGTCGTTCCAGCGCAGCGACGCCGGTACTGCCCCGGACGTGCGTCTGCGCGAGCAGTTGCTCAAGCCGCTGCAATCGCTCAAGGCGTGGGCCGGCAGCAACCAGCAGGCCGAACTGGCGCAGCTGTGCGAGCAGTTCGCGCAGCAGTCGCAGAGCGGCGTCACCCGCCTGCTCAACGGCCCGACCGGCGAGCGCAACAGCTACACCATCCTGCCGCGCGAGCACGTGCTGTGCCTGGCCGAGTCGGAGGCTGATCTGCTGACTCAACTGGCAGCGGTACTGGCGGTGGGCAGCTCGGCAGTGTTCGTCGACGGCGAGCCGGGCAAGGCCTTGCGTGGGCGCTTGCCGAAGGATGTGCAGGCGCGCATCAAGCTGGTGAGCGACTGGGCCAAGGACGAGGTGGTGTTCGACGCGGTGCTGCATCACGGCCATTCGGACCAGCTGCGCGCAGTGTGCGAGCAGGTGGCCAAGCGTGCCGGTGCGATCGTGGGTGTGCAGGGCTTGTCGTCGGGTGAAACCGCGATTGCGCTGGAGCGCCTGGTGATCGAGCGTGCGTTGAGCGTGAACACCGCCGCGGCGGGCGGCAATGCCAGCCTGATGACCATCGGCTAACCACCGAGGCGTTGCCAATCGCGGGTCAGGCCCGCCCCCACAGGATCGATGCAGATTCTTGTGGGGGACGGCCTGGCCCGCGATTTTTTTTGCGGACACACACCTGACAACGGTTCTGACCCCTCATCACCCCCACCTATTAACCTGTCCACCTCCCGCCCGCATGCCTAGACTCGGCCCCATCCCCACCAAGGTATGGCCGCCATGTCCGACACCCTGCTCAGCGCCCGCAACCTGGCCTTCGAACTCTACGAAGTGCTCGACGCCGAGGCCCTCACCCAACGCCCACGCTTCGCCGAGCACAGCCGCGAAACCTTCGACGCCGCGCTGCACACCGCTCGCACCCTGGCCGAAAAATACTTCGCCCCGCACAACCGCAAGGGCGACGAGCACGAGCCACGCTTCGAGAACGGCCAGGCCATACTGATTCCCGAGGTCAAACCTGCCGTCGACGCCTTCCTCGACGCCGGATTTCTCAACGCTAACCGCGACTTCGAGGCCGGCGGCATGCAGTTGCCCACCCTGCTCTCGCAAGCCTGCTTCGCCCACTTTCAGGCCGCCAACGCCGGCACCACCGCCTACCCGTTCCTGACCATGGGCGCCGCCAACCTGATCGAGAACTTCGGCACCGACGAGCAAAAGCGCCTGTTCCTGCAACCGATGATCGAGGGCCGCTTCTTCGGCACCATGGCCCTCACCGAACCCCACGCCGGCAGCTCGTTGGCCGATATCCGCACCCGCGCCGAACCCGCCGCCGACGGCAGCTTCCGCCTCAAGGGCAACAAGATCTTCATCTCCGGGGGCGATCACACGCTGTCCGAGAACATCGTGCACCTGGTGCTGGCCAAACTCCCCGACGCACCACCCGGGGTAAAGGGCATTTCGCTGTTCATCGTGCCCAAGTTCCTGGTCAACCCGGACGCCAGCCTGGGCCAGCGCAACGATGTGGTGCTGGCCGGCCTGTTCCACAAGATGGGCTGGCGCGGCACCACCTCCACCGCACTCAACTTCGGCGACAACGGCCAGTGCGTCGGCTACCTGATCGGCCAGCCGCACCAGGGCCTGGCCTGCATGTTCCAGATGATGAACGAGGCGCGCATCGGCGTGGGCATGGGCGCGGTGATGCTCGGCTACGCCGGCTACCTGTACTCGCTGGACTACGCCCGCCAGCGCCCGCAAGGCCGCCTGCCCGACAACAAGAACCCCGCCACCGCCGCCGTGCCGATCATCCAGCACAGCGATGTGAAACGCATGCTGCTGACGCAGAAGGCCTACGTCGAAGGCGCTTTCGACCTGGGCCTGTACGCCGCCCGGCTGTTCGACGACAGCCATACCGCCGCCACCGAAGACGAGCGCCAACAGGCCCAGCAACTGCTCGACCTGCTGACCCCGATCGTCAAGTCGTGGCCGTCCGAGTTCTGCCTCAAGGCCAATGAGCTGGCGATCCAGATCCTCGGTGGCCACGGCTACACCCGCGATTACCCGGTAGAGCAGTACTACCGCGACAACCGCCTGAACCCGATCCACGAAGGCACCCACGGCATCCAGTCACTCGACCTGCTCGGGCGCAAACTGGCCCAGCACGGTGGCGCCGGCCTCAAGCAGCTGGTACGCCTGATCGCCGGCACTTGCGCCCAGGCCCAGGCCTACACCCGCCTGGACCCGTTGCGCGAACCGCTGGAACAACTGCTCAGCCGCCTGCAGCACGTGACCCTGGGCCTGCTTGGCGAGTTGTCCACAGGCCAGGTCAACAGCGCCCTGGCCAACTCGGCGCTGTACCTCAAGGCCTTCGGTCACTGCGTGATCGGCTGGCGCTGGCTGGAGCAGGCGATTCGCGCCGAACAGGGCCTGGCCCGCGGCAACCCGGCCGATACCGGGTTCTATCGGGGCAAGTTGCAGGCCGCACGGTTTTTCCTCACCTGGGAAGTACCGGCCTGCCATAATGACCTCGCATTGCTCGAGGCCCGCGACGACACCTGCCCGGGCATGCACGAGGAGTGGTTCTGAGGGGGAACCACCGTCACCCGGAGGTTCGCGCATGTTCGATTTCACCGCGCCGCTGCGCCAGCGTTTCACTGGCCTGAACAGCGGCGCCGAGTTTTTCTCCCTGCGCTATGTGCAGGAAGCCCACCAGCACCTGTCGGTGCGCAAGAACATCGCCGAACCACCCAGCCTGACCCGCGACCAGGGCGCGATGCTCACCGTGCGCGTCAACGGCGTGGAGGCCTACGCGGCCACCGCCGACCTGTCCCAGGCCGGCCTGCAACGCGCCCTTGACCAGGCCGAGGCGCTGGCCCGCCAGATCGCGCGCCACGCCCTGCTCGACCTGCGCGAGCAACCGGTGTCCAGCGCCCGCGCCGACTACTGCTCGCCCAACCTCAACAGCACCTTCCCGGCCCTGGCCGACTGCTATGAACTGCTGGCCCGCGAATCGGCCAGCGTGCCGGGCGATTCGCGCCTGGTGAACTGGCAGGCCAGCCTGGGCCTGAGCACGGTCGAGCAGATCTACCTCAACAGTGCCGGCGCCGAACTGCGCCAGGCGCAACGCTTCGTGTTCCCCGGCATGAGCGTCACCGCCTTCGACGGCAGCGACAGCCAGAGCCGCAGCCTGGGCCGCGAGAACTTCGGCCAGCAGGGCGGCGTGGATGTGATCGAGCGCTGCGGCCTGCTCGGTGCCGGGGCCCAGGTGGCCGACCAGGCCCTGCAACTGCTGCTGGCGCCCAACACCCCGAGCGGAGTACGCGACCTGCTGCTGATGCCCGACCAGATGATGCTGCAGATCCACGAGTCCATCGGCCACCCGCTGGAGATGGACCGCATCCTGGGCGACGAGCGCAACTACGCCGGCACCAGCTTCATCAAGGCCCAGGACTTCGGCCACCTGCAGTACGGCTCGGCACTGCTCAACGTGACCTTCGACCCGGCCATCCCCGAAGAGCTGGCCAGCTACGCGCACGATGACGACGGCACCCCGGCCCACAAGCAGTTCCTGATTCGCGAGGGTGTACTGGTGCGCCCGCTGGGCGGTGCGCTGTCACAGTTCCGCTCGGGCCTGGACGGCGTGGCCAACAGCCGCGCCTGCGGCTGGAACCGCGCACCGATCGACCGCATGGCCAACCTCAACATCGAGCCGGGCGACAAGTCCCTGGCGCAACTGATCGGCGGCATCGAGCACGGCATCCTGATGCGCACCAACCGCTCGTGGTCCATCGACGATGCGCGCAACAAGTTCCAGTTCGGCTGCGAATGGGGCCAGTTGATCGAGCACGGCGAACTCAAGGGCGTGGTCAAGAACCCCAACTACCGCGGTATTTCCGCCGGTTTCTGGCGCAACCTCAGCGCCGTGGGCGACGCCAGTACCTTCCAGGTGCTCGGCACGCCCAACTGCGGCAAGGGCGAACCCAACCAGGTGGTGCGCGTGGGCCATGCCTCGCCGGCCTGCGTGTTCAGCCAGATCGACGTATTCGGAGGAGACGCCTGATGGCCGCCAGCCCTTTGCACAACTTCCAGGACCTGGTCGCATGGCTGCGCGACAACGTGCGCGCCCCCGAACAGTTCACCCTGAGCTACAGCGCCGAGCAGTCGCAATTCATCCGATTCAACCATGCCAGGGTGCGCCAGGCCGGCGACGTGCAACAGGCCGGTGCGAGCCTGAAGCTGATTGCCGACGGTCGCCAGGCCGACCTGCACCTGACCCTCAGCGGCGAGCCGGCGCTGGACCGCGAGCGCCTGCACCAGGCACTGGCCGAGCTGCGCCAGATCCTGCCGCTGATCCCTGCCGACCCGTACCTGTTGCTCAACGACAGTGCCTGGCACAGCCATCAGGTACAGGACGGCCCGCTGCCGGATACCGCACGGGTGCTCGAGCAGATCGAACACGGCGCCGGCGCGCTGGACCTGGTGGGCATCTATGCCGCCGGGCCGATCAGTCGCGGCTTTGCCAGTTCGTTCGGCGCCTCTGGCTGGCATCAGGCCAACAGCTTCAATTTCGACTTCAGCCTGTTCCACGCCAACGGCCAGGCGGTGAAGGCCAACTACGCCGGGCAGGTGTGGGACAATGCCGCGTTCGCCCGGCGCCTGGCCCAGGCCCGCGAGCAGCTGGAGTACCTGGGTCGTCCACTCAAGACCCTCGCCCCCGGCCAGTACCGCGCCTACCTGGCACCGGCAGCGATGGACGAGATCATGGGCATGCTGTGCTGGGGCGGTTTTTCGGCGCAGGCCATCGCCAGCAAGGACAGCCCGCTGCAACGCCTGTATGCCGGCGATGCGGCATTGAGCCCGCTGGTGAACATCACCGAACAGGTCAGCGGCTCGCTGAGCCCGGCGTTCTCCGGCGAAGGCTACCCACGCAGCGACGTGCAGCTGATGGACGCAGGGCAGGCGCGCGAACAGCTGACCAACGCGCGCAGCGCCGCCGAGTTCGAGCAGGTCGCCAATGGCGCCGAGGCCCACGAGTGGCCAAGCGCCTTGAGCCTGGCCGCCGGCGAGCTGGCGCTGGATGAGGTGCTCGCCAGGCTGGGTACGGGCCTGTACATCAGCAACCTGTGGTACCTGAACTACTCCGACCTGCCGGCGGCGCGCATGACCGGGCTGACGCGCTTTGCGACATTCTGGGTCGAGGACGGTCAGATCCAGGCGCCGGTCAGCACCATGCGCTTCGACGACAGCGTGTACAGCCTGCTCGGCTCGCAGCTGGAGGCGCTCACGACCGAGCGCGAGCTGATCCTGTCGACCAGCACCTACGGACAGCGCCAGACCAGTTCGAGCCATTTGCCGGGGGCGCTGGTCAAACGCCTGACGCTGACATTGTGATGCCGCCATCGCGGGTCAAGCCCGCTCCCACAGGGATCACCGCCGCCCCTGTGGGAGCTGCGGTTCGACGCTTCGACTTGCCCGCGAAGGGGCCCTCAAGGACATAGAGCATGCCCAACCGCACCCCGCTGGACCCCGTCACCGCCCGCTGGATTCCCTGGGTGGTGGCCATCGCCTTCTTCATGCAGTCGCTGGACGGCACCATCCTCAACACCGCGCTGCCGGCCATGGCCCGCGACCTGGCGGAAAACCCGCTGCGCATGCAGTCGGTGATCATCGCCTACATGCTCACCGTGGCCCTGCTGATCCCGGCCTCGGGCTGGATCGCCGACCGCTTCGGCACCAAGCGCATCTTCTTCAGCGCGATCCTGCTGTTCAGCATCGGCTCGCTGCTGTGTGCACTGTCCAACAGCCTCGGCATGCTGGTCGGTGCCCGCGTGATCCAGGGCCTGGGCGGCGCGCTGATGCTGCCGGTGGGGCGCCTGGTGGTGCTGCGCGCCTACCCGCGCACCGAACTGGTGCGCATCATGAGCTTCATCACCATCCCCGGCCTGCTCGGCCCGCTGCTGGGCCCGACCATGGGCGGCTGGCTGGTGGAGTACCTGAGCTGGCACTGGATCTTCCTGCTCAACCTGCCGGTCGGCGCGCTGGGCTGCTACGCGGTGTGGAAGTTCATCCCCGACCTGCGCGGCTCCGAGCGCACACGCTTCGACGGCGTGGGCTTTGTGCTGTTCGGCGCCGCGATGGTACTGATCACCATCGCCATGGAGGGCCTGGGCGAGCTGCACCTGCCGCACCTGCGCGTGATGCTGCTGCTGTTCGCCGGCATGGCGTGCCTGGCCGCCTACTGGCTGCGCGCCGGCAGCATCGACAACCCGCTGTTCTCGCCCCGGCTGTTTCGCACCCGTACCTTCTCGGTGGGCATCCTCGGCAACCTGTTCGCCCGCCTGGGCAGCGGCGCACTGCCGTTTCTGGTGCCGTTGCTGCTGCAGGTGGCGCTGGGCTATTCGCCGTCCCAGGCCGGCATGAGCATGATCCCGCTGGCCGCCTCGGCGATGGTCGCCAAGTCCATCGCCCGGCCGCTGATCGAGCGCCTGGGCTACCGCACCATCCTCACCGGCAACACCCTGCTGCTGGGCGTGCTGCTGTGCAGCCTGGGGCTGGTCAACGAACACACCCCGTATGCCCTGCTGCTGGTGCAACTGGGGCTGCTGGGGGCGGTGAACTCGCTGCAGTTCACGGCGATGAACACCGTGACCCTGATCGACCTGGACGACGCCAGCGCCAGCAGCGGCAACAGCCTGCTGTCGGTGGTGGCGCAGCTCTCGCTGAGCCTGGGTGTGGCCTGCGCTGGCGCACTGCTGGGCGGCTTTACCGGCGCTGGCAGCGGCGATGGGGTGGAGACCACGCTGGGCGCGTTCCAGCTGACCTTCCTGACCATCGGCCTGATGTCGATGCTGGCGGCGGCGATCTTCATGCAGCTGTCCAGGGCGGACGGAAGGCGTGCCCGTCGTCCGGAACCGGAGATCGAGGCTTAGGGCTAATGGCCACGAGGCTGGTACACTGCGCGACATTTTGTTTTGCAGGCCCGCCTCGTGACCACCATTGCCACCGAATTCGCCACCTTGCCGCTGTCCGCCGCCATGCTGGCCAACCTGGACGCCCTCGGCTACGCCCAGATGACCCCGATCCAGGCCCAGAGCCTGCCGGTGATCCTCAAGGGCATGGACCTGATCGCCCAGGCCAAGACCGGCAGCGGCAAGACCGCCGCGTTCGGCATCGGCCTGCTCAACCCGATCAACCCGCGCTACTTCGGCTGCCAGGCCCTGGTGCTGTGCCCCACCCGCGAGCTGGCCGACCAGGTGGCCAAGGAGCTGCGCCGTCTGGCCCGCTCCGAAGACAACATCAAGATCCTGACCCTGTGCGGCGGCGTGTCCCTGGGCCCGCAGATCGCCTCGCTGGAACACGGCGCGCACATCATCGTGGGCACCCCGGGCCGCGTGCAACAGCACCTGCGCAAGGGCACCCTGGTGCTCGACGGGCTCAACACCCTGGTGCTCGACGAAGCCGACCGCATGCTCGACATGGGCTTCTACGACGCCATCGCCGACATCCTCGGGCAAACCCCGGAGCGTCGCCAGACCCTGCTGTTCTCGGCCACCTACCCGGCCGGCATCAAGCAGCTGTCGGCCGCATTCATGCGCAACCCGCAGCAGGTCAAGGCCGAGTCGCTGCATGCCGACACGCAGATCGAGCAGCGCTTCTACGAGATCTCGCCCGAGCAGCGCATGGACGCGGTGACTACCTTGCTGGCGCACTTTCGTCCGCAGTCGTGCGTGGCGTTCTGCTTCACCAAGCAGCAGTGCCAGGAAGTGGTCGATCACCTCAAGGCCAAGGGCATCGCCGCCGAGTCGCTGCATGGCGACCTGGAGCAGCGCGACCGTGACCAGGTGCTGACCCTGTTCGCCAACCGCAGCACCTCGGTGCTGGTGGCCACCGACGTGGCCGCGCGCGGGCTGGATATCGATGCGCTGGACATGGTCATCAACGTGGAGCTGGCGCGGGACTCGGAAATTCACGTGCACCGCGTGGGCCGTACCGGGCGTGCCGGCGAGAAGGGCCTGGCGGCGAGCCTGGTGGCCCCGTCCGAAGCGCACCGCGCCCAGGCCATCGAGCAGCTGCAGAAGGCGCCCCTGCGCTGGGAGCAGATCGACAGCCTCAAGCCCCAGGCCGGCGGCCCGCTGGTGCCGACCATGAGCACGCTGTGCATCGGTGCCGGGCGCAAGGACAAGCTGCGGCCGGGCGACATCCTGGGTGCGCTGACCGGTGATGCCGGCATCCCGGGCACCCAGGTGGGCAAGATCGCGATCTTCGATTTCCAGGCCTTCGTGGCGGTGGAACGCGGCGTGGCCAAGCAGGCGCTGCAGCGGCTCAACAGCGGCAAGATCAAGGGGCGCTCGCTGCGGGTTCGCATCGTCTGAGTCGTTTATCGCCTATCAGGGCCTCATCGCGGGTCAAGCCCGCTCCCACAAGGACTTGCGTACCTCCTGTGGGAGCGGGCTTGACCCGCGATAGCTTCAACACCTATTTGAGGATTTTGCAGTGCGTTCCACCGAAGTGATCATCATCGGCGCTGGCGCCGCCGGCCTGATGTGCGCCATCCACGCCGCCAACCGCGGCCGCCAGGTGCTGCTGCTGGACCATGCCAACAAGCCCGGCAAGAAGATCCTGATGTCCGGTGGCGGGCGCTGCAACTTCACCAACCTGTACACCGAGCCGGCCAACTTCCTCTCGCACAACCCGCACTTCTGCAAGTCGGCCCTGGCCCGCTACACCCAGTGGGACTTCATCGAGATGGTCGGCAAGCACGCCGTGCCCTATCACGAGAAAAAACTCGGCCAGCTGTTCTGCGACAACAAGTCCAACGACATCCTCGACATGCTGCTCAGCGAGCTTCAGAGCGCCGGCGCCGAGCTGCGCATGGACACGCGCATCGAGCAGATCGAAAAGCTCGAGCATGGCTACCTGCTCGAAACCAGCATGGGCACGCTGCAATGCCAGTCGCTGGTGATCGCCACCGGCGGCCTGTCGATCCCGACCCTGGGCGCCACCGGTTTCGGCTACCAGGTGGCCCGCCAGTTCGGCCACACCCTGCTGCCGACCCGCGCCGGGCTGGTGCCCTTCACCATCACCGAGCCGCAGCTCAAGGCCATGTGCACCGAGCTGTCGGGCACCTCGGTGGACTGCGTGGCCAGCTGCAACGGCACCAGCTTTCGCGAGAACCTGCTGTTCACCCACCGCGGCCTCAGCGGCCCGGCGATCCTGCAGGTGTCGTCGTTCTGGCACAGCGGCGACAGCGTCGAGATCAACCTGCTGCCCGAGCATGACGCCCTCGCCTGGCTGCAACAGCAACAGGCCGAACGCCCCAACAGCGAACTCAAGACCCTGCTTGGCGAGGTCTTCACCAAGAAGATGGCCAACCTGCTGGCCGAGCACTGGTTCGTGTCCCGGCCGATGAAGCAGTACACCCCGGCCGAACTGGCCGAGGTCGCCGACAAACTGGCGGCCTGGCAGGTGGTGCCGGCCGGCACCGAGGGCTACCGCACCGCCGAAGTCACCCTGGGCGGGGTCGACACCCGCGAAGTGTCGTCCAAGACCCTGGAGTCGCTGAAAAGCCCCGGCCTGTATTTCGTGGGCGAAGTGCTGGACGTCAGCGGGCACCTGGGCGGGTTCAATTTCCAGTGGGCCTGGGCATCGGCCTACGCGGCCGCGCAGTTCGTCTAACCTTCGCGTTAGAATCGCGCATCACGGAACAAATTTTGCTGGTACGTGACCACGGTGACAGTTCGCTGCCACCGTGACCGGCTCAATTTCGATCATCGCCAAGCAGGCCTGCCGCCCTATCATGTCATCGTCTTCCTTGCGTCACTCGCTGCGTCGTTTGTGGGCCCTGGACAAGTTCAGCTACAGCATCCGGGTATTGATCGCGCTGACCGGCAGCATGGCGCTGTGCTGGTACCAGGACGAGATGGGGCTGCTGATCCCGCTGTTCCTGGGCATCATCGCCAGCGCCCTGGCCGAGACCGACGACAGCTGGCAGGGCCGGCTCAACGCCCTGGCCGTGACCCTGGTGTGCTTCACCGTCGCTGCGCTGTCGGTGGAGCTGCTGTTCCCCTACCCGATCCTCTTCGGCTGCGCCCTGGCGCTGGCGGCGTTCGCGCTGACCATGCTCGGCGCGCTGGGCGAGCGCTACGGCGCCATCGCCTCGGCCACACTGATTCTGTCGGTGTACACCATGATCGGCGTGGACCAGCGCGGCGGCCAGGTCACCGACTTCTGGCACGAGCCCTTGCTGCTGGTGGCAGGCGCCGCCTGGTACGGATTGCTGTCGGTGCTGTGGCAGGCGCTGTTCTCCAACCAGCCGGTGCAGCAGAGCCTGGCGCGGCTGTTTCGCGAACTGGGCCGCTACCTCAAGCTCAAGGCCACCCTGTTCGAGCCCATCCGCCAGCTGGACGTGGAGGCCCGCCGCCTGGAACTGGCCCAGCAGAACGGCAAGGTGGTGGCCGCCCTCAACGCCGCCAAGGAAATCATCCTGCACCGCGTGGGCAATGGCCGCCCCGGCTCCAAGGTGAGCCGCTACCTGAAGCTGTACTTTCTGGCCCAGGACATCCACGAGCGCGCCAGTTCCTCGCACTACCCCTACAACGCTCTCACCGAGGCGTTCTTCCACAGCGACGTGCTGTTTCGCTGCCAGCGTTTGCTGCGCCAGCAGGGCAAGGCGTGCGTGCAATTGTCCGAGTCGATCCAGCTGCGCCAGCCGTTCGTCTACGACACCAGCTTCGCCGCCGCACTGGAAGACCTGCACGCCTCGCTCGAGCACCTGCGCATCCAGAGCAACCCGGCCTGGCGTGGCCTGCTGCGCTCGCTGCGGGCGCTGGCGGCGAACCTGGCAACCCTCGACCGCCTGCTCGGCGATGCCAGCAACCCCGACAACCTGGCCGACAACAGCGACTCGAGCCTGCTCGACCGTTCGCCGCGCAGCCTCAAGGATGTGTGGAGCCGCCTGCGCCAGCACCTCACGCCGACCTCGCTGATCTTTCGCCACGCCCTGCGCCTGCCGCTGGCGCTGTCGATCGGCTACGGCATGGTGCACCTGATCCACCCCACCCAGGGCTACTGGATCATCCTCACCACGCTGTTCGTGTGCCAGCCCAGCTATGGCGCCACCCGGCGCAAGCTGGTGCAGCGGATCATCGGCACCGCCATCGGCCTGACCGTGGGCTGGGCGCTGTTCGACCTGTTCCCCAGCGCGATCATCCAGTCGCTGTTCGCGGTGGCCGCCGGGGTGGTGTTCTTCGTCAACCGCACCGCCCGCTACACCCTGGCCACGGCGGCGATCACGCTGATGGTGCTGTTCTGCTTCAACCAGATCGGTGACGGCTACGGTCTGTTCCTGCCGCGCCTGTTCGACACCCTGGTGGGCAGCCTGATCGCGATCCTGGCGGTGTTCCTGTTCCTGCCCGACTGGCAGGGCCGTCGGCTGAACAAGGTGCTGGCCAACACCCTGAGCTGCAACAGCACCTACCTGCGCCAGATCATGCAGCAGTACGCCCAGGGCAAGAGCGACGACCTGGCCTACCGCCTGGCCCGGCGCAACGCGCACAACGCCGACGCGGCGCTGTCGACCACGCTGGCCAACATGCTCATGGAGCCGGGGCATTTTCGCAAAGAGGCCGACGTGGGCTTTCGCTTCCTGGTGCTCTCGCACACCCTGCTCAGCTACCTCTCCGGGCTGGGTGCACACCGTGACAGCGCACTGGCACCCGAGGCCCACGAGCAGTTGATCGACGGCGCGGGTGCCAGCCTGGCCGCCAGCCTCGACGAAATCGCCACTGGCCTTGCCAGCAAGACCCCGGTGGCGATCCACAGCGACGCCGAGGAAGCCCTGGCGGCGAGCCTTGAGCAGATGCCCGAGGAAATGGACGAGAACCAGCGCCTGGTGCAGACCCAGCTGGCACTGATCTGCCGCCAACTGGGCCCGCTGCGCACCCTGGCCGCGCACCTGATCAAGGACACCCCGGCCTGACTACAGGCCGTAGTCCTTGAGCAACCGGGCATAGCTGCCATCGGCCTTCATGGCGGCGATGGCCTTGTCGAAGCCGGCCACGATCTGGGCATGCTGCGGATGCCTGAGGCTGACCAGGATGTGCAGGCTGTTCTCGCTCACCGGCTTGCCGAAGAACTGCACGCGGTTGCGCACGTCCGCGCTTTCACGCTGCAGGTAGTAGCGCGCCACGTATTCGTCCTCCAGGGTCAGGCGCACCCGCCCGGCAGCCAGCATGCCCACCGCCACCGAAAAGTCGCGCACCGGCACCTTCTGCAGACGCCCGTCATTGTCGAATTCGGCCGCATAGGCATAGTCGCGCACCACCGCGATGGCGTGCGGGTAGAGATCGCTCAGGGTATCGAAACGCAGCACGTCGCCCTTGCGCTTGAGCAGCCGCACGCGGTTGCTCAGGTAGCCTTGGGAGAAGGCCCCGATGCGGGTACGCGCATCGCTCTGCCAGGCGTTGATCAGCACATCGTAGCGGCCCTCGCCGATGCCCAGCAGCGCGCGTGCCCACGGCGCCTGCTCGAACTCGCTGGCAAACCCGGCACGCTCCAGGGCGGTGGTGACAAGGGCGGTGGCCAGCCCGCCCCTGGGTAGGCGGGCGTCGGTGAAGGGGGGCCAGGCATCGGCCACCAGCCGCAGTTTTTCGGCCTGGGCCGACTGGGCACAGAGCAGCAATCCAAGCAAACCCAAGGCTCGAAGCAGTGGCCGCATGCTCAAATCCCTTAGCGGATCGGGTCCGCGTTCTTGTTGAGTGGCATGAGATTTCTGTTGGCGCAAAGCTAGGCTGCACGGCCAGATTACACAAAGATTCCGGTATCGGGCAGTGCCAGGTGATAGCTAATTGCCTCTATTTTTGCCGATTCCGCGCCGACTTGATCCATGGCAATTCGCGACCTTCGCCCTGAGGTGCTCGGCGTGGTTATGATCGGGGCATTACACAGGAGAGAAACGCGATGAGCATCGACTGGATCTGCAAGCATCACACCGACCTTGGCAAGCAACAGCTGTACGCGCTGCTGACGCTGCGCATCGAGGTGTTCGTGGTGGAGCAGAAATGCCCGTACCTGGAAACCGATGGCCAGGACCTGGAGGGCGACACCTGCCACCTGATGGCCTGGCGCGATGGCGAGCTGGTGGCGTACCTGCGTCTGCTGGACCCCGAGTCACAGGGCGGCGACGTGGTGATCGGGCGGGTGGTGATTGCGCCGTCGGCGCGGGGCGAGGGGCTGGGGCATGCACTGATGGTGCAGGGGCTGGCGCAGGCCGAGAAGCACTGGCCAGGGGTGCCGGTGTACCTGTCCGCACAGGCGCACCTGCAGGCCTACTATGCGCGGCACGGGTTCGAGGTGGCCGGGGAGGCGTATCTGGAGGATGGCATCCCGCACATCGGCATGCGCCGGGGCTAGACGCTTCGCCGGCAAGGCCGGCTCCTACAGGGGTAGGTGCAGGGGCCGGGCTTGCCGGCGGAGGGGCTTCAGGGGTAGCCCAGCACCTGGCGGATACTGCGCAGATGCTGGGTGATCCACTGCTTGTCGATCGCGCCCCAGTCACGTATCCGGTAATGCCCGGCATGGTTGCGCGCACCTTCCTGCTGCTCGAACTCGCACACGATGTCCAGGTCGGCCAGCGCCGCGATGGTGTCCTGCGCCGTTCGCCGCGGCATGCCGGTGGCCTCCATCAGCGCCGGCACGCTGCTGGCGGTACGGCTGTCGATCAGCCACGCCACGTACAGGCGACGATAGAAACTGGTCTTGGTCTTGCTCACTTCCATTGGCAATTCCCTTTCGCTCACTGGGCGCCGGACAGGTCGCGCCAGGTCAGGTAGATGCGCAGGTCGAACTCCAGTTGATGGTAGCCCGGCTGCATGTATTCGCAGAGTTGGTAGAACGCCTTGTTGTGGTCGCTCTCCTTGAGGTGCGCCAGTTCGTGCACCACGATCATCTTCAGAAACTGCGGCGCCGCGTCCTTGAACAGCGAGGCGATGCGAATTTCCTTCTTGGCCTTGAGCTTGCCGCCCTGCACGCGCGATACCGCAGTGTGCAGGCCCAGCGCACGGTGGGTGAGATCGAGGCGATTGTCGAACAGCACCTTGTCCAGGTTCGGCGCATTGCGCAGGTGCTCCTGCTTCAGGGCCTGGGCATAGGCATACAGCGCCTTGTCGCTCTGTACCGCATGGCGCTCGGGGTAGCGCTGGCGCAGGTAGTCACCCAGACGGTTCTGGGCAATCATCTGGCGCACCTGGTCTTGCAGGGCAGGCGGATAGGCTTGCAGGTACTTGAGTACGGTCATGGGCACGGGGCATTGCAGGCAAAGGCGTCAGTGTACTCAATTCCCCGGCCGCCTCGTTGCGCCAGTCGAAAAAAGCCGGGAAATCACCGGCGCGCTGCGCCGTCAGGGGCCGTGCCACCAGAAAGCCCTGGGCATAGGCGCAACCGTTTGCCTGCAGCCACTGCGCCTGCTCCCGCGTCTCGACGCCCTCGGCCACCACACACACGCCATAGTCGCGGCACAGGCCGATGACACTGCGGACCAGCGCCGCGTCCGCCGCCGAACCGGGCAGGCGCGCCACCAGGTGCCGGTCGAGCTTGAGCGTGTCGATGGGCAGGTCGCGCAGCAGGCGCAGCGAGCACTCTCCGGCGCCGAAATCGTCCAGCGCCACTCGCACGCCCAGCTCGCGCAGCCTGCGCAACTGACGCAGCGCGATGTCGAGGTTGGCGGCCAGCGAGGTTTCCGCCACCTCCACCTCAAGCTGGGCCGGGCGCAGGCCATGGCTGGCGATCACCCGCCCCAGTTCCTCGACCAGGTTGGGCATGGCGAACTGCACGCGGCTGAGGCTGATGCTCAGCACCAGGTCCGGCTCGAACCGCGCCTCCCAGGCGCGCCGCTGCGCCGCACCCTGGGTGTAGATCCAGCTGGCCAGCCGCGAGACCAGCCTGGCCTCCTCCAGCAACGGCAGGAACAACCCCGGCGGCACATCGCCGACACTGGGGTGCTGCCAGCGCAACAACGCCTCGAACCCGCGCAGGCGACCATCGGCAAACGCCACCTGCGGCTGATACACCAGGCTGAAGTCGTGCCGCTCGATCGCATCACGCACACTGTCTTCGAGCATCAGGCGCGAGCGAGCACGACCGTTGAGCTCCTGGTCGTAGTAGCGGTACTGCTGGCGGCCGGCCTGCTTGGCGGCATACATGGCCGCGTCCGCCGCACGCAGCAGGCCGTCCAGGTGCGGCCCGCAATCGGAGTAGGTGGCGATGCCGATGCTCACGCCAAGCGTCACCTCCAGGCCGTCGATCTGCTGGCAGATGGACATGCGCTCGATCAGCTTTTCGGCAAAGCGCGCCGCCTGCTCCGGGTATTCCAGGGTATCGAGCAAGGCCGTGAACTCGTCGCCGCCCATGCGCCCGAGGATCGCGTAGGCGCCCAGGCATTCCTTGAGCTGTTCGCCCACCCAGTGCAGCACGCGGTCGCCGGCTGCATGGCCGAGCGAGTCGTTGATCCGTTTGAAACCGTCAAGGTCCATGTACATCAGGGCCTGGGCCTTGTCGGAATGCTCGCTGCGCAGCAGCGCAGCTTCGGCGGCCTGGCAGAACCCGCGGCGGTTGAGCAGCCCGGTCAGCGGGTCGGTAACAGCCTGGAACTCCAGTTGCTGGTGCAGGTTGCGCACCACCGACATGTCCAGCACCGTCACCACCATCGCCCGCTGTTCGCCGGGCAGCGCCGCGCACGACAACGCCACCGGCAGCGGCAACCCGGAGGCGGTAAGCAGCACGGCGTCGTGCAGGCGGTAGATGTCGCGCTCCTGGTAGGCCTGGTAGAACGCCGAGTCGCGCCACCGGGTCGGCACGGGCGACTGCACGAAGCCCAGCAGGTCTGCGCCCTGCAATTGCTCCACCGGGGCCTGGAGCAGGCGCGAGATGGCCGGGTTGGCAAAGCGGATGCGACCGTCCTCGGCCACCACCAGGATGCCTTCGGCGGCGTTGTCCAGCACCGAGGCGTTGAATGCGCGCTCGGCCTCCAGGTCGCGGCTCAGGCGCTGCAAGGCACGCCGGTTGCGCTGCTGGTCGAGCAGGGCCTGGACCTTGGGCTTGAGAATGTGCGGGTCGAATGGCTTGAACAGGTAGTCCACCGCGCCACTGGCATAGCCCTTGAGCACGGCCGCCTGGGACTGTTCGTTGGCGGTCAGGAAGATGATCGGGGTCAGGCAGGTGCGCTGGCTGCCGCGCATCAGGCGCGCGACTTCGAAGCCGTCCATACCGGGCATCTGCACATCCAGCAGCACCAGGTCCACCTCATGCTCGAGCAGCGTGCTCAGGGCTTCGGTACCGGAGCTTGCGGTCAGCACACGCCAGTCCTCACGTGCAAGCAAGGCTTGCAGGCTGATCAGGTTTTCCGGGTAGTCATCGACGATCAGTAAAACCGAACCGCTGTCGTGAGTGTGAGGGTGCGCGCAATCCATGCTGCTTCTCTTGTGTAACGACGCCAGATTCCGGATGGAACTTGAGGCTTTACTCTAGACCTGGCTGAAACAAATCTGAAGTCAGCACATTGGCATCATCGGTATAAACAAAGTGTTGCCCGACTAACGGTCTGTCGCGTTGGGCCAGATCCGGTGTCCGTGGCGGCCCCGCAGCCGAAAACCCCCGGTTCCGGCCGGTGAAGCAGGCCGCACGGGCACAAAAAAAAACCCGCATCGCTGCGGGTTTTTCGTACAACCAACCAGGCTTAGTTGACCTTGGCGGCCAGCTCGCCCTTGGCATAGCGCTGGAACATCGCTTCGAGGGAGATCGGCTTGATCTTCGAGGCGTTGCCGGCGGTGCCGAAGGCTTCGTAGCGAGCGATGCACACGTCGCGCATGGCCTTGACGGTTTCACCGAAGAACTTGCGCGGGTCGAACTCGCTCGGGTTGGTGGCCATCAGGCGGCGCATGGCACCGGTGGACGCCAGGCGCAGGTCGGTGTCGATGTTGACCTTGCGCACGCCGTACTTGATGCCTTCGACGATTTCTTCAACCGGTACGCCGTAGGTTTCCTTGATGTCGCCACCGTACTGGTTGATGATCGCCAGCCACTCCTGCGGCACCGAAGACGAACCGTGCATCACCAGGTGAGTGTTGGGGATGCGCTTGTGGATCTCCTTGATGCGGTCGATCGCCAGCACGTCGCCGGTAGGCGGCTTGGTGAACTTGTAGGCGCCGTGGCTGGTGCCGATGGCGATGGCCAGGGCATCGACCTGGGTACGCTTGACGAAATCGGCGGCTTCTTCAGGGTCGGTCAGCATCTGGCTGTGATCCAGCACGCCTTCGGCGCCGATGCCGTCTTCTTCACCGGCCATGCCGGTTTCCAGCGAACCCAGGCAGCCTAGCTCGCCCTC
The DNA here is from genome assembly GCF_017848315.1 of Pseudomonas palmensis. GTDB lineage: Bacteria > Pseudomonadota > Gammaproteobacteria > Pseudomonadales > Pseudomonadaceae > Aquipseudomonas > Aquipseudomonas palmensis. The sequence continues at coordinate 151,127 of NZ_JAFKEC010000001.1, forward strand.
TACCGAAACGCCGCAGGCGTGGGCCATGGCCACGGCCTGCTGGGTGACACGCACGTTGTAGTCGTAGTCGGTCGGGGTCTTGCCGTCTTCGCCCAGCGAGCCGTCCATCATCACCGAGCTGAAGCCCAGCTGGATCGAACGCTGGCACACGTCAGGGCTGGTGCCGTGGTCCTGGTGCATGCACACCGGGATGTGCGGGAATTCTTCGATCGCCGCCAGGATCAGGTGGCGCAGGAACGGCGCACCGGCGTATTTGCGGGCACCGGCCGAGGCCTGGACAATCACCGGGGAGTCGGTCTTGTCGGCGGCTTCCATGATGGCGCGCATTTGCTCGAGGTTGTTGACGTTGAAAGCCGGAACGCCGTAGCCGAATTCGGCGGCGTGGTCCAGCATCTGGCGCATGCTAATGAGTGCCATTGTGTATCTCTCTCCCGACAAGCGTCGTTTTTCGTGCAAGCCTGCCGCAGCGGCGGTTGCTATTCAAGTAGTGTGGGCCGACAGCGGTCGGCCCGGCCAGTCACGGTGCCTTGCAGCCCCGCCCTATCAAATCGTTGGTCGCTACCCAGTACACCAGGCCTTCATCGCCCTTGGTGTGCAGGGCCAGCACGCCATCGCTGTACAGCGCACCCGACGCACCGGGCTCCGGCTTGAGCCGGTAGACCTGATCGCCGCCACCAAGGCGTACATCCACCTCTTCCTGGCTGGCATCGGCAAACCGCCACAGCACCTCGGCCTGACTGTCACAGACCCAGCGGGTCCAGTTGTCGGTCGGGGCCGGGGTTGGCTTGAGGCTTGCGCAACCTGCCATCAGAACCAGGGCCATCAGGGCTACAACGCTTTTCATCGAATATCCTCTAGAAGACCACGAACCGGCCAACAGGTTGCCTCGAACCGATCAAGGGCAACCCGGGGCCTGGCGCTGGTGTTCCTCGTCATACTTCTCCAGCCCGTCCGGGCCGAGCCTCTTGTTGATCACCGGCACGGTCTCTGCCTGCCACTGCGACTGGTAGCAACCGCCCTTCGGCTTGCCGGGGGCATCCGCCGCAGGCTCCGGGCTGCCAGCGCAGGCGCTGAGCAGACCGGCCAGGATAAACACAGGCAACCGCTTGACCATCAGGTCACACTCCCTTTGCCAGGCTGAGCGAGTCAGGCCTTGGCCCGTTGTTCCAGCACGTCCACCGCCGGCAGCACCTTGCCCTCGACGAACTCGAGGAATGCACCGCCACCGGTAGAAATGTAGGAGATCTGGCTGGCCACGCCATATTTGTCGATGGCCGCCAGGGTGTCGCCACCGCCGGCAATCGAGAACGCGGCGCTGTCGGCGATGGCCTTGGCCAGGGTCCTGGTGCCGTTGCCGAACTGGTCGAACTCGAACACGCCCACCGGGCCGTTCCACAGGATGGTCTTGGACGACTTCAGCAGCTCGGCGAACTGTTCGGCGGTCTGCGGGCCGATGTCCAGGATCATGTCGTCCTCGGCCACCTCGCCCACCAGCTTGACGGTAGCCGTGGCGCTTTCGGCAAATTCCTTGGCCACCACAACGTCCACCGGCAGCGGCACGTTGACCTTGGCCGCGATGGCCTTGGCGGTGTCGATCAGGTCGGCTTCGTACAGCGACTTGCCCACCGGGTGGCCGGCAGCGGCCAGGAAGGTGTTGGCAATGCCGCCACCGACGATCAGCAGGTCGCACACCTGGCTCAGGCTGTTGAGCACGTCCAGCTTGGTCGATACCTTGGAACCGGCGACGATGGCGGCCATCGGCTTGGCCGGGGCCTTCAGCGCCTTGCCCAGTGCATCCAGCTCGGCGGCCAGCAGCGGACCGGCAGCGGCGACCTTGGCGAACTTGGCCACGCCGTGGGTCGAGCCCTCGGCACGGTGGGCGGTACCGAAGGCGTCCATCACGAACACGTCGCACAGGGCGGCGTATTGCTGGGCCAGCTCGTCGGCGTTCTTTTTCTCGCCCTTGTTGAAGCGCACGTTCTCGAACAGCACGATGTCGCCGGCCTTCACGTCCACGCCGCCCAGGTAGTCGGCCACCAGCGGCACCTCACGGCCCAGCGCCTTGCTCAGGTAGTCGGCCACCGGCTTGAGGCTGTTCTCGGCCGAGAACTCGCCTTCGGTCGGGCGCCCCAGGTGCGAGCAGACCATCACGGCCGCGCCCTTCTCCAGGGCCAGCTTGATGGTCGGCAGCGAGGCCAGGATGCGCGCGTCGCTGCTGACCACACCGTCCTTCACAGGCACGTTGAGGTCTTCGCGGATCAGTACGCGCTTACCTTGCAGATCGAGGTCGGTCATCTTCAAAACGGTCATGAATGCAGTCCTTCAGGGCTGTTTGCGAGTGGTGCTGGTTGAGTCCACGACGCGCAGAAAATGTTCGGCGACGTCGAGCATGCGGTTGGCGAACCCCCATTCGTTGTCGAACCAGGCCAGCAGGTTCACCAGGCGGGGGCCGCAAACGCGGGTCTGGCTGGCATCGACGATGGCCGAATGTGGGTCATGGTTGAAATCACAGCTGGCGTGGGGCAGTTCGGTGTAGGCCAGCAACCCCTTGAGCGGGCCACTCAGGGCCGCTTCACGCAGCACCTGGTTGACTTCGGCCGCGGTGGTATCGCGGGCGGTCTGCAGGGTGATGTCCAGGCACGACACGTTCACCGTCGGCACGCGTACCGCTTTGGCCTGGATTCGCCCGGCAAGTTCCGGCAGCAGGCGTTCGATACCCCGCGCGAGCCCGGTAGACACCGGAATCACCGACTGGAACGCCGAACGGGTGCGGCGCAGGTCTTCGTGGTGGTAGGCATCGATCACCGGCTGGTCGTTCATTGCCGAGTGGATGGTGGTGATCTGCACATACTCGATGCCGAAGGCCTGGTCGAGCACACGCAGCAGCGGCACGCCGCAGTTGGTGGTGCAGGAGGCGTTGGACACCAGCCGTTCGCCGCCTTCAAGGCAATCCTGGTTGATGCCGTAGACAACGGTGGCGTCGACATCCGCCTCGCTGGCCATCGGCTGGGAAAACAGCACCCGTGGTGCGCCGGCGTCGAGGAAACGCTGGCCGTCGGCGCGGGTGTTGTAGGCCCCGGAGCATTCGAGCACCAGGTCGACGTCGAGCGCGGCCCAGTCGATGCCTTCGGGGGTGGCGCTGCGCAGTACTTTGACGCAGTCGCCATTGATATGCAGACAATCGCCGTCGACCCTGACCTCACCGGGAAAGCGCCCGTGGGTGGAGTCGAAGCGTGTCAGGTATTCGAGGCTGGCCTGATCGGCCAGGTCGTTCAGTGCAACGATCTCGAAGCCCGCGCTGGCCCCCCGTTCAAAGAGTGCGCGCAGGACGCAACGACCGATGCGGCCGTAGCCGTTGAGTGCAACTTTGTAGGGACGCGGTTGGGGCATGGGATGCTCACGGAACAGAATGTTATCTGCAACCTGCAGGAACCGAGTCGCGGCAATCGCGGGTCAAGCCCGCTCCCACAAGGACACTCGTGATCCCTGTGGGAGCGGGCTTGACCCGCGATGGGTTCAACGCCGCTCCAACTGGTTTTATCAGTCTTCCAGCAGCTCTTCAGCCGTACCCAGGATGTTTTCCAGGGTGAAGCCGAACTCTTCGAACAGTGCCGAAGCCGGCGCCGACTCACCGTAGGTGGTCATGCCGATGACGCGGCCTTCCAGGCCCACGTACTTGTACCAGAAGTCGGCGTGGGCAGCTTCGATGGCAATCCGCGCGCCCACCTGCAGTGGCAGAACCGACTGCTTGTAGCTGGCGTCCTGGGCATCGAACACGCTGGTGCATGGCATCGATACCACGCGCACCTTGCGGCCCTGCTCGGTCAGCTTGTCGAACGCCTGCACTGCCAGGCCCACTTCGGAACCGGTGGCGATCAGGATCAGCTCAGGCTCGCCTGCGCAGTCCTTGAGCACGTAGCCACCACGGCTGATGTCGGCGATCTGGCCGGCGTCGCGGGTTTGGTGCTGCAGGTTCTGACGCGAGAAGATCAGCGCCGAAGGGCCGTCCTTGCGCTCCAGGGCGTGCTTCCAGCTCACGGCCGATTCGACCGCGTCGGCCGGACGCCAGGTGTCCAGGTTCGGCGTGGTGCGCAGGCTGGTCAGCTGCTCGATCGGCTGGTGAGTCGGGCCGTCTTCGCCCAGGCCGATGGAGTCGTGGGTGTAGACGTGGATCACGCGCTGCTTCATCAGGGCCGACATGCGCACGGCATTGCGGGCGTATTCCATGAACATCAGGAAGGTCGCGCCGTAAGGCACCAGGCCGCCGTGCAGGGCAACGCCGTTCATGATGGCGGTCATGCCGAACTCGCGCACGCCGTAGTACATGTAGTTGCCGCTGGCATCTTCGGCGCTGACGCCCTTGCAACCTTTCCACAGGGTCAGGTTGGAGCCGGCGAGGTCCGCCGAGCCACCGAGTAACTCCGGCAGCAGCGGGCCGAAGGCGTTCAGGGTGTTCTGGCTGGCCTTGCGGCTGGCGATGCTTTCGCCCTTGGCGTCCACTTCGGCGATGTAGGCGGCAGCCTTCTCGGCGAAGTCGGCCGGCAGTTCGCCGCTCAGGCGACGCTTGAGTTCGCTGGCCAGTTCAGGGAAGGCTGCAGCGTAGGCAGCAAAGCGCTGGTCCCAGGCGGCTTCGGCGGCGGCGCCGGCCTGCTTGGCATCCCACTCGGCATAGATGTCGGCCGGGATTTCGAACGGGCCGTGGTTCCAGTTCAGGGCCTGGCGGGTCAGGGCGATTTCGGCATCGCCCAGTGGCGCGCCGTGGCAGTCTTCCTTGCCGCCCTTGTTCGGCGAACCGAAGCCGATGGTGGTCTTGCAGCAGATCAGGGTCGGCTGCGCGCTCTTGCGCGCGGTCTCGATGGCGGTCTTGATCTCTTCTGGGTCGTGACCGTCGACATTGCGGATCACCTGCCAGTGGTAGGCTTCGAAACGCTTCGGCGTGTCGTCGGTGAACCAGCCTTCGACTTCGCCGTCGATGGAGATACCGTTGTCGTCGTAGAAGGCGATCAGCTTGCCCAGGCCCAGGGTACCGGCCAGTGCAGCAACTTCGTGGGAAATGCCTTCCATCATGCAGCCATCACCCAGGAACACATAGGTGTGGTGGTCGACGACGTCGTGGCCTGGACGGTTGAACTGGGCGCCCAGCACTTTTTCGGCCAGGGCAAAGCCCACGGCGTTGGCCAGACCCTGGCCCAGCGGGCCGGTGGTGGTCTCGACGCCTGGGGTGTAGCCGAATTCCGGGTGGCCCGGGGTGCGGCTGTGCAGTTGACGGAACGCCTTGAGGTCGTCGATCGACAGGTCGTAGCCGGTCAGGTGCAGCAGCGAGTAGATCAGCATCGAGCCGTGGCCGTTGGACAGCACGAAGCGGTCACGGTCGGCGAAGTGCGGGTTGCTCGGGTTGTGCTTCAAGAAGTCACGCCAAAGAACCTCGGCGATATCCGCCATGCCCATCGGGGCACCGGGATGGCCGCTGTTGGCTTTTTGCACGGCATCCATGCTGAGGGCACGAATGGCGTTGGCACGCTCACGACGGCTGGGCATCGCTTGTCTCCTGGGGGGCTTGAATATTAACGAACGGAAAAAGGCGGCCATTTTCGCCCAGGCACGTGCCCGGGGGCAATCACGGATGGTCGATGAGGGACGTTTTTAGTGCGATTGAGCGACTAATCCCGTGTTGCGCAGACAAAACGGCAGAAATTGTCGCCTGCCATGCCGGGCCGGGCCCGCCCATCGAGCAATATCAAAACTTTTTGATATAGAACTTGCGAGGCCGCTGCACGCTGACTAGACTGCCGCCCATGAACCTTCACGCCCCCTCCATCGACCCCGAGCAAAGCGACGCGCTGGCCGCCCTGTGCAAGGCCGGCGGCGACCCGCTGCGGCTGAACGTGCTGCGCGCGCTGGCCAGCGATTCGTTCGGGGTGCTGGAGCTGGCGCAGATCTTCGCCATCGGCCAGTCGGGCATGAGCCACCATCTCAAGGTACTGGCCCAGGCCGACCTGGTGGCCACCCGGCGCGAAGGCAACGCGATCTTCTATCGCCGCGCACTGCCCGACAGCCAGCGCCTGGGCGGCAAGCTGCACGGGGCGCTGCTGGAGGAGGTCGACGCGCTGGAACTGCCGGCCGAGGTGCAAGCGCGCATCGGCCAGGTGCAGGTGCGCCGGGCCGCCACCAGCCAGGACTTCTTCCTGCGTGTGGAAGAGAAATTCCGCGCCCAGCAGGACCTGATCGCCGGCCTGGCGCAGTACCGCGAAAGCCTGCTGGCGCTGCTCGACAAGCTCAGCTTCGACCCGCTGGCCAGCGCCCTGGAGGTCGGCCCCGGCGATGGCGAGTTTCTGCCCGAACTGGCGCGGCGCTTCACCCACGTCACCGCCCTGGACAACAGCCCGACCATGCTCGAGCTGGCGCGCCAGGTGTGCCAGCGCGAGCGCCTGGCTAACGTAACCCTGCTGTTGGCCGATGCACTGCATGCAACGGATGTACAGGCCGACTGCGTGGTGCTGAACATGGTGCTGCACCATTTCAGCGAGCCTGCCCAGGCCCTCGGGCACCTGGCCAAGCGTGTCAGACCAGGCGGAAGCCTGTTGGTAACAGAACTGTGCAGCCACGACCAGAGCTGGGCGCGCCAGGCGTGCGGCGATCTCTGGCTGGGCTTTGAACAGGATGATTTGGCCCGTTGGGCCAGCGCCGCGGGGCTGGTTCCCGAGGACAGCCTCTATGTGGGCTTACGTAATGGTTTCCAGATTCAGGTTCGCCACTTTCAGCGACCACCTGGCGACACTCACCATCGGTAAATTTTAGGAACCCGTCGAGATGAGCGAATACTCCCTTTTCACCTCCGAGTCCGTGTCTGAAGGGCATCCGGATAAAATCGCCGACCAGATTTCGGATGCGGTGCTCGACGCCATCATCGCCGAAGACAAGTTCGCCCGCGTGGCGTGCGAGACCCTGGTGAAAACCGGTGTGGCCATCATCGCCGGCGAAGTGACCACTTCGGCCTGGGTCGACCTCGAAGACATCGTGCGCAACGTGATCGTCGACATCGGCTACAACAGCTCCGACGTCGGTTTCGACGGCGCCACCTGCGCGGTGATGAACATCATCGGCAAGCAGTCGGTAGACATCGCCCAGGGCGTTGACCGCAGCAAGCCTGAAGACCAGGGCGCGGGCGACCAGGGCCTGATGTTCGGCTACGCCAGCAACGAAACCCCGGAGCTGATGCCAGCCCCGATCAGCTTCTCGCACCAGCTGGTGCAGCGTCAGGCCGAAGCGCGCAAGTCCGGCCTGTTGCCGTGGCTGCGCCCGGACGCCAAGTCCCAGGTCACCTGCCGCTACGAAGGCGGCAAGGTGGTGGGCATCGACGCCATCGTGCTGTCCACCCAGCACAACCCGGACGTGTCCTACGCCGACCTGCGCGAAGGCGTGATGGAGCTGATCGTCAAGCACGTGCTGCCGGCCGAGCTGCTGCACAAGGACACCCAGTTTCACATCAACCCCACCGGCAACTTCATCATCGGTGGCCCGGTGGGCGACTGCGGCCTGACCGGCCGCAAGATCATCGTCGACACCTACGGCGGCATGGCCCGTCACGGGGGGGGCGCTTTCTCCGGCAAGGACCCGTCCAAGGTTGACCGTTCGGCCGCCTACGCCGGTCGCTACGTGGCCAAGAACATCGTTGCCGCTGGCCTGGCCGAGCGCTGCGAAATCCAGGTGTCGTACGCCATCGGCGTGGCCCAGCCGACCTCGATCTCGCTGAACACCTTCGGCACCGGCAAGGTTGCCGACGAGAAGATCATCCAGATCGTGCGCGAGTGTTTCGACCTGCGTCCGTATGCGATCACCACCATGCTCGACCTGCTGCACCCGATGTACCAGGAAACCGCGGCCTACGGTCACTTCGGCCGCACCCCGCGGGTCAAGACCGTGGGCGACGACACCTTCACCACGTTCACCTGGGAACGCACCGACCGTGTCGACGCGCTGCGCGCGGCCGCCGGGCTGTAAGCAACACCCGGTACAAGCAACACCCGGTAAACAAGAGCCCCTGCCAGGCGACTGGCAGGGGCTTTTTCTTGCCTAGGCTTGAAGTTCCACCCGCCGAGCAAGGACGCTCGCCATGCCCTTCAAGCTGTTGTCCGGCCTGCTGTTCGCCAGCACGCTCGTCTGTACCCCAGCCACCGCCCTCGCCCGGTCCTGCCCCGACTGGCCACCGGCAGTGGCGCAAAGCGAACTCAAGCAGCTGGGCGAGCGCCTGGCCGACTGGGACGATCATTACCATCGCCTGGGCGTCGCGTTGATCAGCGACGAGCTGTACGACCAGAGCCGGGCGCGCCTGCAACACTTGCAAGCCTGCTTCCCCGGCACCGGTGCGCCCCCGGCAGACCCGCTCGGAACCGCCACCGGCCCGTTGCGCCACCCCATCCCCCACACCGGCCTGAACAAGTTGCCCGACGAAGCCGCCGTGCGCGCCTGGATGCACGGCAAGCAGGACCTCTGGGTACAACCCAAGGTGGATGGCGTGGCCGCCACGCTGGTCTATGCAAAGGGCCGGCTGGTGCGCCTGATCAGCCGCGGCGACGGCGCCTACGGGCATGACTGGAGCCGCCACCTGCCGGCACTGGGCGCCCTTCCCCACACGTTGCCCGAACCTCTGGACCTGATACTGCAAGGCGAGCTGTTCTGGCGCCTGGACGGGCATGTGCAGGCCGCAGCGGGCAGCCGGAATGCCCGCGGCAACGTCGCCGGGTTGCTGGCGCGCAAGCAGCTCACCCCCGCGCAGGGCGCGGTGGTCGAGCTGTTCGCCTGGGCCTGGCCGCAGGGCCCCCTGGACCAGCGCGAGCGCCTGGCACGCCTGAGCGCCCTGGGCTTCGCCTACAGCGAGGCGTTCAGCCAGCCGGTGCAGACCTTCGACCAGGCCGCCCACTGGCGCCAGCACTGGTACCGCACGCCACTGCCATTCGCCAGCGACGGCGTGGTGCTGCGCCAGGGCCGGCGTCCGCCCGGCGAGCGCTGGCAGGCCCGGGCGCCGTACTGGATAGCGGCATGGAAATACCCCTTCGCCCAGGTGCTGGCCGAGGTGCGACGCGTGCAGTTCAACGTGGGGCGCACCGGTCGCATCACCCCGGTACTGCAACTGGCACCGGTGCAGTTGGATGACCGCACGGTGCGCCAGGTCAGCGTGGGCTCGCTAAGACGCTGGCAGCAACTGGACATTCGCCCGGGCGATCAGGTGGCGATCAGCCTGGCAGGCCTGACCATTCCCCGTCTGGACGGCGTGGTGCACCGCGCCCTCGAACGGCGCGAGATGGAGGTACCGGCGGCCGATGCATTTCATCCGTTGAGCTGCTGGGAGCTGAGCGCCGAGTGTCGTCAGCAGTTCCTGGCCAGGTTGCAATGGCTGGGCGGCAAGCAGGGCCTGGCACTCCCAGGTGCCGGGCCGGCCAGCTGGGAGCGCCTGGTCGACGCCGGCCAGTTGCGCACACTGGCCGATGTGCTGGAACTGCCCGCCGAACATCCGTTGTACCCCGCCCTCGAACAGGCCCGTCGGCGACCCTTTACCACCTGGGCGCGGGCCCTGGGTATGCCGGCCCCGCGTGCGTTGGCAGCGGGGGACACCTGGGCCGCGCTGGCTGCCCGCGATGCGGCGCAATGGCAGGCCGAGCCCGGCGTGGGTGCCCACCGTGCCGGCCAGTTGCTGGCCTTTTTCGCTCACCCGCAGGTGCAGGCCCTGGCGGCGCGGTTACGTGAACATACAATCGAGGGTTTCTAAATTTGTCGGATCAGGGCAGCATCATGGGTTTCTGCCAAGCCCGCGACCACGGAGCCACTATGAAACTGCTTTCCCCGCTTGCCCTGTTCGCCGCCTGCTCGCTGCTCGCCACTTCGCTGATGGCTGCCGAGGAACAACCCGGCCTGACCGGCTGCGCTGCCAAGAAGCAGGCGATCAGCGAACAGATCGAACAGGCCCGCGCCCACGGCAACAGCGCCCAGCAGGCCGGCCTCGAGAAGGCCCTGAGCGAAGTGACCGAGCACTGCACCGATGCCGGCCTGAAGAAACAGCGTGAACAGAAGGTGCTGGATGCCCGTCATGAAGTGACGCAGCGCACCAAGGACCTGGACAAGGCCATGAAGAAAGGCGACGCCGACAAGATCAACAAGCGCAAGGACAAACTGGCCGAGTCGAAGAAGGAACTGCAACAGGCACTGGATGAGCTGGAGAAGTAGTCCGCGTTGAACCCTTCGCCGGCAAGGCCGGCTCCTACGTACAGCGCGCCAACTGTAGGAGCCGGCCGTGCGGCGAAAAGGCCGGCCAGCTCACCCCATCAATGATTGCGAAACTCGGTATGACAGGCCTTGCACGCCGCCTCCACCTTGCCCATCGGGGCCGCGACCGCCGCAGGCTCCAATGGCTGGGTACGGGTCTGGGCGACCAGCTCGCCGGTCACCTGCTCCATCTGCCGCGCCAGCTCCTGGAAACGTGCCTGCTTTTGCCACACATCGGGCGTGGCGCTGCTGTCCTCCTCGCGCACCTGCGGGAAATGCTGCCACGGCTGGTGCGACAACGCGTCGAGCTTCACCGCACCATCGGCAAATTTCTGCCCGTCGAACGCCAGCCGGCCACGCAGCATGCCGCCGAGGTCTTCGCTGGTCTTGAGCATCTGCTTGAAAATCGCCTTGCGCTGGCCCAACGGCGAGTTGGGGTCGACACCGCCACAGGCGCTCAGGGCCAGGCAGGCCACCAGGATCACAGTCATTCGCTTGAACATCATGCTTGGCTCGGCACACGGAAAAAGGCGGCCAGTATCCCCGCCTTGCCGGCAAACACCAATACCCCTACCAAAAACAAGGGTTGCCTGGCCGCCCTGAACGCCAGGCACACCGTAGAGGACTACCCCGCATGAAAACCGCCCTGAGCCGCCTTGGCCTGACCGCCGCGTTGCTGGCCCTGCTGGTCGGCTGCAACGGCAGCGCCCCGGATAAATCCGCACCGCATCCGCTCGCCACCTACAGCCCCGCCACCTGGAAAGACCTGCCCAAGGTCTCCGACAGCGACCTGCTGGCCGGCTTCAATGCCTGGCGCAGTGCGTGCGAGCGCCTCAAGAACGATCCGGTCTGGGCCACCCCCTGCGCTGCTGCGGTGCAGGTGCCCGACGACGCCACCCAGGTGCGTGGCTTCTTGCAGACCCAGCTCGAGGTGTACGGCCTGCGCTCGGCCGAAAACAACGCCAACGGCCTGATCACCGGCTACTACGAACCGGTGTACCCCGGCAGCATGACCCGTACCGCCACGGCCAACGTGCCGGTGTATGGCATCCCCGATGACCTGGTGGTGGTGGCGCTCGACAGCATCTACCCCGAACTCAAGGGCAAGCGCCTGCGCGGTCGCCTGGACGGGCGCGTGCTCAAGCCCTACGACACCGCCGGGGTGATCCAGCAGCAAGGCGTCAAGGCGCCGGTGCTGGCCTGGCTGACCGACCCGATGGACCTGCAGTTTCTGCAGATCCAGGGCTCCGGGCGCATCCAGCTCGAAAGTGGGCAGCAGCTGCGCGTGGGCTATGCCGACCAGAACGGCCACCCGTATCGCCCGGTGGGCCGCTGGCTGGTCGAGCAGGGCCAGCTCAAGAAGGAAGACGTGACCATGGGCAGCATCCACGCCTGGGCCCAGGCCAACCCGAGCCGCGTGCCCGAGCTGCTGGCCAGCAACCCCAGCTACGTGTTCTTCAGCACCCGCCCGGACAGCAACGAAGGCCCGCGCGGTTCGCTGAACGTGCCGCTGACCGCCGGCTACAGCGTGGCCATCGACCGCAAGGTGATCCCGCTGGGCAGCCTGCTGTGGCTGTCGACCACCCGCCCGGACGGCGCGCCGGTGGTACGCCCGGTGGCCGCGCAGGACACCGGCGGGGCCATCACCGGCGAAGTGCGCGCCGATCTGTTCTGGGGTACCGGCAGCGAGGCCGGCGCTCTGGCCGGGGACATGAAGCAGCAGGGTCAGATCTGGCTGCTGTGGCCCAAGGGCGCGGCACTGCCGGTAGTGCCGCAGGTGGAAGGCAAGTAGCTCAGGCCGAGACCACGAAGAAGCTGACGATCAGGCCGATGCCCGCGAACCACACCACCGAGCGCAGCGCGGCCCAGTCGGCCAGGTAGCAGATGATGTAGAGCAGGCGGCTGGTGATGTAGAGCACCGCCAGCACGTCCTGGGTGACCTGCTCGGCATTGCCGACGATGTCGGCGATCACCACCGCCGCGACGAACGCCGGAATCGACTCGAAACTGTTGAGCTGCGCAGCATGGGCGCGGCGCGGCAGGCCTTCGAGCTTGTCCAGAAAACCGCGCGGGTCATGGTTCTGTCGCAGGCTGAAGCGACCACTGCCGAACTTGGCGATGCTGGTGCACACGAACGGCAGCAGCAACGCGATCAATACACACCAGAAAGCGACGGTCATGGCAGGGGTCCTTGTTGTTGGGGTCAGAGTTTCATGATCAGCATGCCGATCAGTACCAGTGCACAAGCTAAGAGCCTCGGCCCGCCGAAAGGTTCTTTGAGGTAGCGCATGCCCATCAGCACCACCAGGATCACGCTCACCTCGCGCAGCGCCGCAGCCTCGGCCACCGAGCCCAGTTGCATGGCCCACAGTACCAGCGCGTAGCTGGACAGCACGCACAACCCCACGGCCAGGCCCAGCTTCCACTGGCTGCGCCAGAACTGCACAAACGGCGCGCGCCGGGCCACCGTCGCCAGCAACGGGAACGGCCAGGCGCTGATCAGCGTCAGCCACACCAGGTAGTCCAGCGGCTGCGACCACAGCCGGATCGCGCTGCCGTCGAGCCAGGTGTAGCAGCCGATGCACAGGCCGATCAGCGCCACCACCGGCAGCATCGACCAGGGCAGACGTTCGCCGCCACCGCCCTGCCACAGCAGGCAGGCCATGCCGCACGGGACCAGCAGAATGCCGAAGATCTGCTGGGTGCTCAGCGTCTCGCCGGCAAAGGTCAGGGTCAGCGCCAGCACCACCAGCGGCGACAACCCGCGCATCAGGGGGTAGACCAGGCCCAGGTCGCCGACCCGGTAGGCCTTGATCAGCAGGTAGCGGTACAACAGCTCGAACGCCGCCGAGGCCAGCATCCACGGCCAGATCTCGGGCGGCGGTACCTGCACGAACGCCACCATCGCCAGGGCGAACAGCAGCGCCACCACGTCCATGCTGGCAATCACCAGCAGACGCTCGCCGCTGAACTTGATCAGGGTGTTCCAGGTGGCATGCAGCAGGGCGGCGATCAGCACCAGCGAAGTGGCGAGCACGGTTGAGTTCCTGGGTAGTGCACGGCTGCGCAGTTTCAACCAGGCGCAACAAAACAGCCAGCCTGCGGTCGACGTTGATCGAAAAAGTGTGTCCTGAACCTCGCGCCGGCGCATCCAAGCCCTGCCCGAGCCATTCGGGCACTGACTTGGAAGCCATTACAGGACCTAGGATGCTTGAGCTAGTTGCCGCGTTTATTTGCCTCACCACCCTCCTCACCTATGTGAACTACCGCTTTATCGGCCTGCCGCCGACCATTGGCGTGATGGTCACTGCACTGCTGTTTTCCCTGATCCTCCAGGGCCTGAGCGTCATCGGCTACCCGGGCCTGGAAGAACGGGTGCAGGGCCTGATGAGCCAGATCGACTTCAACGACCTGCTGATGCACTGGATGCTGGCGTTCCTGCTGTTCGCCGGGGCGCTGCACGTGAACCTGGCCGACCTGCGCGACTACCGCTGGCCGATCGGCCTCCTGGCCACCGTCGGCGTGCTGATCGCCACCGTGGTGATCGGCTACCTGGCACACTGGATCTTCGCCCTGTTCGGCTGGCACGTGAACCTGCTGTACTGCCTGCTGTTCGGCGCACTGATCTCGCCCACCGACCCGATCGCGGTGCTCGGCGCCCTGCGTACCGCCAATGCGTCCAAGCCGCTGAAGACCACCATCGTCGGCGAGTCGCTGTTCAACGACGGCACCGCGGTCGTGGTGTTCACCGTGCTGCTGGGCATCGCACAACTGGGCGAGACCCCGAGCGTGAGCGACACCGCGATCCTGTTCGCCCGCGAGGCCATCGGCGGCGCGCTGTTCGGCGCGGTGATCGGCTACGTCACCTACCGCATGATCAAGAGCATCGAGCAGTACCAGGTGGAGGTCATGCTGACCCTGGCGCTGGTGATCGGCGGCTCGGCCGCAGCCTACGAACTGCACGTCTCGGCGCCCATCGCGATGGTGGTAGCGGGCCTGATCATCGGTAACCTGGGTCGCAACCTGGCTATGAACGACATGACCCGGCGCTACATGGACGGCTTCTGGGAGCTGATCGACGACATGCTCAACGCGCTGCTGTTCGCGCTGATCGGCCTGGAGCTGTTGCTGCTGCCGTTCTCGTGGATGCACCTGGCTGCGGCCGGGGTGCTGGCAGTGGCGATCCTGCTGTCGCGCCTGCTGACCGTGGCACCGGCGATCGTCATGCTGCGCCGCTGGAGAACGGTGCCGCGCGGCACCATCCGCGTGCTCACCTGGGGCGGCCTGCGCGGCGGTGTGTCCGTGGCCCTGGCGCTGTCGCTGCCATCGGGTCCCGAACGTGACCTGCTGCTGAGCATCACCTACATCGTGGTGCTGTCGTCGATCCTGCTGCAGGGCCTGAGCATCGGTCGCGTGGTGCGCGGGGTTACCGAGCAGCCTTGACCGGCGAGGGGCTGCCCAGCAGCCCCAGCAGATGCCGCATCGCCACTGGCCGGCGCGGCGTCGAGCCGTGCAGCACCACCAGTGCCCGCGCGTGGCGCGGGTCATCGCCCAGCGGCCAGGCACAGATGCCCTCATGGGGCATGCCGGCCCATTGCGGCACCAACGATACCCCCATGCCCTGGGCCACCAGCATCACGATGGTTTCCAGCGCATCCAGCTCGCACAGCAACTGCGGCGTGATCAGTTGCTCATCCAGGTAGCGCTGGGCGATCTGCCCGCCCCACGACTGTGCGTCATAGCGAATGAACGGGTGCTCGCGCAGCAACGTATCGGGGGTCAGCGCGGCCTGTGCAGCCGGCGCGATCAGAATCAGCGGCTCGACCTTGAGCACCTGCAGCGCCAGTGCCTTGGGCAGCGTGAAGGGCGGGCGCACCAGAATCGCGGCATCCAGTTCGCCGCCGAGCACCTTCTCGTACAGGCTGCGCGAATCACCCGGGGTGATCTGCAGCTTGAGCCCCGGCGCCGATCGCGCCAGACGCTCGATGAGCCCCGGCAATACCCCGGTCAACGCCGTCGACACCGCGCCCACCCTGACGTCCCCCGTCAATCCGTCCTGGCTCAGGTCGTGCTGCAGTTCACGCGCCTGCTCGATGATCGCCTGGATCCTGGGCAACAGCAGCAGGCACTGGTCCGAGGGGCGGATGGCATGCGCAGTACGCAGCAGCAAGGTGCAGCCCAGTGTGCGTTCCAGCGCCTGCACGCGCTGGCTGATCGCCGCTGCCGTGCGGTTCTCGCGACGCGCGGCCGCGGCAATCGAGCCGGTTTCCACCACTGCCACCAGGCTTTTCAGAAAGCGCACATCCATAAGTTTTTCTTTCGCTCAGAGCAAGGCAAAGCCGTTTTACCCCGTCACACGGCCTACTTACCCTCAACGCTCAACCACACGGGGGATACGCCATGAACAGACCCTTTCACGCTGCATACCACGTTTGCGACCTGGAACAGGCGCGTATTTTTTATCGAGATGTTCTGGGCTGCACCGAAGGGCGCAGCACCGCGACCTGGGTCGACTTCGACTTCTTCGGCAACCAGCTCTCGCTGCACCTGGGCACGCCGTTCGCCACCACCCGTACCGGGCAGGTTGGCGAGCACAAGGTACTGATGCCGCATATCGGCGTGGTACTGCCACTGGACGAGTGGATGACCCTGGCCGTGCGCCTCACCCGGCGTGGCCTGGCATTCGAGATCCCGCCGGTGGTGCGCTTTGTGGGCGAGCCGGGCGAACAACGCACGATGTTCTTCCTCGACCCCAGCGGCAATCCGATCGAGGTCAAGGGCTTCAAGGATTTCGCCGGCCTGTTCGCGCAGTAACGCACCCTTCGCACTCCCCACAACCACAACAACAAGGGGCACCCCATGGGCATTCGCACACCTTCCAGCCTGGTCACGCGCATCATGATCGGCCTGGTCGCCGGCGTGATCGTCGGCATCCTTCTCAACCAGTTCCCCGAGCACAAGGCCTGGTTCATCGACAACCTGCTGCAGCCGGCCGGCGACCTGTTCATCAAGCTGATGAAGATGATCGTGGTACCGCTGGTGTTCGCCTGCATGACCGTCGGCATCGCCGGCGCCGGCAGCACGCGCGCCCTGGGCAGGGTCGGGATGAAGACGTTCGTGTACTTCTTCACCATCACCAGCATCGCGATCCTGTTCGGGCTGGTGGTCGGCAACGTGTTCCAGCCCGGCGCCGGCGCGGACTTCAGCAGCACCCTGCAGGCACCGGTCACCACGCTGGCATCCAGCACCGAAACGCAGAACCTGGGGCGCACCCTGGTGGCCATCGTGCCGGACAACATCGTACTGGCCATGGCCGAGGGCAAGCTGCTGTCGGTGCTGTTCTTCGCCATCCTGTTCGGCTGCGCCCTGTCGATGCTGCCCCAGCAGCAGAAGGCACCGCTGATCAGCGTGATGCAGGGCGTATCGGACACCATGTTCAAGGTCACCCACCTGGTGATGCACTACTCGCCCATCGGTATCTTCGGGCTGATCGGCGTCACCGTTGCCAGCTTCGGCCTGAGCGCACTGCTGCCGCTGGCCAAGCTGATCGGCATTACCTACGTGGCGGTGCTGCTGTTTGCGCTGTGCGTGCTGGGGGCGGTGGCCAGGCTGGCGGGGGTGCGGTTCTTCCACCTGTTGCGCGAGATACGCAGCGAGCTGCTGCTGGCCTACAGCAGCGCCGCCTCGGCCACGGTGATGCCGCAACTGATCGAGAAGATGGAGCGCTACGGCGCGCCACGCCCGATCACCAGCATGGTCATTCCGTTGGGGTATTCATTCAACCTCGATGGCGCGTCGCTGTTCGCAGCGCTTGGCACGCTGTTCATCGCCCAGGCCTATGGCATCGACCTGGACCTGGCTGACCAGGCGATGCTGGTGCTGATCATGGTGCTGACCTCCAAGGGTGCGGCGGGGGTGCCGGGCTTCATGTTCATCATCCTCACCGCCACGCTGACCGCGGCAGGGCTGCCGGTCGAGGGCGTGGCGATCATCGCCGGGGTGTATCGGCTGATGGACATGCCGGTCACTGCACTCAACGTGCTGGGTAACGCGCTGGCGCCACTTGTGATCGCACGCTGGGAGGGCCAGCTCAAGGCACCTGGCCAAACCGCCCCCGCCAGCCCCGCTGCCCCTGACTTGAAGCTTGAAGCTTGAAGCTTGAACTGTGCAGCTACCGCCGTCATTCCACCGAGGTATCGAACTGATCCTTGATGAACTTGATCTCGGTACGCCCATGGGGTGCCGGCAAGCCGTCCTCACCCAGGTTGACGAAGACCATCTTGTCGACGGTGAGGATGCTCTTGCGGGTGATCTTGTTGCGCACTTCGCATTTGAGGGTGATGGAGGTGCGGCCGAATTCGGTGGCGGTGATGCCCAGCTCGATGATGTCGCCCTGGCGCGAAGCGCTGACGAAGTTGATCTCCGAGATGTACTTGGTCACCACACGCTGATTGCCCAGTTGCACGATCGCGTAGATCGCCGCCTCTTCGTCGATCCAGCGCAGCAGGCTGCCACCGAACAGGGTGCCGTTGGGGTTGAGGTCTTCGGGTTTTACCCATTTGCGGGTGTGAAAGTTCATGCGTACTCCTGACCGTCTTGCCAATCGATGCCGACAATGATGGCAGAGCCTGCCGGCGGCCTCCATTGAACATCGACTATCGTCTCGATTAATTGACAGAAAGCCTTGGGCCGATGCGCGGGCGCAGCTATAATCGCCAACGCTTCACAGACGGTCATCACCACTCGATGCCGTTCCCGCCACCTGTCCGAGGGGCGCTGCAGCAGGTTCTCCTGTCAGGCTCGGATGGGGCGTTGCCTGCACGGGGTTCCCCGCACGGGCACTAAACGCACAACGGCGCCCATTCGCACACTACGAATGGAGGCTCTTGATGAGCGCTGTAAACACGCCTGCAGATTTTACCGACTACAAAGTCGCCGACATGTCCCTGGCTGCCTGGGGCCGCCGCGAAACCATCATCGCCGAGTCCGAAATGCCGGCCCTGATGGGTCTGCGCCGCAAGTACGCCGCTGAACAGCCGCTCAAGGGTGCAAAAATCCTCGGCTGCATCCACATGACCATCCAGACCGCCGTGCTGATCGAAACCCTGGTCGCGCTGGGCGCCGAAGTTCGCTGGTCGTCGTGCAACATCTTCTCCACCCAGGATCAGGCCGCTGCCTCCATTGCCGCCGCCGGCATCCCGGTATTCGCCTGGAAGGGCGAGACCGAGCAGGAATACGAGTGGTGCCTGGAGCAGACCATCCTCAAGGATGGCGCGCCATGGGATGCCAACATGATCCTCGACGACGGCGGCGACCTCACCGAGCTGCTGCACAAGAAGTACCCGCAGGTACTGGACCGCGTTCACGGCGTGACCGAAGAGACCACCACCGGTGTGCACCGTCTGCTCGACATGCTGGCCAAGGGCGAGCTGAAGATCCCGGCGATCAACGTCAACGACTCGGTCACCAAGAGCAAGAACGACAACAAGTACGGCTGCCGTCACAGCCTCAACGACGCCATCAAGCGCGGCACCGACCACCTGCTGTCGGGCAAGCAGGCGCTGGTGATCGGCTACGGTGACGTGGGCAAGGGTTCGGCCCAGTCGCTGCGTCAGGAAGGCATGATCGTCAAGGTCTCGGAAGTCGACCCGATCTGCGCCATGCAAGCCTGCATGGACGGCTTCGAGCTCGTTTCGCCGTTCATCGACGGTATCAACAACGGCACCGAAGCCAGCGTCGACAAGGCCCTGCTGGGCAAGATCGACCTGATCGTGACCACCACCGGTAACGTCAACGTGTGCGATGCCAACATGCTCAAGGCCCTGAAAAAGCGCGCCGTGGTATGCAACATCGGTCACTTCGACAACGAAATCGACACCGCCTTCATGCGCAAGAACTGGGCATGGGAAGAGGTCAAGCCACAGGTTCACAAGATCCACCGTACCGGCCCTGGCGATTTCGACGCGCAGAACGACGACTACCTGATCCTGCTGGCCGAAGGCCGCCTGGTGAACCTGGGCAACGCCACCGGCCACCCGAGCCGCATCATGGACGGTTCGTTCGCCAACCAGGTACTGGCACAGATCTTCCTGTTCGGCCAGAAGTACGCCGACCTGTCGCCGGCCCAGAAAGCCGAGCGCCTGACCGTCGAAGTACTGCCGAAAAAACTCGACGAAGAAGTGGCCCTGGAAATGGTCCGCGGTTTCGGCGGCGTGGTAACCCAACTGACCAAACAGCAGGCCGACTACATCGGCGTGACTGTTGAAGGCCCGTTCAAACCAGACGCCTACCGCTACTGATGGGCCAAAGCCGGTGACGCTGCCACAGCGTCACCGGCTTTTTTCTGTGGCCAGCCTCACGGCTGGCCAGCACGATCGGTTTACCAGGATTTCGCCATGTCTCAGGAACGCCGTTACAGCTTCGAGTTCTTCCCGACCAAGACCGACGCTGGACATGAAAAACTGCTCGCCACGGCTCGCACCCTGGCCAGCTACAACCCGGACTTCTTCTCCTGCACCTATGGTGCCGGTGGCTCGACCCGCGACCGCACGCTCAACACCGTGCTGCAGCTGGAAAGCGAAGTGAAGGTACCGGCCGCGCCGCACCTGTCGTGCGTGGGCGACAGCAAGGACGACCTGCGCAGCCTGCTGGCCCAGTACAAGGCCGCCGGCATCAAGCGTATCGTGGCCCTGCGCGGCGACCTGCCGTCGGGCATGGGCATGGCCAGTGGCGAGCTGCGCTACGCCAACGAGCTGGTCGAATTCATTCGCCAGGAAAGCGGTGATCACTTTCACATCGAAGTGGCCGCCTACCCGGAAATGCACCCACAGGCCCGTCACTTCGAAGACGACCTGATCAATTTCGTGCGCAAGGCCAAGGCCGGCGCCGACAGCGCCATCACCCAGTACTTCTTCAACGCCGACTGCTACTTCCACTTCGTCGAGCGCGTGCAGAAGCTGGGCGTGGACATCCCGGTGGTACCCGGCATCATGCCGATCACCAACTACAGCAAGCTGGCGCGCTTCTCCGATGCGTGCGGCGCCGAGATCCCGCGCTGGGTCCGCAAGCAGCTGGAAGCCTATGGCGACGATGTGCAAAGCATCCAGGCCTTCGGCGAACAGGTCATCACCGAAATGTGCGAAAAACTGCTGCAAGGCGGCGCACCGGGGCTGCACTTCTATACCCTGAACCAGGCCGAACCCAGCCTGGCAGTGTGGAACAACCTCAAGCTGCCACGCTGATTACTGTCAAACACGGTAATAAATAGTTGCGAAAACGGTAAGGGCTTTAGCGTACGCTAAGGCCCTTTCCATTTTCCCTTACAGATACGGATCTTCGCGTTTCTATGCCCCTCGCTTCCCCTTCCGCACGTCCCCAACTGATCTATCTTGTCTTCGGTGCCCAGACTTACCATCAGGAAGCGCAGTTCAGCATCTCCAGCGCCTTGGCCAACCTGCACAAGACGCCGGGGGAACCCCTCGATATCCAGGTGTTCAGCGACGACCCGCACCCCTATCGCCACTTGCCGGTAACGGTGCATGCACTCGATGCCGACACCCGCAAGGCATGGAGCGAGCCGCACGGTTATCACTTTCGCACCAAGCACGTGCTGCTGCGCCAGGTGCTGCAGGACCACGAACACGCCCTGCTGATCGACACCGACACGTTTTTCCATCAGTCACCCATCGAGCTGTTCCGGCGCATGCAGCCCGGCACGCTGCTGTGCAATGCGGTCGGCGGCAAATACGGCGTAAATCAGCAATGCGCACTGTACCAAAACCTTGCAGGCCCACTGCAGGCACGCGGCCTGGCCAAAGACGGCATGCCATTGCTCAATTCGGGCGTCATCGGCCTGTACCGGCAGGACGCGGGCCTGCTCGACCAGTCCATCGCCTTGATGGACGAGTTCTATCCGCTGGCCCCGCGCGCCTATACCCTCGAAGAGTTCTGCCTGGCGGTCGCCGCCCATGACACCTTGAACGTGCAGGAATGCCCCGACCTGATCCACCACTACTGGAGCCGCAAGCAACTGTTCCGAGCCAAGATCCAGGCCTGGCTGAACAAGCACGGTAGCGACCCGCTCTCGACACAGGCCATGGCCGATATCGCCCAGGTCAACACACAGCTGCCACGCCCGCCGCTGCTGCAACGCCTGCACTGCAAGCTGCTGGGGCTGTTGCTGCCGGCAAGGCAACGTCAGTTCATGCGTGAGCTGGCCTACGGCTGTCATCCCTATGCCAACGAATTCGATCGCGCCTGCGCCCAGGCCTGGTGGGAAAAAGCCCTGGAGAACGTCGAGAGGCGCCAGGGCAAGCCCGCCTGCGCCAACCAGCTCGGGCAGTGGTTCAGGCATCCAGGCATGCGCCTGGCCCTGGGTCGTCAGCTGCCGATCGTGAAAGCTCACCTGGAGCAGCGCCGCGAGGGCTGAAGCCTGGGCGCGCTGGCCATTCTCGAGCAGCCATCGTACTCTCCAGCCATGCCCGATCTTTACCGACTGTTCGCCGCCCTGTTTCTCGCCTGCCTGAGTACCCTGGCTCATGGCGAGAGGCTGCGCATCGTCACCGACCCCTGGCCGCCCTATGTGTACCAGGAAAACGGAGAGGCCAAGGGCATCGACTACGAGGTCACCGCCGAGGTGTTCAAGCGCCTGGGCATCGAGGTGCAATGGCAGTTCCTGCCATGGAAGCGCTGCCTGGCGATGGTCGAACAGGGGCTGGCCGACGGCGTGCTCGACATCTTCAAGACCGAGCAGCGCGACGCCCAGCTGTTCTACCCCAGCGAACCGCTGTCGCACGTGGAGTTCGTGCTGTTCCAGGCCAACGCCCGGCCCCACGCCATCAGGCACCTGGAAGACCTCAAGGGGCTGACCGTGGGCACCGCGCCCGGCTATACCTACGGCCCGGCGTTTGCCGATTCACCCGACTTCAAGCGCGAGCCGGCACCTACCCTGGAAGCCAACCTGGGCAAGCTGCAACTGGGGCGCATCGACCTGCTGGTCACCGATCGCCGGGTTGGCCGGCATGTGATCAAGAGCCTGGGCCTGGAGCAACAGGTCAGTGAACTGGGGCTGGTGATCGACCGCCAGCCCCAGTTCCTGGCAGTACGCCGCAATGCCGGCATGGACCTGCTGGCGCAACGCTTCGCCGCCGAGCTGCGCCGCTTCAAGCAGGAGCCGGCCTATGCCGAGCTGAACGCACGCTACGCAGGCGCCGAGGTGAATACTCCGCAAACCGTTGAGCAGCAGGAACGCAGCACGCACTGATTGCTCTGTTATACTCCGCCAACCCCGCCAGGCTTACGCCCGGACGCTCGGCCTTGCAAAAGGCATCCCGATCGGCAGGACAGCGCGCCCAGAGCCCGCCCGCCGCACCCCGGATGCGCATTGAAGGCCCAGCAGGACCGGACGCGATAGCATCACCTGATGCCCGTCGCGCCAGGCACGAACTTCCCATAGGGCTTAGCCCCCACTAGAACAGGATTACTCATGTCCTTTGCTTCCCTCGGTCTCTCCGAGGCTCTAGTCCGCGCTATCGAGGCAGCGGGCTATACCCAGCCTACGCCGGTGCAACAGCGGGCCATTCCCGCCGTGTTGCAAGGTCGCGACCTGATGGTCGCGGCGCAGACAGGTACTGGTAAAACCGGTGGCTTTGCACTGCCGATTCTCGAACGCCTGTTTCCAGGTGGCCACCCCGACAAGTCCCAGCGCCATGGCCCACGCCAGCCGCGGGTACTGGTGCTGACCCCCACCCGCGAACTCGCCGCCCAGGTCCACGACAGCTTCAAGATCTACGCCCGCGACCTCAAGTTCGTCAGCGCCTGCATCTTCGGCGGTGTCGGCATGAACCCGCAGGTGCAGGCCATGTCCCGCGGCGTCGACGTGCTGGTGGCCTGCCCCGGCCGTCTGCTGGACCTCGCCGGCCAGGGCAGCGTCGACCTGAGCCACGTTGAGATCCTGGTGCTCGACGAAGCCGACCGCATGCTCGACATGGGCTTCATCCATGACGTGAAGAAGGTCCTCGCACGCTTGCCTGCCAAGCGCCAGAACCTGCTGTTCTCGGCGACCTTCTCAAAAGACATCACCAACCTGGCCGACAAGCTGCTGCACAACCCCGAGCGCATCGAGGTCACGCCGCCCAACACCACGGTCGAGCGTATCGAGCAGCGTGTGTACCGTCTGCCCGCCAGCCACAAGCGTGCCCTGCTGGCCCACCTGATCACCCAGGGTGCCTGGGAGCAGGTACTGGTCTTCACACGTACCAAGCACGGCGCCAACCGCCTGGCCGAGTACCTCGAGAAGCACGGCCTGACTGCCGCGGCGATTCACGGCAACAAGAGCCAGAACGCGCGCACCAAGGCCCTGGCCGACTTCAAGGCCGGCACCGTGCGCATCATGGTCGCCACCGACATCGCCGCCCGCGGCCTGGACATCGACCAGTTGCCCCACGTGGTCAACTTCGAGCTGCCCAACGTCGAGGAAGACTACGTGCACCGTATCGGCCGTACCGGCCGTGCGGGCCGTTCCGGCGAGGCCATCTCGCTGGTGGCGCCGGACGAAGAGAAGCTGCTCAAGAGCATCGAGCGCGTCACCCGCCAGAAAATCCAGGACGGCGACCTGATGGGCTTCGATGCCTCGACGGTCGAAGCCGAAAAACCCGAAGCCCGTGAACGTCCGCAGATGAACCCGCGCGGTGGCCGTGGCCAGCGTGCCGACGGCAGCAATGCCGGCGGGCGCAAGGACAAGGGCAAGGACAAAGGCCAGGAAAAGGATAAGCCCGCAGGCGACAGAGCCACTGAGAAGGCCGCCGGCGGGCGCCAAGAGCGCAAGCCCCGTGACAACAGCAAAACCCGCCAGGCACCCTCGGGTCAGGCAGCAGTAGTTCCGAAAATCCCGGCCGACCGTGACCCTGAAGCCTTCCTGGACGACGAAGTGGACAACTTCGGCAACCGTGCCGACTACGTCAGCCCGTACCAGAACAAGGGCGGCCAGGGCCGCAACCGTCGCCCGGGCGCACCGGCAGCCGCCGGTGCCGGCACCGGCGCACCCCGCGGTGGCCAGCCACGCAGCAACACCGGTGGTGGTGCACGTAGCGGTGGCGCCGGCAGCAATGGCGAGAAGCGCGGTGGTGCACGCAGCGGTGGCGGTGGTCGCGATGGCCAGGCGCGCCGCGACGGCAGCAACAACCGCAACCGTCGCCCGGCCCGTGACGACCAGTCGTCGCAGGAACCGGCAGTGCGCAACCCGCGTGACGGCCAGTCGCAGCCCAAGATCGTGCACAAGGAATCCAAGATCGACCGGTTTCCGACCGCCGAACAGCTCGAGCAGCTACCAAGCCGCCCACGTGGCGAGAAGCCTGCGCTGCTGACGCGCAACCGCTGATCCCGCCACTGCGCACACAAGAACGCCGCCCCTAGGGGCGGCGTTCTTGTTTACAGGCCAGGCAATTACTTCTGCTTGACGCCTTCCAGCGAGATGTCCAGCTGGGCGGTCTGTGCCACGTCGCCAGGCAGCTTGATGCCGAAGTCTTTCAGGTCCAGCGTGGTGGTGGCATTGAAACCGGCGCGCTCGCCGCCCCATGGGTCCTTGCCTTCACCGTTGAAGGTGGCCTTGAAGGTCACTGGCTTGGTCACGCCGTGGAAGGTCAGGTCGCCGGTCACGTCGGCAGTCTTGTCGCCAGTGGGCTTGACGGCGGTGGAGACGAACTTGGCGTCGGCGAATTTCGAAACGTCCAGGAAGTCCTTGCTGGCGATGTGCTTGTCACGCTCGGCGTGGTTGGACCACAGGCTGGCGGTCTTCACGTCTACCGAGATCTTGCTGTCCTGCGGCTTGGCGGAATCCCAGCTGAAGGTACCGTCCCAGTCCTTGAAGGTGCCGTGGATGAAGCTGTAGCCCAGGTGGCTGACTTTCCAGTCGATGAAGGCGTGCTGGCCTTCCTTGTCGATCTTGTAGTCGGCAGCCATGGCCTGGCCAGCGGTGAACAGGGCGGTACCGAGCGCCAGAGCGGCAAAAGTCTTTTTCAACATTACTTCTATTCCTTTGGAGTTGAGGTTGAACATCAAGCTTTGCGGCCCAGCATGCGGGTGAGGGTCGCGTCACGGTCGATAAAGTGGTGCTTGAGGGCGGCCAGGCCATGCAGGCCGGCGAAGATCACCAACCCCCAGGCCAGGTAGAAGTGGATTTCCCCGGCAACATCCGCCTGATTGGGCAGGTCGCTGACCAGTGCCGGCACCTCGAACAGGCCGAACACCGGGATGCCCACGCCGTCGGCGGTGGAGATCAGGTAGCCGGTGATCATCACCCCGAACAGGCCCACGTACAGCAGGCCGTGGCCGGCTTTGGCGGCGAAGCGGGTAAGCGGGCCGTGGTTGGCCGGGGCCGGTGGTGGCGGGCTGATGAAGCGCCACAGCACGCGACCGAGCATGATCGCCAGCAGGGTCAGGCCGATACTCTTGTGCAGGTCGGGTGCCGTTTTGCGCCACGCACTGTAGTAGTCCAGGCCGACCATCCACAGCCCCAGGCCGAACAGGCCGAAGACCGCCAGGGCCACGCCCCAGTGCAGGACGATACTGACCACGCCATAGCGAGAAGGAGAATTGCGCAGTTGCATTGCCGTGTTTCCCTGTAAGAACTGTGCCCAAGACTAACCGGTTATCTATCGAATTAAAGCGGAAAATTTTGCTTTGAACGATCGAGAAACATGATCTTTAGTGTGAGACGAACAGGTTAAGGAAACATTAACTCGGCAGGAAGGAATTCTGGTGCTGCTTGACCCGCGATGCGGTCACTGCATTACTGCGTCTTGGCTTGGGTAGCCGCCGCCGGCTTCTTCGCCACCGGCTTGGCCGCAGGCTTTTTGACCGGCTGGGCCTTGGCCGCAGGCTTCTTGGCTGGCGCAGCTTTCGCCGGGGCCTTCTTGGCAGCAGGCGCAGGCTTTGCCGGCGCCTGCCTGGCTACTGGCGCAGGAGCTGGCGCCGCATCAACCGGCTTGGCCGGCGCGTTGTCTACCGGCTTGTCACCGCCACCGAACAACCTCGAGAAGAAGCCAGGCTTGCTGTCCTTGGCCGCCACCGCTGCCGCTGCGGCCCCGGCCGCCACCGGCGCCAGCTTGGCCGGGTCGAACGACTTGCCGTTGGACATGTCCACCACCTGGCCCGCCGCGCGCTGGCCGCTGCGCAGAGCGCCTTCCAGGGTGCCGGGGTACAGCGCATCGGTGTGTTCGCCGGCAAACGCCACGCGCTGCACCGGACGCTCCCACAGGCGCCAGAACCTGCTGATCTGCCCCGGCCCGTAGGCGAGGTACGCACCGCCCGTGCCGGCATCGGTGCTGTAGCGACGCACTTCATAGCCGGTGAACGCGCCACGCGCCTGCGGGTAGAACGCATGCAGGCGAATCAGCACCTGGTCGACCATCTGCTTGTCGCCGAACGCCTGCAGCAGGCGCGCGTTGTCACCGGACAGGTTGATCACCACGTTGGCGCCACCCTTGAGCGCCGGTTCGATCCACAGCATGCCCAGGCCGGTGTTGCTGTAGATTTCGCCCGACATGCGCGCACGGCTTTCCCAGACCGGGGTCTTGAACTTGAGCAGCAGCTGGTCGCGCCAGCCGTAGTTGGTGCCCTTGAGCGCCGCCAGGTGCTGGTTGTCCAGGCTCGGGGTCATCTGGATCTTGGCCAGGGCGCGCAACGGTACCGCCAGCACCACGTAGTCGGCGCTGTAGCCCACCGCGCCGACCTTGACCGTGACGCCGTCCTTGTCCTGGATGATCGCGCTGACCGGTGCGCTGGTCTTGATGGTCTTCAGTTGCTTGACGAAAGCCTGCGCCAGCACCGGGCTGCCGCCGGGCAGACGGGCGGCGCGCAGGTCGCGATCGCTCACATCGCGGTACACGCGGGTCTGCTGCGCGAAATACAGCAACGACAGACGCGAAGGCTCGTCATAGCGGGTACGAATCTGCTGGTTGACCAGCTGGCGCGCGGTCGGTGGCAGTTGCAGCTTGTCCAGCCAGCCGGAAACGTTGAGCTGGTCGAGGGCGAACAGGGTGCTGTTGGCCGCCGGGTTTTCAGGGTCGCTAATCGAGCGCGCCAGGTCGTCGAGGGTCTTCTCGTAGCGCTTGAGTGCCTCAGCGGTGGCCGGCTGCTTGGTGGCCAGGTCTGCGGCGCTGAAGTACTCGCCATCGATCAGGTAGCTCGGTACGCGCACGAACTCCGGCGCCGGCAGGGTGGCCAGCTTGAAGGTGTCGAGGTAGCGGTTGAGGGTCGGCTGGGCCTTGCTGTTGCCGATCCACTCGCTGGTGGCCAGGCCCGAACGCCCGCCCATGCCCGGCTTGGCTTCCAGCAGGGTCACCTGCCAGCCCTTGTTTTGCAGTTCGTAGGCGGCGGTGAGGCCTGCCAGGCCGCCACCGACCACGATGGCCGTCGGCTGCTTGGCAGCCGCGAGGGCGCCCGCGCTGAACAGCCCTATCATTACCAGCGCGCAGGCGCGCAGCCAACCAGCAGACATTCGGCGAACTCCGGATCAAAGGCGGAAAATGCGGGGTGAACCCCCCGGGAAAAACGTCGGTGAAGGATACGTCAGGCCGCCCGGGCCTGCCACTAATGCCCGCACCGTTTGCGCCTTATGGGTTGTCCTGCCCCGGCGCTTTGCATAGGCTTGCGCGGTTACCCGAACCCGCGTCGCCAGGAGAGAGCCCATGGGCCTGAATCAACAGTGGATGGAACGTGACCTCAAGGTCCTGTGGCATCCCTGCACCCAGATGAAAGACCACGAGCACCTGCCGCTGATCCCGATCAAGCGTGGCGATGGCGTATGGCTCGAAGACTTCGAAGGCAAGCGCTACCTCGACGCGGTGAGTTCCTGGTGGGTCAACGTATTCGGCCACGCCAACCCGAAGATCAACCAGCGCATCAAGGACCAGGTCGACCAGCTCGAACACGTGATCCTCGCAGGCTTCAGCCACCAGCCGGTGATCGAGCTGTCCGAGCGCCTGGTCAAGCTCACCCCCGAGGGCCTGAACCGCTGCTTCTACGCCGACAATGGCTCCTCGTGCATCGAAGTGGCGCTGAAGATGAGCTTCCATTACTGGCTCAACAAGGGCCAGCCGGACAAGAAGCGCTTCGTCACCCTGAGCAACAGCTACCACGGCGAGACCATCGCGGCGATGTCGGTGGGCGACGTGCCGCTGTTCACCGAGACCTACAAGGCGCTGCTGCTCGACACCCTCAAGGTGCCCAGCCCCGACTGCTACCTGCGCCCCGAGGGCGTGAGCTGGGAAGACCATTCGCGCACGATGTTCGCCGCCATGGAACAGACCCTGGCCGAGCACCATCAGAGCATCGCCGCCGTGATCGTCGAACCGCTGATCCAGGGCGCCGGCGGCATGCGCATGTACCACCCGGTGTACCTCAGGCTGCTGCGCGAGGCGTGCGACCGCTACGGCGTGCACCTGATCCACGACGAGATCGCCGTAGGCTTCGGGCGCACCGGCACGATGTTCGCCTGCGAGCAGGCCGGCATCCGCCCCGACTTCCTGTGCCTGTCCAAGGCCCTCACCGGCGGCTACCTGCCGCTGGCCGCGTGCCTGACCACCGACGAGGTGTACAGCGCGTTCTACGACGATTACCCGACCCTGCGCGCGTTCCTGCACTCGCACAGCTACACCGGCAACCCGCTGGCCTGTGCCGCGGCGCTGGCGACCCTGGACATCTTCGAGCAGGACAACGTGATCGAGGCCAACAAGGCCCTGGCCACACGCATGGCCACGGCCACCGCGCACCTGGTCGACCACCCGCATGTGGCCGAAGTGCGCCAGACCGGCATGGCCCTGGCCATCGAGATGGTGCAGGACAAGGCCAGCAAGACCGCCTACCCGTGGCAGGAGCGGCGCGGCCTGAAGGTGTTCGAGCATGCCCTGACCCGTGGTGCGCTGCTGCGCCCGCTGGGCAGCGTGGTGTACTTCCTGCCGCCGTACGTGATCACCCCCGAACAGATCGACTTCCTGGCCGAGGTGGCCAGCGAGGGCATCGATATCGCCACGCGCAGCAGCGTGAGCGTGGCGGTGCCGGCCGATTTCCATCCTGATTTCCGCGATCCGGGCTAAACAGCATCGCGGGGCTAGCCCGCTCCCACAGGGATCACCTGTGACCCTGCAGGAGCAGGCTTGACCCGCGATGGCGCCCGAACTGCCTCCATCTATTCAGAGCAGAACCATGAGACTGTCCCGCTTCTTCATCGACGCCCCCCTGAGCCTGGGCGAGCACGACCTGCCCGAGGCCCAGGCCCACTACATCGGCCGCGTGCTGCGCATGGCGCCGGGCGATGCGGTGCAACTGTTCGACGGCAGCGGCCAGGAATACCTGGGCGAACTGCTCGAGGTCGGCAAGAAGAGCGTGCGCGTCACGCTCGCCCAGGCCCTCCCCGGCCAGGCCGAATCCCCCCTGCACGTGCACCTGGGCCAGGGCCTGTCCCGTGGCGAGCGCATGGACTGGGCGATCCAGAAGGCCACCGAACTGGGCGCCAGCGTGATCACCCCGATCGTCAGCGAACGCTGCGAGGTGCGTCTGAAGGACGAACGTGCCGACAAGCGCCTGGCCCACTGGCGCCAGGTGGCGATCAGTGCCTGCGAACAATGCGGGCGCTCGACAGTGCCGACAATCCATTCGCCGGTGCTGCTGGCAGACTGGCTCAAGGCGCGTGACGAGGCGCTGAAACTGGTGCTGCACCCGGTGGCCGAACCCTTGACCAGCCATGCCAGGCCCGCGAGCCTGGCGTTTCTGATCGGGCCGGAAGGCGGCTTGTCGGAGGTAGAAGTGGAGCAGGCCAAGGCGGCGGGGTTCCATGCCGCGCGCCTGGGCCCGCGGGTGCTGCGTACCGAAACCGCGCCAGTGGTGGCGCTGGCAGTGGCGCAGCAGCTGTGGGGCGATTTCTAGATCGCGTCGCGGCGTTCGCCGGCAAGGCCGGCTCCTACTGCAGGAGCCGGCCTTGCCGGCGAAGGGGCCCTAAAGCACGTAGAAAAATATCGCGATAAAGTGCAGCAGGCTGCCGGCAATCACGAACAGGTGCCAGATGCCATGCCAATGGCGGAAGCGGCTGTCATAGGCAAAGAAGATGATGCCGATGGTGTACAGCGCGCCCCCCGCCGCCAGCCAGGCGAACCCCGCCGTACCCAGGCTGGCCAGCAGCGGTTTGACCGCCACCAGCACGATCCAGCCCATCAGTGCGTAGATCACGATGGACAGCACGCGCGCCTCGGAGCGCGGCTTGATCTCCTGCAGCATGCCGATAACCGCCAGCCCCCACACCACCCCGAACAGGCTCCAGCCCCACGGACCGCGCAGGCTCACCAGGCAGAACGGGGTATAGCTGCCGGCAATCAGCAGGTAGATCGACAGGTGATCGAGCTTGCGCATGATCACCTTCGCCCGCCCGCGCACGCTGTGATAAAGGGTCGAAGTGCTGTACAGCAGCATCAGCGTGAAGCCGTAGATGGCCAGGCTGACGATCTTCCAGGGGTCGCCCTGCATCCCGGCCACCACCAGCAGCCAGATCGCGCCGATGCAGGCCAGAACCGCGCCCACCAGGTGGGTCCAGGCATTGAAACGTTCACCGTGGTACATGCATTGATGCCCTCCGTAGAATGATTCGCTCCCCTACCCTACACAAGCCCGGCATCAAGTGCATTACGCGGTTGGTACTAGGCCACGGCCGTCTGCAACAGCTGTTCCAGCCCGGGCAGGTCCGGTACCCGCGCCACCTGCTCGCCCACCTGCACCGCCGCCAGCTCCAGCGGCGCCAGCGGCACATCGACGTAGTTGAGCTGGCTGTCGAGCTTGCACGTGCGCGGTATGCCCTGCACCAGCAGGGCGAAGAAACGCCGCGGCGTATCGCCCAGGGCATTGAGCACCACGATGCGCGCGCGCTCGCCAACCTGGGTCTGGCCACCGCAGGCCGCCTCGAAGCTCAGCAGCGGCAGGCGCTGGCTGCGCCAGTCGATCCAGCCCAGCAACCAGGCCGGCTGATGCGGCAAGGGCGTGCACGGCTGGTAGCCGATCAGCTCGGCCACCGCCACGTTGGGCAGCACCAGGCTGCGGTCGCTCAACGGCAGCAACAGCCCGGTGAGGGTGTTGCGCCGATTGTTGCGAGGGGTCTGTTCAAGCATGCGGGGTACTCCAGCGGGCAATGCTCTGCAGCAGCACCGACTCCTGGTAGGGCTTGCCCAGGTAGTCGTTGACGCCAATGGCCATGGCCCGGTCGCGGTGCTTCTGGCCGGTGCGCGAGGTGATCATGATGATCGGCAGGTCCTTCAGGTGCGGGTCCTGGCGCACCTGGGTGGCCACCTCGAAGCCGTCCATGCGTGGCATCTCGATGTCCAGCAGCAGGATGTCGGGACGGTGTTCGGCCAGCACACTCATGGCATCGACCCCATCCTTGGCCGTCAGCACGTTCATGCCATGGCGCTCCAGCAGGCGCCCGGTCACCTTGCGCACCGTGACCGAATCGTCCACCACCAGCACCAGCAACGGACGTGCGGCGGCATTGCCAGGGTGCTCCAGGCGCAGGCGTGCGGCGCCCTGGGCCACCTTGGACAACTGCAGGTGCAGCGCACGCAGTTGCGCCAGCAGGTCGAGAATCAGTACCACGCGGCCATCGCCCAGCAGGGTCGCCCCGGCCAGCCCGTGCACTGCGGCAAACTGCGGGCCAAGGCTCTTGACCACGATTTCACGGCTGGCCGCCAGGCTGTCCACCTGCACGGCGAACTGCTGGTCGTGGGCCTGCACCAGCAGTACCGGCAGCGGCAGGCTCTGCCCCAGCAGGCGCGGCTGCACCTCGCCCTGCAGCAGTTCGCCGAGGTAGCGCAGCTCATAACGGTGGCCGGCGTAGCGGTAGCACGGCGGGTCCAGCTGGTAGCAGGCCTCGAGCTCGGCCGGCGGTACACGGACCACGCCCTCGATGGTGTTCAGCGGCACCGCGTACTGTTCTTCGCCGTAGTTCACCATCAGTGCGCGATTGACCGACACGGTGAACGGCAGGCGAATCAGAAAACGCGCACCCTTGCCCGGCACCGAGTTGATCACCATCGAGCCACCCAGTTGCTTGACCTCTTCGTGCACCACGTCCATGCCCAGGCCACGCCCGGAAATCTGGGTGATCTTCTCGGCAGTGGAGAACCCGGGCCGCAGGATGAACTGCATCACCTCGTGATCGCTCAGTTCGGTGGCAGGGTCCAGCAGGCCGCGCTTGATCGCCTTTTGCCGCACCGCCTCCAGCGGCACGCCGGCGCCATCGTCGGTCATTTCGATGACGATATCGGCGCCTTCGTGCAGCAGGTTGAGGGCGATGGTGCCCTGCTCCGGCTTACCCGCCGCCAGGCGCGCCGCACGGTTTTCCATGCCGTGGTCGACGGCGTTGCGCAGCATGTGTTCCAGCGGCGCCACCATGCGTTCGAGCACGCTGCGGTCCAGCTCGCCCTCGGCATTGCCCACCACCAGCTCGACCTGCTTGCCCAGCTCGCTGGCAACTTGGCGCACCACCCGCTGCAGGCGCGGCACCAGGCGCTCGAACGGCACCATGCGGGTGCGCGTCAGGCCTTCCTGCAACTCGCTGTTCACCCGCGCCTGCTGTTGCAGCAGGCTGTAGGCGTCATGGGCACGCACGGCCAGGGTTTCCTTCAGGTCCAGCAGATCGGAGGCCGACTCGAACAGGGCCCGCGACAGCTGCTGCAACTGTGAATGACGGTCCATTTCCAACGGGTCGAAGTCGTCATAGCCCAGCGCCTCGCCTTCGCTCTGCTGGCGGCTGAGGATGCGCCCCTGGGTCTCGGTATCGAGCCGGCGCAGCTGGTCGCGCATGCGCTCGAGCGTGGTTTCCATCTCGCCCAGGGCCACCTGCGCATCGTTCACCTGCTGTTCGATGCGCCCGCGAATGATCGAGTTCTCGCCCGCCAGGTTGCCCAGGTCGTCGAGCAGCTCGGCCGTCACCTTGACCATGTCGGCCGGGGCACGCTCCGGGCTCGGCGCCGCCACTTCCACCGGGGCCACCTCGGCGCCGGGCGTTGCGGCGGCGGTGTCGCTCAGGGCAGCACTGCTGAAATTGCGGATATAGTCGATCAGCGCCGTGGCGGCGTGCAGCGGCTGGTGCAGGCGCACCGCATCGAGCATGTGCGCCAGGCGGTCATGGCAGTTCTGCAGCAGGCTGAACAGCGCCGGGCTGGGTTGCAACTGCCCGGCCGCCAGGTGTTCATAGAGGAATTCGAGTTCATGGGCCAGGTCGCCGATGGGCGCGATCTCGACCATGCGCGCACCGCCCTTGAGGGTGTGCAGGTCGCGCAGCAGGTTCTCCACCTCCACCCCGTTGCGCGGGTCGGCCTGCCAGCGCAGCAGCGCGGCACCGGCACTTTCGGCGATGTCGAAGCCTTCCTCGAGAAAGATCTCCAGCAGTTCCTTGTCGCCCTCGTGACGCTGGGGCTCCGCCGGCTTGCCTTGGGGCTCGGGCGCCGGTGCGGTGTGACGGAACTCGCGCAGGGCTGCCAGCTGTTCCACCACCAGCTCCGTTGCCTGTCCCTGCTGCACCTGCTCGAGCAGACGCCCGAGCAACGCATGGCTTTCACGCAGCAGGCCCGGCAACAGGTTGCCGGGCTGGTAACGGCGATCGACCAGGCCTTCGTAGAGCAACTCCAGCTCCTGGGCCAGCACCTCGACCGCCCCCACCTGCGCCAGCTGTGCGCCACCCTTGAGGGTCTGCAGGTCGCGCTGCAGCGACGACAGCGCCGAGCCGTTGTCGGGGTCGCCGGCCCAGCGCGCCAGGGCCTGGTCGGCCCCTTCGAGGATGTCGCGGGCCTCTTCCAGAAACAGCTCGACCACCTCGCTGTCGTGCGCCTGGCGTTGCAGCGCGCGGGTGGCATCGCCCAGTTCGGCGATCTGCCCGGGCTGCTCGCCCTGGCTGCGCACCAGGCCCATGGCATCCGGCGCCAGGCCTTGCTCGAGCAGCTCGCGCAATGCGTGCAGGCGTTGCGGTTGCGGGTCCACTTCCTGGCCGGCGGCAATCTGGTCGAGCATGTCGATCAGGGCTTCATGGGCCCGTTGCGCCTCGCCGAAGAAGCGCTCGCTGACCGCCAGGCTGCTCTCCTCCACCGCGCCGTACAGGTCCAGCAGCGCCTCGCACAGTTCGTCCACCTGCCACAGGTCGGCCAGGTGCGCGCTCTGCCCCAGGGTGGTCAGTTCATCCAGCAGCGCAGTCAGCTCCTGGCGCTCGCCGGGGTGCTCCTGCCAGCGTTGCAACAGGGTTTCGGCGTCCAGCAGGATGTCCATGCCCTGGGCCAGGAAGCTGGCGATCAGTTGCGGGTCGCGCTTGACCCGCAGGCCCTGGCTCGGCGCGTCGCGCAGTGCCTGCAGGCGCGCAGCAACCACCTGGTCGATCTGTTCGATGAGGGTCCGGGCACCGCCGATGGGTGCCAGCGGGGTGCTGTCGAGCTGTGCCAGACCGCGGCGCAGAAGTGGTTCGGCCATCTGCAGCAGGTACAGCTCGTCAAGGTCCAGGCCCAGCTGGTGGGCCTTGAATTCGCGGGCCAGCAGGTCCAGTGCGCTGGCCAGCTCGGCGATCGGCACCACCCCGGCCATCGCGGCGCTGCCCTTGAGGGTATGCAGCGCCCGTTGCAGGCTGTCGCTGACCGGCACCGGCAACTGCACCTCGGCGGCCTGCAGAAACTCGTCGACACTGGCCAGGTGGGTCTGCGCCTCGTTGCGGAAGATCTCCAGCAGGCGCGGGTCGAAGGCCGGCTCCGGGGCTGTGACGCCCAGCGGGTCGTTCATCGCCAGCGCATGCAGGCGCGTGGCCAGGCGCTCGACCTCGGCATGGGGCAGAGCCTGGGCCTGGGCGAATTCGTCCAGCAACGGCGTCAGCAGCGCAATGCTCTGCTCGAGCCCGGCCAGCACATCGCCGCTGGCTTCGACGCGGCCTTCGAGCATGCGGTTGAGCAGGTGCTCGGCGGCCCAGGCAAGCTCGGCCAGCACCTGGGCGCGCACCATGCGGCCGCTGCCCTTGAGGGTGTGGAAGGCGCGGCGCATTTCCACCAGCGCGTCACGTGCCGCCGGGTTGCCCCGCCATATCGCCCAGTGCTGCTGCAATTGCTGCAGCACCTCCTCGGCTTCCTCCAGGAACACCTCGCGCAGCTCGTCGTCCAGCGGCGCCTCAAGCATCTCGGGCACAGGCGCGGGCGCCGGCGGGGCCGGCGGCAGGCTCGGGAACCCCAGTGCGGCCAAGGCCAGCTGGGTGCGCTCTAGCCATTCGTCCAGGTCGGCCTGGGGGTCGATGGCGCGCCATTGCAGGTACAGTTCCAGGCTGCACAGGGCATCGGCCAGGTGATCCAGCGCGGCGTTGTCCGGCAGCCGCTCGGCGTACAGCAGGTGGGTCTCGACGTAATCATGGCAGCGCCGCACCAGCGCCGCCGCCCGGGGCAGCATGAGCATCGCCAGCGCCCCGCGGATCTGCGTGAACAGCCCCGGTAGCGGTTGCAGGCGCAGGCGATCCCAGCCGGCCTCCAGGCAATCGGCGATCAGGTCCTTGGCCTGCAGCAGCACGCCGTGGGCCTCGTCCAGCACCAGTCGGCGAATGTCGTCCAGGTCGGTGCCGGGTACGCTGGCCTGGCTGACCGACTCGATCGAGCCCACCATGCCGCCCAGGGTCGCCTCGACATACAGCAGCGCCCCGGCAACATCCATCAGCAGCGCATCCTCGGGCACCCGCTGGCCCTGGGCCAGGGCCTGAAGCACCGCCACCTGGTCGATGATCACCCGGCGCGGCTGGCCGAAGCCGAGCACCGCCAGGGTATCGGCGATCTGGCGCAACGGCGCCAGCAGCGGGGCCAGCGCCTCGACCTGCTGGCGGTCGCTGCGCACGAACAGGTCCAGTTGCTCCTTGATGCGCACCAGGTCTTCGCGCACTGCCAGCACCACCGAACGCATCGCATCGCGCCCCGGCACCGCCTCGAGCGGGTCACGCAGCGCGCCGAGGCTCAGGCCTAGCCCCGCAGCGGGCTCGGCGACGGTCTGCTCGCCCGGCAGGCTGGCCTGGGCCAGCGCCGGCGCGCCACGCGCGGCGCGCAACGGGTTGAGCAGTGGCAGCACCAGCAACGGCAGCTCGTGCCGGGCGCCGCGCAGGCGTTGCAGGTACTGCGGCAGCTGCTCCAGCGCCCTGAACAACGCGCCCAGCGCGTCACCGCGAGAGGCCACGCGGCCTTCGCCCAGGGCCTGGGCCAGCTGCTGCATTTCACGGGTCAGCAAGGCCGCGCCTTCCAGCTCGAGCATCTGCAAGCAACCGCGCACCTGGCGCAGCGGCGCGTCGAAACGCTCCAGCACCTGGCTGTCGCCAGCGTCGCCGGCAAACTGCTCCAACGCCTGGCGGGCCTGGGCCAGGCAGTCGTCGATGGGGCCCTTGACCCAGGCCAGGGCCACCTTGTCGTGGCGCTCGGCGATACGCACTTTAGTAGCCATAAAGTCCCACGCGCCGGTCAGCGCGGCTCCGTGGTTGGCGGCAAGGTGAAGCCCGACACCGAACGGCGCATCTCGCTGGCCATGCGCGCCAGGTTGCCGATGCTCTCGGCGGTGGCGGTCGAGCCGGACGAGGTCTGCGAGGTGATCTGCTGGATCACCGCCATGGTGTGGGAGATCTGCCCGGCCGAAGAGGTCTGCAACTGCGCGGCATCGGAAATGCTGTGGATCAGTTCGGCCAGGGTCTGCGATACACCCTCGATTTCGGCCAGCGCCACCCCGGCATCCTGCGCCAGACGCGCCCCGCGCACCACTTCGGCGGTGGTCTGCTCCATGGAGATGACCGCCTCGTTGGTGTCGGCCTGGATCGCGCGCACCAGCGCCTCGATCTGGCGCGTGGCCGAGGATGAGCGCTCGGCCAGCCGCTGCACCTCATCGGCCACCACCGCAAAGCCGCGCCCGGCCTCGCCGGCCATCGACGCCTGGATCGCCGCGTTGAGGGCGAGGATGTTGGTCTGGTCGGCAATGTCGTCGATCAGGCTGACGATGTCGCCGATTTCCTGGGACGACTCGCCCAGGCGCTTGATGCGCTTGGCAGTGTCCTGGATCTGCTCGCGGATGTTGTCCATGCCGTTGATGGTGTTGTGCACCACCTCGTTGCCCTTGTTGGCAATGGCCACCGAGCGCTCGGCCACCTTGGCCGACTCGTAGGCGTGCCCCGACACCCGGTCGATCGACTCGGCCATGTCGCCCACCGCAATCGACGCATCGGTGATCTGCTGGGCCTGGTGCTCGGAGGCCTTGGCCAGCAGGTGTGCGGTGGTCTGGGTCTCCTGCACCGCGCTGGCGACTTCCTCGGCGCTGAGGTTGATGGTCGCCACCAGGTCGCGCAACTGGTCGATGGAATAGTTGATGGAGTCGGCGATGGCCCCGGTGAAGTCCTCGGTGACCGAGGCGGTGACGGTCAGGTTGCCGTCGGCCAGTTCCTGGATCTCGTTGAGCAGGCGCATGATCGCCTGCTGGTTGCGTTCGTTGGTTTCAGCGGTTTCGCTGAGCTGGCGATTGGTTTCGCGCACCATCACCAGCCCGATCAGGATGATCGAGGCCAGCGCCAGCAGGCCCAGCACGTAGCCGCCGACGGTATCCAGGGTGCGGCCGGAGGCCAGGTTCTCGAAGCCGTTGGCCAGGTGCGAGGCTTCGTCGAGCAATGTCTGCGACAGGCTGAAGATGCTGCCGGCCGCCTCGCGCACGCGAAACAGCTCGGGCGAGGTTTCAAGAATCTCGTCGACGGAGCCTGCGACAAACTGGAACAGCTCGGCGATCTCGGCCAGGCGCGCACGGGCATCCGGGTCCTGGACGCGGGTGACCTGGATCGAGGGCGCGCCGCCGAGCATGCCGTCGAGCACCTGGCCGAAGCGGCTGGCATCGCGGCCGAAGGCATCGGCGGCCTGCACCGCGGTGTCGTCGCCGGCCAGCACGGTGTTGACCGAGCCCAGGATGCGCTCGGCCAGCAGTGACTGGCGCTGGGCCACCGCCACCTGGCTGGCGGGGGCGCCACTTTGCAGCAGGATCTCCACCACCTTTTCGTACTCGACCTGCAACTGCGGCACGGTCTCGGCCAGGGTCGCGGCCACCTGGTGCAGCGACAGCACGGTCTGCTCGCTGGCCAGGATCGCGTCGGTGCTCTTGCGCAGGCTCTCCCAGTCGCGTTGCACTGCATCCATCTCGCCGCGTACCGCCACCGGGGCCGACGGCAGGCCGGTGGCCGGGTCGCCTTTTTTCAGGTAACCCCAGCGCTGTTCGAAATCGTTGCGCGCATCGTTGAGCAGCTTGAACGCCACGGCCTTGCCGGCAGCGGCCTCGGTGGCGTTCTTGGCGATGCGCTGGGACAGCACGCGCAGCTCGCCGGCATGGCCGATGTACTGCTTGTCGTAGTTGGCCTGGGTATTGAGGTAGGCGAAGTTGGCGAACAGCAGAATGATCGACAGGATCAGCACGATGAACAGTGCGGCGATCTGCGCGCTGCTGCGCGAGCCTTGTACCGAGGGGCGGGTCTTGAACTTGGTCACAGGTCTGGCATCCCTTTACAACGCCACATCGAGAAAGCCTGGCGCCTGGGCCAGGGCGAAGGGGCTGAAAATGCCCCAGCAGTGCTCGCGCTGAAAGTGCCCCTGCACGAAGGGGGCCGCAGCCGGCAGCAGCGGCGCCGGCGGCGACAGCTCCAGGCCGTGCAGGGCAAAGTGCTGCAGGCCCACCACTTCGTCCACCAGCAGCCCGGCGAACAGCTCCTCGTGGTCCAGCACCAGCACCCGCCGCTGCTTGCGCACCACCGACAGGCCCAGGCCGAGAAAACCGCACAGGTCCATCACCGGCAACAGCCGCCCGCGCAGGTTGGCCACCCCCGCCACCCATGGCTTGACCCCGGGAATGCGGCTGAGCCGGGGTTCCTGCAGCACCTCGGCGACCTCGCCCATGGGCGCCACGAACCAGTGTTCGGCCATGCGAAAGCCGATGCCGCTCCAGGTCTGCAGGCGGGTTTCCTGCAATGGCAGGTCGGCCGCCAGCAGGCGACAGCGCCGGTCGATTTCGAGCAACAGCTCGAAGGCGGTCAGCGATTCGCCCATGCGCCGCGTGGTCAAGCCTTGAGAACTTTGTTCAGGACCTGGATAAGGGTGTCTTCGTCCACCGGCTTGGTCAGGTAGTCGCTGGCGCCCTGGCGCTGGCCCCAGACCTTGTCGGTTTCCTGGTCCTTGGTGGTGACGATGATCACCGGGATGCCCTTGGTGACGTCGTCCTTGCTCAACTGACGGGTCGCCTGGAAGCCGTTCATGCCGGGCATCACGATGTCCATCAGCACCGCATCGGGCTTTTCCTGGCGGGCCAGGGCCACGCCATCGGCGCCGTTCTCGGCCTTGAGCACCTGGTGCCCGTGCTTTTCGAGCATTCCGGTCAGTTTGTACATTTCGGTCGGCGAATCGTCGACGATCAGAACTCGGGCCATGCTGTTCCCCAATAAAGGCATGACGCCGCGGCCAGGAGGGCGGCGGCGTCAGGGTGCGGGTTGTTCTTCTGCGGCGAAACCCGGCACATGGGCGCGGATCGCATCCAGCAGTTCTTCCTTGCTGAAAGGTTTGGTCAGAAATTGATCAGAGCCCACCTGGCGGCTGAGCGCCTTGTCGAACAGGCCGTCGCGCGACGACAGCATGATCACCGGGATGTCCTTGAACGCGCTGTTCTGCTTGATCAGCAGGCAGGTCTGGTAGCCATCGAGGCGCGGCATCAGCACATCGACGAAGATGATCCCCGGGGTGTGGTCGACGATCTTGCCCAGGGCGTCGAAACCGTCGACCGCGGTGACGACTTCGCAACCGGCTTCGCCCAGCAGCTTTTCGGCAGTGCTGCGAATCGTCTTGGA
This sequence comes from Pseudomonas palmensis, assembly GCF_017848315.1. Taxonomy (GTDB): domain Bacteria; phylum Pseudomonadota; class Gammaproteobacteria; order Pseudomonadales; family Pseudomonadaceae; genus Aquipseudomonas; species Aquipseudomonas palmensis. Next base: position 191,280 of record NZ_JAFKEC010000001.1, read on the forward strand.
GTCATCGATCACCATCACCTTCAACGCCGTGTCGGGCTGTACCATAATTGCTCTACCATCGCCTGGAAGGGCCTTGCAGGCCACGTGCCAGGCCTTTTTAGCACACTCTGGGGGTGCATTCCATCGAGCCTCGCCGCGCCCTGCGCCGATGCCTGCCGGCTGACGTTTCCCCTTGACCGCCAGCCCGCCGGGCGCCACCCTGACGCACTTCAATTCGAGCCACTGCGGCAGCAAGCCGCCGAGAGGAAATACCCCATGAGCGTTCGCCTCGGGATTGTCATGGACCCCATCGCGCAGATCTCCTACAAGAAGGACAGCTCGCTGGCCATGTTGCTGGCCGCCCAGGCCCGTGGCTGGTCGCTGTTCTACATGGAGCAGCACGACCTGTACCAGAGCGAAGGCGTGGCCCGTGCCCGCATGCGCCCGCTCAAGGTGTTCGCCGACCCCGAGCACTGGTTCGAGCTGGAGGCCGAGACCGACGTCGCGCTGAGCGAGCTGGACGTGATCCTGATGCGCAAGGACCCGCCCTTCGACATGGAGTTCGTCTACAGCACCTACCTGCTGGAGCAGGCCGAGGCCGCCGGGGTGCTGGTGGTCAATCGTCCGCAGAGCCTGCGCGACTGCAACGAGAAGCTGTTCGCCACGCTGTTCCCGCAGTGCACGCCGCCAACCCTGGTGAGCCGGCGCCCGGACATCATCCGCGAGTTCGCCGCCAAGCACGGCGACGTGATCCTCAAGCCGCTGGACGGCATGGGCGGCACCTCGATCTTCCGCCACCGCGTGGGCGACCCCAACCTGTCGGTGATCCTCGAGACCCTGACCGCCCTGGGCACCCAGCAGATCATGGCCCAGGCCTACCTGCCGGCGATCAAGGACGGCGACAAGCGCATCCTGATGATCGACGGCGAGCCGGTGCCGTACTGCCTGGCGCGCATCCCGGCCAGCGGCGAAACCCGCGGCAACCTGGCCGCCGGCGGTCGTGGCGAGGCCCGCGAGCTGACCGAGCGCGACCGCTGGATCGCCGCCCAGGTGGGCCCGACCCTGCGCGAGAAGGGCCTGTTGTTCGTCGGCCTGGACGTGATCGGCGAGCACCTGACCGAAATCAACGTGACCAGCCCCACCTGCATCCGCGAAATCGACAACGCCTACGGCACGCAGATCGGCGCGCAGCTGATGGACGCCATTGATCGCAAGCTCAAGGCACGCTGACCGCCGACAAGTGGCGGGCCCGCGTTGTGGGGTATCATGCCGGTCCATTCTCGACTGGCACCCCGCTGCGCCGGCCCTGCCCCGGCTGCTGGATAATCGATGACGCTTCCTGCCGACCTTCCTGCCGATTTTGCCCCGCCCCGTGTCCGCGCGGCGGACCGGCTGGGCTTTACCCTGTTCCTGGCGGCGCTGCTGCACCTGGCGCTGATCCTGGGCCTGGGGTTTACCTTCGCCAAGCCTGAAGAAATCCGCCGCACCATGGAAATCACCCTGGCCACCTTCAAGAGCGAGGCACCGCCGAAGAAGGCCGATTACCTGGCGCAGGACAACCAGCAGGGCAGCGGCACGCTGGACAAGAAGGCGGTGCCCAAAACCACCGAGATTGCCCCGTTCCAGGACAGCAAGATCAACAAGGTGACGCCGCCCCCGGCCGCGAAGCCCGAAGTGGCGCCCCAGCCGGCCCCGCCCAAGGCAGTGGTGGCCACCACCAGGCCCAAGCCGCAGAAGGTCGAGACCCGACCCAAGGAGCAGCAGCCCAAGGTGCAACCCAAGGCGGCCACGCCGACGTTCGACAGCGCCGACCTGTCCAGCCAGATCGCCAGCCTCGAGGCGGAGCTGGCCAACGAACAGCAGCTGTACGCCAAGCGCCCGCGCATCCACCGCCTGAGCGCGGCTTCGACCATGCGCGACAAGGGCGCCTGGTACAAGGATGAATGGCGCAAGAAGGTCGAGCGCATCGGCAACCTCAACTACCCGGACGAGGCCCGCCGCCAGCAGATCTACGGCAGTTTGCGCCTGTTGGTGTCGATCAACCATGACGGTTCGCTGTACGAGGTGCTGGTGCTCGAATCTTCCGGGCAGCCGCTGCTGGACCAGGCGGCGCAGCGCATCGTGAGGCTGGCGGCGCCGTTTGCGCCGTTCACCGGCGACCTGTCGGATATCGATCGGCTGGAAATTGTTCGAACGTGGCGCTTCGCCCGTGGGGATCGGTTGTCGAGCAACTGATCGCCGAAGGTGTACTCGTCTGACATCGTCAAGCGCCTCAAGTAACACCTGTAAGTACGAGTGTTCGTAATCAAAACTACCGAAGCTGGCCAACAAAAAATGTTGTCGCGAAATTGAAGCAGGACCAGCACTTACAATAACTGCGAGGCATGCCTCAACTGCTAGACAGTGAGAAGAGTTTCAACTCGCCATGTCAGATCATTAACCTTCGAGTGGGTTGTTGACGGCAGTAGACCAGTTCAGGTTGTTGCCTACTGTGCCATCGTCTTCAAGATGCCTAACCGTAAATTGGTAGCCATGGTGAGGGTTTGGGCCAGGTGGCTTGAAGGTAATTGTGAAACACCCATTCTCGTACGTCTTACCCTCGCCGCAGTATTCTCCGGTCCCACTGACACAGACCAGATAAGCGCGTTCGGGGTCACCGCGTCCTGTAAGCGTTACCTCACTAGTAAAGAAATTTCCGATTGCTTCGTTGATAGACATCCGAGTGATCATTGCACTTCTCCTTTAGATAAGCCAAATGCTCGGTTTGCGGTGAGACTATGAGTTGATCCAGACCACCTGTCACCTGACACAGTTACCAGTTGTAGGTCGCCGCGAAAAAAATGTACCCGCTTCAAAAAGCAGCGCAGTGCCGCGACATCAGCAACCGCAGGGTCACCTAACTAGCGCCTCACACAGCAGCCCGTGCCGATTAGCACCGCCAAGAAACAGGCATAATCGGCCCGCAGGCTCGACACGCACCTTGTCAGCGTGGCCGCTCGCCGCCACACTAACCCCCATGAAAAACCTCAGCCCGAGTTACCTCAAGCATCAGTTCCTGATTGCCATGCCGCACATGGCCGACCCGAACTTTGCCCACACCCTGACCTACATCGTCGAGCACAATGCCAACGGTGCCATGGGGCTGGTGGTCAATCGCCCGCAGGAGCTGAACCTGGCCGATATCCTCGAGCAGCTGCGCCCGGACACCGAGCCGCCGGCACGCTGCATCCACGTGCCTATCCATATCGGCGGCCCGGTACAGACTGACCGCGGTTTTGTGCTGCACACCAACGACAAGACCTTCCAGGCCACCGTCCAGCTCGACGGGCTGGCCCTGTCGACCTCGCAGGACGTGCTGTTCGCCATCGCCGACGGCGTGGGCCCGGCGCAGAGCCTGATTACCCTGGGCTACGCCGGCTGGGAAGCCGGGCAGCTGGAAGCGGAACTGGCCGACAACGCCTGGCTCAACTGCCCGTTCGACCCCGAGATCATCTTCGGCATGGCCTGCGAGCAACGCCTCGAAGCCGCCGCAGCCAGCCTGGGCATCAACCTCAGCCTGCTCACCAGCCAGGCGGGGCACGCCTGATGGCGGCGCTCAAACTGCTGCTGGGCTTCGACTACGGCACCAAGCAGATCGGCGTCGCCGTCGGTCAGGTGATCACCGGCCAGGCCCGCGAGCTGTGCACCCTGAAGGCGCAGAACGGCGCACCCGACTGGGCCCAGGTGGAAAAACTGTTCAAGGAATGGCAACCCGACGCGGTGGTCGTCGGCCTGCCGCTGAACATGGACGGCACGCCCAGCGAAATGAGCGCGCGCGCCGAGAAATTCGCCCGACGCCTGAACGGCCGCTTCAACGTGCCGGCCTACACCCACGACGAGCGCCTGACCACCTTCGAGGCCAAGGGCGAACGCATGGCCCGTGGCGGCCAGCGCGGCAGCTACCGCGACAACCCGGTGGACGCGATTGCCGCCGCCCTGCTGCTGCAAGGCTGGCTCGACGCCCACGCCGAACAGGCCTGAACCCGACCATCGGTTACACGCCGGGCCAGCTCTCTGCCCCGGCCTCTTGAGGAGCAAGCATGAGCCTACCCAACCCCGCCGAACTGATCCGGCAGATGGCCGTTGACCTTCGCGCCCACCTGCAACGCCGCGCCATCGCCGAACCGCGCTTCATCGGCATCCGCACCGGCGGCGTATGGGTGGCCCAGGCGCTGCTGGCCGAGCTGGGCAGCGATTCGCCGCTGGGCACCCTCGACGTGTCGTTCTACCGCGACGACTTCAGCCAGAACGGCCTGCACCCGCAGGTGCGCCCGTCCGAGCTGCCGTTCGAGATCGAAGGCCAGCACCTGGTACTGGTGGACGACGTGCTGATGAGCGGGCGCACCATCCGCGCCGCCCTCAACGAACTGTTCGACTATGGCCGCCCGGCCAGCGTGACCCTGGTGTGTCTGCTGGACCTGGATGCCGGCGAACTGCCGATCCGGCCAAACGTGGTGGGCGCCACCCTGTCGCTGCAAGCCCATGAACGGGTAAAATTGTCCGGCCCCGCGCCGCTCGAACTCGAGCGCCAGGACCTCGCTTCCGCTTCCGCCCTTTAAGAGTCCCCCGCGATGACGCCAATCGACGCCAAGCGCCCGCTGCAGCTCAATGACCAGGGCCAGCTGCGCCACTTCCTCTCGCTCGACGGTTTGCCCCGCGAACTGCTGACCGAAATTCTCGACACGGCCGACTCGTTTCTCGAAGTCGGCGCGCGTGCGGTCAAGAAAGTCCCGCTGCTGCGCGGCAAGACCGTGTGCAACGTGTTCTTCGAGAACTCCACGCGTACCCGCACCACCTTCGAACTGGCCGCCCAGCGGCTGTCGGCCGACGTGATCACGCTGAACGTGTCGACCTCCTCCACCAGCAAGGGCGAGACCCTGTTCGACACCCTGCGCAACCTTGAAGCCATGGCCGCCGACATGTTCGTGGTGCGCCACGCCGACTCGGGCGCCGCGCACTTCATCGCCGAGCACGTGTGCCCGGAGGTGGCGATCATCAACGGTGGCGACGGGCGCCACGCGCACCCCACCCAGGGCATGCTCGACATGCTGACCATTCGTCGCCACAAGGGCGGCTTCGAGAACCTCTCGGTGGCCATCGTCGGCGACATCCTGCACTCGCGGGTGGCGCGCTCGAACATGCTCGCGCTGAAAACCCTGGGTTGCCCGGACATCCGCGTGATCGGCCCCAAGACCCTGCTGCCGATCGGCATCGAACAGTACGGCGTGAAGGTCTACACCGACCTGGAGCAAGGCCTGAAGGACGTCGACGTGGTGATCATGCTGCGCCTGCAGCGTGAGCGCATGACCGGCGGCCTGCTGCCCAGCGAGGGCGAGTTCTACCGTCTGTTCGGCCTGACCACCGCACGCCTGGCCGGGGCCAAGCCCGATGCCATCGTGATGCACCCCGGGCCGATCAACCGTGGCGTGGAAATCGAGTCGGCCGTGGCCGACGGCGCCCACTCGGTGATCCTCAACCAGGTCACCTACGGCATCGCCGTGCGCATGGCGGTGTTGTCCATGGCCATGAGCGGGCAGACCGCGCAACGTCAATTCGAGCAGGAGAACGCCCAGTGAGCCTGAGTATCCTCGGCGCCCGTGTCATCGACCCAACCAGCGGCCTGGACCAGGTCGGCGACCTGCACATCGACGCCGGCAAGATCGTCGCCATCGGCGCTGCCCCGGCCGGCTTCAAGCCCGCCCGTACCCTGGACGCCACCGGCCTGGTGGCCGCGCCCGGCCTGGTCGACCTGAGCGTTGCCCTGCGCGAGCCCGGCTACAGCCGCAAGGGCAGCATCGCCAGCGAAACCCGCGCCGCCGCCGCCGGTGGCGTGACCAGCCTGTGCTGCCCGCCGCAGACCCGGCCGGTGCTCGACACCTCGGCAGTCACCGAGCTGATCCTGGACCGCGCCCGTGAAGCCGGGCACAGCAAGGTGTACCCGATCGGCGCCTTGAGCAAGGGCCTGGAAGGCGAGCAACTGGCCGAGCTGATCGCCCTGCGCGATGCCGGCTGCGTGGCCTTCGGCAACGGCCTGAACAGCTTCACCAACACCCGCACCCTGGCCCGCGCGCTGGACTACGCGGCCACCTTCGACCTGACGGTGATCTTCCATTCCCAGGACCGCGACCTGGCCCAGGGCGGCCTCGCCCACGAGGGCGCGATGGCCAGTTTCCTCGGCCTGCCGGGCATTCCGGAAACCGCCGAGACCGTGGCCCTGGCCCGCGACCTGCTGCTGGTGGAACAGACCGGCGTGCGTGCGCACTTCAGCCAGCTGACCAGCGCCCGGGGCGCCAAGCTGATCGAACAGGCCCAGGCCCGCGGCCTGCCGGTGACGGCGGATGTGGCGCTGTACCAGTTGATCCTCACTGACGAGGCGCTGCGCGACTTCTCCAGCCTGTACCACGTGCAACCGCCGCTGCGCACCCGCGCCGACCGCGACGGCCTGCGTGATGCGGTCAAGCGGGGCGTGATCCAGGCGATTTCCAGCCATCACCAGCCGCATGAGCGCGACGCCAAGCTGGCGCCGTTCGGTGCCACCGAACCAGGCATCAGCAGCGTCGAGTTGCTGCTGCCGCTGGCGATGACACTGGTCGAGGACGGCCTGCTCGACCTGGCAACCTTGTTGCAGCGTTTGTCTGCAGGCCCTGCGGCGGCCCTGCGCCTGCCGGCCGGGCAGTTGCAGGTGGGTGCGGCGGCAGACCTGGTGCTGTTCGACCCGCAGGCCTCGACCGTGGCTGGCGAACAATGGCGCTCCAAGGGCGAAAACTGCCCGTTCATCGGGCACTGCCTGCCGGGTGCGGTGCGTTACACCCTGGTTGACGGGCACATCAGCCACGAAGCCTGAGTCAAACCCTTCGCCGGCAAGGCCGGCTCCTACCGGTAGGAGCCGGCTTGCCGGCGAAGGGGCCGCAAAGGTTGAAATCTTTCCCCCCACCCCCATATGAGTCTGCATCAGGCATTTTCGCCTCGCTGCGTGGAGACTCTCCCTTGACCACCATCGTTTCAGTTCGTCGCCACGGCAAAGTCGTCATGGGCGGCGACGGCCAGGTTTCCCTCGGCAATACCGTGATGAAAGGCAACGCCAAGAAGGTTCGTCGCCTGTACCACGGCCAGGTCATCGCCGGCTTCGCCGGTGCCACCGCCGACGCCTTCACCCTGTTCGAGCGCTTCGAAGGCCAGCTCGAAAAACACCAGGGCCACCTCATTCGCGCCGCCGTCGAGCTGGCCAAGGAATGGCGTACCGACCGCTCGCTGAGCCGTCTGGAAGCCATGCTGGCCGTGGCCAACAAGGACGCCTCCTTGATCATCACCGGCAACGGTGACGTCGTCGAACCCGAAGACGGCCTGATCGCCATGGGTTCCGGCGGCGCCTACGCCCAGGCCGCCGCACGCGCCCTGCTGCAGAAAACCGACCTGTCGGCTCGCGAAATCGCCGAGACCGCACTGAACATCGCCGGCGACATCTGCGTGTTCACCAACCACAACCTGACCATCGAGGAGCAGGACCTGGCCGAGTAATTCAGCTGTTCTGGCGCCCGACCCCGACGGTCGGGCTTTTCCACGCTGAACACTTGCCCACAGGACCATCGACCATTATGTCCATGACCCCCCGCGAAATCGTCCACGAACTCAACCGCCACATCATCGGCCAGGACGATGCCAAGCGCGCCGTCGCCATCGCCCTGCGCAACCGCTGGCGCCGCATGCAGCTGCCCGAAGAGCTGCGCGTGGAAGTCACCCCCAAGAACATCCTGATGATCGGCCCCACCGGCGTGGGCAAGACCGAAATCGCCCGTCGCCTGGCCAAGCTGGCCAACGCGCCGTTCATCAAGGTCGAAGCCACCAAGTTCACCGAAGTGGGCTATGTGGGCCGTGACGTCGAGTCGATCATCCGCGACCTGGCCGACGCCGCGATCAAGCTGCTGCGCGAGCAGGAGATCGTGCGCGTGCGCCACCGTGCCGAAGACGCCGCCGAAGAGCGCATCCTCGATGCGCTGCTGCCACCGGCCCGCACCGGCTTCAACGAAGACCCGGTCAACAGCAGCGATTCCAACACCCGCCAGCTGTTCCGCAAGCGCCTGCGTGAAGGCCAGCTGGACGACAAGGAAATCGAGATCGAGGTGGCCGAAGCGGTCGGCGTCGACATTTCCGCGCCGCCGGGCATGGAAGAGATGACCAACCAGCTGCAGAACCTGTTCGCCAACATGGGCAAGGGCAAGAAGAAGAGCCGCAAGCTCAAGGTCAAGGAAGCGCTCAAGCTGGTGCGCGACGAGGAAGCCGGGCGCCTGGTCAACGAGGAAGAACTCAAGGCCAAGGCCCTCGAGGCGGTCGAGCAGCACGGTATCGTGTTCATCGACGAGATCGACAAGGTAGCCAAGCGCGGCAACGTCGGTGGCGCCGATGTGTCCCGTGAAGGCGTGCAGCGCGACCTGCTGCCGCTGATCGAAGGTTGCACGGTCAATACCAAGCTGGGCATGGTCAAGACCGACCACATCCTGTTCATCGCCTCCGGTGCGTTCCACCTGAGCAAGCCGAGCGACCTGGTGCCCGAGCTGCAGGGTCGTCTGCCGATCCGTGTCGAACTCAAGGCCCTGAGCCCGGAAGACTTCGAGCGCATCCTCAGCGAACCGCATGCCTCGCTCACCGAGCAGTACCGCGAGCTGCTCAAGACCGAGGGGCTGAACATCGAGTTCGCTGCCGACGGCATCAAGCGCCTGGCCGAGATTGCCTGGCAGGTCAACGAGAAGACCGAGAACATCGGTGCCCGTCGCCTGCACACCCTGCTCGAGCGCCTGCTCGAAGAGGTGTCGTTCAGCGCCGGCGACCTGGCCAGCGCCCACAGCGAAGCGCCGATCCGCATCGACGCCGAGTACGTCAACAGCCACCTGGGCGAATTGGCACAGAACGAAGATCTGTCGCGCTACATTCTGTAGCTCAGCGGCAAGCGGCGAGCTGCAGGCCGGAGGTGCTGGACGCCTTCTCCTGCAGCTTGTAGCTTGCAGCTTGAAGCCCAAGAGCCTTATAGCCATGCCCCGTCTGCCTACCGCCATCAATCTGCACAAAGCCTCCAAGACCCTGAGCCTGACCTACGGGCCCGACGAGGTGTATCACCTGCCCGCCGAATTTCTGCGCGTGCACTCCCCTTCCGCCGAGGTCCAGGGCCACGGCAATCCGATCTTACAATTTGGCAAGCTCGGCGTCGGCCTGAGCCAGCTCGAGCCCGCCGGGCAGTACGCGCTCAAGCTCACCTTCGACGACGGCCACGACAGCGGCCTGTTCACCTGGGAATACCTCGAACAGCTGTGCCTGCGCCAGGACCAGCTGTGGGCCGAGTACCTCGACGAGCTGGCCAAGGCCGGTAAATCCCGCGACCCTTCCGAGTCGATCGTCAAGCTGATGCTCTAGCCCGGCACTCCGGCGTTTTAGAGCGCATTTTCTAATTCTATTTGCTTGAATGCCCGTGCGCCGGCCAGCGATTGGCCGGCTTGCGCATTCCATGAAAGTCGGGTAACCAATGGATATGGCAAGTACCCTGCATGGGCGGGTTGATGCAGGGTCTGGCCGGTATGCCGAGGTCGCGAGCGAAAGCAGGTTGTCTTCACACGCATAAACCCGCAGGGCTCATCACCGTCGCGCATCCGGTCGCAGGACCGCAGTTCGTTATCACTGGTCACCCGAGCAGTAGTACCGGGCATTCGTCTGTGCAACGCCCACAGCCCAGCCGGTACTCGTCTCAGGACAACGGAGCGTCGTAGATGAGTAACAAGAACAACGATGACCTGCAGCGCCAAGCCTCTGAAAACACCCTGGGCCTGAGCCCCATCATTGGCCTGCGCCGAAAGGATTTGCTGTCTTCGGCCCGGATGGTGCTGCGTCAGGCCATCAAGCAACCGCTGCACAGTGCCAAGCACGTCGCGCATTTCGGCCTGCAGCTCAAGGACGTGATCTTCGGCAAGTCCGGCCTGCAGCCGGAGGGCGACGACCGCCGCTTCAGCGACCCGGCCTGGAGCCAGAACCCGCTGTACCGCCGCTACCTGCAGACCTACCTGGCCTGGCGCAAGGAACTGCACGACTGGATCGGCAACAGCAACCTGTCGGAGCAGGACATCAGCCGCGCGCACTTCGTCATCAACCTGATGACCGAGGCCATGGCCCCCACCAACAGCGCGGCCAACCCGGCAGCGGTCAAGCGCTTCTTCGAAACCGGTGGCAAGAGCCTGCTCGACGGCCTGTCGCACCTGGCCAAGGACATGGTGCACAACGGCGGCATGCCCAGCCAGGTCAACATGGACGCCTTCGAGGTGGGCAAGAACCTGGCCACCACCGAGGGCGCCGTGGTATTTCGCAACGACGTGCTGGAGCTGATCCAGTACCGCCCGATCACCGAGCAGGTGCACGAAAAGCCGCTGCTGGTGGTACCGCCGCAGATCAACAAGTTCTACGTCTTCGACCTCAGCCCGGAAAAGAGCCTGGCGCGCTTCTGCCTGCGCTCCACGGTGCAGACCTTCATCGTGAGCTGGCGCAACCCCAACAAGTCCCAGCGCGAGTGGGGCCTGTCGACCTACATCGATGCGCTCAAGGAGGCCGTCGACGTGGTGCTGGCTATCACCGGCAGCAAGGACCTGAACATGCTCGGTGCCTGCTCCGGCGGCATCACCTGCACCGCGCTGGTGGGCCACTACGCGGCACTGGGCGAGAAGAAGGTCAATGCCCTGACCCTGCTGGTGAGCGTGCTCGACACCACCCTCGACACCCAGGTGGCGCTGTTCGTCGACGAGCAGACCCTGGAGTCGGCCAAGCGCCATTCCTACCAGGCCGGTGTGCTCGAAGGCCGCGACATGGCCAAGGTGTTCGCCTGGATGCGCCCCAACGACCTGATCTGGAACTACTGGGTCAACAACTACCTGCTCGGCAACGAGCCGCCGGTGTTCGACATCCTGTTCTGGAACAACGACACCACGCGCCTGCCCGCCGCCTTCCACGGCGACCTGATCGAAATGTTCAAGAACAACCCGCTGGTGCGTCCCGGTGCACTGGAAGTGTGCGGCACGCCGATCGACCTGAGCCAGGTCACCACCGACATCTTCAGCGTGGCCGGCACCAACGATCACATCACCCCATGGAAGTCCTGCTACAAGTCGGCGCAGCTGTTCGGCGGCAAGGTCGAGTTCCTGCTGTCCAACAGCGGGCATATCCAGAGCATCCTCAACCCGCCGGGCAACCCCAAGTCGCGCTACATGACCAGCAGCGAGATGCCGGCCCAGGCCGACGACTGGCAGGAGAACTCCACCAAGCACACCGATTCCTGGTGGCTGTACTGGCAGGCGTGGCTGGCCGAGCGCTCCGGCGCACTCAAGCCGGCACCCGCCAAGCTGGGCAACAAGGCCTACCCGAGCGCCGAAGCGTCGCCCGGCACCTACGTCCACGAACGCTGAAAACACCCGGCGCCGCCGCAGGCAAGGCGGCGCTGCTACTCACGACAGGGCTCGCGCATGCCGCAACCGTACCTCTTCAGAACCGTCGAGCTCGATGGCCAGTCCATCCGCACGGCCGTTCGCCCCGGCAAGCCGCACCTCACGCCGCTGCTGATCTTCAACGGTATCGGCGCCAACCTGGAGCTGGTGTTCCCGTTCATCGATGCGCTGGACCCGGACCTTGAAGTGATCGCCTTCGACGTGCCCGGCGTGGGCGGTTCGTCGACACCGCGCCGGCCCTACCGCTTCCCCGGGCTGGCCAAGCTGACGGCGCGCATGCTCGACTACCTCGACTACGGGCAGGTCAATGCCATCGGCGTGTCGTGGGGCGGAGCGCTGGCCCAGCAGTTCGCCCACGATTACCCCGAGCGCTGCAAGAAGCTGGTGCTGGCGGCCACCGCCGCCGGTGCGGTGATGGTGCCGGGCAAGCCACGGGTGCTGTGGCTGATGGCCAGCCCCAGGCGCTACATACAGCCGTCCCACGTGATCCGCATCGCCCCGGAAATCTATGGCGGGGCCTTTCGCCGCGACCCGAACCTGGCCGCGTCGCATGCGGCCAAGGTGCGTTCCTCGGGCAAGCTGGGCTATTACTGGCAGCTGTTCGCCGGCATGGGCTGGACCAGCATCCACTGGCTGCACAAGATCCAGCAGCCGACCCTGGTGCTGGCAGGCGACGACGACCCGCTGATCCCGCTGATCAATATGCGCCTGCTGGCCTGGCGAATTCCCAATGCCCAGCTACACATAATCGACGACGGTCACTTGTTCCTGATCACCCGGGCCGAAGCCGTTGCCCCGATCATCATGAAATTCCTGCAGCAGGAGCGCCAACGCGCCGTCATGCATCCACGGCCCGCCCCGAGCGCTTGAGCACCTCTATCGCTTGCACCCCCGGCAGGAGCGCCGGGGCATGTCAGCGCCAGTTCGGGTTGGTGTCGCTCTTGCATTGAAACATTGGTTGATGGCCTGACGACGGAGTGTTGCCTGGATGAAAGACAAGCCCGCGAAGCCCGGGGTACCGACCCCCGCTGCCTATCTCAACGTGCGCAGCGCCATCAGTGGCCTGCGCGGTCGCGACCTGCTGTCGACGGTGCACCAGCTGGGGCGCCACGGCCTGCGTCACCCGCTGCACACGGCGCGCCACCTGCTGGCGCTGGGTGGCCAGCTGGGGCGCGTGATGCTGGGCGATACCCCCTACCAGCCCTCGCCACGCGACACCCGCTTCAACGACCCGGCCTGGCAGCTCAACCCGCTGTACCGACGCGGCCTGCAGGCCTACCTGGCCTGGCAGCAGCAGACCTGCCAGTGGATCGACGAGAGCCAGCTGGACGACGATGACCGCGCCCGCGCGCACTTCGTGTTCTCGCTGCTCAACGATGCAATGTCGCCCAGCAACACCCTGCTCAACCCGGCGGCGGTCAAGGAGCTGCTGAACTCCGGCGGGCTGAGCCTGGTGCGCGGCTTGAACCACCTGCTCGACGACCTGCGCCACAACGACGGCCTGCCACGCCAGGTCAACCCGGACGCCTTCGAGGTGGGCAGGAACCTGGCCAGCACCGCCGGCGCGGTGGTGTTTCGCAACGAGCTGCTGGAGCTGATCCAGTACCGCCCGATGAGCGAAAAACAGTACGCCCGGCCCCTGCTGGTGGTGCCGCCGCAGATCAACAAGTTCTACATCTTCGACCTCAGCCCGACCAACAGCTTTGTGCAGTACGCCCTCAAGAACGGCCTGCAGACCTTCATGATCAGCTGGCGCAACCCCGACGCCCGGCATCGCGAATGGGGCCTGTCGAGCTACGTGGCGGCGGTCGAGGAAGCCATGAACGTGTGCCGCTCGATCACCGGCAGCCGCGACGTCAACCTGCTTGGCGCCTGTGCCGGCGGGTTGACCATCGCGGCCCTGCAGGGTCACCTGCAGGCCAAGCGCCAGATGCGCCGGGTGCACAGCGCCACCTACCTGGTCAGCCTGCTCGACAGCCAGTTCGACAGCCCCGCCAGCCTGTTCGCCGACGAGCAGACCCTGGAGGCGGCCAAGCGCCGCTCCTACCAGCAGGGCGTGCTGGAGGGCCGCGAGATGGCACGGGTGTTCGCCTGGATGCGCCCCAACGACCTGATCTGGAACTACTTCGTCAACAACTACCTGCTGGGCAAGGCGCCCCCGGCATTCGACATCCTGTACTGGAACAACGACAACAGCCGCCTGCCGGCCGCGCTGCACGGCGATCTGCTGGACTTCTTCAAATTCAACCCGCTGACGCACGCCGACGGCCTCGAGGTGTGCGGCACGCCGATCGACCTGCACAAGGTCACGGTGGACAGCTTCCACGTGGCCGGCAGCAACGACCACATCACCCCGTGGGACGCGGTGTACCGCTCGGCCCTGCTGCTGGGCGGCGAACGGCGCTTCGTGCTGGCCAACAGCGGGCATGTGCAGAGCATCCTCAACCCGCCGGGCCACCCCAAGGCGCATTTTGTCGAGAACCCCAGGCTGAGCAGCGACCCGCGGGCCTGGTACCACGATGCGCAGAAGGTCGAGGGCAGCTGGTGGCCGCAGTGGCTCGACTGGATACAGGCGCGCTCCGGTGCGCAGCGCGAAACCCGCCTGTCGCTGGGCAGCGCCAATTACCCTCCCATGGACCCCGCACCCGGCACCTACGTGCTGGTGCGCTGAGCAAGAAGAACGGATGAAGACCCGCGACCGTATCCTGGAGTGCGCCCTGCACCTGTTCAATCGTCAGGGCGAGCCGAATGTCTCGACGCTGGAAATCGCCAACGAGATGGGCATCAGCCCGGGCAACCTGTACTACCACTTCCACGGCAAGGAGCCACTGGTGCTGGGCCTGTTCGAGCGTTTCGAGGAGGAGCTGACGCCCCTGCTCGACCCGCCCCTGGAGGTGCGCCTGGATGCCGAGGACTACTGGCTGTTCCTGCACCTGATCGTGGAGCGCATGGCGCAGTACCGCTTTCTGTTCCAGGACCTGTCCAACCTTACCGGGCGCCTGCCCAAGCTGGCGCGGGGCATGCGCACCCTGCTCAATGCGCTCAAGCGCACGCTGGCGGCATTGCTGGCGAGCCTCAAGGCGCATGGGCAGGTGACCAGCGATACCCGCGCACTGGGGCAACTGGTGGAGCAGATCAGCATGACCTTGCTGTTCTCGCTGGACTACCAGCGGATTCTGGCGCGCGAGGGCGAGGTCGGGATCGTGGTGTACCAGGTGATGATGCTGGTGGCGCCGCACCTGGAGGTGGAGTCACGCCTGGCGGCGGAGCAACTGGCCCTGAGGTACCTGGAGGGCTGAGGGTCCCATCGCGGAACAAGCCCGCGCCTGCAAGGAAGGCAGTGATCCCTGTGGGAGCGGGCTTGACCCGCGATGAGGCCAGCACAGGCACCCCACATAAAAACGCCCGGCACACAGGCCGGGCGTTTTCTGTACAGCTACCTCGAGTCAGGCCTGGCTGGCCGGGCTCGAAGGTGCTGGTGCTGCCGACGCGGCTGGCGCCGCAGTGGCCGCCGGGCTTGGCGCCGGTGCCGCACTGGCACTTGGCGCTGCCGGTTTGGCCGCTGCGGGCTTGGCTGCAGCAGGCTTGGCCGGGGCTTTCTTCACCGCTGGCTTTTTCGCTGCTGCCGGCTTGGCGGCAGGTTTTGCGGCAGGTTTGGCCGCCGCTTTCGCTGCAGGCTTGGCGGCTGCGGTTTTCGCCGCGGCCGGCTTGGCTGCTGGCTTGGCCGCTGCTGGTTTGGCCGCCGCAGTTTTGGCCACAGGCTTGGCCGCCGCTTTCGGTGCTGCCTTGGCCAGTGGCTTGGCCGGCGCCTTGGCCGAGACCGACTTGACCGAGGCACCGGTCAGTTTCTCGATCTGCTTGGTCAGGGTGTCGACCTGCTGGTGCAGTGCCTTGACCTCATTGCGGCTGGGCACGCCCAGGCGCGAGATGGCACTGTTCAGGCGCTTGTCGAAAGCCTCTTCGAGTTCGCTCCACTTGCCCAGTGCGCGGTCTTTCACGTCGCCTACGCGCGAGGTCGCAGACTTGGCACTGGCCTTGGCCGAGTTGACGCTGCCCTTGGCCTGCTTTTCAGCTTTCTCACCGTCCTTGACCAGGGTTTCGAAAAGCTTGCTGCCGTCCTGATCGATCTTGGAGTAGATACCCAAACCAGCCAGCCAGATCTTGCGGGAATACTTTTCGATCCCCCCGACCCAGGAGCTGCTCTCTTTCTCAGTTGTCTTTTTGCCAGCCATCCCGCTCTCCTTATTGTTTGCGTGCGACACGATCGAGCAACAGCGTCAGCTCTTCGAGCTTGGCAGAAAGTGCCTCCACGTCATGTTTAGACGGAATGCCGATGCGATTCAAGGCGCTGGCGACCCGTGTGTCGAAAGCCTTTTCGATTTTATCCAGCTGAACTTCGACCTTGCCCTTCACGCTGCCCAGTTCCTGCCTGGCGGACTGGATCTCGCTGTTGGCGGCATCGAGTTCGTGGTCGAGGCGTTTCTTGCCTTTTTTCTCCACGGTTTCGCCGGCCTTGACCAGCTCCTTCAGGTACTCGGCGCCCTCCTGCCCGACCCGGGTGTAGGCCCCCAGGCCTGCCAGCCAGATCTTGCGCGCGTAGCCGCGCACCTCGCCCAGGGCCTTGCCCGGGGCGTCGTCGATTTTCTTCAGGGTCACTTTGGCCATGCTCTGCACCTCACGCTTGAACGGAAATGGAGTTACGCCCGTGAAAGTTGGGCTTGGGCACAAAGGTAGGGGGAAAAATTAGAATCCTCACCCTAAGGGCAGGATTTGCTGTGCAGCGAAGGCCCCTGTCGCGGGTCAAGCCCGCGCCCACAGGGCCTGCAGTGAACCTGCGGGGCCGCTTGACCCGCGACAGCGGTTTCAGGCCAGGGCCTTGTCCAGGGCCCGCTCGATCTCGGCCTTGATCGTGCCGCCCATCATCGACAGCATCATCCCGAGCTTCAACTCCACCCGGATGCTGTCGTCGCCGATATCGATGCTGCCATTGGCACCGCTGCGCCTGACCTCTACCCGGTCACCATTCCACTGCGCCTTGAGGTCGTACTCGCGGGTCAGCTTGTCCACCAGGGCTTCGGCCTTTTCCCGGGCCGCTGCGCGCCCCAGGCTGTGTTTGCGTTCGACGCTGATCTGGGTCATTCAATCAATCCTGGCTAGAAGGGCATACTCCCATTATGCCCCTGCCTCCGCCTGCGACACACCCCGCCAAGACAAATGCAGCCGCACGCCCTAGAATGGCCAGTAATTTTTTCCGGTGAAGCGATATGAACGACCAGCGCAAAGGCGAACACGCCGAACCCACCACCCACTTCGGCTACAAGGATGTCCCCGAAAGTCAGAAGGCCGAGAAAGTCGCCGAAGTCTTTCACTCGGTGGCCGCCAAGTACGACCTGATGAACGATGTGCTCTCCGGCGGCATGCACCGCCTGTGGAAGCGCTTCACCATCGAGCTGTCGGGCGTGCGCCCTGGCAACCGCGTGCTCGACATCGCCGGCGGCACCGGCGACCTGGCGCGCAAGTTCTCGCAGCTGGTCGGCCCCACCGGCCAGGTGGTACTGGCCGACATCAACGCCTCGATGCTCAAGGTCGGTCGTGACCGCCTGCTCGACAAGGGCGTGGCCGGCAACATCGAGTTCGTCCAGGCCGACGCCGAGAAGCTGCCCTTCCCCGACAACCATTTCGACTGCGTGACCATCGCCTTCGGCCTGCGCAACGTGACCCACAAGGACGACGCGATCCGCTCGATGCTGCGCGTGCTCAAGCCGGGCGGCCGCCTGCTGGTGCTGGAGTTCTCCAAGCCGACCAACAAGCTGATGTCCAAGGTCTACGATGCCTACTCGTTCGCCTTCATGCCGCTGGCCGGCAAGCTGATCACCAACGACGCGGACAGCTACCGCTACCTCGCCGAATCGATCCGCATGCACCCCGACCAGGAAACCCTCAAGGCCATGATGGTCGACGCCGGTTTCGACCGCGTCACCTACCACAACATGACCAGCGGTATCGTGGCCCTGCACCGCGGTATCAAACCCTGATGTTGCTGGCCGGGCTGCTCGCCAGCGTCGAACACGGTCTCAACCGTGTGTTGCGCATGGACAGCACTGCGCTGCCGCGCCTGGCTGCGCTCGAGGGCAAGATCATTGCCATCGACTGCCGCCAGCCGGCGCTGCAGCTGTACATCCTGCCCGGCGATGAAGGCCTGATGCTCGCCAGCCACTGGGAAACCAAGGCCGACTGCACCCTGCGTGCGCCGGCCAGCAGCCTGCTGCAACTGGCCCTGAGCCAGGACAAGCCGGCGGTGCTGCACAGCCCGCAGGTGGAACTCGAAGGCGACAGCGCGGTGCTGCTCGACCTGGTCGGCGTGCTGCAGGACCTGGAGCTGGACTGGGAGTACGAACTCTCGCGCTGGCTCGGCCCGGTCGCCACCCAGCTGATCGGCGGCCACCTGCGCAGCCGCGCGCGCTGGACCCGCCAGGGCCTGGCCAGCCTCAACCAGAACCTTGGCGAATACCTGGCCGAAGAGGCCCGCACCCTGGTCGGCCAGCGCGAAGCCGAAGCGCGCTTCGCCGAGCTCGATGCCCTGAAAATCGATGTAGAACGCCTCGAGGCACGCATTGCGCGCCTTGCCCGATCCCTTGAATCCAGCGATAACGCATGAAGCTGCTTGCCGTCCGCCGTCTGTTGCGCATCCAGCGCGTCGTGATCCGCTACCGTCTCGATGACCTGCTGTTCGACCTGCCCCTGCCCTGGTGGCTGATGACCCTGCGTTTCGCCATGCCCTGGCGCTGGCTGCCGCGCAAGCCGTCGCCCCTGAGCCGTGGCGCGCGCCTGCGCCTGGCGCTGCAGGACCTGGGCCCGATCTTCATCAAGTTCGGCCAGCTGCTCTCCACCCGCCGTGACCTGCTGCCCGCCGACATCGCCGACGAGCTGATGCTGTTGCAGGACCGCGTGCCGCCCTTCGACCCGCAAAAGGCCGTGGCGCTGATCGAATCGCAGCTCGGCGCCAAGGTGGGCGAGATCTTCAGCCGCTTCGACGTCGAACCGCTGGCCTCGGCCTCGGTGGCCCAGGTGCACGCGGCGCGCCTCAAGAGCGGCGAGGAGGTGGTGGTCAAGGTGGTGCGCCCAGGCCTCAAGCCGATCATCGCGCAGGACCTGGCCTGGCTGTTCCTGATCGCTCGCGGCGCCGAGCGGGTGTCGGCCGATGCCCGCCTGCTGCACCCGGTCGAGGTGGTCAACGATTACGAGAAGACCATCTACGACGAGCTCGACCTGCTGCGCGAGGCGGCCAACGCCAGCCAACTGCGACGCAACTTCGAAGGCTCGGAGATGATGTACGTGCCCCAGGTGTACTGGGACCTGTGCCGGCCCAAGGTGCTGGTGATGGAGCGCATCTATGGCGTGCAGGTCACTGACCTTGCCACCCTGGCCGACCAGCGCACCGACATGAAGCTGCTGGCCGAGCGCGGCGTCGAGATCTTCTTCACCCAGGTGTTTCGCGACAGCTTCTTCCACGCCGACATGCACCCGGGCAACATCTTCGTCAGCACCGTCAAGCCGTGGAGCCCGCAGTACATCGCGATCGACTGCGGCATCGTGGGCAGCCTCACCCCCGAGGACCAGGACTACCTGGCACGCAACCTGTTCGCCTTCTTCAAGCGTGACTACCGTCGCGTGGCCCAGTTGCACATCGACTCGGGCTGGGTACCGGCGCAGACCAAGCTCAACGAATTCGAGGCGGCGATCCGCACCGTGTGCGAGCCGATCTTCGAAAAACCGTTAAAGGATATTTCCTTCGGCCAGGTGCTGATGCGCCTGTTCCAGACCGCGCGGCGCTTCAACATGGAAGTGCAACCGCAACTGGTGCTGCTGCAGAAGACCCTGCTCAACATCGAGGGCCTGGGCCGTCAGCTGTACCCTGACCTGGACCTGTGGAGCACCGCCCAGCCGTTTCTGGAGCGCTGGATGCGCGAGCGGGTCAGCCCGAAAAACGTGCTGCAGAACCTGCACAGCCAGGTCGAGCAACTGCCGCACCTGGCCGGCATGACCCGCGACCTGCTCGAACGCATGTCGCAACCGCACCTGAACGACCCGCCGCCACCCTGGCAGCAGCGCGATCGCTGGGCCCTGCGCCTGCTCGGTGCCGGCCTGCTGGCGGGCGGCGCAACCCTCGCCGCAGGTGCCGTGAGCCTCAGCGCCCCGGCAGCCTGGCCGGCCTGGCTGATGCTGGCCGGGGGCCTTTACCTGATCGTGCGCCGATAGCCAGCCTGCTGCGTGGCTGGCACACTAGCAGGTGGCATCGGTGCGGGACCGTGGCCTATTTTGGAGTCGAACATGAAAGACTGGCTGGACGAGATCAACTGGAACAGCGATGGCCTGGTACCGGCGATCGCCCAGGACCACAAGACCGGGCGCGTGCTGATGATGGCCTGGATGAACCGCGAGGCCCTGAGCCTGACTGCCGCCGAGCAGCGCGCCATCTACTGGTCGCGTTCGCGTGGCAAACTGTGGCGCAAGGGCGAAGAGTCCGGCCACGTGCAGAAGCTGCATGAAATGCGCCTGGACTGCGACGCCGACGTGATCATCCTGATGGTCGAGCAACTGGGCCACATCGCCTGCCATACCGGCCGTGAAAGCTGCTTCTACCGCGTGTACGAGAACGGCGCGTGGAAGACCGTCGACCCGGTACTCAAAGACCCGCATGCCATCTACAGCGCAGGACACTGACATGAGCGACACCCTGATCCGCCTGGCCGAAGTGCTCGAATCGCGCAAGGGCGCGGCCCCCGACACCTCGTACGTGGCCAGCCTGTACCACAAGGGCCTGAACAAGATCCTGGAAAAGGTCGGCGAGGAATCGGTCGAGACCATCATCGCCGCCAAGGACGCCGCCGTCAGTGGCGAATGCAGCGATGTCATCTACGAGACCGCCGACCTGTGGTTCCATAGCATGGTCATGCTCGCCGCCCTGGGCCAGCACCCGCAGGCCGTGCTGGACGAACTGGACCGCCGCTTCGGCCTGTCCGGGCACGACGAGAAGGCCGCCCGCCAGCCGTCGGCCTAACGAATTCAATCGAGGATTGCACCATGGGTATTTTTGACTGGAAACACTGGATCGTCCTGCTGGTGGTGGTTGTACTGGTGTTCGGTACCAAGAAACTGAAAAACCTGGGCAGCGACCTGGGCGAATCGATCAAGGGCTTCAAGAAGGCCATGAACGAAGAGGAAGACAAGCCGGAGCAGCCCACCGTACAGCCTGCCCAGCCGACCCCGCCGCCCGCCGCTGCACCGCTGAACCAGCCGCAGACCTTCGATGGTCAGGCGCACAAGGTCGAAGAGCCGACCAGGAAAGAGTGAACACATGTTCGGGATCAGCTTCAGTGAGTTGTTGCTTGTCGGCCTGGTGGCCCTGCTGGTGCTCGGCCCCGAGCGCCTGCCGGGCGCTGCACGTACCGCCGGGCTGTGGATCGGCCGACTGAAACGCAGCTTCAACGCGATCAAGAACGAGGTGGAGCGCGAGATCGGTGCCGACGATATCCGGCGTCAGCTGCACAACGAGCACATCCTCTCCATGGAGCAGGAAGCCCGGCGCATCCTCAACCCGCAATCGGTACAGCCCGATCCGGCGCACACCCCCGGCGCGGAGCCAGCCGCCACCGCCACCGAGGCTGCGCCGGCGCCTGCACCAGAACCTGTGACTGCACCGACACCTGCACCTGCACCTGCCGTCGAAGCAGCACCGCCCACCGAACCGACACAGCCGCCGCGAGCCCCATGAGCGAAATCCCGGAAAACGACCAGCCGATGCCGCTGGTCTCGCACCTTACCGAGCTGCGCACGCGCCTGTTGCGCTGCGTCGCGGTCATCTTCGTGATCTTCGCCGGCCTGTTCGCCTTCGCCCAGCAGATCTACACCCTGGTTTCGGCACCGTTGCGCGCCCACCTGCCGGCCAACGCCACGATGATCGCCACCGACGTGGCCTCGCCGTTCCTCACGCCATTCAAGCTGACCATGATCGTCTCGCTGTTCCTGGCGATCCCGGTGATCCTGCACCAGATCTGGGGGTTCATCGCCCCCGGCCTGTACCGCCATGAAAAACGCATCGCAGTGCCGTTGCTGGTGTCGAGCATCTTCCTGTTCTATGCCGGCATGGCCTTCGCGTACTTCCTGGTGTTCCCGCTGATCTTCGGTTTCTTCGCCAGCGCCACGCCCGAAGGCGTGTCGATGATGACCGACATCGCCAGCTACCTCGACTTCGTCATGACCCTGTTCTTCGCCTTCGGCGTGGCCTTCGAGATCCCGGTGGCGGTGATCCTGCTGGTGTGGATCGGCGTGGTCGACGTGAAGTACCTGAAGAAGATCCGCCCCTACGTCATCATCGGCTGCTTCGTGGTCGGCATGGTGCTGACCCCGCCGGACATCTTCTCGCAGACCCTGCTGGCCGTGCCGATGTGGTTGCTGTTCGAAGTCGGCGTGCTGTTCGGCGGGCTCATCCGCAAGCGCAGTGCCCCGGTGCAGGCCGACGAGCCTGACGACCAGCCGCCAGCCACCCAGCCGTGAACCTGCTGCTGCTCGAGGAGGCCGACTTCGTCGCGGCCGACCGTGTGGTGCTGGGCGACCGGCGCTTTACCCACATGCAGGAGATCCACCGCGTGGCGGTGGGCGACACCCTGCGCGTGGGACGCCTGGGGGGGCTGATGGGGCAGGCCGTGGTGCTGCGCCTGGAGGGCCATGAAGCCGAACTGTCGGTCGAGTTCACCCAGCCGCCGCCGGCCAAGCTGCCGCTGACCCTGGTGCTGGCCCTGCCGCGCCCGAAGATGCTGCGCCGGGTGTTCCAGACCGTGGCCACCATGGGCGTGGGCAAGCTCATCCTGGTCAACAGTTACCGGGTCGAGAAGAGCTTCTGGCAAACCCCCTTCCTGGAGCCTGCGGCGATACGCGAGCAACTGGTGCTGGGCCTGGAGCAGGCGCGCGACACCGTGCTGCCCGAGGTGGTGATCGAGAAGCGCTTCAAGCCCTTCGTCGAAGATCGCCTGCCAGCGATTGCCGAGGGTACACTGGGCCTGGTCGGCCACCCTGGCAACCACCCGCCCTGCCCGCGCGCATTGACCGAGCCGGTGACCCTGGCGATCGGCCCGGAAGGTGGCTGGATCCCGTATGAGGTCGAGCTGCTGGGCAAGGCCGGGCTGAACCCGGTACAGCTGGGCGAGCGCATCCTGCGCGTGGAGACGGCGGTCACCGCCCTGCTGGCGCGGTTGTTCTAGCACCGCGTCCGCTGCTGTGCGTAGGACCCGGCCTTGACGGCGACGCCTTTCACACACACCTTCAGTTTTGTGACCCCAGGCCGATGCATTGGCCACAGACCACGCATCCGCCCCCGCCTGACCGCAATGGAGTCACCCCATGTACCGTTGGTTCGCCCACCATCTGGGCAATTTTAGCGTCACGCTCAAACTCGGCATCGGCTTCGGCACCGTGTTGCTGCTGACCCTGCTGATCGCACTCACCGGCTGGCAGGGGCTCAACGGTGTCACCCAGCGCGGCGACACCCTGGGCGAGATTTCCAGGATTCACCAGATCACCCAGGACCTGCGCATCGCCCGCCAGACCTATGAGCACAAACGCGATGCCGCCAGCGCCGACGCGGTAGAAAACGCCCTGGTAGAGCTGGATCGCCAGCTCAAGAACGTGGAACAGCACATACCGCCCAGCGAAAACGGCGACCGCCTGCAACGCCAGAACGAGGCGGTTGCCCAGTACCAGCGCGCCTTCGCCGACCTCAAGCAGGCGGCCCAGGCCCGCGAGGCCAGCCGTGCGACCATGAGCAGCAGCGCGGAAAAGACCGCCGCATCGCTGGATCAGGTAGAGCGCGGGCTGCTGCAAGGCGGCGATATCCAGACCTTCAACAGCGCCGTGCAGGCCAAGGCGCTGATGCTGCAGGCCCGCTTCCACGTGCGTGGCTACATCTTCAGCGGGCAGGCCGAGCTACAGCAGACCGCCCTGCAGGCCATCGACCAGGCCCTGAGCGTCATCCGCAGCCTGCCGGCCAAGGTGCCGGCCGAGCATGCCGATGCCCTGGCCGCCGCCACCCAGGCGCTGGCCACCTACCGCAACGCGGTGGAGCAGTTCAGCCAGTCCCAGGCCGCCAATGACGCGGCCCTGCAGCACATGGCCGAACAGGGCACGCTGCTGATCGACCTGAGCCAGCAGATGAGCCGCAGCCTCACCCAGCTGCGCGACGACGAATCGCAGCACGCCCAGTCGATGCTGGCCCTGGCCACGGCGCTGGCGCTGTTCTTCGGCATCCTCGCCTCGTGGGCCATCACCCGCCAGATCGTCGTACCCCTGCGCCACACCCTCGGCGCCGTGGACCGCATCGCCAGCGGCGACCTGCGCCACGACCTGCGCGTGGAGCGCAGCGACGAACTCGGCCAGTTGCAGCACAGCATGCAGCGCATGACCGTGAACCTGCGCCAGCTGATCGGCGGTATCGGCGATGGTGTCACCCAGATCGCCAGCGCCGCCGAGCAGCTCTCGGCCGTCACCGAGCAGACCAGCGCCGGGGTCAACAATCAAAAGGTCGAGACCGACCAGGTGGCCACGGCCATGAACGAGATGGCCGCCACCGTGCAGGAAGTGGCGCGCAACGCCGAAGAGGCCTCGGAGGCGGCGCAGATGGCCGACCAGCAGGCCCGCGAAGGCGACCGCGTGGTGGGCGAGGCCATCGACCAGATCGAGCGCCTGGCCGCCGAGGTGGAACACTCCAGCGAAGCCATGGGTCAGCTCAAGGCCGAAAGCGCCAAGATCGGCAGCGTGCTCGACGTGATCAAGTCGGTGGCCCAGCAGACCAACCTGCTGGCCCTCAACGCCGCCATCGAGGCCGCTCGTGCCGGTGAGGCCGGGCGCGGTTTCGCGGTGGTTGCCGATGAAGTGCGCAGCCTGGCCCAGCGCACACAGCAATCGACCGAAGAGATCGAGGAGCTGATCGCCGGCCTGCAGAACGGCACCCAGCAGGTCGCCACGGTGATGGACAACAGCCGCAGCCTGACCGGCAGCAGCGTCGAGCTGACCCGTCGCGCCGGCACCTCGCTGGAAACCATTACCCGCACCGTGTCCTCGATCCAGGCCATGAACCAGCAGATCGCCGCCGCTGCCGAGCAGCAGAGCGCAGTGGCCGAAGAGATCAACCGCAGCGTGATGACGGTGCGCGATGTGTCCGACCAGACCAGCGCCGCCAGCGAAGAGACCGCCGCCTCCAGCGTCGAGCTGGCGCGCCTGGGCACCCACCTGCAGACCCTGGTCGCCCGCTTCAGCCTGTAACCCCCCGCCCTGCCGGCAGCGGCGTTGATCGCTGCCGGTGTCCGGCCCCCTGTGGCCGCCGAACAAATAGCGAAAAGTCCTACAGCGTTTGCAGGTCCAGACCTTGGCGCTCCAGCCGATGCGTTCGCATTGGCGCACCCACGGGTGCGTCTGAACCTCGTACCTGGAGAGCCACCATGCTTGTGACGATGAATCGGATGCTGGGCAACCTGAGCATTCAACTGAAACTGGCCCTGGGCTTTGCCCTGGTTCTGTTGCTGACGCTGGGTATCGCCCTGATCGGCTGGACCACCCTGGAAGACCTTGCCGACCGTAGCGACAAGCTCACCGACATCGGGGCGGTGAACAAGGAGATCCAGGATGTGCGCAACCAGCGGCTGGTCTACGAGCGCAACCTTGAGCCTGCCGTCGGCCAGCAGATGGACAAGGAACTGGACGACGTGGCCGAGCGCCTGGCCTACCTGCAGCAGCGCCTCAACGTGCCGGCCAACCTTGCCCGGGTACAACGCCAGGAAAACACCCTCGACCAGTACCGGCGCACCTTCGCCGAGCTGCAGACCACGGTGCAGGCGCGCCAGCAGGCACGCGACGCCCTGGGCAGCAGCGCCGAACGCGCGGTGGTGCTGCTGGCGCCAGTCGGGCAGGCCCTGCGCGAGCGTGCCGACTTCAGCGCCTACGCCAGCCTGGTGACGGTGGACCAGCAGATCCAGCAGGCCCGCTTTCACCTGCGCGGCTACACCTACAGCGGCCGCGCCGAATTCGAGGCACCGGCACTGGCCGCCATCGACCAGGCGGCCAGCCAGCTTGACGCACTGCCCGACAGGCTACCGAGCACCTATCGCGACACCTTGCGTGCCGCCGCGGGGGCACTGGCCGACTACCGCGCTGCCGTGCTCGACTTCAGCGCGGCGCGCAGCGCCAGCGACTCGGCCCTGCAGCACCTGGCACAGCTGGGCGACAGCCTGCTGGCGGTGAGCGACGAGCTGACCCAGTCGCAGACCGAGCTGGTCGACCAGCAGGCCCTGCAGGCACGCTACAACCTGGGCCTGGCGATCGCCGTTGCGCTGCTGCTGGGCATCGCGGCCGCGTGGGTGATCACCCGCCAGATCACCACGCCCCTGCAGCAGACCCTGCGCCTGGTCGAACGGGTGGCCGGCGGCGACCTGAGCCAGACCGTGGTGGCCGAGCGACGCGACGAGCTGGGCGAGCTGCAGCGTGCGATGCAGCGCATGACCGTGAGCCTGCGCGAGCTGGTCGGTGGCATCGGCGAGGGCGTGACCCAGATCGCCAGCGCCGCCGAGCAGCTCTCGGCCGTGACCGAGCAGACCAGCAGCGGGGTCAGCACGCAGAAGGTCGAAACCGACCAGGTGGCCACTGCCATGCATGAAATGGCCGCTACCGTGCAGGATGTGGCGCGCAATGCCGAGCAGGCCAGCGAGGCCGCCACCCTGGCCGACCAGCAGGCCGGCGAAGGCGATCGGGTGGTCAGCGAGGCCATCGACGAGATCGAGCGCCTGGCGGCGGCGGTCGACCACTCCGGCGAAGCCATGGCCCAGCTCAAGGCCGAAAGCGACAAGATCGGCAGCGTGCTCGACGTGATCAAGTCGGTAGCCCAGCAGACCAACCTGCTGGCGCTCAACGCGGCCATCGAGGCCGCCCGCGCCGGCGAGGCCGGGCGCGGCTTCGCCGTGGTCGCCGACGAGGTACGCGGCCTGGCCCGACGCACCCAGCAATCCACCGAAGAGATCGAAGGCCTGATCGCCGGCCTGCACCGCGGCACCTCCGAGGTCGCCGGGATTCTGGACAACAGCCGCGAGCTGACCCTGAGCAGCGTCGAGCTGACCCGGCGCGCCGGCACCTCGCTGGCCACCATCAGCACCACGGTGTCGTCGATCCAGGCGATGAACCAGCAGATTGCGGCCGCGGCCGAACAGCAAAGTGCAGTGGCCGAGGAAATCAACCGCAGCGTGATCAACGTGCGCGACGTGTCCGACCAGACCAGCGCCGCCAGCGAAGAGACCGCGGCCTCCAGCATCGAGCTGGCACGCCTGGGGGTTCAATTGCAGGCGCTGGTCGGGCGCTTCCAGCTCTAGGTGGAATTTTCCGCCTGCAAGATGGGAATTTTCCTACAGCATTTGCAGGTCCAGCTTGGCCTCCAGTGGCCGATGAGCACAGGTAGCTGCGCCCGACCCTATCCAGGCGCTACATCCCTCATTTCACTGGAGAACCGTCATGTTCGCACCTTTGTACCGGATGCTTGGCAACCTGAGCGTCAGGCTCAAGCTGGCCCTGGGATTTGCCAGCGTCCTGCTGCTGACGCTGGCGACCACCCTGGGCGGCTGGCATGCACTGAACGAATCCATCGACAGCTCGCAGCGCCTCACCCAGATTGCCGCGATCAACGACCTGAGCAAGGACCTGCGTGCCGAGCGCATCACCTACCGGGTGCTGGCGGACGACGAGAGCAGGCGCAGGATCAGCGCGACCCTGACCGAACTGGAGCGCCTGCTGCAGAGCATGCTGGGGCAGTTCGACGATGCGGCCGACCGCCAGGTGATCACGGCCAATCAGCAGGTGGTCGGCCAGTTCGTGCGCGACTTCGACACCTTGCAGCAGGCCGTCGGCACGCGCCATACGCACGAAACCGCCCTGCGTGAACAGGAGCAGCGCCTGCTCGACGGCATCGACACGCTGGAGCAGAAGACCCTGCTGGGCGAGCGCCAGGGCAGCGAACGGCAGGCCTCGGAGCAGCGCCTGTTCGCAACGCTTGCACGACACATCGAGACCGCCGGCCAGCAAAGCCGCGCCCCGGCCTATACCTTCAGCCCGCTGAGTGCCTTCGAGCAGGTGGGTGCCAGCGCGCTCGGCGCCGCCCAGGCCAGCCTGGCCGATCTGAGGCGCAACCTGCCGCCCAGCGACCTGCAGGCCACTACCGCCGCGCTCGCCAGCTATGTGCAGTTGCTGGACCGCTACCGCCAGGCCGCCATTGCGGTAGAGCAGCTTCAGGGCGGGCTGGAGACCATGGGCAACCAGCTGCGCGATGCCAGTCGCGTACTGACCCGACACCAGATCCAGCTGCGCGACGAAGAAGCCCTCGAGGCGCGCAGCATGCTCAGCGTCATCGCCTTGCTGGCGCTGGTACTCGGCAGCCTGGCCGCGTGGCTGATCACGCGCCAGATCACCGAACCGCTCAGACGCACCCTGCAAGCGGCGCAATGCATCGCCAAGGGCGACCTGCGCAGCGACCTGCGGGTATCACGCCAGGACGAGCTGGGGCAGTTGCAGAACAGCATGCAGCAGATGGCCCTGAGCCTGCGCGAGCTGATCGGTGGCATCGGCCAGGGCACCGGCCAGCTGACCGCTGCGGTGGGCGAGCTGTCGAGTGTCGCCGAGCGCACCCAGGTGATGACCGGCAACCAGAAGGACGAGACCGACCAGGTGGCCACCGCGATGAACGAGATGGCCGCCACGGTACTGGAGGTGGCGCGCAACGCCGAGTTCGCCTCGGCGGCAGCCACTGCCGCAGACAGCCAGGCGCGCGAAGGCAACCAGGTGGTCAACGACGCCATCGGGCAGATCGAGCAGTTGGCCAGCCAGGTGGAGGAGTCGATCCTGGCCATGCAGCAGCTGGCGCAGGAGAGCGAGCGTATCGGCAGCATCCTGGATGTGATCAAGTCGGTTTCGTCGCAGACCAACCTGCTGGCGCTCAATGCCGCCATCGAGGCAGCGCGGGCGGGCGAGGCCGGGCGTGGTTTTGCGGTGGTGGCCGATGAAGTGCGCGGCCTGGCCCAGCGTACCCAGCAGTCCACCGAGGAGATCGAGGAGCTGATCGGCAACCTGCACAGTGGTACGGCGCAGGTGGTGCACCTGCTCGACAGCAGCCGCGACCTGAGCCGCGACAGCGTCGAACTGAGCCGGCGGGCGGGCGCGGCGCTGGGGCAGATCACCGAGACAGTGTCGAGCATCCAGGGCATGAACCAGCAGATCGCCACGGCCAGTGAAGAGCAGAGCTCGGTGGCCGAGGAGATCAACCGCAATGTGATGACGGTGAGGGATATTGCCGATCAGACGACCACGGCGAGCCAGCAGACTGCGGCGTCGAGCGTGGAGCTGGCGCGGCTGGGGGGGCAGTTGCAGACGTTGGTCGGGCGGTTCAGCCTGTAACGGCCTCTTCGCCAGCACGGCTGATTCCTGCAGGTACGGCGAAACCCTGCAGGAGCCAGCCTTGCTGGCGAAGGCCACGCTGCGGTTACAGCACCTGGCGCAGGAACGCCTGGGCTCGTGGGTCCTTCGGCGCAGTGAAGAACGCCTCCGGTGGCGAATCTTCCAGCAACTTGCCGTGGTCGAAGAACAGCACGCGGTCCGCCACTTCCCGGGCAAAGCCCATTTCGTGGGTCACACAGACCATGGTCATGCCTTCCAGGGCCAGGGTCTTCATCACGTCCAGCACCTCGCCAACCATCTCCGGGTCCAGCGCCGAGGTCGGCTCGTCGAACAGCATCACCTTCGGCTCCATCGCCAGCGCACGGGCAATCGCCACGCGCTGCTGCTGGCCACCAGACAGGCGCGAGGGAAACTCGTTGGCCTTCTGCGCAATGCCCACCTTCTCCAGCAACGCACGCGCCTTGGCCTCACGCTCGGCCTTGCCACGCTTGCGCACCACCTTCTGCGCCAGGCACAGGTTCTCCAGCACGGTCATGTGCGGGAACAGGTTGAAGTGCTGGAACACCATGCCGACTTCACGCCGATAGGCATTCACGTCGGTCTTCGGGTCGGCCAGTTGCAGGCCGTCGATGGCCACGGTGCCCTCGTCGAAGGTTTCCAGGCCGTTGAGGCAGCGCAGGAAGGTCGATTTGCCCGAGCCCGACGGGCCCAGCACCACCAGCACTTCGCCCTTGGCCACGTCGGTACTGACGTGATCCACCGCACGCACCACCTGCCCACGGGTGTCGAAGACTTTTACCAGGTCACGGACTTCAATCACTTTGCGCAAGCCTCCGCTCGAGCCGGCTGGCGAAATGCGACAGCGGCAGGTTGATCAGCAGGTACAGCCCGGCGACGCAGAACCAGATCTCGAACGTGGAGAACGAGGTGGTGATCGCCTCGCGGCCACTCTTGGTCAGTTCGGTGATGGCGATCACCGACACCAGCGAGGTGTCCTTGACCAGGCTGATGAACTGCCCGGCCAGCGGCGGCAGCACGCGCTTGAACGCCTGCGGCAATACCACGTGGCGCATCGACTGGCCGGCGCTCAGGCCCAGCGAACGGGCCGCCTCGCCCTGGCCGCGGGCAATCGACTGCACCCCGGCGCGCACGATCTCGGCGACATAGGCGCCGGTGAACAGCGCCAGTGCCGCCACCCCGGCAAACTCGCGGGACAGGTTGAGCACGGTGCCGATGAAGAAGTAGAAGATGAAGATCTGCACCAGCAGCGGCGTGCCGCGCACCAGCTCCACATACACCGTCGACAGGTCGCGCAGGGTCGGGTTGCTGGACAGCCGGCACAGGCCGGCGAACAGGCCGATCACCAACCCCAGCACCCCCGCCGCCACCGAGATCCACAAGGTGGTGAACAGGCCCCAGGCCAGCGGCCCGGCGGCCCACTGGTGAGTCACGCCGATCAGGTCGCCCTCGGCCACGTCGTCGCCACGGTCCATCTGCAGGCTGGCCTGCTCGACGTTCAGCACCTGTTCGGCGCCGCTCTCGTCACGCAAGGTGACGCGGGCCATGTCGCCCTTGCGCTCGATCGCCTCGATCACGCCGTTTTCGGCGGCGCGCTGGGCAACTTCGGCCTGATAGGCAAAGTACTGCGGCACGCGGTTCCAGCGCCACTCGTAGGAGATCACCGAGGTTGCGTAATACAGGCTCAGCGCCAGGCCGATCAGGACCAGCGCCGTCAGCCCATGCCAGGGCCACTGGGCTTTCTTGTGTTTGATCACGGGGGTACTTCCGTAAAAGCGAACGCGCAGGGCCAGCCTGCGCGTCGGGTTTCGAACCGGGCGTGGGGCCGCGGCCTTATTCCATGTCCTTCAGCCAGGCGGTGTCCTTGAACCACTTGTCGTGGATTCGATCGTAGGTGCCGTCGTGCTTGATCTGGTGCAGGAAGTTGTTGATGAAGTTCAGGCTGTCGTAGTCGCCCTTCTTCAGGCCGAAGGCCAGCGGTTCGAAGGTGAACGGCTCGTCGAGGAACAGCAGCTTGCCGGCGCCGGCCTTGTTCACTGCCACCACGTTGTACGGGGCGTCGTAGACGAAGGCGTCGGCCTTGCCGTTGACCACGTCCATCACCGCTTCCTGCTCGTTGTCGTAGCCGTGGTACTTGGCCTTGCCGATCAGCTTCTTGGCGACCATTTCACCGGTGGTGCCGAGCTTGGAAGTCAGGCGGTACTTCTCGTTGTTCAGGTCCTTGTAGGTCTTGATCTCGCCGGCCAGCTCCTTGCGGATCAGCAGGGTCTGACCGACCACGATGAAGGGTTCGCTGAAGTTGAGCTTGAGGTTGCGCTCCTGGGTCAGGGTCATGCCGCTGCCGATCATGTCGAACTTGTCGGTCATCAGGGCCGGGATGATGCCGTCGTAGGCGGTGGAGACGGTTTCCAGCTTGACGCCCATGGACTTGGCCATGGCCTTGAGGATATCGACTTCGAAGCCGATGATCTCGCCACGCTTGTTGGTCATCTGGAACGGCATGTAGGTAGGGTCCATGCCTACGCGCAAGGTGCCGCGCTTGACCGCGTCATCGATGGCGCCGGCTGCCTGTGCAGCGTTCACCGTCATCAGTGCCGCGACGCCGATCATCAGCATCGACAGATACTTTTTCATCATCACCAGATCCCCCAGCAGGAAAACTTCGAGTTTTATTATCGGGGGGGATGCTAACGCATGGGGGGCGTTGTTGGTATCAGAAAAAGGAGTGAAACATCGCCGGCAAAGCCGGCTCCTACAACGGCACGGATGACCTGTAGGAGCCAGCGTTGCTGACGAAGGGGCCCGCAGATCAGGCCCCGGCGAGTGCGGCCTGCCCCTCGTGCTGCGGGTGCAGCGGCAACAGCGGCGAGTGCGGGTCGTTGGCAATCGACTCACGCCACACATCCAGCCAGGCGCGGTTGTCTTCGGCCCACACGCGGCTGTGCAGCCGTGCCAGGGCGACCGGGTCGCTGAGCAGCGCCAGGCGCGTGGCGCCATCCAGCGCGGCCGGGCCGACTTCCAGAGCCTTGGCGATGCGCTCGGCGCGGTTGCGCTCGACCACCTCCGCCACGCCATGGCGCGCGGTCGCCAGGGCACAGGCCAGGGCGTTCTGTTGCGGGTCGACCACGGCCCGCACAAACCCGTCCTTCAGCGCATGCCAGCGGTTTTCGTGGGTGTACTGGTCGGTGGCCAGCAGCTCCTGCGGCGTGGCGTATTCCTCAGGGATCAGGAACAGCTTCTCGTCCTTGGCGCGCAGGCCCAGGTTGGTGCGGCTGGAAATCACCGACACCGGGATCGACAGCATCAGCGAGCCCACGATCGGCACCAGCCACCACAGGAAGCTCGGGTTCAGCCACGCCACCAGCAGCGCCCAGGCCACGCCCAGCAGGGTCTGCGGGCCATGCCGGCGCACCGCTTCGCTCCACGGGGTGGAGTCGTCGTCACGCTGTGGCGAGTTCCAGGTCGCGGCCCAGCCCAGGAACGCGGCCAGCACGAAGCGGGTGTGGAAGATCATGCGTACCGGCGCCAGCAGCATGGAGAACAGCATCTCCAGCAGCATCGACAGGGTGACCTTGATGCGCCCGCCGAACTCCTTGGCGCCCTTGGCCCAGATCAGGATGATGCTCAGCAGCTTGGGCAGGAACAGCAGCACGATGGTGGTGGAGAACAGCGCGATGGCTTTTTCCGGGTGCCACTGCGGCCACAGCGGGTAGAGCTGACGCGGTTCGAGGAAGTACTGCGGCTCCATCAGGGTGTTGGTCGCCAGCAGCGCGGTCGACAGCACCAGGAAGAAGAACCACAGCGGCGCCGACAGGTACGACATCACCCCGGTGAGGAACACCGCACGGTGCACCGGGTGCATGCCCTTGACCAGGAACAGGCGGAAGTTCATCAGGTTGCCGTGGCACCAGCGCCGATCGCGCTTGAGCTCGTCGAGCAGGTTGGGCGGCAACTCTTCATAGCTGCCCGGCAGGTCATAGGCGATCCACACGCCCCAGCCGGCACGGCGCATCAGTGCGGCTTCGACGAAGTCGTGGGACAGGATCGCACCGGCGAAGGCGCCCTTGCCCGGCAACGGCGCCAGGGCGCAGTGCTCGATGAAGGGTTTCATGCGGATGATCGCGTTGTGGCCCCAGTAGTGCGACTCGCCCAGCTGCCAGAAGTGCAGGCCGGCGGTGAACAGCGGGCCGTACACCCGGGTGGCGAACTGCTGCATGCGCGCATACAGGGTATCCATGCCCGACGCCTTGGGCGCGGTCTGGATGATCCCGGCGTCGGGGTTGGCTTCCATCAGCCGCACCAGGCTGGTGAGGCATTCGCCGCTCATCACGCTGTCGGCGTCGAGTACCACCATGTAGCGGTAGTCCGCGCCCCAGCGACGGCAGAAGTCGTCGAGGTTGCCGCTCTTGCGTTTGACCCGGCGACGACGGCGACGGTAGAAGATGCGCCCGAAGCCCTTGGCCTCGCGGCATACGTCCAGCCAGGCCTGCTGTTCGGCCACGGCGATGTCGGTGTCGTTGGTGTCGCTGAGCACGAAGAAGTCGAAGCGGTCCAGGTTGCCCGTGGCCGCCACCGACTCGAAGGTCGCACGCAGGCCGGCGAACACCCGGGCCACGTCTTCGTTGCAGATCGGCATCACCAGTGCGGTGCGCGCCCCGGCCTCGATCGGTTCGTTGCCGGCGCTGCTGCCAGAGATCCGGTACTTGTCACGCCCGGTAAGCAGTTCCAGAAAGCCCATCAGCGCGGTCCAGAAACCGGCCGACACCCAGCAGAACAGAATGCCGAACAGGATCAGGATGCTGGTCTGCAGCGCATATGGCCACACCTGGGTGACGGTCTGCATGAACGACTGGTGCATGATTTCGTCGAGGTCGACGAACGACCAGCCCTGGTACGGCAGGATGCCCTTCATGTACCAGCCGGCGACCACGGTCTGGCCGAGCATCAACGCCAGCAGGATGTAGCGGCGCATCGAACCCACCCAGCGCCAGCGCGCCTTGGGCAGCTCGCGCTGTTCAGGCGCCGGCGCGTTGGTACGTCCGGTGACCCGGCGCCAGGCGCGCACCAGGATGTTGGTGCGCCATGGCTCGGGGATCACCCGGGTGCGGTGGATCGGCGGGGTGGCCTTCAGGCACACCCGGCCACTGGCGTCGAGGGCGAGCATCTCGGCCTCTTCCAGTTCCGCGGCGCTGTCCAGGGTCAGGCGGCTGCCCACCGAACCCTGTACCGAACCGTTTTCACCCACCGGCGGCTGCGCCGACAGGCGTCGGTGCAGCTCGCTGAACGAATTGCAGCTGGCCAGTTCGGCGCGCTGCTCGTCGCTCAGGGGCAGATGGGCCAGGTACTCGCCAAGCGATTCCGGCCTTTGTGAAGAGTTACTCATCGGCAGGCAACTGATAGCTCCAGGTCTCGGTCAACACCTGTTCGGTGGTGGCCGGTGCCCCGGTGGTGGTCGCCGCATCGGCGGCTGGCGGCTGGGCAGGTTTTTCCTGCTTGGCGTGCTTGGCAGCGGCCTTGTCCTGCTTGGCAGGCTTGGCCGGCTTGGGCTGTTCGACCGGCACGTCGCGCAGCAGCGCGGCGCGCATTTCGGTGGCCTTGCTCGGGTCTTTGACCTTCAGGCGCAGGGTCAGGCGCCAGCCCTTGATCTCGGGGTTGTAGCGCAGGTTGTTCTCGACCACTTCGGCGTTGTCGTCGGTGGTCACCTGGCTGCGCACGTTGGCATCTTCCGGCAGGGCGGCCAGCACCGGGCCCTCGAAATCGACCAGGAAGGCGATGCTGCCATCGGGCTGGCGGATCAGGTTGGACTGCTTGACGTCACCGGTGGAGCGCAGGGTCTGCTTGACCCAGCCCAGGTTCGGCGAGTGGAACTCGGACTCGTCGATGGTCCAGTGCAGGCGGTAGTTGAACTCGGATGCCACACCGGGCTCAGGCAGTTTTTCCGGGCTCCAGAAGGCCACGATGTTGTCGTTGGTCTCGTCGGCAGTCGGGATCTCGACCAGGTCGACGGTGCCCTTGCCCCAGTCGCCGCTCGGCTCGATCCAGGCGCTCGGGCGCTTCTGGTAGTTGTCGTCGAGGTCTTCGAACTGGCTGAACTCGCGCTGGCGCTGCAGCAGGCCGAACCCACGCGGGTTCTCGACGCTGAAGTTGCTCACGGCCAGGTGCTTGGGGTTGTTGAGCGGGCGCCACAGCCATTCGCCGTTGGCCGCATGGATCGACAGGCCTTCGGAGTCGTGCAGCGCAGGGCGGTAGTTGGGCACCTTGGACGGCTGGTTGCCGCCGAACAGGAACATGCTGGTCAGCGGGGCGATGCCCAGGCGGCTGACATGGTCACGCAGGTACACCCTGGACTTGACGTCGACGATGGTGTCGGTGCCCGGGCGCAGGGTCAGCTTGTAGGCGCCGGTGGAGCGCGGCGAATCGAGCAGCGCGTAGATCACCAGGTGCTTGTCGGTCGGCTTGGGCTTCTCGACCCAGAACTCGGTGAAGCGCGGGAACTCCTCGCCTGACGGCAGCGCGGTGTCGATGGCCAGGCCACGGGCCGACAGGCCATACACATGGCCCTTGCCGACCACGCGGAAATAGCTGGCGCCAAGCAGGGTCATGATTTCATCCTGCTTGTCGGCCTTGTTGATCGGGTACAGCACGCGAAAGCCGGCGTAGCCGAGCTTGTCGGTGGCCTTGGGGTCGAACTGCACGTCGCCGAAGTCGAAGCGGCTCGGGTCGTACTTGATCTCCTGCACCTTGTTGGCGGTGACTTCGTTGATGCGCACCGGCGTGTCGAAGTGCATGCCCTGGTGGTAGAACGACAGCTTGAACGGGGTCTTGTCCTGGGCCCACTCGGCCTTGTCCTGCAGGAAGCGGATCTTCTGGTAGTCGCCGTACTTCATGTCACGGAACACGGCCGGCAGGTTGCTCTTGGGTGCTTCGTACTTCTGCCCGGCCAGGTCTTTGGCCTTGGCTGCCACGTCGTCGAGGTTGAACGCCCAGAGCTGGCCCGCGCTGAGCAGGCAGACCAGTGCAGAGGCTGCCACGAAGGCCTTGCGCAGCCGATTGGCGGAAGTTCTTGGTGCATTACAGGGACTTACAATCACGAGCAACCCTCGCCGAAAACAGATCAAAGAACCAACGGCCAGCGACGTATGCCGGGTTGGCGAGCACTGTTCGGACTCCGAAAGGGCACAATGATTCCCCAAACGGTTCCGGACGATGCTCAAGTCAGAGTAAAACGGGCCTGCGAACGCAGGCCCACATTTCGCGCGATTATCCAGCAGGCCGCGTTACAACGCATCAGGGCCAAGCAACTATTTATGCTGAAAAGCCGCTGTTTTCATGCAAGCAGCGGCCTTTTCACCTTCATATTTGTAGCATAAATGTCACAGGGCCATCATTGACCAGGTGAACCTGCATGTCCGCACCGAAACGCCCGCTCGCCACCGTGGGGTGCTTGAGCCTCGCCTGGGCCAGCAGGTAATCGAACAGTTCGGCACCGAGTGCCGGTGGCGCGGCGGTGGAAAAGCTCGGACGCAGGCCGCTCTGGGTGTCGGCAGCCAGGGTGAACTGCGATACCAGCAGCAGGCCGCCGTCGATGTCCTTGAGCGACAGGTTCATCTTGCCCTGGGGGTCGCTGAACACCCGGTAGTTGAGCAGCTTGTGCAGCAGCTTGTCGGCGTGGGCCGGGGTGTCGCCGGGCTCGACGGCGACCAGCACCAGCAGGCCCTGGTCGATGGACCCGACGATCTCGCCGTCGACCTCTACCCGCGCGCCACGCGCGCGTTGCAGCAGGCCCTTCACGCTTCTTCCAGCGGCAGGTCGAGCAGGCGCCGGGCCATCTGGTCGGCGGCGCGCACCAGCGCATCGGTGATGCCGGGCTCGGAGGCGGCGTGGCCGGCGTCGCGAATCACTTTCAGCTCGCTGTTGGGCCAGGCCTGGTGCAGCGCCCAGGCGTTGTCCAGCGGGCAGATCACGTCATAGCGACCGTGCACGATCACCGCCGGCAGGTGGGCGATACGCGGCATGTCGCGGATCAGCTGGTCGGGCTCCAGGAACGCGTTGTTCATGAAGTAGTGGCATTCGATGCGGGCAATCGACAGGGCGCGTTGCGGCTCGGAGAAGCGGTCGACCACCAGCGGGTTGGGACGCAGCGTCGCGGTGCGGCCCTCCCAGGTGGACCAGGCCTTGGCCGCATGCATCTGGGCGATCTGGTCGTTGCCGGTAAGGCGCTTGTGGAAGGCCTTGACCAGGTCGTCGCGCTCGTCGGCGGGGATCGGCGCGATGTAATCCTGCCAGTAGTCGGGGAACAGTCGGCTGGCACCCGCCTGGTAGAACCATTCGATTTCCTGCGGGCGGCACAGGAAGATGCCGCGCAGGATCAGCCCCTGCACGCGCTCGGGGTGAGTCTGGGCGTAGGCCAGGGCCAGGGTCGAGCCCCAGGAACCGCCGAACAGCACCCATTTTTCGATGTTCAGGTGCTCGCGGATACGCTCGATGTCTTCGATCAGGGCCTGGGTGGTGTTGTTTTCCAGGCTCGCGTGCGGGGTGGAGCGACCGCAGCCGCGCTGGTCGAAGGTGACGATGCGGTACAGGTTGGGGTCGAAATAGCAGCGGCTTTGCGCATCGCAGCCGGCGCCCGGGCCGCCATGAATGAACAGCACGGGCAGACCTTCCGGGGAACCGCTTTCATCGACGTACAGTACATGCGGTGCTTCCACGGCCAGATCGTGCCGGGCGTAGGGTTTGATCTGCGGGTACAAGGTCTGCATTACGCACTCCGTGTGGGGAAATAGGCTGCCGTTGGGCATCATAAACCCGAAATGCGCTTTGAGCATGTACCTGTGTTCGGCTTTCGGGCCCCTTCGCCGGCAAGGCCGGCTCCTAACGGTTCGCAACCGTCTGCAGGAGCCGGCCTTGCCGGCGAAGGCAGCGCCGCGGTCCTATGCCGGGTAACGCTCGCGCCCCCACCCCAGCATCGCCACCAGCATCTGCTCCAGCACCCGCTGGGTCGGCTGCGCCAGATCGTCGCGGTAGGTGAACGGCGCCACCTCCTCCATGTAGTTGCACTGCGCCAGTTCCATCTGCACCGCATGCACGTTGTTGGCCGGGGCGCCATAGTGACGGGTGATGTGCCCGCCCTTGAAGCGCCCGTTGAGCACATGGCTGTAGCCCTGCGCGCCGGCCGCCACCGCCCTGACCCGCTCGGCCAGCGCCGCATCGCAGCTCGCGCCATTGAAGGTGCCGATGTTGAAGTCCGGCAACGTGCCGTCGAACAGATGAGGGATCACCGAGCGGATCGAGTGCGCATCCCATAGCAACGCATAGCCGAACTGCTCGCGCAGGCGCGCCAGCTCGCCGGTGAGGGTGTCGTGATACGGCCGCCAGATGGCCTCCAGGTAGCCCGCCCGTTCGGCCGCACTCGGCTCCAGCCCCGCCTTGAACAGCGGCTGCCCTTCGAACAGCGTGGCCGGGAACAGCCCGGTGGTGGCGCCGGCATACAGCGGCTGGTCATCCTCGGGCCGGTTCAGGTCGATGACGAAGCGCGAATACTCGCCCACCACCACGCTGGCGCCCAGCTCACGGGCAAAGGCGTACAGGCGCGGAATGTGCCAGTCGGTGTCCGGCAGGCCCCTGGCCTCGTCCACCAGCCCGGCCTCGACCGCCGGGGTCAGCCTGAGCCCGGCATGGGGAATGCTGACCAGCAGCGGCAGCGTACCCTGGTGAAAACTCACGACCTTGTCCATGCAGCCTCCCCTTTATCGGTCAGTTCAACGCCGTGGCGCACCACCCGCTTGTGCAGGTCGCCGCCCAGCCAGTAGGCCAGGTCTGCCGGCCGTTCGATGTCCCAGGCCACGAAGTCGGCCACCTTGCCGACCTCCAGCGAGCCATGACTGTCGCCCAGCCCCAACGCCGTGGCGGCATGCACGGTGACACCGGCCAGGGCTTCTTCGGGGGTCATGCGAAACAGGGTGCAGGCCATGTTCAGCATCAGGCGCAGCGACAAGGCCGGCGAGGTGCCGGGGTTGAGGTCGCTGGCAATCGCGATCTTCACGCCGTGCCTGCGCAGCGCGTCCATCGGCGGCAGCTGGGTTTCGCGCAAGAAGTAGAACGCCCCCGGCAGCAGCACCGCCACCGTACCGGCCTGGGCCATGGCGATGGCATCGGCCTCGTCCATGAACTCCAGGTGATCGGCCGACAGTGCCTGGTAGCGCGCCGCCAGGCTCGAACCGTGCAGCGACGACAGCTGCTCGGCATGCAGCTTGACCGGCAGGCCCAACTCGCGGGCCTTGAGAAACACCCGCTCGACCTGCGCCGGCGAAAACGCCAGGTGTTCGCAGAACGCATCCACCGCGTCCACCAGCCCTTCGCCAGCCAGCGCCGGAAGCATCTGCTCGCAGATGTGAGTGATGTAGTCGTCGGCGCGCTCGGCGTACTCGGGCGGCAAGGCATGCGCCGCCAGGCAGGTGCTGCGCACGGTCAGCGGCAGCGTTTCGCCGAGCCGGCGCGCCACCTTGAGCATCTTGCGCTCGTTGTCCAGGTCCAGGCCGTAGCCGGACTTGATCTCCAGGGTGGTCACACCATCGCGCATCAGGGCCTGCACCCGGCGCAGGGCGCTGGCATACAGCTCGTCTTCGCTGGCGGCGCGGGTGGCGCGCACGGTGCTGGCGATGCCACCCCCCTGGGCGGCGATCTCGGCGTAGCTCACGCCCTGCAGGCGCTGTTCGAACTCGCCGCTGCGGTTGCCGCCGAACACCGCGTGGGTGTGGCAGTCGATCAGCCCGGGGGTGACCCAGGCGCCGCCCAGGTCGACCGTGCTGTCAGGCACCGGGTCTGCCAGCGCCTGGCGCGGGCCGATCCATTCGATGCGCCCGGCGCAGGTGACAATGGCCGCGTCCTCGATGATCGAGTAGGCGCCGTGCGCCATGCTTGCCACATGGCAGTGCTGCCAGAGGGTTTTCATGCACAGTCTCCGTAACTATTGAGGCGTCGACACCGGCTGCGTGACCGTGCCACGCGGCTTGCACCACAGCCAGTAGGCGGCCACCAGGAACACCACCCACACCACGCCGACGATCAACGCCGCCTGGGTGTCGGGGAAGTAGCCCAGCACGCCGAACACGAACAGCATGAAGGCGATGGCTGCGGCCGGCCCATACGGCCAGAACGGTACCGGGAACTTCAGTTGCGCGACCTCTTCGCGGCTCATGCTGCGGCGCATGGCCACCTGGGTCACCAGGATCATCAGCCACACCCATACCGTAGCAAAGGTGGCAATGGAGGCGATCAGCAGGAACACGTTTTCCGGAATCAGGTAGTTGAGCACCACGCCACCGAGCAGCGCAGCGCCCATCACCAGCACGGTCATCCACGGCACGCCGTGGCGCGAGATCTTCGAGAAGCCCTTGGGCGCGTGGCCCTGCTCGGCCAGGCCGTACATCATGCGCCCGGCACCGAAGATATCGCTGTTGATGGCCGACACCGCCGCCGAGATCACCACGATGTTGAGCACCGTGGCCGCCGAACCGATCCCCAGGTTGCTGAAGATCTGCACGAACGGGCTGCCCTGGCTGCCGATCTGCGGCCAGGGGTACAGGCACATCAGCACGAACAGGGTGAGCACATAGAACAGCAGGATGCGCAGCGGCACGGCGTTGATCGCCTTGGGGATCACGCGCTGCGGGTCCTTGGCTTCACCGGCAGTGATACCGATGATCTCGATGCCGCCGAAGGCGAACATCACCACCGCGAACGAGGCGATCAGGCCGCCGACACCGTTGGGCATGAAACCGCCGTGATCGAACAGGTTGCCGATGCCCACCGTGTTGCCCGCCTCGGCATTGGCCAGGCCGAAGGCCATGATGCCGAAACCGGCCAGGATCATCGCCACGATCGCGCCGACCTTGAGCAGCGACAGCCAGAACTCCATCTCGCCGAACACCTTGACGTTGCACAGGTTGAGCCCGCCGATCAGGAACACGATGCCCAGCACCCACACCCAGCGCGCCACCTCGGGAAACCAGAAGCCCATGTAGATGCCGAAGGCCGTGACGTCGGCCAGGCACACGATGATCATTTCAAAGGCGTAGGTCCAGCCCAGCACGAAGCCGGCCATGGGCCCCAGGTAGGTGCTGGCGTACTTTCCGAACGAGCCGGACACCGGGTTGTGCACGGCCATTTCACCCAGTGCACGCATCACCATGAACACCGCCGCGCCGCCGATCAGGTAGGCCAGCAACACCGCCGGGCCGGCCATCTGGATGGCCGCGGCCGAACCGTAGAACAGCCCGGTGCCGATGGCCGAGCCCAGTGCCATGAATCGAATGTGCCGGGCCGTAAGCCCGCGCTTGAGACCTTGTGCTTGAGATTGCATTTCGCGTTCCTGTTTTTTTTGTAGGCGAAAAGCAGCGCGAACCCGCCAGGGTTCGCGCGGCAGACGGCTGGCCTGCACGGCCAGCCGGTGGCGTCAGAGGCTGGGCAGCACCTTGGCCGGCAGCAGGCCGGTCAGCGTGCCCGCGGCCAGCAGGGCGATGGCCGCCTCGATGTCGGGGGCGAAGAAACGGTCCTTGTCGTAGTGCGCGACCTGGCCGCGCAGGGCCTGGCGCGCCTGCTCCAGCTTGGGCGAGGTCTTGAGGCCGGTGCGCAGGTCCAGGCCCTGGCAGGCGGCCAGCCATTCCACGGCCAGCACACCGCGGGTGTTCTCGGCCATTTCCCACAGGCGCTTGCCGGCGGCCGGGGCCATCGACACGTGGTCTTCCTGGTTGGCCGAGGTGGGAATGCTGTCGACGCTGTGCGGGTGCGCCAGCGCCTTGTTCTCGCTGGCCAGCGCGGCGGCGGTGACCTGGGCGATCATGAAGCCGGAGTTGACCCCGCCATTGGCCACCAGGAACGGCGGCAACTGCGACATGTGCTTGTCCATCATCAGCGAGATGCGCCGCTCGCTCAGCGAACCGATTTCGGCGATGGCCAGGGCCATGTTGTCGGCGGCCATGGCCACCGGCTCGGCGTGGAAGTTGCCACCGGAGATCACGTCACCCTCCTTGGCGAATACCAGCGGGT
This sequence comes from Pseudomonas palmensis, assembly GCF_017848315.1. Taxonomy (GTDB): domain Bacteria; phylum Pseudomonadota; class Gammaproteobacteria; order Pseudomonadales; family Pseudomonadaceae; genus Aquipseudomonas; species Aquipseudomonas palmensis. Next base: position 233,318 of record NZ_JAFKEC010000001.1, read on the forward strand.
TGTCGGACACCGCGTTGGCCTCCACCACCAGTACCTCGGCGGCCTGGCGCAACTGGGTCAGGCAGGCGCCCATCACCTGTGGCTGGCAACGCAGGGAGTACGGGTCCTGCACCTTGCCGCAGTTCTGGTGCGAGGCCGACACTTCGCTGCCGTCGCCCAGCAGGTCGCGGTAGCAGGCGGCCGAGTCGATCTGGCCACGCTGGCCGCGGGCCTGATGAATGCGGTCATCGAAGGGCGAGCGCGAGCCCAGCACCGCTTCGACGGTGAGGCTGCCGCAAGCAACGGCGGCAGCGAACAGGTCTTCGCCTTCGAACAGCCCGCGCAGCGCATAGGCGGTGGACGCCTGGGTGCCGTTGAGCAGGGCCAGGCCCTCCTTGGCAGCCAGGGTCAGCGGCTCGAGGCCGGCCACCGCCAGCGCTTCGGTGGCCGGCAGCCATTGGCCCTTGTGGCGGGCCTTGCCTTCGCCCAGCAGCACCAGCGACATGTGCGCCAGCGGTGCGAGGTCGCCGGAGGCGCCCACCGAGCCCTTGAGCGGAATGTGCGGGTAGACCTCGGCGTTGATCAGGGCGATCAGCGCGTCGATCACCTTGCGCCGGATGCCGGAAAAACCACGGCTCAGGCTGTTGACCTTGAGCACCATGATCAGGCGCACCAGGGCGTCGTCCAGCGGCGCGCCGACGCCGGCGGCGTGGGACAGCACCAGCGAGCGCTGCAGGTTCTCCAGGTCGTGGCTGGCGATGCGGGTCGAGGCCAGCAGGCCGAAACCGGTATTGATGCCGTAGGCGGTGCGGTCCTCGGCAAGGATCTGCTCGACGCAGGCCACGCTGTCTTCGATCTGCTTATCGGCGCTGGCGTCCAGTTGCAGGGTCAGCGGTTGCTGGTAGATCGCACGCAGCTGAGCCAAGGTCAGGGTGCCAGGCTTCAGGGTCAGTTGGGTCACGTTATTGCTCCGTCTCGAAAGGCGTTCACGCCCGTCATGAATTCAGTATCGACCAGGGCGCCGCTCAGCGCGTGATCATCGGCAGGTTCAGACCCTGCTCTTTCGCACAGTCGATGGCGATCTGATAACCGGCATCGGCATGGCGCATCACGCCGGTGGCCGGGTCGTTGTGCAGGACGCGGGCAATACGCTCGGCGGCTTCGTCGGTGCCGTCGCACACGATGACCATGCCCGAGTGCTGCGAGAAGCCCATGCCCACCCCGCCGCCGTGGTGCAGGGAGACCCAGGTCGCGCCGCTGGCGGTGTTGAGCAGGGCATTGAGCAGCGGCCAGTCGGACACGGCGTCGGAGCCGTCCTGCATGGCTTCGGTTTCACGGTTGGGGCTGGAGACGGAGCCGGAGTCCAGGTGGTCGCGGCCGATCACGATCGGTGCCGACAGCTCGCCGCTGCGCACCATTTCGTTGAACGCCAGGCCCAGCTTGGCGCGCAGGCCCAGGCCGACCCAGCAGATACGTGCCGGCAGGCCCTGGAAGCTGATGCGCTCGCGGGCCATGTCCAGCCAGTTGTGCAGGTGCGCGTCGTCGGGGATCAGCTCCTTGACCTTGGCGTCGGTCTTGTAGATGTCCTGGGCGTCGCCCGACAGCGCGGCCCAGCGGAACGGGCCCACGCCGCGGCAGAACAGCGGGCGGATATAGGCAGGTACGAAGCCGGGGAAGTCGAAGGCGTTGGTCACACCCTCTTCCTTGGCCATCTGACGAATGTTGTTGCCGTAGTCGAAGGTCGGGATGCCCTGCTTCTGGAAGTCGAGCATGGCCTGCACGTGCACGGCCATCGACTGCCTGGCAGCCTTGACCACCGCCGCCGGTTCGGTCTGCGCGCGGTCGCGGTACTGCTCCCAGGTCCAGCCGGCCGGCAGATAGCCATTGAGCGGGTCGTGGGCGCTGGTCTGGTCGGTGACCATGTCGGGGCGCACGCCGCGCTTGACCAGCTCGGGCAGGATTTCGGCGGCATTGCCCAGCAGGGCGATGGAGATGGCCTTGCCTTCGCCCGTGTATCTGGCGATGCGCGCCAGGGCGTCGTCCAGGTCGGTGGCCTGTTCATCCACGTAGCGGCTGCTCAGGCGGAAGTCGATGCGGCTCTGCTGGCATTCGATGTTCAGCGAGCAGGCGCCGGCCAGGGTCGCGGCCAGTGGCTGCGCGCCGCCCATGCCGCCCAGGCCCGCGGTGAGCACCCACTTGCCCTTGAGGCTGCCGTTGTAGTGCTGGCGGCCGGCTTCGACGAAGGTTTCGTAGGTGCCCTGCACGATGCCCTGGCTGCCGATGTAGATCCAGCTGCCGGCGGTCATCTGGCCGTACATGGCCAGGCCCTTGGCATCGAGTTCGTTGAAATGTTCCCAGTTGGCCCAGTGCGGCACCAGGTTGGAGTTGGCGATCAGTACGCGCGGGGCGTTGCTGTGGGTCTTGAACACGCCGACCGGCTTGCCGGATTGCACCAGCAGGGTCTCGTCGTCATTCAGGTGGGTGAGGCTCTCGACGATCTTGTCGTAGCACTCCCAGTTGCGCGCGGCGCGGCCGATGCCGCCGTACACCACCAGCTCCTTGGGGTTCTCGGCAACTTGCGGGTCGAGGTTGTTCATCAGCATGCGCAGCGGCGCTTCGGTCAGCCAGCTCTTGGCGGTGAGCTGGGTGCCGCGCGGGGCGCGAATTTCGACGTCACGGAATTTATTGTGCTTGTTCGTCACGTAAGGGCTCCTCGAGCGAAAGGCGAATTCGGGATGGCACTGCCATGGATGCAATACAAACATATATTTACTTGTATGTACAAGTACAGGCAACCAAAAACAGTGTCGTCCGCTTCGCCGGCAAGGCCGGCTCCCACACGCAAAAAAAGAATGGAACCTGCAGGAGCCAGCCTTGCTGGCGAAGCCCTTAACGTTCGGTCAGCTCGATCAGGCAGATCTGCCCACTGACCTCGAACTCCAGCAACCCGTGGTTGCCGTCCAGCCGCAGGCAGTCATAGCGACCCAGCCACTGCTCGGCATGCCCTGCGACCTTGACCCGCACCCGCTCGTGCGCCGCGAACACCAGCAGCGTCTGGGCCGAGCTGTACACCCGGCTTTCACCCGGCAGCCACTGCAGCCGCGCGGCAAACCGCTGCGGCGCGTAGATCAGGTTGAAGTCGCGAATCGGTCCGCCCAGCAGGTTGCAGCTCACTGCACTTTCGCCGCTGAAGGCGAAGGCATCGAACGCCAGCAGCTCGCGGCTGGCCTGGCCATCCACCATCAGGCGCATGCCATCGCCCTGCAGCACGCTGATCACGCGCTGATACCCGGCAAAGCTGGAGAACCCGCCCGACTCGGCGATGTCGGCAATCGACAGGCGCCAGCCAAAGCCCTCCAGGCCGGCCCCGCCATCGCGGGTGATCTCTTCGGTACTGCCGCCGCCGTTCTTCCACGGCATGCGCGGGTAGTCGGCGGCACGTAACAGGGTCAACGAACTCATTTGCTGAAGCGTCCTTCCAGGCGGTGACGGGAACCGGGGTGAATCAGGCGCGCCGCCGTGACCGGCTGGCGACCCGACCAGGTGCGCCGGCGGATCAGCAGGCACGGCTCGCCCGGCTCGATCTGCAGCAGGCGGCATTCCTCGGGTTCGGCCAGGATCGCCTCGACCACGTGCTCGCCTTCGGTCAGCGGCGCCACCTGGGACAGGTAGGCGTAGGGGGTCTGGCGGGTGAAGTCCTGCTTGAGGTAGTCCGGGGCGACCTGGGCGTTGACGAAGCGGTCCTCGATCTGCACCGGGATGCCGTTTTCGTAGTGCACGATCAGCGAATGGAACACCCGCTGCCCTTCGCGCATGTCCAGCGCCAGCGCCCGCTCCGAGCCTGCCGCCTCTTCGGTCAGGGTGATCACCTTGCAGCTGTGCTGGTGGCCGCGCGCGGCGATCTCGTCGGCGATGTTGTTGACCTCGAACAGCGCCGAGCGGCTCTTGGGCTCGGCGACGAAGGTGCCGACGCCCTGCATGCGCACCAGCAGGCCTTCGGCGGTCAGCTCGCGCAAGGCGCGGTTGATGGTCATGCGGCTGAAGCCCAGCTCGGTGACCAGTTCGCTCTCGGACGGTACGCGGTGATGCGGCGGCCAGCTGCCGTTCTGGATCTGCTGGGCGATCATCTGCTTGACCCGCGCATACAGCGGCGCCGGGCCCTCGCCCATGTGGGCAACCAACGCGGAGACAGGAGGTGTCGACACGGCAAAAATCCTTGGTGATGAGTATGACCGGTAGAGTGCCGCAGTTTACCGGGCAGGCAAACGTCTGTATATGTATATACAAATAACCAGAAAAGGGTGGCGTACCGATGTCCGTGTTCTTTGCCGAACGTGCTTTGTTGCCTACAGGCTGGGCAGAAAACGTGCGAATCGAGACAGGCCCCGACGGCCTGTTGAACTGCGTACAGCCAGGCGCCTCGGCAGATGGCGCCGAGCGCCTGGCCGGGCCGTTGCTGCCGGGAATGCCGAACCTGCACTCGCACGCCTTCCAGCGCGCCATGGCCGGCCTGGCGGAAGTGGCCGGCAACCCCAACGACAGCTTCTGGACCTGGCGCGAGCTGATGTACCGGCTGGTGGGCCGGATCAGCCCCGAGCAACTGGGCATCATCGCGCGCCAGCTGTACATCGAGATGCTCAAGGCCGGCTACACCTCGGTGGCCGAATTCCATTACGTGCACCATGACGCCCAGGGCAAGGCCTATGCCGACCCGGCCGAACTGTCGCTGCGCATCAGCCAGGCCGCCGCCGACACCGGCATCGGCCTGACCCTGCTGCCGGTGCTGTACAGCCACTCGGGTTTCGGCGGGCAGGCGCCCAATGATGGGCAACGTCGCTTCATCAACGGCACCGAGCAGTACCTGCACCTGCACACGCAACTGGCGCCGCTGCTCGCCCAGCAACCGGCGCAGCGCCTGGGGCTGTGCTTTCACTCCCTGCGCGCGGTCACCCCGCAGCAGATCGCCCAGGTCATGGCTGCCGGTGACAAGGCCTGCCCGGTGCATATCCACATTGCCGAACAGCAGAAGGAAGTCGACGACTGCCTGGCCTGGAGTGGCCGCCGGCCGTTGCAGTGGCTGTATGAAAACGTCGATGTCGACCAGCGCTGGTGCCTGGTGCACGCCACCCACGCCGAGCCCGACGAAGTCAGCGCCATGGCGCGCAGCAAGGCGGTGGCCGGCCTGTGCCTGACCACCGAGGCCAACCTGGGCGACGGCATCTTCCCTGCGGTCGACTACCTGGCCCAGGGCGGGCACATGGGCATCGGCTCGGACAGCCATGTGTCGCTGAGCGTGGTGGAGGAATTGCGCTGGCTCGAGTATGGCCAACGCCTGCGCGACCAGCGGCGCAACCGGTTGCATGGGGCCGATCAGCCGATGGTGGGGCGCACCCTGTTCGATGCGGCCCTGGCCGGTGGTGCGCAGGCGCTGGGGCAGCCGGTTGGCGAACTGGCGGTGGGCAGGCGGGCCGACTGGATCGTGCTGGATGGGGCCGATCCGTATATCGCCACGGCGAGCGGGGACGGGGTTCTCAATCGCTGGCTGTTTGCCGGCGGCGACCGGCAGGTGCGCGATGTGATGGTCAATGGCAAGTGGGTGGTCAAGCAGGGGCGGCATGCGGGTGATGAGGTGAGCGCGCGGGCGTTTGCCGGGGTGCTTCGCGAAGTGCTGGGCTGATCTCAAACCGCAGCGCGGCCTTCGCCGGCAAGGTCGGCTCCTACAGGTTCGACACCGCCTGTAGGAGCCGGCCTTGCCGGCGAAAGGGCCGTTACCGTTTTTGCGCGATATCGCGGTCGGAGACGCGCCAGATCAGCCGCGTGGTGTCATACCCCTGCTGACGCGCCCGCGCCAGCAGGCTCTCGCGCTCCAACGCCGGAATCGTCGGCGTGCGCGACAGTATCCACAGGTACTTGCGGTCCGGGTTGCCCACCAGTGCCGTCTGGTAGTCCTTGTCCACGTACAGCACCCAGTAATCGCCCTTCGTCACCCCCGGCAGCAACCGCGAGAACCAGTTGTCGAACTCCACCCACAGCTTGTCGGTCTTGCCCTGCACCTGTGGCGTCGCCGTACCACTGGCCTCCTCCCACTCGCCCTCGAGCGTGATGCAGCGGTTGAGCACGCCCACCGTGCCGTCCGGCTTGAGGTTGTAATGCGCTTCGCTCTGCGCGCAATTGCGCTGGAAGAACATCGGCAACCGCGCCAGCTCGAACCACTTGCCCTGGTAACGCTTGAGGTCGACGCTGTCGACGGTCTTGGGCGGCAACGGCCCGTCGTCGCGCGAATGCGCACAACCGGTCAGCAGCAGGCCGGCGCACAGGCTCAACAGCAGGGGCAGGCGTTTCATTTGAGACCCTGCCCCGAGTACATCAGCACCTTGTCGGCGGCGTACTGCACGCTGATGAAGGCTTTCTGGTCGCCCCAGGTACAACTGGTCATGCCCAGCGCGCCGGAACACTCGGTGGGGCTGCCCAGCAGTCGCTCGACCTCGGCCTTGGGCATGCCGGCCTGGAGCTTGGAATAATTTTCCTGGTTGATCTTGCTGCATGCGGCCAGCAACACGCACAACGACAACAGGGCGAGGGAACGCAACGACATGGGGTCACTCCTGAACATGAGGGTGCAAGCACGGGGCCTGACTCGAGCTTAGAAGCAAAAACCCCTATCCGGTTCCCGGCAACCCCATTTACCTGCACGGTTATCGTTGCCATTTGTCGACTAGTCGCACATCCGCCTCATTTTTTGCCCGGCGCGGACGACACAGGAGGGCGCTGCGACGTTTCGCCGCGCCCTCCCCGTTGACCGCCTTGTGCAGACAGACCTCGCAATGACCAAAAACCTGAAGTTCAGCCACAAGATCCTGCTGGCCGCCGCCCTCGTGGTCGCGGTGGCGTTTACCTGTTTCATCCTGTTCAACGATTACCGCCAGCGCCAGTCGCTGCGCAGCAACACCGAGGCCACGATGCAGGAGCTCGGCAGCCTTACCACCAGCAACATCCAGACCTGGCTGCAGAGCCGCATCCAGCTGCAGCATTCGTTTGCCCAGCAGGTGGCCGTGGATGGCCCCGGCAAGCCGAGCCTGGACCGGCTGATGGCGTTGCCGGTGTATGCCAGCAACTTCACCCTGACCTACTTCGGCGGCCAGGACGGCAGCATGCAATCGGTGCCCACGGGCAACCGCGCCGCCGACTACGACCCGCGGGTACGCGGCTGGTACAAGGGCGCCAGCGAGGCCGGGCGCAGCATCGTTACCGAACCCTACGTCTCGGCCTCCTCGGGCAAGCTGGTGATCACCATTGCCACCCCGGTGCAGCAGGCTGGCCGCCTGATCGGTGTCAGCGGTGCCGACACCGACCTGGACACCATCACCAGCATCATCAACTCGCTGAACTTCGACGGCCACGGTCTGGCGTTCATCGTCAATGCCGAGGGCAAGATCCTGATCCACCCGGACAGCTCGCTGACCCTCAAGCGCCTGGCCGATGCCTACCCGCAGGGCACGCCGCAGCCGGGTAGCGGCCTCAAGGAAGTCGAGCAGGACGGGCGCCGGCAGTTCATCAGCTTCACCCGCGTCAACGGCGTGCCTTCGGCCGACTGGTACGTAGCGATGGTGGTCGACCAGGACTACGCCTTTGCCATGCTCGGCGAGTTTCGTACCTCGGCCATCGTGGCCACGGCCATCGCCGTGTTGATCATCATCGCCTTGCTCGGCGTGCTGATCCGCGTCCTGATGGAGCCGCTGCATGTGATGGGCCGCGCCATGCACGATATCGCCGAAGGCGAAGGCGACCTGACCCGGCGCCTGCGCATTCATGCCCATGACGAGTTCGGCGCGCTGGGCTCCTCGTTCAACCGCTTCGTGGAACGTATCCACAACTCGATCAGCGAAGTGTCCTCGGCCACCGGTCGGGTCAATGAAGTGGCCCTGCGCGTGGTCAGCGCCTCGAACGCGTCGATCCACAATGCCGACCAGCAGTCGGGCCGCACCAGCAGCGTGGCGGCGGCGATCAACCAGCTGGGCGCCGCCGCCCATGAGATCGCCCACAACGCCGCCCTTGCCTCACAGCACTCCAGCGAAGCACGCAACCTGGCCGAGGACGGCCAGCAGGTGGTCGACCAGACCATTGCGGTGATGAACCAGCTGTCGAGCAAGATCAGCGACGCCAGCACCCATATCGAGACGCTCAACGCCAACACGGTGAACATCGGTCAGATTCTCGAGGTGATCAGCGGCATTTCCCAGCAGACCAACCTGCTGGCACTGAACGCGGCCATCGAGGCGGCACGTGCCGGCGAGGCCGGTCGCGGGTTTGCGGTGGTGGCCGACGAGGTGCGCAATCTGGCCCACCGTACCCAGGACTCGGCGCAACAGGTGCAGAAGATCATCGAGCAGTTGCAGGCCGGCGCACAGGTGGCGGTAGGCACCATGACCGAGAGTCAGCGCCAGAGCGAGCACAGCGTGGGCATTGCCAACCAGGCCGGCGAGCGCCTGGGCAGCGTGACCGTGCGCATTGGCGAAATCGACGGGATGAACCAGTCGGTGGCCACCGCCACCGAAGAGCAGACGGCCGTGGTGGAATCGATCAATGTCGACATCACCGAGATCAATACGCTGAATCAGGAAGGGGTGGAGAATTTGCAGGCGACGCTGCGGGCCTGCAATGACCTGCAGAGCCAGGTGGACAGGTTGAAGCAGCTGGTGGGCAGCTTCAGGATCTAGGGTGAAACAATCGCGGGTCAAGCCCGCTCCCACAAGGACAGCGATAGTCCTAGTGGGAGCGGGCTTGACCCGCGATTGGGTTCAGCTCAGAACCGCGAGCCCGGCTCCAGCAGAAAGTCCATCTCTTCATCGGTGCTCGGGCGCCCCAGCACCAGGTTGCGGTGCGGGAAGCGGCCGAACCGCGCAATCACCCGCTGGTGCTGCTCGGCATAGTCCAGGAAACCTTCGAACAGGCGCCGGTCACTGTCCGGCTGCGCATCCAGCAGCAACTGATAGCGCTCGATGCTGATGTTCTGCCAGTCCAGCACCTCGGCATGCTCCAGCACCAGCAGGATGAACACCCGCTGGATCGGCAGCAGCTGGTAGTCCCAGGCCTTGTCCAGGCCCTGCATCACCAGCACCTGCGCACGCCGGTCGCCATCGAAGGCGTGCTGCGTGTCGCGGTGGATCATGCGGGGCAGCTGGTCCAGCAGCAGCACCAGGCCCAGCCAGCCCTGGGGGCTTGCCAGCCATTCGTCCAGCTCGCCGGCCAGCGCCTGCGCGGCCAGCTCGCCGAAGCGCTCGCGCGCCTCGTCGTCGTGGTGCTTGCCGAACCACAGCGTACTCTTCTCGTCAGCCACGGCCTGGGGGCTGGTGCCCCAGCCGAACCACCACTCCAGCAACGGCTGCCAAGGTGCGAGCATGATTTACTCCTGGTGATAACCGGTGACGCGCTCGACTTCCTGCTTCGAACCCAGGAACACCGCCACACGCTGGTGCAGGCTCTCGGGCTGGATGTCGAGGATGCGCTGGCGACCGTCGGTGGAAGCACCGCCGGCCTGTTCGATGATGAACGACATCGGGTTGGCTTCGTACATCAGGCGCAGCTTGCCCGGCTTGGATGGCTCGCGCGCATCGCGCGGGTACATGAACAGGCCGCCACGGGTCAGGATGCGGTGCACGTCGGCAACCATCGAGGCGATCCAGCGCATGTTGTAGTTCTTTTTCAGCGGGCCGGTCTCGCCAGCCAGCAGTTCGCCCACATAGCGGGTCACCGGGGCTTCCCAATGGCGCTGGTTGGACATGTTGATGGCGAACTCGGCGGTGGTTTCCGGCACCTGGATGTTCTCGTGGGTCAGCACGAAACTGCCCAGCTCGCGGTCCAGGGTGAAGCCCTTGACGCCGTTGCCCAGGGTCAGGATCAGCATGGTCTGCGGGCCGTAGATCGCGTAACCGGCGGCCACCTGCTTGGTGCCCGGCTGCAGGAAGGCCTGTTCGTTGAGGCTTTCGTTCTGGCTCAGGTACTCGTTGGGGCAGCGCAGTACCGAGAAGATGGTGCCGACCGAGACGTTGACGTCGATGTTCGACGAACCGTCCAGCGGGTCGAATACCAGCAGGTAGGCACCCTTGGGGTACTTGCCCGGGATCTGGTAGGCATTGTCCATCTCTTCGGACGCCATGCCGGCCAGGTGGCCGCCCCACTCGTTGGCTTCGAGCAGGATGTCGTTGGAAATCACGTCCAGTTTCTTCTGGACTTCGCCCTGCACGTTTTCAGTGCCCATGCTGCCCAGCACACCGCCAAGGGCGCCCTTGGACACGTTGTGGCTGATTTCCTTGCACGCACGCGCCACCACTTCGATAAGGAAGCGCAGATCGGCAGGGGTGCTGTTGCTGCGGGTCTGCTCAATCAGATAGCGACTCAGGGTAACGCGGGACATGTAAGGCTCCGGAGGATGGGGTAGAAAAAACCCACGCAGTTTACAGGGAGAGTGAAGCGCTAGCGAGCAATAGGACATGCTCGCCCGATCAGACGACACATCGGCCCGAAGGTTCACGCCCCCGGGCCCGATGCCAGGCGCCTACTCCAGCGCGTTCCAGATCTCCCCGGCGTATTCGCGAATGGTGCGGTCCGACGAGAACCAGCCCATGCGCGCGGTATTGAGCACGGCCGAGCGCCACCACTGCTGGGGGTCGTGCCACAGCTCCTCGACGCGGCGCTGGGCCTCCCAGTAGGCATCGAAGTCGGCGCACACCAGGAAGCGGTCATACGGCACCAGTGAATCGATCAGCCCCACGTAGCGCGCCGGGTCGTCCGGCGAGAACACCCCGCCGCGGATCGCCTGGAGCACGTCGTTGAGCCGGTACGAGGCGCCGATGGCGGAGCTGGCACCGAAATCGCCGCTGCGCTTGCGCGCCTCCACCTGCTGGGAGGTCAGGCCGAAGATGAACATGTGCTCGGCCCCCACCTGCTCGCACATCTCGACGTTGGCGCCGTCCAGGGTGCCGATGGTCAGCGCGCCATTGAGGCCGAACTTCATGTTGCTGGTGCCCGAGGCCTCGTAGCCGGCGGTAGAGATCTGCTCGGACAGGTCCGCCGCCGGGATGATGCTCTCGGCCAGGCTCACGTTGTAGTTGGGCAGGAACACCACCTTGAGCAGCCCGCGCACGGTCGGGTCGTTGTTGACCACCCTGGCGATGTCGTTGGCCAGCTTGATGATCAGTTTGGCCTGGTGATAGCTGGCGGCGGCCTTGCCGGCAAAGATCTTCACCCGCGGCGCCCAGTGCGTGCCCGGCTCGGCGCGGATCGCCTGGTACAGCGCCACGGTATGCAGCAGGTTGAGCAACTGGCGCTTGTATTCGTGGATGCGCTTGACCTGCACATCGAACATCGCCTCGGGGTCGACCGTGATGCCCAGGCGCTCCTGGATCAGGTTGGCCAGGGCCTTCTTGCTGTGCAGGCGCTGCTGGGCGAAGGCCTTGCGAAACGCCGGCTTGTCGGCGAACGGTTCGAGGCGCCGCAGGTGCTTCTCGGGGTCGTCCAGCACCTCGGGGCCCAGCGCCTCCACCAGCATGCGGGTGAGCGGCGGGTTGGCCTGGTACAGCCAGCGGCGGAAGGTGATGCCGTTGGTCTTGTTGTTGATCCGCTCGGGGTAGAGCTTGTGCAGTTCGGCGAACACGGTGCTGCGCATCAGCTTGGTGTGCAGCCCCGACACGCCGTTGACGCTGTGCGACCCGAGGAACGCCAGGTTGCCCATGCGCACCCGCCGGCCGTTGTCCTCCTCGATCAGCGACACCGCGCGCAGCACGTCGAAGTCATGGATGCCCTTGGCCCGCAGCGCGTCGATATGAAAGGCGTTGATCAGGTAGATGATCTGCATGTGGCGCGGCAGCATGCGCTCCATCAGCCCCACCGACCAGGTTTCCAGCGCCTCGGGCAGCAGGGTGTGGTTGGTGTAGGCCAGGGTGTCGACGGTGAGCTGCCAGGCGGTGTCCCACGGCAGTTCGTGCTGGTCCACCAGCAGGCGCATCAGCTCGGCCACGGCAATCGAGGGGTGGGTGTCGTTGAGCTGGATGGCGGCCTTTTCGTGCAGGTTGAGCAGCGTGGGGTTCATGTTCAGGTGGCGGCGCAGCAGGTCCTGCAGCGAGGCCGAGACGAAGAAGTACTCCTGGCGCAGGCGCAGCTCCTGGCCGGCCTCGGTGCTGTCGGCCGGGTACAGTACCCGCGAGATGCTCTCGGCACGGGCCACTTCGGCTACCGCGCCCAGGTGGTCGCCGGCATTGAAACGCTCCAGGTGCAGCTCTTCCAGGGCCCGTGCGCGCCACAGGCGCAGGGTATTGACGCTGGCACCACGCCAGCCCACCACGGGCGTGTCGTAGGCCACCGCACGCACCGTTTCGGCCGGCCACCACACCTGGCGCGGCTGGCCGGATTCGTCGTGCCGGGTCTCGACGCTGCCGCCGAAACTGATCGGGTAGATCACCTCGGCACGCTCGAACTCCCAGGGGTTGCCGAAATCCAGCCAGTTTTCGGTCTGCTCCTGCTGCCAGCCGTCGACCACGGCCTGGCGAAACAGCCCGTGCTCATAGCGGATACCGTAGCCGTGGGCGGCAATGCCCAGGGTCGACATGCTCTCCATGAAGCACGCCGCCAGGCGCCCGAGGCCGCCGTTGCCCAGCGCCGCGTCGGGTTCGAGCAGGCGGATGCGCTCCAGGTCCACGTCCAGCCCGGTCATTGCTTCACGGGCGATGTCCAGCAGGCCGAGGTTGCTCAGGCTGTCGTACAGCAGGCGGCCGATGAGAAATTCGAGGGAGAGGTAATAGACGCGCTTCTGGCTCTTGCGGTAGATCTGCCGCGTGTGGTCCATCCAGTGGTCGACCATGTGGTCGCGGGCGGCCAGGGCAATGGCCTCGAACCAGTCGTGGTCGAAGGCGTGCTCGGGGTCCTTGCCGACGGCATAGGTCAGTTTTTCCAGTACAGCGGTGCGAAAGGCAGCCACCTGTGCGTCACGTGCGAGTGGTTCCTGAGACATACGACGTCCTCGGGCAAGTTGACGAATGCGGATGGGGATTTCTCAGCCTAGACGGTTCGACCGGGCGCGGTAGCGCGGGTTCGTTTGTTTCTGTGCAAAAGCGGTACCGGGTTGGCACGAACCCGGCAAATGGTTGTTCACATTTTGACCAACTCCGGTATGATCGCGCGCCCACCCGACCATCTGAAAACCGAACCTGATGAAACCGACCCTGATTGCCGCCGCCGAACTCGACCGCCTGGATACCTGGCAGAGGTATTCCAGCCACATGTGCGGGGGCTGCATGTCCAGTTGCTGCACCCTGCCGGTGGAGGTCAAGCTCACGGATCTGATCCGCATTGGCGTGGTGGACGAATTCGAACGGGGCGAGCCGCCCAAGAACATCGCCAAGCGCCTGCAGAAGGATGGGATCGTCGAGCGCTTCAACCAGAAGTCCGGGATCTTCACCTTGCAGCGCATGAGCAACGACGATTGCCTGTACCTGGACCGCAAGACGCGGTTCTGCACCATTTACGACAAGCGCCCCGACACCTGCCGCAACCACCCAAGGATCGGCCCGCGGCCGGGGTACTGCGCGTACAAGCCAAAGCCCGTGGCCCGCTGAAAAGCATCGCGGGTCAAGCCCGCTCCCACAAGGTTGTGCATTTACCTGTGGGAGCGGGCTTGACCCGCGATTCGGCCAGCGCAAGTTTCAGGCCTTGCACAAACAAAAAACGCCCCCGGCCTTTCGACCGGGGGCGTTTTCATTCAGCCTGAGCTAACTCAGTTCTTGGCTTTCTTGGCAGCGCGGGTACGCTCGCCTTCGTCCAGGATCTTCTTGCGCAGACGGATCGACTTGGGCGTGACTTCGCACAGCTCGTCGTCCTGGATGAATTCCAGGGCCTGTTCCAGGGTGAAGCGAACAGGTGGTACCAGAGCGATGGTTTCGTCTTTGCCCGAAGCACGCATGTTGTCGAGCTTCTTGCCCTTGGTAGGGTTGACGCCCAGGTCGTTGTCACGGCTGTTCAGACCGACGATCTGACCGTTGTAGATCTCCTGGCCGTGCTCGACGAACAGCTTGCCGCGCGCCTGCAGGGTTTCCAGCGAGTAGGTCAGCGCCTTGCCGGTCTCTACCGATACCAGTACGCCGTTCTGACGGCCGGACATGTGGCCGGACTTCATTGGCGCGTAGCGATCGAAGATCGAGGTCAGGATGCCTGCACCGTTGGTCAGGGTCAGGAACTGGTTGCGGAAACCGATCAGACCACGGGCTGGAATGTTGTATTCCAGACGTACACGGCCCTTGCCATCCGGCACCATGTTGGTCAGGTCGCCTTTACGCAGGCCCATTTCTTCCATGACCTTGCCCTGCGAATCTTCAGGGATGTCGATGGTGACGTTCTCGAACGGCTCGTGCTTGGCACCGTCGACTTCGCGGATGATCACTTCCGGACGACCAACACCCATTTCGAAGCCTTCGCGACGCATGGTTTCGATCAGTACCGACAGGTGCAGCTCACCACGGCCCGATACCTTGAACTTGTCGGCCGAGTCGCCTTCTTCAACGCGCAGTGCAACGTTGTACAGCAGCTCCTTGTCCAGACGCTCCTTGATGTTGCGGCTGGTGACGAACTTGCCTTCCTTACCGCAGAACGGCGAGTCGTTGACCTGGAAGGTCATCGAAACGGTCGGCTCGTCGACGGTCAGCGGCTTCATCGCCTCGACTGCGTCCGGGGAGCACAGGGTGTCGGAGATGAACAGCTCGTCGAAACCGCTGATGCAGACGATGTCGCCAGCCTGGGCTTCTTCGACGTCGACGCGGTGCAGGCCGTGGTGACCCATCAGCTTGAGGATACGACCGTTGCGGCGCTTGCCGTCAACGTCGATGGCCACAACCGGGGTGTTCGGCTTGACGCGACCACGGGCGATGCGGCCAACACCGATCACGCCCAGGAAGCTGTTGTAGTCCAGTGCCGAGATCTGCATCTGGAACGGACCGTCGCGGTCGACGCTTGGCGCTGGCACGTTGTCGACGATCGACTGGTACAGCGGGGTCATGTCTTCGGCCATTTCGGTGTGGTCCAGACCGGCAATGCCGTTCAGGGCCGAGGCGTAGACGACCTTGAAGTCCAGCTGTTCGTCGGTGGCACCCAGGTTGTCGAACAGGTCGAAGATCTGGTCCAGAACCCAGTCAGGACGCGCGCCCGGACGGTCGACCTTGTTGATCACCACGATCGGACGCAGGCCGGCTTCGAAAGCCTTCTTGGTCACGAAACGGGTTTGCGGCATAGGGCCGTCCTGGGCGTCAACCAGCAGCAGCACGGAGTCGACCATCGACATCACGCGCTCTACTTCACCACCGAAGTCGGCGTGGCCCGGGGTGTCCACGATGTTGATGTGGTAGCCGTTCCAGTTGATGGCGGTGTTTTTCGCCAGAATGGTAATGCCGCGCTCTTTTTCCTGGTCGTTGGAGTCCATCACGCGCTCGTCGTTGAGCTCGTTGCGCTCCAGGGTGCCGGACTGACGCAGCAGTTTGTCTACCAGGGTGGTCTTGCCATGGTCAACGTGGGCGATGATGGCGATGTTGCGTAGATTTTCGATCACTTGTGTATCTCGATCAGAGGATTCGGGTTGCCGCCCAGTCTAGGCGGCGAATGTGAATGAACGGCGCTCAACGGGCTCGTCGGTCGGGAGGGCGATGGCGGATACTGCCGCCATACAACCCCGGCATCTTATGTCGGACGATAAACGCGCACATTGGCATGCCCCTCACTCAGTAGATGGTGGGCATGCAGGCGACTCATCACTCCCTTGTCGCAATACAGCAAGTACTGGCGCGTGGGGTCCAGCTCCTTGAAGCGACTGTTGAGGGCGTAGAACGGCAAGGCCTTGACCTCGATGCCGTCCAGTTCCAGAGGCTGGTCTTCCTGGGCGTCGGGGTGACGAATGTCGATCACCACCTGCCCGGCCAGCGCCTGGCTGACTTCTTCGATCTGGATATCCTGGCCCAGTTCATCGATCACGTGGTCGATGGACACCAGGCGGGCGCGTTCCAGGGCGCGCTCGAGCACGGCCATGTCGAACTGCTTCTCTTCATGGTCGACGCGGTGACGCTTGGCACAGGTGGTCGGGTTCACCGAGATCACGCCGCAGTACTCGGGCATGTGCTTGGCGAACTCGGCGGTGCCGATTTCATTGGCCTGGTCGATGATGTCCTGCTTGTGGCTGGCCAGCAGCGGGCGCAGCACCAGCTTCTCGGTGGCCGAGTCGATCACCGCCAGGTTGGGCAATGTCTGGCTGGACACCTGGGAAATCGCCTCGCCGGTGACCAGCGCGTCGATCTGCAGGCGGTCGGCGATGTTGGTGGCGGCGCGCAGCATCATGCGCTTGAGGGTCACGCCCATGTAGCTGTTGTCGACCTTGCCGAGGATCTCGCCCACCACCTCTTCGAACGGCACGCTGACGAACAGCACGCGCTGGCTGCTGCCGTACTTCTTCCACAGGTAGTGCGCGACTTCCATCACGCCCAGCTCGTGGGCACGGCCGCCCAGGTTGAAGAAGCAGAAGTGGGTCATCAGGCCGCGGCGCATCATCTGGTAGGCCGCCACGGTGGAGTCGAAGCCGCCGGACATCAGCACCAGGGTCTGCTCCAGCGCGCCCAGCGGGTAGCCGCCGATGCCCTTGTGCTGGTTGTGGATCACGTACAGGCGCTTGTCGCGGATCTCGATGCGCACTTCCACTTCGGGGTTGCGCAGGTCGATGCCGGCGGCGCCGCACTGCTGGCGCAGCTGGCTGCCGACATAGCGGTCGACGTCCATCGAGCTGAAATCATGGTGGCCGCCGCGCTTGCAGCGCACGGCAAAGTGCTTGCCGGCCAGCAGGTGGCCGAAATGCGTCTTGCACTTGGCGACGATATCGTCGAAGTCGCCCAGCGGGTACTCATCGACCTGGAGGAAATGCGCGATGCCCGGCATGCAGCTCAGGCGCTCGGTCATTTCGCGCAGCACCTTCTCGTCGTCCAGGCGGGTGACCACCTCCAGATTGTCCCAGACACCATCGACCGCGAGCGCAGGATCCAGGTCCTTGAGCACGGTGCGGATGTTGCGGCCCAGTTGACGGATGAAGCGCTTTCGAACCGGGCGGCTCTTGATGGTGATCTCTGGAAAGACTTTGACGATTAGTTTCATGAAAACAGCGCGCGCGTGGCCAGCCGAAAAAGAAGGGGCGCGGATTATAGCGGAATTCGCTCAAGCTTTGAGCAACTTTTGTACAGAAGGTTTCACGTGCACCATTTTGGGTCACTCAAACGAAAAAACGCCTCCTAAGGGTGCAGGAAAAACCCCTGAGGCGCCGTTGGCACCCGTAAACGCGTGAGAATGGGGCGAAAAACCCAACTCGGGGCACTGGCATGCAATTTGCTCCCTTGTGAGGCAGGTTGCCTTGGCCGACTATTCGCGCCCGGCATCACCCAAATTACAAGGGCTGCACAGGCACGCTCTACCCCACCCGGAGGACACCATGTCGAAGTCGGTTCAACTCATCAAAGATCATGACGTTAAATGGATTGATCTGCGCTTCACTGACACCAAGGGCACCCAGCACCACGTCACCATGCCAGCCCGTGACGCGCTGGAAGACGACTTCTTCGAAGCCGGCAAGATGTTCGACGGTTCCTCCATCGCTGGCTGGAAAGGCATCGAAGCCTCCGACATGATCCTGATGCCGGACGACTCCACCGCCGTGCTCGACCCGTTCACCGAAGAGCCGACCCTGATCCTGGTCTGCGACATCATCGAACCGTCGACCATGCAAGGCTACGACCGCGACCCGCGCGCCATCGCCAAGCAGGCCGAAGAGTTCCTGCGCTCCACCGGCATCGGCGACACCGTATTCGCAGGCCCTGAGCCTGAGTTCTTCATCTTCGACGAAGTGAAGTTCAAGTCCGACATTTCGGGCTCGATGTTCAAGATCTACTCCGAGCAGGGCTCGTGGATGTCCGACCAGGACGTGGAAGGTGGCAACAAGGGCCACCGTCCAGGCGTCAAGGGCGGCTACTTCCCGGTTCCGCCGTTCGACCACGACCACGAGATCCGTACTGCCATGTGCAACGCACTGGAAGAAATGGGCCAGGTCGTCGAAGTGCACCACCACGAAGTGGCGACTGCCGGTCAGAACGAAATCGGCGTCAAGTTCAACACCCTGGTGAAAAAAGCTGACGAAGTTCAGACCCTGAAATACGTCGTGCACAACGTTGCCGACGCCTATGGCCGCACCGCTACCTTCATGCCAAAACCGCTGTACGGCGACAACGGCTCGGGCATGCACGTGCACATGTCGATCTGGAAAGACGGCAAGAACACCTTCGCCGGCGAAGGCTATGCCGGCCTGTCCGATACCGCCCTGTACTTCATCGGCGGCATCATCAAGCACGGCAAGGCCCTGAACGGCTTCACCAACCCGTCGACCAACTCCTACAAGCGTCTGGTCCCGGGCTTCGAAGCCCCGGTCATGCTGGCCTACTCGGCACGCAACCGTTCTGCCTCGATCCGCATTCCTTACGTGTCGAGCCCCAAGGCCCGCCGTATCGAAGCGCGCTTCCCGGACCCGGCGGCCAACCCGTACCTGGCCTTCGCTGCGCTGCTGATGGCCGGCCTGGACGGCATCCAGAACAAGATCCACCCAGGCGATGCCGCCGACAAGAACCTGTACGACCTGCCGCCTGAAGAGGCCAAAGAGATCCCGCAGGTCTGTGGCAGCCTGAAGGAAGCCCTGGAAGAGCTGGACAAGGGCCGTGCGTTCCTGACCAAGGGCGGCGTGTTCTCCGACGAGTTCATCGATGCCTACATCGCCCTGAAAAGCGAAGAAGAAATCAAGGTGCGCACCTTCGTACACCCACTGGAATACGAGCTGTACTACAGCTGCTAAGCCAGTGACGCTCGCTCACGCGGCGTAACGAGAGAGGCCTCCCATTCGGGAGGCCTTTTTTTTGCGCTGACTTCATCGCGGGTCAAGCCCGCTGCCACAAACCAGTGGGAGCGGGCTTGACCCGCGATGAAGTCAGCAGTGCTCTACAATGGTGCACAAGGCAGCGCTACCCCTGCACCAACAGCCCATTTTGGTTCAAAAACAGCCTGCAACCTGTTAACTCAGTCATTTTTTGCGCAGCCAGGGCCCGGTTTCAGGGAATTGCGCTTCTTTTCGGAGCCTTGGTTTGGTTCTTGCATTTTCCTGGCATCAGCCGATTACCAGCGCGCGCCACCCTGGCCCCGATCAGGGCGGTACTGTGCCAAAAGAGGTCAACGACGCCCCATGACCATCAGCGATGCACTGCACCGACTGCTACTGGACAACCTGACCACTGCCACCATTCTGCTCAATGCCGAATTGCGCCTGGAGTACATGAACCCGGCAGCGGAAATGCTCCTGGCCATCAGCGGCCAGCGCAGCCACGGGCAGTTCATCAGCGAGCTGTTCACCGAATCGACCGAAGCGCTCAACTCGCTGCGCCAGGCCGTGGAGCACGCGCACCCGTTCACCAAGCGCGAAGCCATGCTCACCGCCCTCACCGGCCAGACCCTGACCGTCGACTACGCCGTCACCCCGATCCTCAACCACGGCCGCACCCTGCTGCTGCTCGAAGTGCACCCGCGCGACCGCCTGCTGCGCATCACCAAGGAAGAGGCGCAGCTGTCCAAGCAGGAAACCACCAAGATGCTGGTGCGCGGCATGGCCCACGAAATCAAGAACCCGCTGGGCGGCATCCGTGGCGCCGCGCAGCTGCTGGCCCGCGAACTGCCCGACAACGGCCTCAAGGACTACACCAACGTCATCATCGAAGAGGCCGACCGCCTGCGTAACCTGGTCGACCGCATGCTCGGCTCCAACAAACTGCCGTCGCTGGCCATGACCAACATCCACGAAGTGCTCGAGCGCGTGTGCAGCCTGGTGGAGGCCGAAAGCCAGGGCGGCATCACCCTGGTGCGCGACTACGACCCGAGCCTGCCCGACGTGCTGGTGGACCGCGAGCAGATGATCCAGGCCGTGCTCAACATCGTGCGCAACGCCATGCAGGCCATCAGCGGGCAGAACGAGCTGCGCCTGGGCCGCATCACCCTGCGCAGCCGCGCCATGCGCCAGTTCACCATCGGCCACACCCGCCACCGCCTGGTGGCGCGCATCGAAATCATCGACAACGGCCCGGGCATACCCGCGGAACTGCAGGACACCCTCTTCTATCCCATGGTCAGCGGTCGCCCGGACGGTACCGGGCTGGGCCTGGCCATCACCCAGAACATCATCAGCCAGCACCAGGGCCTGATCGAATGTGACAGCCACCCTGGCCACACCACCTTCTCGATCTTCCTGCCGCTGGAACAAGGAGCCACTTCTTCATGAGCCGAAGCGAAACCGTCTGGATCGTCGACGACGACCGCTCCATCCGTTGGGTCCTGGAAAAAGCCCTGCAACAGGAAGGCATGACCACCCAGAGCTTCGACAGTGCCGATGGGGTCATGAGCCGCCTGGCCCGCCAGCAGCCGGACGTGATCATCTCCGACATTCGCATGCCCGGTGCCAGCGGCCTGGACCTGCTGGCGCAGATCCGCGAGCAGCACCCGCGTCTGCCGGTGATCATCATGACCGCGCACTCGGACCTGGACAGCGCCGTGGCCTCGTACCAGGGCGGCGCGTTCGAGTACCTGCCCAAGCCATTCGACGTGGACGAGGCAGTGTCGCTGGTCAAGCGCGCCAACCAGCACGCCCAGGAACAGCAGGGCATGGCCGAGCCCCAGGCGCTGACCCGCACCCCGGAAATCATCGGCGAAGCGCCGGCCATGCAGGAGGTGTTTCGCGCCATCGGCAGGCTCAGCCATTCCAACATCACCGTGCTGATCAACGGCGAATCGGGCACCGGCAAGGAGTTGGTGGCCCACGCCCTGCACCGTCACAGCCCGCGCGCCGCCTCGCCGTTCATCGCGCTGAACATGGCGGCGATCCCCAAGGACCTGATGGAGTCCGAGCTGTTCGGTCATGAAAAGGGCGCGTTCACCGGCGCGGCCAACCTGCGCCGCGGGCGTTTCGAGCAGGCCGACGGCGGCACGCTGTTTCTCGACGAGATCGGCGACATGCCGGCCGACACCCAGACCCGCCTGCTGCGCGTGCTGGCCGATGGCGAGTTCTACCGGGTGGGCGGGCATGTGCCGGTGAAGGTGGACGTGCGCATCATTGCCGCCACCCACCAGAACCTGGAAACCCTGGTGCAGGCCGGCAAGTTCCGTGAAGACCTGTTCCACCGCCTGAACGTGATCCGCATCCACATCCCGCGCCTGGCCGACCGCCGCGAAGACATCCCGACCCTGGCCCGGCACTTTCTGGGGCGTGCGGCGCAGGAGCTGTCGGTGGAGCCCAAGCTGCTCAAGCCGGAGACCGAGGAGTTCATGCGCAACCTGCCGTGGCCGGGCAACGTGCGCCAGCTGGAGAACACCTGCCGCTGGATCACTGTGATGGCCTCGGGGCGCGAGGTGCATATCGGCGACTTGCCGCCGGAGCTGCTGAACCTGCCGCAGGACGCGGCGCCGGTGACCAATTGGGAGCAGGCGCTGCGCCAGTGGGCCGACCAGGCGCTGAGCCGTGGCCAGTCGAACCTGCTGGACAGTGCAGTGCCGAGTTTCGAGCGGATCATGATCGAGACGGCGCTCAAGCACACCGCCGGGCGGCGGCGCGATGCGGCGGTGCTGCTGGGCTGGGGGCGCAACACCCTGACGCGCAAGATCAAGGAACTGGGCATGAAGGTCGACGGCGGGGACGACGAGGGCGACGACGAGGCATGACTCAGGGGCCTCTTCGCCGGCAAGGCCGGCTCCTACAAACGCCGCCGTACCTGTAGGAGCCGGCCTTGCCGGCGAACAGCTTGCCCCATTGCTGCACCATGCCTGCCCCCGCTGCACCGCCTGAAGGCAAAAACACCCCTCACAACCGCATCAAACCCAGCAAAACCCCAGGTTCCATTGCCCCAGGCCAACTTGGCACACCCCCTGCATATACCTAAGCACAACCCAGTTTTGGGGACCTTGGTACAGGCAGGCCGGGGAATCCCCTCTTTTATTCGTGCAGTTTCACCTGCACCCTCCAGCGGCCCTGCACCGGCTCGCCGGCCCAGTCGCCGCGCAGCGGCCGGGCCGCCACCAGGCTCAGCAACAGGCCCTGGTCGCTGTTCTGCAGGCGCCAGCTCACGGGCTTGCCCGCCAACTGCAACTGACCCTTCTGGCTCCGCCCGCTGGCCTGGAACACCAGCGCCAGCGTGCCCTCGACCTCCTCGCCATGCAGTTGCGGCTCTTCGTTGAACCACAGGTTCAGGCCATCGGCCACCACCTCCACTCGCTCCAGTACCCGTGGTTCAGGCGCGGTGAGGCGGCCGATCATCAGGCCCACCAGCATACCGAACAGGGCCATGGAGAACAGCACCCGCGGCCACAGTTTCGAACGCGGGTCCGGTTCGGGGGTAGAATGCTCGTCATCTTTATGCTCGGAGCCGTGCATGTTTCACGTCATCCTTTTTCAACCGGAAATTCCACCGAATACCGGCAACATTATACGGCTGTGCGCCAACAGCGGCTGCCAGCTGCACCTGATCGACCCGATCGGCTTCGAACTGGACGACAAGCGCCTGCGCCGTGCGGGCCTGGATTACCACGAGTACGCCACCCTCAAGCGCCACAGCGACCTGCCCAGCTGCCTCGAGAGCCTGGGCAACCCGCGCCTGTTCGCCTTCACCACCAAGGGCTCGCGGCCGTTTCACGACGTGGCCTTCGCCCCCGGCGACGCCTTTCTGTTCGGCCCCGAAAGCCGTGGCCTGCCGCCCGGGGTGCTCGACCCGCTGGGCAGCGACCAGCGCCTGCGCCTGCCCATGCGTGAAGGCTGCCGCAGCCTGAACCTGTCCAACACCGTGGCCGTGGCGGTGTACGAAGCCTGGCGCCAGCAAGGTTTTGCCTGAGGCATGAAAAAAGCGCCCCGAAGGGCGCTTTCAACGTACCGCAGTCAGCTTACTGCAGCGAAGGCGCTTCGCCTGCTTCCTGCATGCGCTGCATCTCTTGCGCGTACAGGGCATCGAAGTTCACCGGCGACAGCATCAGGGCCGGGAACGAACCACGGGTCACCAGGTTGTCCAGCGCTTCACGCGCATACGGGAACAGGATGTTCGGGCAGAACGCGCCCAGGGTGTGGCTCATCGAAGCCGGGTCGAGGTTCTTGATCAGGAAGATACCCGCCTGCTGAACTTCGGCGATGAAGGCAACCTCTTCACCGTTCTTGACCGTGACCGACAGGGTCAGCACGACCTCGTGGAAATCGCCTTCCAGGCCTTTCTGTTTGGTGTTCAGGTCCAGCGCGACGCTCGGTTCCCACTGCTGGCGGAAGATCGCCGGGCTTTTCGGCGCTTCGAACGACAGGTCACGCACATAGATGCGCTGCAGGGAGAATTGCGGGGAGCTTTCGTCGGCTGCCGCAGCGCCGTTGTTCTGTTCTTCAGTCATGACAGATCCTTCTTTGCAGGGTCTTGTAGGGAATTCAGGCCTTGAGCAGCGCGTCGAGCTTGCCGGCGCGCTCAAGGGCAAACAGGTCGTCGCAACCGCCGACGTGGGTGCTGCCGATCCAGATCTGCGGCACCGAGGTGCGGCCGGCCTTCTGGCTCATCTCTGCGCGCAGCTGGGGCTTGCCATCGACCTTGATCTCTTCGAAGGCCACACCTTTGCTGGACAGCAGCTGCTTGGCACGCGAGCAGTAAGGGCAGTAGTCGCTGGAGTAGACGATGACGTTGCTCATGTCACTTCACCAGCGGCAGGTTGTCGGCCTTCCAGCTCGACACGCCGCCCGACAGCTTGGCGGCGTTGAAGCCGGCCTTGAGCAGGTCGCGGCACACGGCGCCGGCATGCTGGCCCAGGTTGTCGACCACGATCAGGGTCTTGGTCGCCTTGTGCTTTTCCAGCTCGCCGATACGCGCGGCGAACTTGTCCTGCGGGATGTTCAGCGCGCCGACGATGTGCCCGGCGGAGAACTCCTTGCTGGCACGGATATCGATGACCAGGCCCTTGTCGGCGTTGACCAGCGCGGTCAGTTCGCCGTTGCTCAGGCTGCGGCCGCCCTTGCGCGCTTCGGTGACGATCAGCAGGACCAGCAGAACGACGAAGATACCAACCAGCAGATAGTG
The DNA here is from genome assembly GCF_017848315.1 of Pseudomonas palmensis. Lineage (GTDB taxonomy): Bacteria > Pseudomonadota > Gammaproteobacteria > Pseudomonadales > Pseudomonadaceae > Aquipseudomonas > Aquipseudomonas palmensis. The sequence goes on from NZ_JAFKEC010000001.1 coordinate 257,485, forward strand.
AGATGTCGCGAATTCGATCAGGTGAGCAACCATCAGAGGGTTCCGGGCCGTTAAAAATGATGGGCAGTATACACAGCACCCAAGGCCGGCCAAAGCCCACCGGCACTGGTTGTCGACAGTAATTCTCATTGCCGGGCTGCTACCCGTCGGGCGGCAATGGCGGGCGCGCAAGGTTAATTCGTCACTGCTGACCAATTTGCCCTAAAATGCGTGTCTTTATCACCTGACAAAAGCGCGAGTGGGATAGATGACTAGCACGCCAAAACCCTTGGTCCTGATCATCCTGGATGGTTTCGGTCACAGCGAAAGCCACGAATACAACGCCATCTATTCGGCCACCACGCCGGTTTACGACCGCCTGCGCGCCACCCAGCCGCACGGCCTGATCTCGGGCTCGGGCATGGACGTGGGCCTGCCCGACGGGCAGATGGGCAACTCCGAAGTCGGCCACATGAACCTGGGTGCCGGGCGCGTGGTGTACCAGGATTTCACCCGCGTGACCAAGGCCATCAAGGATGGCGAGTTCTTCCAGAACCCGGTGCTGTGCGACGCCGTGGACAAGGCTGCCGGTGCCGGCAAGGCCGTGCACATCCTCGGCCTGCTGTCCGATGGTGGCGTGCACAGCCACCAGGACCACCTGGTGGCCATGGCCGAACTGGCCGCGCAACGTGGCGCCGAGAAGATCTACCTGCACGCCTTCCTCGACGGCCGCGACACCCCGCCCAAGAGCGCACAGTCTTCCATCGAACTGCTCGACGCCACCTTCGCCCGCCTGGGCAAGGGCCGCATCGCCAGCCTCATCGGCCGTTACTTCGCGATGGACCGCGACAACCGCTGGGACCGCGTCAGCGCCGCCTACAACCTGATCGTCGACAGCACCGCCGAATTCAGCGCCAGCACCGCCACCGCCGGCCTTGAAGCCGCCTATGCACGCGGCGAGAGCGACGAGTTCGTCAAGGCCACCCGCGTGGGCGAGGCCGTCAGGGTCGAGGACGGCGACGCGGTGATCTTCATGAACTTTCGCGCCGACCGCGCCCGCGAGCTGTCGCGGGTATTCGTCGAGCCGGACTTCAACGAGTTCCCGCGCGCACGCCTGCCCAAACTGGCCGCCTATATCGGCCTGACCCAGTACTCGGCCAAGATCGCCGCCCCGGCGGCGTTCGCCCCAGGCAGCCTGAACAACGTACTGGGCGAGTACCTGGCCAAGAAGGGCAAGACCCAGCTGCGCATCGCCGAAACCGAAAAGTACGCCCACGTCACCTTCTTCTTCTCCGGCGGGCGCGAAGAACCGTTCGAAGGCGAAGAGCGCATCCTGATCCCGTCGCCGAAGGTCGCCACCTACGACCTGCAGCCGGAAATGAGCGCGCCGGAGGTCACCGACCGCATCGTCGAGGCCATCGAACAGCAGCGCTATGACGTGATCGTGGTCAACTACGCCAACGGCGACATGGTCGGCCACAGCGGCGTGTTCGACGCTGCGGTCAAGGCCGTGGAGGCCCTGGACCTGTGCGTGGGCCGCATCGTCGAGGCCCTCGACAAGGTGGGTGGCGAAGCGCTGATCACCGCCGACCACGGCAACGTCGAGCAGATGGAAGACGCGTGCACCGGCCAGGCCCACACCGCCCACACCACCGAGCCGGTGCCGTTCATCTATGTCGGCAAGCGCAACCTCAAGGTGCGTGAAGGCGGCGTGCTGGCGGACGTGGCGCCGACCATGCTCAAGCTGCTGGGCCTGGAAAAACCGGCCGAAATGACCGGTACTTCGATTCTCGTAGACGTCTGAACGGCACGCCCCACGCTGCACGGTTCAAGCTGCAGGAGCCAGCGCCACGTGCGCTGCGCCTCTTGCGGCGTGCAGCTTGAAACAGGCAGCTGAATCGCATCCCGCTTGAAGGTCGTTTTTTTTGATCGCCATGGCGGGCATACTAGGCCAGTCTCCATCCTGGGTTCCGCCTACTCCATGCTTCGCGCACTTATCCTCATAGCCCTGACCTGCCTGTTCGGCCCGGCATTCGCCGACGAGCGCGCGCAAACCCAGCAGCAACTGGACGCCACGCGCCAGGACATTGCCGAGCTGAAAAAGCTGCTTGGCCAGTTGCAGCAGGAAAAGTCCGGCGTGCAGAAAGACCTGCGCGGCACCGAAACCGAAATCGGCAAGCTGCAAAAGCAGGTGGAGGCCCTGCAGCAGGAACTAAAAAAGACTGAAGGCGAGCTGGAGCGCCTCGACAAAGAGAAAAAAAAACTCCAGAGCGCCCGCGTTGAACAGCAACGCCTGATCGCCATCCAGGCCCGTTCGGCCTACCAGAACGGTCGCGAGGAATACCTCAAGCTGCTGCTCAACCAGCAGAACCCCGAGAAATTCGCGCGCACCCTCACCTATTACGACTACCTGAGCCAGGCCCGCCTGGAGCAGCTGCGCAGCTTCAACGAGACCCTGCGCCAGCTGGCCAATGTGGAAAAGGACATCGCCCTGCAGCAGGCCCAGTTGCTGGCCCAGCAAGGCACCCTCGAAACCCAGCGCCAGGACCTGGAAAAGGTCCGCGCCGAGCGCCAGCAGGTGCTGGCCAAGCTCAACAGCGACGTCAAGGCACGCGACCAGAAGCTGGCCGCCCGCGAACAGGACCAGGCCGACCTCGCCCAGGTGCTCAAGACCATCGAGCAGACCCTGGCACGCCAGGCGCGCGAAGCCGAAGAGGCGCGTCAGCGCGCCCTGCTGGCCGCCCAGGAAGCCGAGAAGCAGCGCCAGCGCGAAGCCCTGGCCGCCAACCAGGACGCCACCCCGAAAAAGCCCAGGGCAGTGCCCGGGCCGCTGGTTTCCAGCGACGGCGCCACCTTCGGCGGCGCTTTTTCTGCAGCACGGGGCAAACTTCCATGGCCGGTCAATGGTCGATTGCTGGCACGTTTTGGTGAAACCCGCGGCGACGACTCGCGAGCCAAGTGGGACGGGGTGATGATCAGCGCCTCCGCCGGCAGCCAGGTACATGCGGTGCATGGCGGGCGCGTGGTGTTCGCCGACTGGTTGCGCGGCGCCGGACTTCTGGTCATTCTCGACCATGGCAACGGCTACCTGAGCCTGTACGGGCACAACCAGAGCCTGCTCAAGAATGCCGGCGACGTGGTCAAGTCGGGCGAGGCGATCTCCACCGTCGGCAACAGCGGCGGCCAGGACACCGCCGCCCTGTACTTCGCGATTCGCCAGCAAGGCCGCCCGAGCGACCCGACACAATGGTGCCGTGCCCAGGGATAGGGGCACATCGTTCATTTCACGCTAGCCCCGCCAACCGGTGCCAGCGACGCTCCCCCGGGGGCAAAACCAGGATCAGGAGTTCGTTCGACATGCTGCATACGCCTCGCCTTACCTCGCTGGCCCTGACCATTGCCCTGGTCATCGGCGCGCCACTGGCCCACGCGGCCGAGCCTGCCAAGCCAGCCACGGTGGCACCGACCACGGTCACTGCCCAGGCGCCGCTGCCGCTGGAAGAGCTGCGCACCTTCGCCGAGGTGATGGACCGCATCAAGGCCGCCTATGTCGAGCCGGTGGACGACAAGACCCTGCTCGAAAACGCCATCAAGGGCATGCTCAGCAACCTCGACCCGCACTCCGCCTACCTGGGCCCGGAAGACTTCCAGGAGCTGCAGGAGAGCACCAGCGGCGAGTTCGGCGGCCTGGGCTTCGAAGTGGGCATGGAGGACGGCTTCGTCAAGGTGGTATCGCCCATCGACGACACCCCGGCCTCGCGTGCCGGCATCGAGGCGGGCGACCTGATCGTCAAGATCGACGGCCAGCCGACCCGCGGCCAGACCATGACCGAGGCGGTCGACAAGATGCGCGGCAAGATCGGCCAGAAGATCACCCTGACCCTGGTGCGCGACGGCGGCACGCCGTTCGACGTGACCCTGGCCCGCGCGGTCATCCAGGTCAAGAGCGTCAAGTCGCAGCTGCTCGAGGACGGCTACGGCTATATCCGCATCACCCAGTTCCAGGTCAAGACCGGCGAAGAGGTCGGCAAGGCCCTGGCCAAGCTGCGCAAGGACAACGGCAAGAAACTGCGCGGCCTGGTGCTGGACCTGCGCAATAACCCCGGTGGTGTGCTGCAGGCCGCCGTCGAAGTGGCCGACCACTTCCTGACCAAGGGCCTGATCGTGTACACCAAGGGCCGCATCGCCAACTCCGAACTGCGCTTCTCGGCCGACCCGGCCGATGCCAGCGAAGGCGTGCCGCTGGTGGTGCTGATCAACGGCGGCAGCGCCTCGGCCTCCGAGATTGTCGCCGGCGCCCTGCAGGACCAGAAGCGCGGCGTGCTGATGGGCACCGACAGTTTCGGCAAGGGCTCGGTGCAGACCGTGCTGCCGCTGAACAACGACCGCGCCCTGAAGATCACCACCGCGCTGTACTACACCCCCAACGGCCGCTCGATCCAGGCCCAGGGCATCGTGCCGGACATCGAGGTGCGCCGCGCCAAGATCACCAGCGAGCAGGACAACGACAACTTCAAGGAAGCCGACCTGCAAGGTCACCTGGGCAACGGCAACGGCGGCGCCGACCGGCCTTCGGGCAAGGCCGCGAGCAAGAAGGACCGTCCGCAGGACGACGACTTCCAGCTCAGCCAGGCGCTGAACCTGCTCAAGGGCCTGAGCATCACCAGCGGCAAGTGATGCGCTATCTGCTGTTCGCCCTGCTCTGCCTGGCCGGTACCGCACACGCGGCACCGGCCAAGGCCTACCTCACGCTGATCATCGACGACCTGGGGCAGAGCCCTGCGCGAGATGCGCGCACCCTGGCCCTGCCCGGCCCGGTCACCCTCGCGATCATGCCCGATACCCCGCACGCCACCGCGTTCGCCCGCCAGGCGCACAAGGCCGGCAAGACGGTGATCCTGCACATGCCCATGGACCCGGCCACCGGCCCCTACGCCTGGCACCCGGACACCCCGCTGCCGGAGCTGGAACAACGCCTGGGCGCGGCCCTGGCCAAGGTGCCCTATGCCAGCGGCATCAACAACCACATGGGCAGCCGCATGACTGCACAGCCGGTGCCCATGGCCTGGCTGATGGGCGAGTTGCAGCGCCGCCATCTGTTCTTTGTCGACAGCCGCACCAGCGCCGCCACGGTCGCTGCGGCCAAGGCGCAGGAACAGGGGCTGGCAAGCCTGTCGCGGGATGTGTTCCTGGATGACGTGCGCACCCCCGAGGCGATTGCCGGGCAACTGCGCATCGCCGTGGAGCTGGCGCGCCGGCAGGGCTCGGCCGTCCTGATCGGCCACCCCTACCCGCAAACCCTGGAGGTGCTCGAACGCGAGCTGCCTCGCCTGAAGGCGCAGGGCATCGAGTGGGTCGAGATCCACCAGATGATTGCCCTGCGCAGCAACCAGGCAATGGCGGCCCACGGTGCCGGCGGGCGCTATCGCGCCAGCGCCGGCGGCCAGTGAGGCGCCTACGCCAGGGGGCGTAGCGGAAACCAGCCCTTGATGAAGGCCGGGGTGAGGTCGGCGCGCCAGATCACGCCCATCTTGCCGGTGGTTTTCGCCTCTTCGAGCAGGTCGGCATAGCCTTTGGTGCGTTGCGCCTCCAGTTTGATGTGGCCCTTGCTGAACGCTGCCGTGGGCGTGTCCAGGGCAGGATAGTGCAGGTGCACGTACCATTTGTCGCCGCCCGCCACACGCACTTCGTACTCGTCGATGAAGTCGCCGGCCGCCAGGGCCTTGCGCGGCGCCTTGAATTCGATGTGCAGTTGCTTGCGCTCCCACAGATACAGCAGGTTGCGCGCGGTGGGCTTCTGCGCCTTGCACATGCTCAGGCGCAGGGCATCGGCTGCGCCCCTGAGCCCCTGGGCCTCCTGGCGCAGCTGGGCAACGGTGGCCTGCTCGGTATCGGGCAGGCCGCTGTGGCGCTCGAAGTCATCCGCCACGCGGATCAGCCGATCGGCCAGGATGGTCAGCGGGAACACGATATCCCCCGGTTGATGCCCGCTGCCGGACAACCCCTGCTGCTTGGCCTTGAGCGGGGCGACCTGATCGAGCACCTGGCGCGCCTCGCTGCGCAGGGCCTTGCGCGGCTTGAGGCCGACCGGCGTGGCGGGCAGTACGGTCTTGATCGGGTTCCAGTCATCGCCGCCGTGCTCGCGGTAGGACGCCACGATGCGGTGGTTGGCATCCTCGATATCCACGATCGGCACCGGCTCGCCGGGCGATGGCGCCCGTACCCGCCCCACCACCACCCGGCGGGTACGCGTGACGATCACCTTGCGCTTGCGCGTCGGCCGGGGCGTCGTGCTGGTGGCCGGCACCGTGACCAGGCTGTCCAGTTCTGCCCTGGCGCTGGCATCGAGCTCGTCGAGGGTCTGCACGAACGCCGCCAGATAGTCCTTGCCGGGCACCGGCGCGAACAGGTCGCCCACATACTGGGCAACCGCCTTGGCCCGCGAGTAGCAGTGCGAGGCCTCGCGCAGCACCTGGATGCGCTCCTGGGGCGTGAACTCCTGGGCATCGATGCCCAGCTGCTCATGCGAAAGCACCCCGGCGACGATGTCCGGGTCCAGCAGCAAGTCCTTGTAGAACGGGCGCTGGGTGGCGTCCGCGATACGCGTGTCCAGGCTCATGTAGCCGAGGATTTCCAGGTAGGCCGTGCGGATGCGCTGGGCGCTGAACACCTTGAGCTCTTCACGCTTGGCCTCGCCATAGCGGATGATCTCGTCGGCCGTGGCCTTGACCGCCGGCTCGCGGCGAACCTCCTCGACCAGGGCGCTGCAGGCCTCGGCCTGCTCCAGGGCCAGCAGGTGGAACGTCTCGTTCTGCGTGTTGGCCTCCAGCAACGCGGAAAACGGCTGTGCGGTATCACCCAGGGTGACCTGGAACGCATTCTCGATCCAGGCATCGTGCAACGAGATCTTGAACTGCTTGCTGTGGTACTGGGCCTGCAACTGCAGGCGCGCCTGGAAGTTCATCCTGAAGTTCAGGTTCAGCGCCTTGCTGTAGTCGGCCGCAGTGATATGGCCGTAGAAATCCGCCAGTTTCAGGGTTTCGCGGGCTTCGAGGGTGGTGCGCAGCAGGTCCTTGGCCACCTCGATGAAGGCGTCCTGCTCGACCTTGAGTGCCTGCTCGGCCACTTGCGCACGCGTGCGTGCCTGCTTCATCGCTACCAGCCGGGTCGCCGTGCGATCGAGCTGGTACTCGCGCTGGGCCTTGAACATCGGGTCGAGCAAGGCGTTGAGCTCGTTGACCTTGGGGGTCATGGCCACAATGCGCCTGAGGCAATCCTGCTGCGCCGACTCCAGCGTGGCGTTGAGCTGCTGAAGCTGCAGCCTGTTCTGCGCCTTCTTCTCCTGCAGGCTCATGCGCTTTTTCGGCCCGCCCCCGCGCAGCCCCAGGCGCAGGTCCAGTTGCCAGCTGCCTTCGCTGCTACGCCGCAGCCACGGGCCACGGCGGCGGCTGTCGAGGGGGTCGACGATGCAGAAGCGCCCCTCCACCTCCAGCACGCGGTACCAGCGGTCATCGAGTTTTACATGCGCGTACCCGTCGATCAGCGCCAGGCCGCGGCGCTCCCCCGTCTCGATCAGGCCGGTCGGCTCCTGGCCGGGCGTGACCTGCATCGGGCGCAGGAACGCACGCAGCTCGGGCGTCGCTTCGTTGCGCATGCCGCTCCAGGAGAAGTCCATGGCTGTCGGCAACGCATCGGCACTGCGCAGTTGCGGGCCCAGGGGTTGCTGCACCGGTACCAGCACGCCGGTCACCGGCAGCTCGCCGCGCACCGGCAACGTTTGCTGCAGCATCGAGGGCTGCACCTTGATCGGCGTCGCGCGCGCCATGCCGACCTCCCCGGCCCCGTGCATGAACACCGTGCTCAGGTTGAACAGCAGGTCGACCACGGCCTGGGCGCGCGTGGTGTCATCCCCCTCGCGCAGCGCCTTGAAGTCGCTGTCCAGGCTGCTGACCAGTTGCACCAGCCATCCGGCGACAGCTGTCGGCCCACGCAGGTAGGGCAGCGCGATATTGAACAGCAGCCAGCCCGCCTCCTTGAAGCGCAGCCAGCGATCTTCGGCGTTGGATACCGATTGCCGGTCACCCAGGGTGATCAGCGCATCCACCGTACTGGTGTAGAAATGCGCCAGCAGGTCACCGGTCAGCGCAGCGCCGCCAAGACGCGGCACGTTCACCCCCGGCACAGCCACCGGTTCATCCACCGTGATACCCAGGTGAGGGTTGGCAAAGCCGCCATTGGCATAGATGCGCCGGGCGTCCCGTCCCATCCAGCTCAGCACGCTGGCTTGCAGCTCGGGCTCCTCGAGGGCCTTGAACAATGCAGCCTCGCTGGCAAATTCGCGCAGCAGGGGCTCGAACAGCGGTCGGTACAGCACCCGCTCGGGCCTGCCGGGCAGGGCGAACACGAACATGTTGTCGACCACGTCGGGGCTGGCCCCTTCGCCACTGAGGAAGGTCAGCGGGCGCACCTCGACCCGGTCGGTCTGGTCGGTGCTCATGGCGTAGTCCACGCAGCGCAGGCCCTGGCGGGTGAAGCCCTGCTCGCCCCTGATCCGGTATTCCAGCGCCAGCAATGGCAGTTGTGCGCGCAGCGTGTCGGCGAACAGCTGCCGACGCTCGTCGGCCTGGCGTGCATCGGTGCGCATGGCCTGTTCGATCACTGCCAGGTAGTTGGCCCCGACATCCACGGCGGTGATGAGTGTCATCACATACTCGGCGCTCAGCCATGCGGCGATCTCGTCGCCATCGGCATGGGCAATGCTCATCGGGCCCTTGGGCAGGCCGGACAGGTTTTCCAGCGCGGCATCCACCAGCAGCAGCCTGACCGTCTCGACGAAGCCGAAGCCACCCTGGCCATAGGGCACCTGGAAGGTCAGCACCAGCTTGTAGGGGTCGTAGGTCGGACCGTCCGGTTGATCTGCCGCCATGCGCTCGCCCAGCGCCTTGGCGGCATAGTCACGCAGGGTCGGGATACCGTGGTCATAGGCCTTGCCGGCATTGTGCTGGTGCGCCAGCGCCATGCTCAGCCATTGCATGCGGTAGTCCAGGTAATCGGCCCCCGAAGCCTGCTTGAGCCATGCCGGCAGCTGGCCAAGCACCTGAGTGTCGGCAGGCGTCGGCACGAATGCCCGGTTGCCGGCCAGGCGCGCAGCCACATCGGACACCGTGGCAAACAACCCCTCGAGCTCGGTCACCGACTGCCCGCCCAGGCGCAGCGCCTGCACGTCGCGCAGCTGCTGATCGAGCAACGCCTCGGCCTGGACCCTGAACGGATTGCCTTCGACCTCCAGCAACTGCCACTGCAGCCCGACCAGCCGATAGGCGCCTTCGAGTTCGTCGGTCAACGCCTCGCCGAACGCCTTCAGCGAGGCGTGGGCGCTGACCTGACCTGCGGGCGTACAGCGCAGCACCTGCTCGCCGCGGACCAACACCAGATCGCTGAGCAGCATCTGCGTGCTGGTCAGGCTGGCGTCGAGCTGCAGTTGCACCAGGTACACCCGCACGGCCTGCTCGCCCTGGGCCTGACGCAGCGACCAGCGTGGCCATTGCAGCACCTGGCCCAGCATCCCGGCCCAGGCCTGTTTGCCGCCGGCGTGTGGCACCAGGGCCTGGGCCAGGGTTCTGGCCAGCCAGCTCAGGCGCGGAACGCCTTCACTGCCCCTGGCCTGCCAGTAGTTCATCAGAGCCCGCTGGAACTCGGCCACGATGCCGTCGGCAAACACCTTGATCATTTCGCGCAGGGTGTCCGCATCAAGTGCATGGCCCTGCAGCTTGAGTTTCACCGCGTCGGCCTGGCCCAGAAAACCGGACAAGCCCCCCGCATGCATCTGCAACGGTTCCCAGGTGCACAGGTTGTCCAGTGCAGCGTCCACCAGCGGGCGTACCTGATAGAACTGCGCGCTGCTGTCGGGCACGTACAAACGCAGCGCCTCCACATCGGCGGACAGCCCGGGGAAGTACTCGCGCAGCAAACGCTCCAGCAGCGTGACGCTGGCGCTGCGCAGGGTCGGGCGGCTGGCGAACTGCTCGGCCACCATGGCGGCGAGGGCATTGTCGGGTTCGGGCGTGGGCAGGTCTTGCAGGATATGCAGTGGCATCTAACACCTTCCATGAGTGATCGGGCTGTGCAATTCACAGCGACGATCCATCACAGCAGCCCGGTGCATGGCCGCGGCACTACATAGTTAGGCGCTTACAGGTAGCGGGCGAAGGTGGCGTCGACGAAGCCTTCGTCGCGCAACTGGTCCAGGCTGTGCTGGAGCTTTTCCACCACCGCATCGGGTACCTGGCGGTTGAGTGCCAGGTACAGCTGGGCGCCGTTGAAGCGCAGCACGGTCTTGAGCTGGGTGATGCCGATCTGGCGGGCCAGGTAGCGCCCGGCGGGGTCACCGGTGGCCCACAGGTCGATCTGGCCTTCGAGCAGCTTGCGCGCGTTGTCCTGGTCGCGCAGCACGGTGATCGGCTTGAGCCCCTTGCTGCTCAGGTGCTGGGCGATGGCATCGCCTTTATAGGCACCGATCCGGTAGCCGCGCGCGTCGCCGAGGTGTTCGAGAGTGATGGGGCTGTCGGGGCGGGCCAGCAGAATCCAGTCGTCGGGGCCCAGCGGCCCGACCCACTTGAAGAGCTTTTCGCGGTCGGGTTGGCGGGCCATCACGAACACACCGTGGTTGGGGCTGTTCAGGGCCTGCTGGTACACGCGTTCCCACGGGAAGCGCAGGGTCATGCTGTAGGGGATGGCGGCGCGCTTGAACATCTCGCGAACCAGGTCGGCGGCGATGCCCTGGATCTTGTCTTCGCGGGCGAAGTTCTTGCCGTCGCTGGCCATGTTGTAGGGCGGGAAGTTTTCGGTGAGCAGCACCATCGGGTCCGCGGCGCGGACGGTGGCAGCGAGGGAGAAGAGGCTGACGAGCACGACGAGCAAGCGTGTGAACATAGGATGGACCCGATTCCCTGGCGATGTGCCTGCATTACCTTAACAGCAAATGCTTCGCCGGCAAGGCCGGCTCCTACAGGTTCGCTGCAGTGTAGGAGCCGGCCTTGCCGGCGAATTCGGCCGCTCAGCGCACGCAGATGCCGCGCTGCGCCATGTAGGCCTTGGCTTCAGGCACCGTGTACTCGCCGAAGTGGAAGATGCTGGCCGCCAGCACTGCGCTGGCATGCCCTTCCAGGATGCCGTCGGCCAGGTGCTGCAGGTTGCCCACACCACCGGAGGCGATCACCGGAATGCCCAGCGCGTCGCTGATGGCGCGGGTCACGCCCAGGTCGAAGCCGCTCTTCATGCCGTCCTGGTCCATGCTGGTGAGCAGGATCTCGCCCGCGCCCAGGCCTTCCATCTTCTTCGCCCACTCCACCGCATCCAGCCCGGTAGGCTTGCGCCCGCCGTGGGTGAAGATCTCCCAGCGCGGGGTTTCGCCCGGGCCGGAGACCTTCTTGGCATCGATGGCAACCACGATGCACTGCGAGCCGAAATGCTGCGCGGCCTCGCCCACGAACTCGGGGTTGAACACCGCTGCGGTGTTGATCGAGACCTTGTCGGCACCGGCGTTGAGCAGGTTGCGGATATCCTGCACAGTGCGCACGCCGCCGCCCACGGTCAGCGGAATGAACACCTGGCTGGCCATGCGCTCGACGGTATGCAACGTGGTGTCGCGGCCATCGACGCTGGCAGTGATGTCGAGGAAGGTGATCTCGTCGGCACCCTGCTCATCGTAGCGACGGGCGATTTCCACCGGGTCGCCGGCATCACGGATGTTCTCGAACTTGACGCCCTTGACCACTCGACCGTTGTCGACGTCCAGGCAAGGGATGATGCGTTTGGCCAGCGCCATGCCGTTCTCCTCAGCCTTTGTAGCTGTCGCAGAAGGCTTGCGCCTCGGCCACATCCAGCGTGCCTTCGTAGATCGCACGGCCGGTGATGGCGCCGATGATCCCCGGTGCCCTGGCGTCGAGCAGGGCCTTGATGTCACCCAGGTTGTGGATGCCACCGGAGGCGATCACCGGGATCTTGGTGGCGGCAGCCAGGGCGGCGGTGAACGGCACGTTGCAGCCTTGCATCATGCCGTCCTTGGCGATGTCGGTGTAGACGATCGCCGAGACGCCATCGGCCTCGAAACGCTTGGCCAGGTCGATGACCTGCACCGAGCTGACCTCGGCCCAGCCGTCGGTGGCCACGAAGCCGTCCTTGGCGTCCAGGCCCACGATCACCTTGCCGGGGAACGCACGGCAGGCTTCGGCCACGAACTCGGGTTGCTTGACCGCCTTGGTGCCGATGATCACGTAGCTGACGCCGGCCTTGACGTAGTGCTCGATGGTTTCCAGCGAGCGGATGCCGCCGCCGATCTGGATCGGCAGGTTCGGGTAGCGCTTGGCAATGGCAGTCACCACCTCGCCGTTGACCGGCTGGCCTTCGAAGGCACCGTTCAGGTCGACCAGGTGCAGGCGGCGGCAGCCACCGTCGACCCATTTGGCGGCCATGCTCACCGGGTCATCGGAAAATACCGTGGAATCTTCCATGCGGCCTTGGCGCAAACGTACGCAAGCACCGTCCTTGAGATCGATAGCGGGAATAATCAGCATCTGGGGAACCTGTCTATTCGGTAAACAGTGAGCTCGGGAAGTCAGTTCTTCTCGAGCGACCACAAGTCGCTTTCAATGCTTTCGAACCTCTCTTTGAGGTGCGCCTGCACATCGAAAATCGCCCTGTTGTAGTAATGCGGTGCAATCTCCTGGCTGAACAGCTCCAGCACTTCAGCCACCTCGAACGAACCCAGCTCAAGCTCGAAGCGGTCTTCGAGAAAACGCTTGAGCTTGGCCAGCGCCTCGCGCTCTTCTTCAGGCGCGAGGGTGAGGATCGGCCGCTTGGCGCGGGACTTGCCCATTACCGGCGACCATCCCAGCCGGCGAAGTTCTGCAGCAGCTGCAGGCCATGGGTATGGCTCTTCTCCGGGTGGAACTGCACGGCAAAGCGCGAGCCGTCGGCCAGCGCGGCGGCAAAGTCGACGCCATAGTGACCACTGCCCGCCACCTGCGCCGCGTTGGCGGCGGTGATGTAGTAGCTGTGCACGAAGTAGAAGCGCGCACGGTCGGGGATGTCGTGCCACAGCGGGTGGTCGATGGCCTGGGACACTTCGTTCCAGCCCATGTGCGGCACCTTAAGGTGCTCGCCGTCCTCGTGCAGGCCCTTGCCGAAGAAGCGCACATTGCCCGGGAACAGGCCGATGCAATCGACGCCGTCGTTCTCTTCGCTGTGGTCGAGCAGGGCCTGCATGCCCACGCAGATGCCGAGGAAGGGGCGGTCCTGGCTGACTTCACGCACCAGGCTGTCGAAGCCCAGGCGGCGAATCTCGGCCATGCAGTCGCGGATCGCGCCCACACCCGGGAACACCACGCGGTCGGCCTCGCGGATCACCGCAGCATCGCTGGTGATCAGCACCTTGCCGGCGCCCACGTGCTCCAGGGCCTTGGCCACCGAGTGCAGGTTGCCCATGCCGTAGTCGATAACGGCTACCGTCTGCATTACAGGCAGCCCTTGGTCGACGGCATCTGGCCGGCCATGCGTTCGTCCAGCTCGATGGCCATGCGCAGTGCGCGGCCGAAGGCCTTGAACACGGTCTCGATCTGGTGGTGGGTGTTGTGCCCGCGCAGGTTGTCGATGTGCAGGGAGACGTTGGCGTGGTTGACAAAGCCCTGGAAGAATTCCTGGAACAGGTCGACGTCGAAACCGCCCACGGTGGCGCGGGTGAAGGGCACGTGCATCTCCAGGCCCGGGCGGCCGGAGAAGTCGATGACCACGCGCGACAGCGCCTCGTCCAGCGGCACGTAGGCATGGCCGTAGCGGCGGATGCCCTTCTTGTCGCCGATGGCCTGGTTGAATGCCTGGCCCAGGGTGATACCGACGTCTTCGACGGTATGGTGATCGTCGATGTGCAGGTCGCCCTTGCACTCGATGTCCAGATCGATCAGCCCATGTCGGGCGATCTGGTCGAGCATGTGTTCGAGGAAAGGCACACCGATATCGAATCGGGCCTTGCCGCTGCCATCCAGGTTAATCGAGGCCTTGATCTGGGTTTCCAGAGTATTGCGCTCGACGCTAGCCGTACGTTCGACCATCACCAGCTCCGCAAAATCATTGGGCGAAAAAGGTGTCCATTATAGGCCTAGATACGCGTGGCTTGGAACGAAGAAGACAGTTGGCGGGGAATTTGCGTCAGCAGTACCGGCCTCATCGCGGGTCAAGCCCGCTCCCACACGGTCAGCAGAGATCCTTGTAGGAGCGGGCTTGACCCGCGATGCCTTTAATGGAACAGCACCGCAGTCTTCTGCAGGGTCACCCACACCCCCCACGCCAGCGGAATACCCACCACCAGCCACGCGGCAATCACCAGCGGCCGGCTGCCCGGCGCGGCCTTCCACTCCAGCACGGTGCTGCCATTGGCGCCCTTGTCGTGCCCCAGCGCCTGTTCGGCCGCCAGTTGCGCATCGGTCATGAAGTACTTGTCGGCCACCGGCCGCACCAGCGCGTTGCACAAAAAGCCCAGCGCCAGCAGCCCGGCCAGGATGTACAGGGTCATGTCATACGCCGCCGCCCGCTCCACGCCCATCTCCAGCTGATACTCGCGCAGGTAGGTGATCAGCACCGGGCCCAGCACCCCGGCTGCCGCCCAGGCGGTCAGCAGGCGACCGTGAATGGCGCCCACCATCTGCGTGCCGAACAGGTCGGCCAGGTACGCCGGCACCGTGGCGAAGCCGCCACCGTACATCGACAGGATGATGCAGAACGCCGCCACGAACAGCGCGATGTTGCCCAGGTGGCCCATGTTCGGGATCAGCGCATACAGCGCCACGCCCAGGGCGAAGAAGGCAAAATAGGTGTTCTTGCGCCCGATGTAGTCGGAGAACGAGGCCCAGAAGAAACGCCCGCCGATGTTGAACAGGCTCAGCAACCCGGTGAAGCCGGCGGCAATGGCGGCAATCTGCGCCAGTTGCGTGGCATCCAGCTGGCTGAAGCTCAGGTCGTTGCCCAGTAGCTTGCCGGCGAACACTTCCTGCAGCAGCGGCGAGGCCATGCCCAGAATGCCGATGCCGGCCGACACGTTAAGGCACAGCACCAGCCAGATCAGCGCGAACTGCGGCGTCTTCCACGCCACGCTGACGTGCACGTGGCGGTGGGTGATCATCGCGTTGCCGGCCTTTTTCTGCGGCGCGCTCCAGCCTTCGGGCTTCCAGCCGGTGGGCGGCACGCGGTAGGCCAGGGCGCCGCCGAGCATGAACACGAAGTAGATCAGCGCCATCACCACGAAGCTCTGCCACACGCCCACCCCGTCAGGGCCGGCGAAGTGGCTCATCAGCGCCGCCGCCAGTGGCGCGCCGACCATGGCGCCGCCGCCAAAGCCCATGATCGCCATGCCGGTGGCCATGCCGCGCTTGTCCGGGAACCACTTGATCAGCGTCGATACCGGCGAAATGTAGCCCAGCCCCAGGCCGATACCGCCGATCACGCCACTGCCCAGCCACATCAGCCACAGCTGGTGGGTGTACACCCCCAGCGCCGACATCAGCAGGCCACCGCACCAGCACAGGGTCGAGACCACCCCGGCCTTGCGCGGCCCGGCATGCTCCAGCCAGCCGCCCCAGATGGCCGCCGAACAACCGAGGAACACGAAGAACAGCGTGTAGATCCAGCTCAGCATCGAGATCGGCCAGTCGCACTCGGCGGTGAACAGGCGCGCCACGAAGCTCATCTCCGGCGCACACGCCACCGGCGCACTGATACCGATGGCCTGCGACAGCGGCAGCCAGAACACCGAAAAGCCATAGGCCATGCCGATGCACAGGTGAATGGCCAGGGCCGCCGGTGGCACCAGCCAGCGGTTGAAACCGGCCCTGGCGACAATGCGTTCCTTGGACAGGAAGCCGGGCGTACTGGCGATGCCGCCCACCGTAGTGCTGCTCATTGTTGTTCCCCTCGTGATATGGATGCTCCACCGACCAGGCCTGCTGCCTGCGACTTTGGCTGCCAGGGGCAGCACGTCGTTTATCTGGCAACCGGCCCTTTGACGCGACAATCGGCCGCAACGGGACCGTGGAGGCGCGAGAGAGTACCATTCGCCGCACTCGCTGAAATTAGGCTGATACTGTGGTTTTTGCGAAAACTGATACCCCCGTGTCAGGAACTGCCCCGCCGGTTGCTGTCCAAACCCGGGTCGCGCCGCGCCCGCGCGCCCTGCACGGGGCTATACTCTGCGGCTGAATTTTACAATCGGACTACAAGGACTCGCCCATGAAAGCGTTCGGCAAAATCCTGGGGCTGGTGATACTCGGGTTGTTGCTGATCATTGTGGCGCTGGGCTTTGCCCTGACCCACCTCTTCGATCCCAACGACTACAAAGACGAGATCCGCCAGCTGGCACGCGACAAGGCCCACGTCGAGCTGACGCTCAACGGCGACATCGGCTGGAGCCTGTTCCCGTGGCTGGGGCTGGAACTGCACGAGGCGAGCATCGCCACGCTCAACAATCCCAAGGTGCCATTCGCCGACCTGCAGATGCTCGGCCTGTCGGTGCGTGTACTGCCGCTGCTGCGCCGTGAAGTGCAGATGAGCGACGTGCGCGTCGAGGGCCTTAACCTGACCCTGGCCCGCGACGAGCACGGCCACGGCAACTGGGAAGACATCGGCAAGCCGCTGCCGGCCGCCACCCCGGCTGCACCGGCCGAAGGCAGCGCCGGCACACCCGCCCCAGGCGAGGCCCCGGCCAAGCCGGCCGCCGCCGAGCGCCCGGTCAAGCTGGACATCGACAGCCTCACCGTGAACAACGCCAAGGTGCAGTACAGCGATGCGCAAAGCGGCCAGAGTTTCAGCGCCGAGAGCATCCAGCTGAGCACCGGCGCGGTTCACGAAGGGGTCAACATTCCGCTGACCATGACCGCCTTCTTCAGCGCTGGCCAGCCGGCCCTGCGCGCCCGCACCGAGCTCAAGGGCGAGCTGCGCTTCGACCGTGCGCTCAAGCGCTATCAGTTCGAAGACATGAAGCTCAGTGGCGAAGCCTCCGGCGAGCCGCTGCAGGGCAAGACCATGACCTTCGCCGCCCAGGGCCAGTTGCTGGTGGACA
Source organism: Pseudomonas palmensis (assembly GCF_017848315.1). Taxonomy (GTDB): domain Bacteria; phylum Pseudomonadota; class Gammaproteobacteria; order Pseudomonadales; family Pseudomonadaceae; genus Aquipseudomonas; species Aquipseudomonas palmensis. The sequence continues at coordinate 274,571 of NZ_JAFKEC010000001.1, forward strand.
TGGCCGCGAACGTCGCCGAATGGAACGGCCTGAAGCTGTCGGCCAACCAGCTGCGCGCTCTGGGCGAGCTGAACGTGCGTGACCTGAACAGCACGCCCAAGCTCACCGGCGGCCTGTCCATCGCCCAGCTCGACCTGCGCACGTTCCTCGACAGCGTCGGCGTGGCAGTGCCACCGATGGCCGATGCCGCCACCCTGGGCAAGTTCGAGCTGGTCAGCCGCCTGGAAGGCAGCCCCACCCGCCTGGCTCTGGAAGACCTGGCAGTGAAGCTCGACGACAGCACCTTCACCGGCCGCCTGGCGGTGGATGACTTCGCCAAGCAAGCCCTGCGCGTGCAGCTAAAAGCCGACACGTTCAATGCCGACCGCTACCTGCCGGCCAAGAGCGAGGCCGCCACCGGCGCCAAGGCCGCGCGCCAGGCCGAGGTGCAGCAGAATGAAGCCGGTGCGCTGGCCGGAGCCGGCACCACACCGCTGCCGGACGCACCCACCAAGACCGCCTGGAGCACCGACAAGCTGCTGCCGGTGGACCGCCTGCGCGTACTCGACCTGCAGGCAGACCTGAGCTTCGGCGTGCTCACCCTTGAACAGCTGCCTATCCAGAACGCCGTGCTCAAGGCCCGTGGCCAGGGTGGCCTGATCACCCTGGACACCCTGCAGGGCGGCCTCTACAACGGCGACTTCGCTACCAAGGGCACCCTCGACGTGCGCCCTGCGGTACCGCAGATCGGCCTGAGTACCCAGGTCAACCGCGTACCGGTGGAGCACTTCATCAAGAGCCAGACCGACACCCCGCCGGTCAAGGGCCTGCTGACCCTGAGCAGCAACCTGACCGGCAGCGGCAACAGCCAGAAGGCGCTGATCGACACCCTCAATGGCAACGCCAGCTTCGTCATCAACAACGGTGTGCTGGTCAATGCCAACCTCGAGCAGCAGCTGTGCCAGGGCATCGCCACCCTCAACCGCAAGGCCCTGAGCGGCGAACCACGCGGCAAGGACACCCCGTTCCAGGAACTCAAGGGCAGCCTGGTGCTGCGCAACGGCGTGGCCAGCAACCCGGACCTGAAGGTGCGCATCCCGGGCCTGACCGTCAACGGCCACGGCGACCTCGACCTGCGCGTGCTGGGCATGGACTACCGCGTGGGCGTGATCGTCGAGGGCGACAAGCGCGACATGCCCGACCCGGCCTGCCAGGTCAACGAGCGCTACGTGGGGCTGGAGTTCCCGCTGCGCTGCCGTGGCCCGCTGGAGCTGGGTGCCAAGGCCTGCCGCGTGGACAAGGATGGCCTGGGCAAGCTGGCCGGCAAGGCGCTGGGCAACAAGCTGCAGGAAAAGCTCAACGAAAAGCTGGGTGACAAGGTCAGTCCCGAACTCAAAGACGCACTCAAGGGCCTGTTCAAACGATGAATCCCGAGCAGTTTTCCAGCGCCGTGCTGGAATGGTACGACCGTAACGGCCGCCACGACCTGCCCTGGCAACAGGGCATCACCCCGTACCGGGTGTGGGTGTCGGAGATCATGCTGCAACAGACCCAGGTGAGCACCGTGCTCAACTACTTCGGGCGCTTCATGCAAGCCCTGCCCAGCGTCGAGGCCCTGGCCGCGGCGCCGGAGGACGAGGTGCTGCACCTGTGGACCGGGCTGGGCTACTACACCCGCGCGCGCAACCTGCAGAAGACCGCGAAGATCGTGGTGGAGCAGTACGCCGGCCAATTCCCGCGCGATGTCGAGAAGCTCACCGAGCTGCCCGGCATCGGCCTGTCCACTGCCGGGGCAATCGCCAGCATCAGCATGGGCCTGCGTGCGCCGATCCTGGACGGCAACGTCAAGCGCGTGCTGGCCCGCTACACCGCGCAGGAAGGCTACCCGGGCGAGCCCAAGGTGGCCAAGGCGCTGTGGGCCAACGCCGAGCGCTTTACCCCCCACAGCCGGGTCAACCACTACACCCAGGCGATGATGGACCTGGGCGCCACCCTGTGCACGCGCAGCAAGCCCAGTTGCCTGCTGTGCCCGCTGGAGCGCGGCTGCGAGGCGCACATGCTCGGCCAGGAGATCCGCTACCCGATCCCCAAGCCGCGCAAGACCCTGCCCCAGCGCAGCACACTGATGCCGCTGCTGGCCAACAACGAGGGCGCCATCCTGCTCTACCGGCGCCCGTCCAGCGGCCTGTGGGGCGGCTTGTGGAGCCTGCCGGAGCTGGACAGCCTCGACGACCTGCAACACCTGGCCGAGCAGCACGGGGTGAACCTGGGCGAGCCCGTGGCGCTGGACAGCCTGACCCACACCTTCAGCCACTTCCAGCTGGCGATCCAACCCTGGCTGGTGCCGGTGGCCCCCCAGGGTGACCACGTGGCCGAGGCCGACTGGCTCTGGTATAACCTCGCCACCCCGCCGCGCCTGGGCCTTGCTGCCCCGGTCAAGAAACTGCTCAAACGCGCGGCCCACGTATTGAATGCAGGAGAGTCGTCATGACCCGCACCGTAATGTGCCGCAAGTACAAAGAAGAGCTGCCTGGCCTGGAGCGCCCGCCGTATCCCGGCGCCAAGGGCCAGGACATTTTCGAGCATATCTCGCAGAAAGCCTGGGCCGACTGGCAGAAGGAACAGACCATGCTGATCAACGAGAAGCGCCTGAACATGATGAACGCCGAGGACCGCAAGTACCTCCAGGGCGAGATGGACAAGTTCTTCTCCGGCGAAGAATACGAGAAGGCCGAAGGCTACGTGCCGCCTGCCGAATAACCCCGGAAATTCGTAAGCGACGGAATTAATTTAATAAATTTTCAAAAAGTCGTTGACGCAAATCCGAAAAACGCTTTTAATGCGCCCCGTTGCCCAGATAGCTCAGTCGGTAGAGCAGGGGATTGAAAATCCCCGTGTCGGCGGTTCGATTCCGTCTCTGGGCACCACTAATACCGAAAAGCCCCAAGCGAAGTGATTCCTTGGGGTTTTTTATTGCCTGCGATTTGGTGCTCGCCAGGTCGTCACCTTCGCCGGCCAGGCCGGCGCCTACCAGGGTTCATGGATGAAAAGGCTTGTGATGACGGCGCTTGCGCTGGTGTGCCTGAACGGTTGCGTCGGCTTCAAGTCCGCCTCGCCCCAGACCCGCGTCGAAAAGACCGACACCTACCGCCAGCTGCTCGGCCGTGATATCACCCCGCACATCACCCGCACCGAACGTTCCGAAGCCACCCGGGAATGGTGCGGCATCAGCCTGTGGCTGGTGGTGCTGCCCGTGCCGCTGAAGCTGCCGGTGTGCTCGACCTACACCGAAGCCGCGTTCGGCCACGACAGGTTCGGCGACGAGCGCGTGCTGATGTACACCACCCACAGCGTCGACAAGAACCCCTACCTCAATGCCTGCGGCCCGTTCATGTTCCTGGCGCCGATCATGCACGGCTATGAAGGCAATGCGCTGTGCGGGCGGCTGCCCTAGCGGCACGCCCCTGCTGCACGCGGCGACACAGGCTTGGGTTTGCCGAGGGAGTGAGGTTCAATAGCGCCACGCATCACCTTCTTTCAAGGATTACCCGCAATGGCTTCCAGCAGCAAACAGCAAAAACGCGCCAAGCGCGCCGCCAGCAAGGCCCGCGAGAACCGCATGGTACGCAGCGGCCAGGCGGTCAAGAGCAGCGGCGAGAGCGCCAGCGCCAGCGTCGAGCAGGTGTTCACCAAGGCCATGGAATCGGGCAGCTACACCGCGCTGTTCGAGAAGATGAAACAGGCCCAGGACACCGGCCTGGCCTCGATGATTGCCGTGTTCCTGGTCGACCCGCTGCTGGCCCTGGTGCTCAAGGGGCACAAGGAAGAACACTCCACCGACTACATCTGCAAGGTGTTCTGCGCCTACCGCCACTGGCTGGACGGCACCGAAGAGGCCCAAGCGATGCAGTGGCTGGAGAGCGACGAGTTCCAGGACGCCTATGTGCAGGCGTCGGAGATCGTCTCCAAGCAGAAGAAATTCGGTTGAGCAACGACCCGGGCTGCGCCGCAGCCCAGGGCCGGCAAAACCCCCGGATGCTGTGCAACCGGTCAAAAACGGCTTTCCAGCATCGGCCAAAACTGGCACCATCGCGCCTTTTTTCATCACGGCTACGGCCCGTGGAAATGGGGTGCGCGGTCATCCGCGCGACAGTCCGCTGCATCGATGCGACACCCACCTGCCCACAGGCCCTTCGCCCCGCCCGCCGTTGTTGGCTGTCGTTCGAGCGCTATGCTAGCGTTGCGCCTCGCCAGGAAGGCCGACAACAGCAGGCACGCACCAGAACTCAAGAGGACCGCACATGGCCCAGGCCACGCCCGCGCTGGAAATCCGCAACCTGCACAAGCGCTACGGCGCGCAGGAGATTCTCAAGGGCATTTCGCTGACCGCCCGCGACGGCGACGTGATTTCGATCCTGGGGTCGTCCGGTTCCGGCAAGTCCACCTTGCTGCGCTGCATCAACCTGCTGGAAAACCCCCACGAAGGCCAGATCCTGGTCGCCGGTGAAGAGCTCAGGCTCAAGGCCGGCAAGAACGGCGAACTGATCGCCGCCGACAACAGGCAGATCAACCGCCTGCGCAGCGAGATCGGCTTCGTGTTCCAGAACTTCAACCTGTGGCCGCACATGAGCGTGCTCGACAACATCATCGAGGCGCCGCGCCGCGTGCTCGGCCAGAGCAAGGCCGAGGCCATCGAGCACGCCGAGGCGCTGCTGGACAAGGTCGGCATCCACAACAAGCGCCACAGCTACCCGGCCGAACTCTCCGGCGGCCAGCAGCAGCGTGCCGCCATTGCGCGCACCCTGGCGATGAAGCCCAAGGTCATTCTGTTCGACGAGCCCACCTCGGCGCTGGACCCGGAAATGGTCCAGGAAGTGCTCAACGTGATCCGCGCGCTGGCCGAAGAAGGCCGTACCATGCTACTGGTTACCCATGAAATGAGCTTCGCCCGGCAGGTGTCCAGTGAAGTCATCTTCCTGCACCAGGGCCTGGTGGAAGAGCAAGGATCGCCGCAGCAGGTTTTCGAAAACCCGAACTCGGCGCGTTGTAAACAATTCATGTCCAGCAACCGCTAACGGAGCAACACGCATGCAGAACTACAAGAAATTCCTCCTGGCCGCTGCCGCCACCCTGGTGTTCTCGGCCAACGCCATGGCCGCCGAAAAGCTGAAAATGGGCATCGAAGCGGCCTACCCGCCCTTCAACAACAAGGATGCCAGCGGCCAGGTCGTAGGCTTCGACAAGGACATCGGCGACGCCCTGTGCGCCAAGATGAAGGTCGAATGCGAAGTGGTCACCTCCGACTGGGACGGCATCATCCCGGCCCTGAACGCCAAGAAATTCGACTTCCTGATCTCGTCGCTGTCGATCACCGACGAGCGCAAGCAGGCCGTTGACTTCACCGACCCGTACTACTCCAACAAGCAGCAGTTCATCGCCCCGAAAAACGTCGACTTCAAGACCGACCGCGCCTCGCTCAAGGGCAAGACCATCGGCACCCAGCGCGCCACCCAGGCCGCAACCTGGCTGGACGACAACGGCGGCATGGACGGCGACTTCAAGGTCAACCTGTACGACGGCCAGGAAAACGCCTACCTGGACCTGACCTCCGGCCGCCTGGACGCCATCCTGGCCGACAAGTACGCCAACTACGACTGGCTCAAGTCCGATGCCGGCAAGAACTACGAGTTCAAGGGCGACCCGGTCAACGAGAGCGACAAGGTCGGCATTGCCGTGCGCAAGGGTGACACCCAGCTGCGCGACAGGCTGAACGCCGCCCTCAAGGAAATCGTTGCCGACGGCACCTACAAGAAGATCAACGACAAGTACTTCCCTTTCAGCATCTATTGATTCGCCCGACCGGCACCGCCCCTGCGGCGGTGCCCGTCCCTGAACAAGCCTGCCCATGAATATTGATCTCTACGGATTCGGTCCGGCCCTGGCGGCTGGCACCCTGATGACCGTGCAACTGGCGCTGTCGGCCCTGTGCCTGGGGCTGGTGCTGGGGTTGCTCGGCGCCCTGGCCAAGACATCGCCGTACAAGCCGCTGCAGTGGCTTGGCGGTTTCTACTCGACCCTGGTGCGCGGCGTGCCCGAGCTGCTGTGGGTGTTGCTGATCTACTTCGGCACCGTCAGCCTGATGAGCAAGCTGGGCGACCTCCTGAATATTCCCGGCCTTGAGCTGAGCGCCTTTTCTGCCGGCGTGATCGCTCTGGGCCTGTGCTTCGGTGCCTATGCCACCGAAGTGTTCCGTGGCGCGATCCTGGCCATCCCCAAAGGCCACCGCGAAGCGGGCCTGGCCCTGGGCCTGTCCAAGGCGCGGATCTTCTCGCGGCTGATCCTGCCGCAGATGTGGCGCATCGCCCTGCCCGGCCTGGGCAACCTGTTCATGATCCTGATGAAGGACACCGCGCTGGTGTCGGTGATCGGCCTTGAAGAGATCATGCGCCACTCACAGGTGGCCGTGACCGTCACCAAGCAGCCGTTCACCTTCTACATGGTGGCGGCAATCATCTACCTGGGCCTGACCATCCTTGCGATGATCGGCATGCACTTCCTGGAAAAACGCGCCGCACGCGGCTTCGCGAGGGCCAACCAATGAACTGGGAAGTGATCATCAAGTGGCTGCCACGCCTGGCCCAGGGCGCGACCCTGACCCTGGAGCTGGTGGCCATCGCGGTCATCGCCGGGCTGATCCTGGCCATCCCGCTGGGCATCGCCCGCTCCTCGCGCCACTGGTACGTGCGCGCGCTGCCGTATGGCTACATCTTCTTCTTCCGTGGCACGCCGCTGCTGGTGCAGCTGTTTCTGGTGTACTACGGCATGGCGCAGTTCGAGATCGTGCGCAACAGCGCCCTGTGGCCGTACCTGCGCGATCCGTTCTGGTGCACCGTGCTGACCATGACCCTGCACACCGCCGCCTACATCGCCGAGATCCTGCGGGGCGCGCTGCAGGCCATCCCGCGCGGGGAGATCGAGGCGGCGCGGGCGCTGGGCATGTCCCGGGCCAAGGCGCTGTTCTACATCATGCTGCCGCGCGCGGCGCGCATCGGCCTGCCGGCCTACAGCAACGAAGTGATCCTGATGCTCAAGGCCAGCGCCCTGGCCAGTACCGTGACCCTGCTGGAACTGACCGGCATGGCACGCACGATCATCGCGCGCACCTACCTGCCGGTGGAGATCTTCTTTGCCGCCGGCCTGTTCTACCTGCTGATCTCGTTCCTGCTGGTGCAGGGCTTCAAGGTGCTCGAGCGCTGGTTGCGGGTCGATGCCTGCCAGGGCCGCTGAGGTACTGCAGGGCGAGCCACTGCATAGCCGCTTCCAGGCCCTTAACAGCTTTTTGCTGGAGCACCAGGGCCTGTGGCGGCCGCGGCCGTTTACCCAGCTGCACCTGCCGTGGGAGCGCGAGCACCCCGCCCTGAGCCACTGGCTGCGCCAGCGGCCGCTGAGCGAGGCCGACACCCCGCCTGAAAACGCCCCCGCACCTTATCCACAGCTGGCCGCCCAGTGCCAGGCGCTGTCGGCGGTGGGCGAGTTATCCACAATCGAGCTGGCCCCTGCCAACCCGCGCCTGAACGTGGACGTGCCAGGGCGCAAATGGCAGCAGATCGAGGCCTTTGCAGGGCGCCTTGATTTTGCCCGCCAGCCCACGCACTGGCTGGACTGGTGTGCGGGCAAGGGGCACCTGGGCCGGCGCCTGCTGGGCCCGGCGCAGCAACTGACCTGCCTGGAACACGACCCCGCGCTGGTGTTGGCCGGCGAACAGCTCAGCCAGCACCACCGCTTGCCTGCGGAGCATCGCCTGCAGGACGTGATGGCCGCCGATGCTGCCACCCAGCTGGGCAGCCAGCACACCGCCGTTGCGCTGCATGCCTGCGGCGACCTGCACGTGCGCCTGATGCAACTGGCCAGCGCTGGCGGCTGCCGTCAGCTGGCGATTGCGCCGTGCTGCTACAACCGTATCAGCGCAGCGCACTACCAACCGTTATCCACAGCCGCTCAAGCTTCGACGTTGAGCCTGTCGGTCGACGACCTGGGCCTGCCGCTGAGCGAAACCGTCACCGCCGGCAACCGCGTGCGCCGCCAGCGTGACGCGTCGATGGCGCGGCGCCTGGGCTTCGATCTGCTGCAGCGCGAGGTACGCGGCTGCGACAGCTACCTGCCCACCCCTTCGCTCCCCAGCCACTGGCTGCACAAGCCCTTCGCGCAGTACTGCCAGGACCTGGCCGAACTCAAGGGGCTGCAGGTAACGGGTGCGCCCGATTGGGCGGCACTGGAACAGGCTGGCTGGGCGCGACTGGCCCGGGTGCGCAACCTTGAACAGGTGCGCAACCTGTTCCGCCGCCCATTGGAGCTGTGGCTGGTGTTGGATCGCGCACTGTACCTGGGCGAACAGGGCTTCGAGGTGCGCCTTGGCAGCTTCTGCCCCTACCCTCTCACGCCTCGGAATCTGATGCTTTTGGCAGAGCGCGGTTGACGTGCAAACCTGTGGATAAGTCTGTGCGCAACATTTTGATGAATCGCTGAAAAAGCCGCCCGACAAGGGCTGGCGACAGCTGGTCATTTTTTGTTCACCTTCTAAACCTGAGCAAAAACAGCCATTTGCGCAAAGACGAACGGGCTGGCCACTGGCGATGCACTACGCGCCGAGTTGGCATGCAGCTTGTGCATAAGCATTTTCGCGAATGGCTCTAAGGGCTGCGATCAGGCCAGTTTCAGCAGGCCCATGCCGCCCAGCAGAAGCAGCAGGCCAAGCCAGCCGCGACCGGCCAGGCGCTGGCCGAACAGGGCCCAGCCCATGGCCACGGTGGCAAGAATGCCGAAGCCGCCCCAGATGGCGTAGGCCATCGACAGGGGGATGTCCTTGACCGCCTGGGCCAGCGCCGTGAAGGCGGCCAGCACACAGACGATCGACGCCGCAGCGACCCAGCGCTTGCGCAGGCCATCGGAGTACTTGAGCAGCAGGTTGGCGAGCACCTCGAGCACGATGGCCAGTGCCAGCCAGGCAAAGGGGATCACTTGCAGGCTCAGCATGGCAGGGCCTCCCCGGTGGTTTCACGGCGGGCGCTGCGGGTACCGGACTTGATCAGCAGGATACCCGCGATCATCACGCCCAGGCCCAGGGCCTTGAGCAGGCCGATGCTTTCACCCAGCCAGGTGACGCTGACCACGGTGATCAGCACGATGCCGATGCCTTCCCACAGGGCGTAGGCCACACCCAGCGGCACGCGCTTCACGGCGAGCGCGAGAAAGCCGTAGGACAGGCCGATCATGGCGTACATGAGGGCGTGACCGAGAACCGGCGAATGATCGGCGGCGAATTTCATCGACGTGGTGCCGATCACTTCGGCCACGATAGCGATGAACAGATAGATCCAGGAACGCATGGTGCCCTCCCATGGGCATTACAAAAAACGCGAGGGGCTGACGGGGGCGTCAGCAAAAAAGCCGGGGTTTGGGAGGGTGGCGCTAGAGGTCGCCGGTCCAGTGACGTTCACGGGAAACCAGGCGGGAGGTGAGGAGCGGCAACGCTTGAGTGTTCAACATAATGCACAACAAATTAGCTGAGGGCATTGTGGAAGTCAAATCGATAGAGAATGCCTAATGAATTTTGCTGCGGATCATTCGTTATTTGGTGAAAGCCCCTGAAAGGTGGCTGCAAGGCGCGTAAATTATAATTCCCAAATCTGGCGTAGCCTGTAAGGCCCAATCGCGGGTCAAGCCCGCTCCCACAAGGTTGGCGGCGATCCCTGTGGGAGCGGGCCTGACCCGCGAAGGCCGCAACGCTGACCCCGCCCCCCTGCGAGTCAAATCGCCACACCACCTCATCCCACACCAATTAATTATTGTACTGCGATAATTTTTGCTCAATAATCCGCCCCGTTCAAACCAGACCAAGGAAAAACCATGAACAGCAAAACAGTGGCCTACGCACGCTCGCGTCTGCGTGCAATCGGTGCCTTTGCGGCGTTGCTGGCGTGGGGTACGGCGCTGGCCGAATTTGGCTGCAATGCCTGGTTCTGGCTTTTCGACCGGCACGACGTGCTGGCCGCCTACCTGCAAAGCTTCGCCGACCAGATGCCCCTGCTGGTGGCGCCGGGCTTCCAGCCCAGCGTCCTGGCCCAGGCACTGGTCATCACCCTGGACATGATCCCGGCCAGCCTGTCGGTATTGGCCCTGTACCTCACCGGCCTGTTCTTCATCCGCCTGTCACGCGGGCAGACGTGGACGGCCTCCAACATCAAGCTGCTGTGGTGGGTGGGCCTGCTGTGCATCGGCCTGCCGTTGCTGTGGCCGGTGATCGCCACCTTGCAGGGCCTGGCCTTCTGCATCGACCTGCCGCCAGGCGAAAGGAGCTTCAGCGTGAGGATCGGTGTATCATCCGCGGCGGTTTACGAGATCATGAAGGGCATATTGCTGTGTGCCTTCTCCCTCCTCATGCGTGACGCCAAGACCATCAGCGATGAACACAACTGTTATGTCTAGCCTAGCCCCATGCCGATAATCATCAGGCTCGACGTCGTGATGGCCCGGAACAAGATCCGTTCCAAGGACCTGGCCGAGATTATTGGCATTACCGAAGCTAACTTATCGTTGCTGAAGAACGGCAAGATCAAGGGTTTCAAGATCGAGACCCTGGAGAAGCTGTGTCGCGCGCTGAAGTGCCAGCCGGGAGACCTGCTGGAGTTCAGCGAGGACTGAACAAGGAACACCCTCTCGTGAGCATCACCTTTCACTGGCGCGCAGCGCTGCTGCTGGCCGCCGGCCTGCTGGGCGGCTGTGGGCCGAGCTACACCTATCGCTATTCGCCACCGCCGAGCCAGCACGGCATGCAGTGCATCAGCGCGTGCTCGCAGCAGCGCAACTACTGCGGGCAACTGGCACGCATGCAGGACAACGCCAACCAGGCCCTGTACCAGTCCGAGATGCGCAGTTACCAGTACTGCCAGCAGGGCAAGAGCAAGAAGGATGCGCGGCGCAGTTGCTACTACCCGAGCTACCCCTACAGCGCGGGGCTGTCGAGTGATTGCGGGCGCGAGTACGACCAGTGCTACCAGGGTTGTGGCGGCACGATTCACCGGATATTGAACAAGGACTGACGGCTTGCGGGCCGCATGATGCAATCGGGAAAACACACATGACCATGAACACCTTCAACACCATCGCCCTGGTGGCCTTTGCCCTGCTGCTGGGTGGCTGTGCCGGTGGGCACGCCAGCCGCGGCGACAGCCTTGCGGGCTGGGACATGCCGCAGATGCAGGTGCTGGGCGACAACGGCCTGCCGGCGCAGCCGCATCGCTACGTGAAATGCGGCAAGCGTGGCTGCCATGAACAGAAGCCGATGCTGTTCGACCCCGCCAAGGCCGAACCGACGGCCGAAAGCCTGCATCGCGGGTGGTAGTAGAAGGGCTGCAGGCCACGTGAACCGTGGCCTTGCGCAAGATTGAGCGGAAGTGGTTTACAGAACCAAACCGATCGCTATAATAGCGCCCCTATGCCGGTATAGCTCAGTTGGTAGAGCAACTGACTTGTAATCAGTAGGTCCCGGGTTCGACTCCTGGTGCCGGCACCATATAAGGTTCCATAGAAAGCTTTCAAAATCTCTGGAACCCCCGAAAAACCCGCCTTTTGGCGGGTTTTTTCGTTTTGGCGTTCCGTCGGATTCCGAGGGTAGCCAGCGCTAATAAGGGTACTTTTAAGGATACCTACCAATTCGACATTGGAAAGTACCCTTATGGCTCGCACAACGGCTCCCCTTACCGACAACGCCTGCCGCACTGCAAAGGCTCGCGAACGTGAGTACAAGCTTTTTGACGGCGATGGCCTTTACCTGCTCGTGAAGCCCAACGGTCGCAAAGGCTGGCGGGTCAGGTACGTGAAGCCCGATGGTCGCGAGGGCCTGACCTCACTCGGCAATTACCCGGTGGTCGGGCTGGCTGACGCTCGCCAAAAGCGCTTCGAGCTCAAACAGCAGCTCGCCAATGGCATTGACCCCATCCAATCCAAGCAGCAGGCCAAGGTGCAAGCCGTAATCAATGGCCGTACCTTCGAAAGCGTTGCGCTCGATTGGTATGCCGGGATGGTGCCCAAGTGGGCGCCGGGCCACGCCAAGACTGTACTCAGCCGGTTGAAGACTCATGTATTCCCTTTGCTCGGTGCCAGGGCAATCGTTGAGTTGGACACCCACGACCTCATGCAGCCACTAGAAGCCGTGACGAAGCGCGGCACCATCGACGTGGCGCTCAGGATCAAGAACTACCTGCAAAGCATCATGCGCGAAGCCAAACGGCTGCGGCTGATCACGACGAACCCAGCCCACGACCTCGATGGCTCAATCAGAGCACCACGGGTTACACATCGACCCGCACTACCCTTATCGCGGCTGCCAGAGCTACAGGCGCGCATCGACGTCTACAAAGGTCGCCCACTCACACGCCTTACCGTGATGCTGTCGCTGCACGTGTTCGTACGCTCCAGCGAGCTGCGCTTCGCCCGCTGGAACGAGTTCGACCTCAATCGCGGCATCTGGGAGATCCCCGACACTCGCCCGGCGCTCGACGGCGTACCGTTTTTCACAAGGGGTACGAAAATGGCCGGAGACATTCACGTTGTACCCTTATCGCCGCAAGCAGTGGGCTTGCTTGAGCAGATCCACGCGATCACCGGCAAATTCGACCTGGTGTTCGCGGGGGATGCCAAACCTTGGAAGCCGATGTCCGAGAACACAGTGAATGCCGCGCTCAGGACGATGGGCTACGACACCAAGGTGGATATCTGCGGCCACGGATTCCGAGCCATGGCATGCAGTGCGCTGGTCGAGTCCGGGCTGTGGTTAGAGACGGCTATCGAGCGACAGATGAGCCACAAGGAACGCAACAACGTGCGCGCCGCCTATACTCACAAGGCCGAGTTCCTCGAAGAGCGCCGGATGATCATGACCTGGTGGAGCCGGTTTCTGGAGGCGAACCGCGAGGACCATGTGACGCCGCATGAGTTTGCCAAGCAGACGGGCGAGAACGTCACGCGGCTTCGCAGTGCCAAGAGGACCGAGTAGCCCGCCGCACCACCACCTCAACTCGCTGTGAAGTTACCCACAGCACCGCATGAAGCTCCTCCGCGCGGGTCCTTTCAAACGGGGCTGCAAAGCCGCCCCGTTTGAAAGGACCATACCTAAGAAAAAACTGCTGGCACAGAGTACGTCTGTGGAAAACCACTGATGTCCACCGGGGGATAGTTTTATCCACAGGCGCTAAATCCCTGAAATCGCTTTGCTTGACGAATATTTTCCACAGGCGTAGACCGGGAGTTGCAAGAGCTGTCGATGACAGCACCCCAGGTGACCCGAACCTTAAAGGTCACGCCGCTCTGGCGGTGGTTCTCCCCAAGGGCGATTCGCATCCGGCAGCTCGCCCGGTCACTACCCATGTGATGGATGCTCTTACACATGTGGCGCTCATGCGCCGATACCCCGTACCTCGCTGCCCTGCAGCAACCTATTCGCTTGGCCGAATCTTGCGCCAACCTGTGCCCGTCTCTTTCTCCTGGAAAGAGACGGGCACTTCTACCACTGCTGCAGCCCTGATCGCACATGGCTTTGCGGCAATTCCCCTCGTGACAATCGGCGCGACAAACGCCGATGTCACCAGCAACAGCCATGTAGATGATGGTGCCGCAGACCACGGAATGGACTGCACCTGACTGACAGTCAGGCATGCCCCGGTCATCGCAGTGCTGCTTGCACATGGCTCAGGATCTCGCGGCACTGGACTCGTCAGCCAATGCAGCCTCCACCCGCCCACCGGTAACGGTGCTCAGGAGGCCAGATCATGAGATGCAATTGCTCCCGGACGTAAGGAGCCGCCAGTCCCGCGTTAGAGGACATCCCCACAGGTCGCAGGGGCCTTGATCCCTGATAACACTCAGCATTCTAGGCGGGATGACGTGGGGCGAGGATCGGAAAGCGGTGGATGAGGTGACCGACATGGCATTGGTGGGTAGACGCGATGGTCGTAATTTCGCTTGCGGCAGGCAATTGAGCTACACGGGGCCGCAAGCGCTGAAAGAGATGTTCGGCGGTGATCAATACGGCACGGTCAAAGCGTACTGTGATCGGTACTTGGCATTCGTGACGTGGTGCCGCTCCGAACAGGATCCCGGTACAACCTGTATGAAAACCCAGTGCAAAAATAGAATTAGCCGTAGTAGCTTCCCTCCTTCGGCAGACTCAAAAAGTTAAGTAGAAACCGAAGCTAGTCTACCAAATCAATATAGCTCAATAACCATAGGCATCCATATGAATCACGTTGGAACTCTCACATGCGAAACATGTGACGGCGACATTGACTGTCGGGTAGGTTTTTCCAATAGAGCGGTACAGCCTCTAAGCTTCCCTTGTCCGCACTGCCATACACTCATCGAAATCACCATAGTGCTGGATAGCTCCCCATCACTACAATTGAATGGTGTAACCCAAAACAAGGATCGACAATACGGAATGTTTGATGGTAGAAATCCGTTTATAGACCTCCACCTAGACTTTCCAGTTTGGTCTAAAGAATACGTGATGGGTCACACACCGTTCATTACTGCTTTGCAGAAGATGAGAAAAATAGCCGATGAGACAAGAAATACCGACTATCATCATTTCCAGCTCAGGCTCAACCATTTAAACGAGCTTCACGAGAAATCAAAAGACTTAAAACGAACAATTAAATTATATTACGGCGAAAACAAAAAATTATTCGTCAAAAAGTCAGAAGATTTCCTAGGCGAAAGATTAGAAAGAACTCTTGCCATGAAGGACATAAACTTAGTCCTTTATAGGTTGATTAGCAATACGTTTTTACCATTTATTGACCCAATTTCTACCGCAAACTTCGCAGAAGAAATCTCTAACTTAGTAATATCAATAGCTGAAAAAAATGAGGAGAACTTCAATGCATTCATGGACTCTATGATCACGACCAAATTTCTTGGGAATCTACAAAAAGATTGCTTGGAAATCTATCCACGAATACTGGCTGCAGAGATAGCACTGAGGCCTGCACTTTTCATGGACTTCGTTGAAGAAGAAGCTGATAGCCGAATTGCTGGAAAAATTTCCACAAAAGACTTCAACGAATACAAAGATCTTTATAAAGACATCACGGAAATCCTAGGAAAACAACTATGCATTGTCGCTGCAATCAACAATATTATACAACGCGGCGATCACGAAAAGTTCAAAGCGAAAGACGGGGGCGCCTTGTCATCCCTTGAAAAATTCGCTGGCAAAACCATATCTGAAAAATTGAAGTACCTAGACGAGTGCTGGTTCAGATTTGAAGAATCAGCCATCAATACCGGAGCGAGGAATGCGATAGCTCACTACGCTACAGAATACGACGAAAGGACACAAATAATTCAATACTATAGTGGAAAAGAAGGGCTAAAACAAGAGTCTCCACAAGAGATGTACTTTCTCGAATTCATGGTTATATTACTCAAGGCCTTCCGTGAAATGCACTACCTACACCATGTTATAAAGTGCCTATTCTATTATGAGTACATAGTAAGACAAAGCGAAGACTGAGCTATATTGATGGGCTTTGGCGCTTAGCTAGATGTGAGCGCCATTAGCTGATCGGCATAGCATGCTGTCATAGCTTAGACAAATAAAAAATTGCATTTACTGCGCGATAACATAAGTCGATCAGTGGACAACCAAATATATATCTGGCCGCTGCAAAGCCTGTTTCATCTGCGTGTCCAGTACGGGCCATCTCTCACACCGTCGAAAATAGTTAGTGTAGCGATATAAGATCGTTAATGGGTGCATTTGAGAAGGGCCGATGCCAACCCTCTAGAGGAGCTGAAGGATTGGCATGTTAGCTGGGTGGCTTTACAGGTTAAACAAAACGCTGAGACTCCTCCATCATACCAGTCTCCTCCAAAAACCGACATCGCTAGAAGATGCAGGCGACTTACAGTTGAAGTTGAGAAGCCGGTATGCCATATTGCCATCACACATTTCTAGCGAAGCCTTTGCAACGGAGTCTGCGCCCATGAAGCTAGCTAAAAGCTTATTAATATTTGGGGTATTCGGCCCTATCGTTCTAGCACCCACAAATTCATTCCCGATCGATCCATCATATAAGTTAATCGAGACTCTACTTATTGTATTAGCGGCCTGGTTCATTTTCAACTTAACCATAATGGCCTATAGCATTTTTACAGCTAGCCTTCTGGATGAAAAAGTTGCATCATCTATAGAGCTTCTTCCTATTTTTAACATATTGACTGCATCTTTCTCATTGTATATCACACTTAAAATCACCAATCTATTTTGTCTGCTCCCAGCTGCAGATGAGTTACTACAACTCACTTGCTCAGTGCAACTACTCCCCTCAACCGCTCAACTATTAACTTTTGGTCTTTTTTGCGGCGGACTTCAAACTTCTTATACACATAAACATTCAATAACTTCCGTAAAATTTGCAGGCATACCAAAAGTAATTAGCGAGGTCAGCTATCTGGCAACCCAAGCCAAGAAACTTTGGTGGACACTGCCACTACTAACCACCCTGGCTATATTTTTGTTGTTTTACAACGGCCTCTTTCCCTTGAAAGGTGATAACTTAGAATCGCGCGGACAGTTTGGTGATAGTTTCGGTGTATTAAACTCTCTATTCTCCGGCCTTGGTTTTGGAGGACTTATAATAACCCTACTGTATCAGCAAAAGCAGATTTCCCACCAAGAAAAAGAGTCTACGATCAGACGACAGTTTGATGAGACTCAACATTATGAAGGGATTTTCTACAAGCTCTTATCTATTTATTCGAAAACCCTTGATGAGGTATCAAGCAATAATGGTGAGCTCGTTGGAAGACAGGTTTTACGGGGCTCTATTGATAGAGCTTACAGCTCACTGAAATCTCAAAATGTAAATTCCATACCACAAACGCTTCAAAGAAAGCATGAAAAAAATAAACTCTCAAAAGAAGAGTCACTGCTGATTGACTATGTATACTTCAGAAACTTTAAAATTCTCAGTGTAGAAATAGAAAAACAAAAAAGACTCGTTGAAACCTTCAAAATACTCCTTCGCCACACCGTCCAATCGCTACCAATGCATCTAGATGGGAAACCCTATTTCGACATAATCAAGTCTCAATTAAACCACACTGAAGCATCCTATTTCTTTCTTGTCTCATTAACATTTGAAGATGAGCAAGAGCTTCGGAAGCTGATTTGCGAATCTGAACTATTTGAAAAAATTGCAAACACTAAGATAACTCGCGTACATGAAATGATGTACAAAGAATTCTGGGGCATTGACATGCGGCAGCATAAAATAAAACAAAGGCTTCCAATGGGACGTGCAAGAATCGATCAAGCAGTCCGTGCATTCAAGCATTCATCAGAAGAAAACCATTTAACCAACTTACTAAAGTACACCCCTGCGAGGGTTACAACGAGCACCGCAATTGTATCAGATACAATCACGAGCGGGCACGCAAGCAACCACGAAAATTTCGACAAAACTTAAAAACTAAAACCAATACAACAATCAATAGAGTCAAAGACAAAATATAAAATACCAACACGCATTCAACTTAGAAACCACCATAGGCCTTATGGACGAAATTGATAAATTAATTAAAAAATACAACCCTAGATTCATCGATGGGCACTTAGATAGCCTGGACAAACTAGATGAATTTGCAGCGGTCTTTTATTAGGATACCGTAGAGATTTATGACATTGTAACAAGAATACGCAACATAGATCGCAATCCAACAGGCTTCGACTTGGAAGACGCACCTATCCTAGGGCTTTTAGTACGAATATGGAAATTATTAAAGGAAATTGTTCGATACTATCAAGAGCAGAACGGTGAGATTATCAGCGTTCTCGAAAGACCATTGATTGAAGCATCTATACTAAGCACATATCTAATTAACAGCAACACCGATGTTGTTGAGGACTATAGAAAATGCTCTTATAAGGACCGACTTAGAATATTGGGAAATCTGGAGGACCGCTCTGCGTTTTATGAGACTAAAGCAGGGAAGCGATTGCTAGCCTCCATAACAGAAAAAATGAACTACGAAAAATTAACTGTTAATGATTTTTCTCAGCAAAAGAAAAACAAATGGAAGCTCCAAGGTAAGTCTTTTTTTGAGATATTTTCAACCATAGAACATCACGACTTGTATTCCTGTACGTATGGGATGATGTCAGAGTCGATCCATGGGTCTTGGAACGAATCTATGGATTTCTGCTTGGCTCGGAATAGCGATGGGAGCTTTTCAACTTATCCATTTTACCAGCGCCCAGACATCCGCTTTATATCGCCAACCATCCGTTTTACCAATCGACCTTATAAATTATGGCTTGAGAGGATAGACGTTAAAGAGCCGCGGCTATTAAATCTGCTTGACTCGATCGATGAAATCAACCACAAACTATTTTTGGCTTTTGATAGTCAATACAATGGCCAGAGTTGACCACAAAAATAACAGAGCGATATCATCCCGCGGCAACACCCAACTCCAAAAAAACTTAAACAAACCTCAAGACATGAAAACTTATTTTCATCAGCGCCACCGAATCTCAAAAGCAACTTATATAATTAATTCTTTTCCGCAGAACATTAGCCCCGAATCATGAATACAACCATCGAACCTTGGAAACTCATATATTATATACCTTCCCCCTTTTAATTTTGGATGCTCCCTATGCCTAATATACGTGATGACCAAGCAGGCGATAATAAACCTCATGCAGTTACATATTTTGATATATGGGACCCCTGGCGAGAGTCGATAATTGAGCAACATCGCTTCTATGTCGATCAGGGAAGAAAAAAGCTTTTGTCTCAATTCAGTAATATGGAGCAGGAGTCTGAGGAGGCAGCAGAACGCTGGCTAGAAAAGAGGTCCGAGCATTTCGATCCCGACCGAGACGATCCCGGAAGTCTTGAAGAGGATGCCCACCATGAAGGAATAGAGTTTTATCGGCTGCTGAGTGAACTACGAGACCAAGTCAGACTTAGCATCGTTGCAGGGATGTACCATACGTGGGATAAAGAGTTACGCCGGTGGCTTCTGAAGGAAATTGGACATTGGCATAGAGGTGTTGCTGTTACAGAGCGTGTGTGGCAAGCAACACATGAAGAAATTGCTGAGTTACTGGATGCTTCAGGGATTGCTAGCCGTGATGCAGACCACCTTCAAAAGCTAAGCGCTTGCCGATACGTGGTAAATGTTTACAAACATGGTGAAGGCCTATCTTTGGAAAAACTTAAAAATAATTATTCCGAATTCTTGCAGACCTCTTCTTTTGCAGGAGTTGCTCCGGATGTGAGACAGGTAGATTACACCCACTTGTTCATAACTGACGAACACTTTGATCAGTTCTCCAACGCAATCATCACTTTCTGGCGTATGATCCCTTCCAGAATAAAAAGTAGAACTCTTAATATGCCTAAATGGTTTCAAAGGGCGATGGAAAAAGACCGAGATATAGTTTAATTATCACTTTCACATAAAACGCATCTATATTCGACGCCCCATCAAACGGCAGATTCTGCCTCTACCATGCAATACGCCATCATGCATAACTGGGGGCAAGCACGCATAAAAGGCAATCGTTCATTGCTTGTTTTTCTGCATTTCTAAGCAACCGAGCCGGGCAAAGGGTAGTTTTAGAGGTAGCGGAGCATAACTTAAGACATCAAATTCTTATAAATCATATGATTATAATTTTTTTTGACTCCTGGTGCCGCACCATATAAGACGAAGCCCTCGCAGAAATGCGAGGGCTTTGTTGTTTTTGGGTGGTTGTTTCCTGCTGCTATCAACGCAAGGGGACCAGCGCCTATCTCCCGCCCCGCTTGCCCTCTCCGATCACATCTCTTTACAGCTTTAACCCACCAGCGGTTGCCCCCACTTACCCTCCCGGCTAACCTTCCAGCGCCGCTGCCAAATCATCGGCCGGGCGTAGGAACCCGAATCAGTCAAGGTGCGACAGCGCCTACCAACCAGTGCAGGCGCTTCTTTTGTGTAGTCAAGGAGCTAGCCAATGCAGACTCGCACCCCACACCTCCCCGGAGGTGCCCATGCCTGACCTTCATACCCTCACTACTCCCGGCCTTACGACCTTTGCCGGCCAGGGCGAGCAGGCGTTGTTTCGGGTTAATGCCGGCGTACCGATCAACGAGGCATTGGCCCACGTTTCGGACCTATTGCACCTGGCCAAGCGACTGGCCGAGGATGCCACGCAAGAGCGCGATACAGGCCGACATGCCTGGGCTTCGCATTACTTGCAAGAGATGAGTAAGGCTGTGGTCGATGATGTGCTGGTTGCATTGGGCGATTAGGGCTGGCGCAACTTAATAAGCCCATGCCT
Source organism: Pseudomonas palmensis (assembly GCF_017848315.1). Taxonomy (GTDB): domain Bacteria; phylum Pseudomonadota; class Gammaproteobacteria; order Pseudomonadales; family Pseudomonadaceae; genus Aquipseudomonas; species Aquipseudomonas palmensis. Next base: position 294,942 of record NZ_JAFKEC010000001.1, read on the forward strand.
TCATACCTGAATGATCCGATTGTCCACACGGGTCCATCCAAACAGGGCTACAAAGACGCCCTGTTTGGATGGAGCTCACTTGAAAAATCCAAATCCCACGCAACTGTCCGCGGAAAACCACAAATGTCCCCGGTGGATAATTTCATCAGTTGCCGAGAACTCTAAAATTTCGAGTGCTTATTCGAACTATCCACAGGCGTAGAAAAGTTCGGGCAAAGCGCTTCCGTTGATAGAAACCTAGGTAGCCAGCACCTTTCAGACTCCGTTACATCGTGGTGGTTTTTCCAACGTACGATTAGCTTCAGTCGGATCGCAAAGTCACAGCAGCGTGATAGATACCTGCTTTACCAGTATGCTCACTGCGGCAACTCACCCCTTTTCTAGCTACTCTGCAGCAACCTATCCGCTTGGCCATTTACCTGGGCCAACCTGCGCCGGTCTTTTTTCTTCCGAAAAGGGACCGGCGCTCCCTCCGCTGCTTCAGCCCAACTCGTACAAGGCTTTGCGGCATTACCCCTCGGGACAATCTGCGTAACAAACACCGAAGCCCCCAGCAACAAGGATGCAGATAATGGTGCCGTAGCCCAGGCTATGGACTGTACGTAACTGACAGTCAGGCATGCCCCGGTCATGGCATAGCTGCGTCCACCCGGCTCAGGATCTTCAGGCGCTGGTTCGTCAGCCAGTGTTGCTTCCACCCGCCCACCTGTAACGGTGCTCAGGAGGCCAGATCATGAGATGCCCATGCTCCCGGACGTAAGCAGCCGAAAGTCCCGCGTTAGAGGAAGCACACGGTGATCGGTGGCAAGCGTTTGTGCGCTGGTGTGGTTCAGAAGATGGGCCATGGTTTAACGATTCGCGATAAATTGCTTGGCAGACCTTGCTGTACTACGCCGAACATCTGCGTCAGGAAGTTGAACATGGGGTTATCTGCATCGCCGCCGCGCAAAATCGGTTCTCCAGTGTGAACCGGACCCTGGCCGCGCTGCGCGGTGATTAGCATGTGAACGTGCCGAGTCCGAGCAAGGCGTTAGGTATGCGGCGCACCAGTGTTCGTCGCTCGGTGCCGCAAGGCCAAGACCGCGAACACGTGAAGTGGATCGTCGACGTGCTCTGCGAACACAAAATGCCACGCGCGGCGGCCCTTACCCAGTTAGCGCGAACCACCGGTATGCGCTTACGCGAGGCCATTTTGGCCGATCTTCCACGCCTACAGCGAGAGGCAGAACAATTCGGCGAGATCAATATCCAGGACAGCACCAAAGGTGGCCGTGGCCGGGCAAGCGCGCCTCGTTGGATCACGGTGGATGAGCATACTCGCGACGCACTGAGGTTTGCCGAACATGTCTCCCCCGACGGTAGCCGCAACCTGCTGGCACCGAGCGAAAGCTACCTCGATATGCAACGGTGAATCATTCGCCCCGCCCGACACCACCTCCATCAGCACAACCTTAAAGGCTTTCACGAATTGCGGGAGGCCTATGCGTGCGAACGCTATGAGCAAATTACCCATAATCGCGGCCCGATCGACGGCGGCAAGTGCTGCCGGATAGACCGACGACTCGATCGATATGCCTGAAGGCAAGTTAGCTATGAGCTGGGACATGGCTGTATTGACGTGGTAGCGGTGTACATCGGTAGACGAACATGACCAAGTCTTTCGATATGGAGCTATTTCTGGAGGGCGGTTGACCGGGTCACATGCCACGCGCCAAAGCCATTGAGTCAGGCGAAGTCGATCCAATCCACAAATCGCGGAGCGATGGCAACGCGGCACTCCTCGGGTTTGGCAAAAAAACACCTAGCTTGGTTTCTCAATCACCACCTCAACAGTCGGAGTCGTCGACGCGCTATTTACTATTTGCTGACCGCGCAACTGCTCACTCATCGATTGGAAAAATCATAGAGTTTCAACCGCTAAGCGGCACCCAGAACACCAGCTAACCGAGGACACGTGCGAGTAATTCTTTGCGGTCAGAGCCAAGTGGAACTCGGCCAAGAAGAATATCGAAAGGTCAATGGTTGGCACATAGCTGAACAAATCCTTGAGGCGCATTTGGTCTGAGTAGCGGGCAATACTGATCTGGGCTATGGGTGCTCAGCAGAAACTGACCCAACCGCTGGTAGTGACTCACAGGCTAAAGAGGTGACATGGCTAGACGCACCTTGATAGCACGTAGCTATGTGCTAGAGTCGCGAGGAAGGTCAGGGATTTGGCAACGGTCTTCCAGATGTGCTGGACATCAAAACATAAAAAACTGCACGGAGGCTAAAAAATGCATGAAATCATCTGTCCGCATTGTGCAAAGGCTTTCAAAATTGATGAGGCTGGATACGCAAATATTCTGAAGCAGGTTCGGGATAGCGACTTCGAGAAACAGCTGCATGAGCGACTTGAGTTAGCCGAACAAGAAAAGCAGAGCGCCATTGAACTAGCAACTGCAAAGGCCGCTAGCGAATTGCAGAAGGCAGCAGCAACCAAGGATGCAGAAATTCAAGAATTAAAAACCAAGATTGCGTCGATAGAGATTGAAAAAAAAATCGCGATCACTGAGGCTGTTAGCTCTGCCGAAAAAGAGCGAGATAAGCTACAAAGTGACCTCGAGAAAGCCGAACTAGAAAAACAACTTGCAGAAAAATCTCTCAAGGATAAATACGAAACGCAGATCAAAGATCGTGATGATGCTATCGAACGTCTCCGAGACATGAAGGCGCGCCTATCTACAAAGATGGTTGGTGAAACCCTCGAGCAGCATTGTGAAACAGAGTTCAATCGTATTCGAGCCACAGCCTTTCCAAGAGCATACTTCGAAAAGGACAATGACGTACGAACCGGAAGTAAGGGCGACTACGTTTTTCGTGACTGGGACGAAGCGGGTACAGACATCGTTTCCATTATGTTCGAAATGAAAAACGAGGACGATAAAACTGCAACTAAGAAAAAGAATGAAGATTTTCTAAAAGAGCTTGACAAAGATCGCATTGAAAAAGGGTGCGAGTACGCTGTGCTGGTTTCACTCCTAGAGCCGGACAGCGAATTATACAATATGGGAATTGTTGACGTTTTTCACAGATTCCCAAAGATGTACATCGTCAGACCTCAGTTTTTCATTCCAATCATAACGCTGCTACGAAATGCGGCGATGAACTCTCTACAGTACAAGTCTGAACTTTCGCTAATGAAAGCGCAAAACATTGATATTACAAATTTCGAATCTGAGCTTGAGACCTTCAAATCAGCATTCGCAAAAAATTATGACCTAGCCTCAAAACGATTCCAAACAGCTATTAGCGAAATTGACAAATCAATTGAGCACCTCCAAAAAACTAAGGAAGCATTGCTAGGTACGGACCGAAACCTTCGTCTGGCGAACGACAAAGCGCAGGATGTTACGATAAAAAAACTTAACCGTGGCAACCCAACCATGGCTGCGAAATTTGCCGATCTAAAAGCTACATAGCAGAACCGAGGAAATAAACTTCTGCCGTCAATCTACGATCGTCGATTCAATATAACAGGTGAGAATATGGAAAATACCTCGCACAATCCCGATCAGCACATGTTTGGATTTCGTCAACTTGCTACAAATGGACGAAAAAAAATAGGCTTACTGATTGGTGCAGGGGCGCCTGTCAGCATAAACGTAGGTGACGCAGGAAGCTGGAAACCGCTGATACCAAATATTGCCGGCCTTGAGAAAATCGTCTTAGACGAACTATCCGAAAGTCAACGCAATGTATACAGTCAAATAAAATCCTCATTCCCAGACTCAAACCTAGAAAAAGTCCTGTCACGTGTAAGAATGCTTGCCGAGGTTATTGGAGAGGGAAAGCTTTTTGATTTTTCGGAAAAAGACTTCTCTGCTTTATCTGAAGCAATATGCAATTCGATTCGGAAAGTAGTTGCGCAGGACTTACCACTGGGCGCAAACCCATATTCTGAGCTTGTGTCGTGGATTAATGGAATCAATAGGAAGTATGCAATTGAAATTTTCACAACAAATTATGATCTTTTGATTGAAAATGCTTTGGAGCGGGCCAAAACACCTTATTTTGATGGATTCAGCGGATCCAAAAGTGCTTTTTTTGATCCTTCAAGCATTTCAAAAAATGATCTACCGCCGCGTTGGGTAAGGCTTTGGAAGCTCCATGGCTCGATTGGATGGGAATCAAATGCTAATGGAGAGGTTGTGCGCGTACCAGACTCCAAAAACGCTAATATGGTATACCCCTCGCACATAAAATACGATCAAACACAAGCCGCTCCATTCTCTTCTCTTTTTGAACGCCTGAAAAACTTCATCCTTGAGCCTGACACGTTAATTTTAAGCGCCGGATTTTCTTTCGCTGATGCCCACATTTCCTCGCGATTGCTTGAGTGCCTAATGGCTAATCCCACCGCCGCATTATTTGCGTTCCAGTTTAATAGTCTAGCGCATGAAAAAGCCGCTAAAGAATTGGCGCTAAAGTGTCCAGGGATAAGTGTTTTTTGTAGTGATGGCGCTGTAATTAACGGAGTTGAAGCGAAGTGGAAAATCGGCACCCCTCCGACCAAGAGCTGGCATGAAATACGAGCAGAATACTATAAGGATCAAAAATTTTTGCTTGGGGATTTTCTTCGGCTAGCTCGTTTTCTCGCAACTGCTGGCAGCGACGTATCTCAAGACGCAATTCCTCCTGTACAACAGGAAGTACAAGAGGGAGTAGTATGACAACCATCCAACCAACGTTCCTAGGACTTGTAAGTGCAGTTTCAAGCTCTTCGGTGTCCGTTGACCTCGCTGCCTCTGTGGAATCTGGAATTGTCGTGCTAGAAGGACGCAATTATCGAATCGGGCAAGTCGGAAGCTTTGTAAAAATCCCTCTAGGATATAACCATCTTTATGGGGTTATCTCCGAGTCTAGCGAAACCTCAACAGTAGACGCCGACTCAAAAATATCTTCAGATAGAAAATGGATCAAAGTAGAGCTCGTGGGAGAATCTATCGGGGGAAACTTTGATCGAGGCATAAGCGAGTACCCAAGCATCGGCGATCATGTTCATTTTGTCGTCGAAAGCGACCTGAAATTAATTTTCCGAAAACACTTAAATAGTCACTTCCAAGTGGGTCGACTATCCAGTTCGGAAGGAATTGAAATAAGTTTGGACCTAGATAAGCTTGTGGCTCGCCACTCAGCAATCTTGGGATCTACAGGATCTGGAAAGTCAACCAGCACGGCTAGTATTCTCCGTTCGATGGTGATCAAGCCTGATGGTTCGCCCTTACCAGCCGCGAGAATTTTACTGATAGATATTCACGGCGAATACGGCCCAGCACTTAGTGATGTCGCCAAGACCTTTTCAATTATGCCCTCAGGCGAAAATCAGCTATATATCCCGTTCTGGTGTATCTCACCAGACAAACTTATCGAATTTCTTTGCAACAACCCAAACGATTCTCAGCGTTCACTTTTCATGGATAAAACCGTTGATGAAAAGAGGCTAGGAGTCGCTGAGAATGATATACCTGATATAGACACAGATAAAATAACGAGCAATACGCCGCTACCTTACAGGTTAAAAAAAATATGGTATGACCTGTGTTATGAGGACGGTGTTAACTACAGCGATGCAGCCATGACTATCCCAGCATACACCCCTGACGGAGAGGGAAATTTTGACGAGCTAATCGCACCTAAATTTCTCCCACCTGGGGCTGGTGCGTCACTACCAAAGAAGGGCGGAACCGGGGCAATGAAGAGGCAGCTTGATTTGATGAAGTCAAGACTGTTAGATACACAATATTCATTTTTGCTGGATCCAGGCGATTGGAATCCAGATAGTGACGGCAAGATCAAAAAGGATTTAGATGGACTTCTGAATGATTGGCTTGGGCATGACAAACCAATAACTATATTTGATTTATCCGGGATGCCCTCGGCAAGATTGACTCTTCTTTTAGGTGCAGTACTAGACATAATATTTGAATCCGCAATTTGGGGAAGAAATGTCACTGAGGGAATGCGTGAGCGACCCCTTCTTATCGTTCTTGAAGAAGCCCACCGTTATCTTGGTAAGTCAGAGAATGGCCACTCTAAAGAAATGGTGCAGCGGATTGCAAAAGAAGGTCGGAAATTTGGAGTTGGTGCTATGATTGTTAGTCAGCGCCCGTCAGAGATAGATGAAACCATTTTATCTCAATGCGGAACAATTATTTCGCTACGCATAAATAATTCGACAGACCGTGGAATAGTCAAAGCCGCTATGTCCGATGGCTTAGCTGGAATTGTTGATTCGCTCCCTATTCTCAGAACCGGAGAGGCAATTATAGTTGGGGAAGCAGCGCAACTTCCAACACGGTGTAGATTCAACGTTTTGCCAGATGACAAATACCCCAACAGCGGAGATCCAAAAATTGGGGAAAAATGGAACTCTTCACGAAGTAACGAAGACTACTCTAGGCTCGTCCGGGCGTGGAGAAACCAAGATAGTGCACAATAGGAGAGATCATGGAACGTGTATCTGTTAGTTCTTCAAATATTGCATCTGTTGGTCATGATGAGTCCTCACAGACTCTCGAAGTTGAGTTCCTAAACGGAGCGGTGTATGAATATTACGACGTGCCTGGACATGTCTATCAAGAGTTAGTATCCGCATCTTCCGTCGGGGGCTATTTCGCGCAACGGATAAAAAAAGTATACGGATTCTCCCGTGCTGGATAACCCTCCCTATACGGAGCTATATTTTTCGATTTGAGCTACACAAGCCATGCTTTGTTTGGAGGAGGCTCGCATCGTGATGCGAGCCTCCTCAAGGAATCATAGCTTCTGAAAAAATATATATTTACGATCGGATGTAGCAGCGATGCAAACTAGGGGTATGTACTAATAGCTGCTTCGGATACCATTTTTTGATGTTACATCGCTCACAGGTCAACAGCGAGTTCATACTTGGGCGTCTCAAGTATGATTCCACTGGAAGCCATAGCTAGCTGATTTGTTTATTACCGTATGAGGTACGTCAAAAAATCCACTAAGTTCCATTTCCGCGAAAACCGTGCCATCTCGACCAACAACCGTTCGTGTGGTGCCGCACCATCACAAGGTTGCAGAGACAGTTTTCAATGTTTTGGAGCCACCGAAAAACCCGCCTTTCAGCGTTTTTTTTCAGCTGCAACCACCGACAGTTCGATACGCTGGCCAAGCACTTGCAGTGCATGCTCCACCTGTTCGATCTTGGAGCGGTGCAGCAAATCTACCAACCGATCTACTTGGGGGCGCTTCATCCCCAGCCAGCGCGCCAGCTCGGTCTTGGTGACCTTCTGCTTGATCATGGTATTCCACAGTGCAGCCTTGGCCGCAGTCAAAGCAGACAACCGCACCACAGGCTGGCCAGGTGCTGCCGGCGATGGCAGCGGTATGGCAATTCGCTGATCCACGTAAAAGGAAAGCGCCGACTCCAGGGGTCTACCGCGCCGAAAAGTGCTTCCTTAACCATATCACCGGCGCTGGACATTTCAGGGACGTCGGCGCAGCTCACCCATGGGCCGCCGTCCTTCCTCGTGCACGGTTACTGGATAGTCATACATGGCATCTGGGCCTCCCATAGGGCTCGACTTCAATCACCGAGGCCCAGGTCTTTGATGATTTTTCTTCTCAGACCTTCGCTGATTTCCTTAGCGCCATGGTCTGGGAAGATGATTTGTCGGTTGCCGAGGTAAACCTTGAAATGGCTTCCCTTCGCAGGCACGAACGGCGGCACGACTGGCCGAGGACGCCACGCAAGAACGCAATACAGGCCGACATGCCTGGGCTTCGCATTATTTGCAGGAGATGAGTAAGGCTGTGGTCGATGATGTGCTGGTTGCATTGAATGCCTGGGATGGGCGCCCCGAGTAAGCACCCGCCTTCATACATGAGTGATCCGCTTGTCCAGGCAGTCCTTCCAAACAGGGATACAAATCCGCCCGTTTGGATGCGGCCCGAGCAATGGCCCACTGTTTGCGATGCACAGAAGGGCCTCTTCGCCGGCAAGGCCGGCTCCTACAAAGGACCACGCCGTCGGTAGGAGCCAGCCTTGCTGGCGAATGGCACCCCACGCTAGTGGGCGTTCTGCCCTTCAAGCAACGCCAGAATCCGCGGCCAACCGGCAATGCCTGCCAACGCCAGCGAAGTCTGGCCGTTGCCGTTGGGCAGCAACGGGTCAGCGCCATGACGCAACAGCGCATCCACCACCGTGTAATTGCCCGCCAGCACCTCGCGGTGCAGCATCAGCCATCCCTCGTCATCCGGGTCTCGGGCCACCTGCGGCTGTGCGCTCACGCCCTCCTCGATCTTGTCGCGCATGTTCAAGGCCATCGGGTGCTCGGTGCATTCCAGCACCGCCAGCGTCTGCTGGTCTTGAGCACGGTTCAACGTACGGGAGAGCAGCCAAGGCTGCTGACCTTCTGCAGCCGGGACAACTTCAACCAAACCCGGCTCACCGAAATCCATACCCCAGGCCTCATCGTGCTCCAGGCGCTCATCTTCTGGCATGGCCGCGCGTATCGCATCGACGGTGAAGCCGCCGTATACATGGCCCTGGCGCACATACATCCAGTCGTTCAGCAAGGCCAACGGCAGCGTCACAGGCTCCCAGGCCTTGAACGAGGTGGCCCAGCTTGGTTCATTCATCAGCACGCCGGTGATGGACTGCCCATCGAACTCGATCTCGCTCACCCACATGTTCTCGACGCTGGGTACCTCGGGGTCGTCGCTCTCGATGGGGAAGGACATTTTCACAGCCGCCATGTCCAGGCCCTTCACGATCCTGCGTGCCTCCCACGACAGCTCTCGCCAGAAATACTTGAACGTCGCCTGAGCACTGGCCACGGCGGCCTTGAACTCGTCGCTTTCGCCTTCAACACCGTAGATGATCTGTTCGGTCATAGGTAAATCGTTCCATCGCCTGGTTCACTGAAATGCTCAAGCCAGAGCACTTGCGGCCTGTGCCGCCACTTGAAAAACGGGTGCAGGATAACCTGATCCAGCGAACGTGACAGCCTTGCCCCCAAGCCCCCGTTACGCTAAAAACCTGCACCCTTGGATACCACGCAAAAGGACAGGCCCAATGTTTGAAAACATCACTGTTACCGGCAGCCCGCTGGTGCTGTCCACAGACGCCGAAGTGGACCAGGCACAAGCTGTGCTGGGTACCCGCTTCCCCACAGGCTACCGCGAGTACGTCACGCAGTTCGGCGAAGGCATTCTTGGCGGCGTGTACGTGCGCATCTACCCGCCCCATCAACTGCTGCACGGCGAAAACAGCCAGGCCCAGTGGGTTGAGCGCATCAACCAGTACTGGTTCTGGGACGACGACAAGGAGCTGATGCCCAAGGAAAAGGCCCTGCAGTGCATCATCATTGGCGACACCTACGACGGCGACGAACTCATCATTCACCCCGGCGACCCGGAGCGCATCTATGTGCTGCCACGCCACAGTGAAGCCGCCCTCGTTGCGGGTAACGGGCTGGTGGAAGCGATCGAATGGCTGTGCAGTTCGAATGTGCTGACAGAAGCGTTCACCGAGCGCGACTTCGAACCGTTCGACAGTCGCGTACAGCCCTGACATGAAACGAATACCCAGGCGCACCCACGCCGGGTATTCGCCCGAACAATGAAATCCCGGTCGTCATCAATAAATACCCAACGTCCGGCCATGGCTTGACCGGGCCCTGCACTTCGAATCGCTGGTAGCCGATGGTTTTTCAGTTACCCACAAGCATGGCGCTCGAGCGCACGCTCAAGGTCAGCCAATTCAACGCCCGCCCCCTCACCGCACCTCGCGACACGCCCCGCGCAATCAACCCTCACCCGTACCCCTTCCCCTGTAAGTTGCCCTGGATACTTGCGCAACATCAGTTCGACCTGCGTATCACTCAACCATGCCGCGCGGTCCAGGGACCAGCGCTGGTCCTGGAACTCGAACAGGCAGGCACCCGACACGGCATCGACAATCCGCGGCGGATACACCCAGTGCGAGTTGCCGGCTTCCCACGGCGCCGCCTCGATACGATAGCGGCCGTCGGGTGAGGTGGATTGGGTTTCAAATTGGGTCATCGGCATCGTGCTCCGTGCATGATCGGAAAGTCTGTCACACCAGGGGCTGAACAGGTCGGCCCCTGTCGCTTCCTCTACGCAGTGGCCTTGCGATTGCCCATGCCGTCGAGCACCGCATCCACCAGCACCTTGGCTAATTCCGTCGAATGCAACGAGACCCACAGCAGAACTTTGCTGGTGGAGTCCTCGGGGTGCAAACAGGCTTTCTGGAGGGAGTCGAAGATGCCTCTGAGCAACAGCGAGGCATGCATCAGGGCGTCTTCTTCGGGTATGTCAGCACGTACCAGGAAGAACGGGGCATGCCCGGTACAGAGGACACCAGTGCTGCAATGGGGAGAAGTCGGGGGATCGGGAACAAGTTTTTTCACGATGAAACTCCTGCTGGAAGGAGCCATCACCCACTGCGACCAAACAAATAGGTGACAGCTGTACGCAGGTTGGTCGACCGGATCAGCAGGCAAAACCGGCAGGCACGAATGCCTCCCACGTACAGCCGTCATAACTCGAGATAACTGGCGAACTAACGCCGTCACGTCGATTGACTGCATAGAATTGCGTACTGGTTTCGGGCGACCAAACCCGATCGCTGATGCTCAGCGACCGCAGGAGCCTAACGGCCTGCCTGAACCCCAGCAAGGCGCACCGCCCACGCAAAATCTGTCCGCATATTACAGTCCTTCAGACGTGTCTGGCCAAGCGTGTGTAAACGCAGCCCTGCGCCGCAGTGGGCGGCCTCTTCGCCGGCAAGGCCGGCTCCTGCAGGGTGGCACCCACAAACGTACAAGCCAGCCGAAGACTGGCCGTTTAACGTCACCTGCACACCACCTACCCACACTCGCAGGGGACACAATGGAAATCTTTCTCTACGCCTTCAGCGTGATGTACAGCCCCGGCCCGGTGAACGTGATGGGCCTGAACGCCGGCCTTACAGGCCAGTTCCGCCGTACCGCAGGCTTCTTCGTCGGCGTGGGCGGCGCAATGTTCGTGCTGTTCATCCTGTTCGGCTACACCGGCGAAGCCATCATCTCCAAGGCCGCGCTGCCCTACCTCGCCCTGGCCGGCGGGCTCTACACCAGCTACCTGGCCTTCAAGGTCTACACCGCCAGGGTCCAGCTCACCCAATCGTCCGATGCCCCCGCCAAGGCGCTGACCTTCTGGAACGGCTTTCTGATCCAGGCCCTCAACCCCAAGGGCATGATGGTGGTGCTGCCGATCACCAGCGTGATGTTCCCCGCTGCGCACCTCAGCGGCGCCAGCATCGCCGCGGTGTCGGCGCTGATCGCCCTGGGCGCTGCCGGCGCGCCGGGCCTCTACGCCTTGCTGGGCGCCGTGCTGGGCAAGCGCATCAGCAAAGAGGTGTACTTCAACCTGTTCAACCGCCTGATGGGCATCGCCCTGGCCGTGTGCGCCGCTTTCATGTTCCACGATTTCTACATTCACATTCAGGCAAACGCCGGCACGCTGTAACCTGTGTTGTCGCCGGCCTGACTCTATCGCTCGAAAGGTGAGCAGAATGCTCGATCTACCGTCACCGCAAGACTGGGTGAAACACGCCCCGCCGTCCCCCAGGGTCGAACGCCTGGAGGCCTTCTTCAGCGCCCACGGTTTCGACCCGCACCGCCACGATACCTATGCCATCGGCCGCACCCTGGCCGGGGTGCAGAGCTTCAGCTACCGCGGCGCAAACCGGCACAGCCTGCCGGGGGAGATTCTGGTGCTGCACCCGGACGAGGTCCACGACGGGCATGCGGGCTCGGCGTCGGGGTTTCGCTATCGCATGCTCTACCTCACCCCGGCGCTGGTGCAGGAGGTGCTCGGGGGCCAGCCGTTGCCGTTTCTCAAGGGCGGCATTTCCCGCGACCCGCGTCTGGCGGCCGCCACCCACGCGATGCTCGCGAGCATGGACGACAGGCTAGACCCGCTCGAAGAGGACGACGCGCTGCTGGGCCTGGTAAGCGCGCTGCAGGCCGTGTGCGGGCGCCCGGCATCAAGGCAGGCCCACGACTACGCCGCCGCCCGGCGTGCCCGCGAGTACATGGATGACAGCCTGGAGCAGCCCATCACCCTGGATGATCTGGCCGCCTGCGCCAACCGCGACCGCTGGAGCCTGTCCAAGGACTTTCGCGCCTACTTCGGCACCAGCCCCCACCGCTACCTGACCCTGCGCCGTCTCGACCGCTTCAAGGCCTCGGTGTTCGCCGGTAGGTGCCTGGCGGACGCAGCCGTAGAGGCCGGTTTCTTCGACCAGAGCCATATGTCCAGGCACTTCAAGAACGCCTACGGCATCACCCCCTCGCGCTGGTGCAAACCCTTGCTCGGGCGCCTTGATTGAGTTTGCGCGCTGGCGGGCGGTGGGGTCGCCGACCTTGATATCCCCACCCCCATCCGTTATAGATAAAAAGGAAACCATAACGAAAAGAGGCCATTCCAGCCCCCCATGAACGAGATCACACGCATCTTTCGCCCTTCAGGCCCCCATTTTGCGCCCTGCGCTGATGGCTACGGGCCGAACACCGTCACCCCTTCCCCGCTCTCGACCCTGTTCCACGCACTGTCGATTCCGCCAGGCAACATCCTGCTGGCCCAGATGCGCAAGCGTCCCGTCCCTCCACCTGCACCGTAGCGCCTGAATTCCACCACCCTCGGCTTTTGCCGCTCGGGGTTGGGGAGCCTTTGCATTTTTTTCAGCGTTCAACTGTTCAGGAATCTCTATGACTCTTCGTGTAGCCATCATCGGTGCCGGCCCGTCCGGCCTTGCGCAACTGCGTGCCTTCCAATCCGCCCATGCCCAGGGCGCCCCCATGCCCGAAATCGTCTGCTTCGAAAAGCAGGCCGACTGGGGCGGCATGTGGAACTACACCTGGCGCACCGGCCTCGACCAGCACGGCGAACCGGTGCACGGCAGCATGTACCGCTACCTGTGGTCCAACGGCCCCAAGGAATGCCTTGAATTCGCCGACTACAGCTTCGACGAACACTTCGGCCGGCCGATCTCCTCGTACCCGCCGCGCGAAGTGCTGTGGGACTACATCCAGGGCCGCGTGAAAAAGGCCGGGGTGCGCGACTACATCCGCTTCAACACCGCGGTCAAGAACGTCAGCTTCGATGACACCACCCGCGAGTTCACCGTCAGCGCCTACGACTACAGCGCCGGGCAGGGCATCGAGCAGGTGTTCGATTACGTGGTGGTCGCCAGCGGGCACTTCTCTACGCCGCACGTACCGGAATTCGAAGGGTTCGAGCGATTCGCCGGGCGCATCCTGCACGCCCACGACTTTCGCGAGGCGATGGAGTTCAAGGGCCAGGACCTGCTCATCGTCGGCAGCAGCTACTCGGCCGAAGACATCGGCTCGCAATGCTACAAGTACGGCGCGCGCTCGATCACCACGGCCTACCGCACCCAGCCGATGGGCTACAAATGGCCCAAGGGCTGGGAGGAGCGCCCGCAGCTGGTGCGTGTCGAGGGCAACCTGGCGTTCTTCGCCGACGGCTCGAACAAGCGCGTGGATGCGATCATCCTGTGCACCGGCTACCAGCATCACTTCCCGTTCCTGCCCGACGAACTGACCCTCAAGACCAACAACCGCCTGTGGCCAACCGGCCTGTACCAGGGCGTGGTGTGGGAGCAGAACCCGCAGTTGATCTACCTGGGCATGCAGGACCTGTGGTACAGCTTCAACCTGTTCGACGCCCAGGCCTGGTTCGCCCGCGACTACATGCTGGGGCGCATCAAGCTGCCGGCCAAGGCCGACATGCAGGCCGACAGTGCCCGCTGGCGCGCCGATGAAGAGGCCCTGGACACCACCGCCTCGATGTACGAGTTCCAGGGCCGCTACATCAAGCACCTGATCGCGCAGACCGACTACCCCAGCTTCGATATCGATGCCGTGAACCGCATCTTCCTCAAGTGGAAGAGCGACAAGAAGAGCGACATCATGGGCTATCGCGACAAGTCGTACCGTTCGGTGATCACCGGCACGGCAGCGGTGCCGCACCATACGCGGTGGCTGAAGGCGATGGACGATTCGCTGGAGGAGTACCTGCGCGAAACGGACGGCAAGAAGGGCGAAGTGAAGGCACTGCGCGGGTAGCCCCGCCGACGCCCGAAACCGGTGCCCCCACAAGACCGGCCCTTGCCGGCGCGGCCTCTACTGCGGGCACTGGTAACCGGTTTGCCCCCGCTGCAGGCCGATGACCTCGCGATGCACCTGGCTGGGCCCGTAGTCGGCATTCCAGCCACGGCGTTCGGCCACCGGCTGCGGCGCATAGCCGTCCTTGCAGGCCAGCAGGTGGAGCATCACGTTCGCCTCGCCCATCAGCGGCTCCAGCTTGAGGGTGCGCCTGGGCGCCAGTTGTACCCTCCCCTGCGCGTCGCTGCGGGCCACCACCACCCCTGCATCAATAATGCTCACCCCGGCCAGTGGTTGTCGGGTGTGCTGATCGACGACCGTGGTGTCGAGCCCGTCGTGCACGATCACCGAGCGCGGCATGCAGCCTTGCAGCAGCAACAGCGCGGGCAAAGCGGTGTACCTCCACCAGCGGAATCGGACTGTCATGGCAAGCTCCTGCAAGGCCTGAAACATGGCAGTCTACTTGCGCGACCGGATTTGTGCAGAAGCGTCGAGATCGACACGCAGGTGCCTTTCCGTCGCCCGTGGCGCTCACGTATCATCCGCCCCCTGCCCGGCGCTGTAGTCGTAGGCGCTGACGGTGAACTCGCGGGTGGTGTCATCGAAGCTGACGTTCTTGACCGCGGTGTTGAAGCGGATGTAGTCGCGCACCCCGG
>NZ_JAFKEC010000020.1 GCF_017848315.1 Pseudomonas palmensis
CGCCCCCACCCCGCAACCTGCTGTAACGCAACCGGTCGCCCCCTCGCGACATCCGGTGGAATCCCTGCCGCCCTGGCCTGTCGGAAGCTGTGCAACGCCCTTCATACCCATGAACACTGCGAGGCAGGCAATGACCAATCAAACACTGCAAAACGAAGTACTCACCCGGCTGTACCACGCCCACCCGAACGGGTTGGGCAAGGAAGTGCTGGACAACTTCGAAGGCGAAAAGGCGGTGGCCGAGACGCTCAAGCAACTGCAGGACAAGGGGTTGATCCAGGACGGTGCGGTCACCGTTGGGGCCGACGATGAACCGTCAGTGCGTTACCCTATCAAGCTCAGTGCGGCGGGTGTGACCGCGGCCAAGGCAGCCGGCGGCTGATTGCACGGCTGATTGCAAAAAGGCCCGGCATTGCGCCGGGCCCTTGTTTGCGGCTACTCGCCAAGAAGCGGTGGCTTGCGTGGTTCTGGCCCGCCCTTGGGCGCCTTGGCCGGGCCTACCGGATCCACCTGCGGGTCATCCAGGTCTGGCGAATCGGGATCAAAGTCCAGCGTGTCCCGTTCAGAGGCGTGCTCGGATGAATGCGGTCCTTCTGGTTTGTGCTGATTACCGGTCATCAATACCTCCACGTCGTCGAATGGGGCCAGGCATCCGGGTGTCTGCCAGCGATCCCCCCAGCCCCCTGGCAGACGCCCCTGCGCTCAATCATTGGGCAGCGGCATGTCTTCGTCATCGGGCACGCCATCACCGCTGGCCGGGTCTTTCCAGTCCTCGGGACGATCTGGCGTGAACACCGGTGGGCGTGCCAGCGGATCGACGTCTTCGGGAGCCGTCGTCGGTTGAGTGGGGTCTTGGGCTTGGGCAGTCACTTGGTCAGTCATGGAACACCTCGCCAGCAAAGGCCCGGAACATCCGGGCCCTGTCAGTTGGAGGTCAGGCCGCGGCCAGGGTGCAGCACACGCGACGAATGGTGAAGCCGGCGGGGCTATGGGTCTTCGGGCTGGTCATCGTCATCGTCGAGCAGACCCCAGGCATCATCGTCCTCGTCATCCTCATCCATACCGCCCGCCTCTGGCTCGGGGGCAATGTATTGATCGTGAAATTCGTGGTCGAGCAGGTGGTCGTGCTCGGGTTCGTGGATATCGTCGTCATCGTGCATGGAACGGGCTCGCCGGCGGTTCTGGTAAGCGCGTATTTAACCAGACTTTGAAGGGGCGCCGCGCGCCCCTTCACAGCTGAGCCCGCTCCTGCAGAACGGTGCAGGAGACGGGCTGCAACGGCTACTTGGTAGCCCAGGCGTTGAACCGCTCCTCCAGTTCGTCACCATGATCGACCCAGAACTCGACGTTCATCGACAGCGCCCCTTGAAGGTTCTGCGGCGAGGTCGGCACCCAGCTGGCCAGCGACGGGTCCAGCTTTGCCGCGGCCTGGGTGTTGGTCGGGCCGTAGGGAATCTGCTGTACATAGCGCACCTGCGCTGCCGGGTCGTTGGTGTAGGCGATCAGCCGCTTGGCCTGGTCGACATGTTTGGAGCCCTTGATGATGGCCCAGTAGTCCATGCCGTACAGGCTGCCGGGCCATACCACCGCCAACGGCGCACCGGCCTGCGCGGCACTGGCGATGCGCCCGCTGTAGGTGGAGGTCATCACCACGTCACCCGCCGTCAGCCACTGCGCCGGCTGCGCGCCAGCCTCCCACCACTGGATGTTGGGCTTGAGCTCGCTCAGCTTGGCAAAGGCGCGGTCCACGCCCTCGGGGGTGGCCAGTACCTTGTAGACGTCCTCGACCTTGACGCCGTCGGCCAGCAGTGCGAACTCCAGGTTGTACACCGCACGCTTCCTCAGGCCGCGCTTGCCCGGGTATTTGTTCACGTCCCAGAAGTCGGCCCAGGAGGTGGGCGCCTGGGCCAGTTTGTCGCGGTCATAGGCGATCGCCACGCTCCACACCAGCGCCGCCGAGCCGCACGCCTGGGCAGCGTCCGGGATCAGCTCGTCGGCATGCCCCAGCTGCTTCCAGTCGAGGGGTTCGTACATGCCTTCGTCGCACCCGCGCATCAAGTCAGGCCCTTCGATCTGCACCACATCCCAGTCCACATTGCCAGTGTCGACCATGACCTTGATGCGGGCCATTTCACCGTTGTACTCGCTCTGGATCAGCTTGCTCTTGTCCTGGGCACTGAACGGCTGGAAGAACGCCACGTCCTGGGCCTTCTGCCCGGCACCGCCATAACCCACCACGACCATCTGCGGAGCTGCCTGGGCACTGCCCAGGCCCAGGGCAAGCAGCACTGCATACAGGCCTGGTTTACGCGGGAACGCTTTCATCGATGGATCCTCCTGCGGGTACCACTCGGCCTGGCGCCGGCGTGGTCCACTTTCTTGTTTTTGTGAGGTAAGCCCCTGCACTGGGGTGACTCGACGCTAATCAAACCCAAGTAAAAAAACAAGTTGATTTTTTACTGTCGGTACACTTTCATAGAAAAATAATAACAACACCCCCGCTGGAGCCTGACCACCATGTCGACCGCCTTCGCGCACCTGTTCACCCCGTTGCAGATCCGTGGCAAGCGCCTCAAGAACCGCATCATGTCCAGCGGCCACGACACCTCGATGCCCACCGACAACCTGGTCAACGAACAGCTGATCGCCTATCACCAGGCCCGGGCCGAAGGTGGTGTGGGGCTGATCGTGCTGCAGGTGGCCGGCGTACACGACAGCGCCCGCTACACCTCCCACGTGCTGATGGCCACCGATGACGCCTGCATCGAGGGGTATCGCCGGCTGGCCGAGACCTGCCATGCCCACGGCACCGTGGTGCTGTCGCAGATCTTTCACCCGGGCCGCGAGATCATGGAGTCCAGCGACGGCTTGCTGGCGGTGGCCTACTCGGCCTCGGCGGTGCCCAACGAACGGTTCCGGGTGATGCCGCGCGAGCTTGACCAAGGCATGATCGACGAGATCGTGGCCGGCTATGCCGCGGCGGCGCGGCGCCTGCATCAGGCGGGCGTGGACGGCGTGGAGGTGGTGGCCAGCCACGGGTACCTGCCCGCCCAGTTCATCAACCCTCGGGTCAACCGGCGTAGCGACGGCTACAACGGCGACCTTGAAC
Organism: Pseudomonas palmensis; assembly: GCF_017848315.1. Taxonomy (GTDB): domain Bacteria; phylum Pseudomonadota; class Gammaproteobacteria; order Pseudomonadales; family Pseudomonadaceae; genus Aquipseudomonas; species Aquipseudomonas palmensis. The sequence continues at coordinate 3,110 of NZ_JAFKEC010000020.1, forward strand.
AACGTTTGCGCTTTGTGCGCGAGGTCATCGCCGCGGTGCGTGCCAGCACCGACGAACACTTCATCATCGGCCTGCGCATCAGCGCCGATGAACGCGACGCCGAGGGCCTGAGCGAAGATGAATCGCTCGGCGCGGTGAAGGCCCTGCAAGGGCAACTGGACTATGTGCATATTGTGGCCGGCACCTCGGCGTCCCTGGGCGGCGCGGTGCATATCGTGCCGCCGATGGCCATCGAGGCCGCCTATCTGGCCCGCGAGGCGGGCACCTTCAAGGCCAGCCTGGACATTCCGCTGTTCGTTACCGGGCGCATCAACCAGCCCCAGGAGGCCGAGCTGATACTTGCCCGCGGCCAGGCCGACGTGTGTGGCATGACCCGCGCGCTGATCTGCGACCCGCAGATGCCGAACAAGACCGACAGCGGCCGGGCCGAAGACGTGCGTGCCTGCATCGCCTGCAACCAGGCCTGTATCGGGCACTTCCACAAGGGCCTGCCGATTTCGTGCATCCAGCATCCGGAGACCGGGCGCGAGCGGCAGTTCGGCCAACTGCAGCCTGCCACGCTGCGCAAGAAGGTGATGGTGGTGGGCGGCGGCCCGGCCGGCATGAAGGCTGCCGCGGTAGCGGCGGCCCGTGGTCATCAGGTCACCCTGTATGAGGCTGCCGCCCAACTGGGTGGCCAGGTGCTGCTGGCGCAACTGCTGCCACGGCGCAGCGAATTCGGCGGTGCCAGCACCAACCTGCAACGCGAGATGCAGTTGGCCGGCGTGGAGGTGGTGCGCAATACCCGGGTCGACCGCGCGCTGGTCGCGCGCGAGCAGCCGGATGCCGTGATCGTCGCCACCGGTGCCGCGCCCTACTGGCCGGCTTTCGAGCGCGGCGGCGAGTTGCAGGTGGTCGACGCCTGGCAGGTGCTGCGCGAGCAGGTACAGGTCGGTCGCTCGGTGATGGTGATGGACTGGCGCTGCGACTGGATCGGGCCGGGCATCGCCGAACGCCTGACCCGCGCCGGGCATCAGGTGCAACTGGCGGTCAACGGTACCCACTGCGGCGAGAGCCTGCCGTTGTATGTGCGTGACCAGATGGCCGGCGAGCTGCACAAGCTGGGCATCCCGATCACGCCCTATGCGCGGCTGTATGGCTGCGACGACAGCAGCGTCTACCTGCAGCACACCGCCAGCGGCGAGGCGATGATCTTCGAGGGCATCGACACCCTGGTGCTGTGCCACGGCCATCACCCGGTCGACACCCTGGCCGGCGAGATCCAGGACCTGGCCGCAGTACACCGCATTGGCGATTGCCTGGCGGCACGTACCGCCGAGGAAGCCATCTATGAAGGCCTTAAAGTCGCCGCGAGCCTGTGAGGCTGTTTATACTCCGGGCCTTTGCAGGGCTGATCGGATAACGCCATGAGCAACAACAGCAAGCTGCCGCCCACCGCCGAGGACGGCAGCGCCGCGCCGCACTTTCTGGGCACGCGCATTCGCGGGCTTCGCAAGCGTCGCGGCATGACCCTGACCGAGCTTGCGCAACAGAGCGAGCTGACCGCCGGCTATATCAGCCAGCTGGAACGCAACCTGTCGTACCCCTCGATACCGGCACTGTTCAATATCGCCCGCAGCCTGGGCGTGACCATCCAGTGGTTCTTCGCCAGCGAGGCGGTCACCGCCCCCGAGGACAGCGGCTACGTGGTGCGCCGGCAGAGCCGACTGAGCGTGCATTACGAAGACGGCATCGTCGACCAGTTGCTCACCCCGCAACCCAACCGCGAACTGGAGATGCTGCATTCGCGTTTTCCGCCGGGTACCTACAGCCAGCAGAGCTACAGCCATGAGGGCGAAGAAGCCGGGTACGTGCTGTCCGGCCGCTTCGAGCTGTGGGTGGGGGATCGCCATTTCGAACTCGGCGAAGGCGACAGCTTCAGCTTCTCCAGCCAGGAGCCGCACAAATACGGCAACCCGGGTGAAGTGGATGCGGTGGTGATCTGGGTGATCACCCCGCCCACCTTCTGAGCCCTGCGCCCCAAGCCTCGGCTGACTGGGGCGCACGTTCGCTCAAGCTAGTTGTTGGGGGGTTGCCGAGGCGCCGGCTCCGCAGGGGGCGTGTCGGGCTTTTGCATCTGCAGGGAAGACTTGCTGCGATCGGTATCCTTGTCGACATGCTCGGGCTCGTTGAAGCACCCTTGCAGCATCGACAGGCTGGCGACCAGCAACGCCAACGCGGTCAGTTTCATGACGTTAACCTCCAGGCACTGCCGGCATTGGCAACGCCCCTCAGTGGAAGATAAAGGCATTGGCTTCCTTCACCAGCTCGCGCCACTCGCGACTGCTGATGATGCCCGCCACCTCGAGTGCATCGGCGGCCATCAACGCCTTGTCGTAACGCTGCTCGGCGTCCAGTGACGCATGCTCGTGGACCAACGCCTGTCGCCAGTTCTGCAACGCCTGCCTTTTGTCCGTGTCGTTCATCGTCACCTCTCCTCTACGACTGGAACGGTGCGTACTGCATTGCCAATGGCCAGCGCGTGCGCACTGGCCAGCGGGCATTCACTCAGGGTTGGGCTGCATCACCGCCATGTGCGCTGGCAAGTGCCCTGGCCTTGGTCAGATGCTCTTTCAGCGTGGGCAGGGTTTTCTCGGCGAACGCCTTGAGCTCGGCATCGGTGCCGTCCTTCACATAGTTCTCGAACAGCTCGATGGTGGCCTCGTGCGCCTTGACCTGGTTGTTGGCATAGGCCTGGTCGAACGACTTGGCGCTACGCAGCTCCAGAATCATCGCCTTGGCCTTGTCCACCAGCATGGCATCATCCGAGACTTCCAGCTTTTTGCTGGCAGCGATGGCCTTGAGCTTCTCGTTGGCTGCGGTATGGTCCTTGACCATCATGTCGGCAAAGGCCTTCACGTCGCTGGCGCTGCCCTTCTCCTGGGCCAGCTTGCCGGCTTCCACTTCGGCGATGCCTTTGGCCGAGGCGTCTTCCACGAAATCGTCGGCGTCCTGGGCCGCGTGTACCGCGCCTGCCAGGGTAAACGCCAGCGCAAAAGCGCTGCTTCGCAACAGGGTATTCATCATGAAATCCTCGTTCTGTTTTTCGGGAACTGCGTTTGAGGTACCGCTGTTCATGTGAGCGCGTGGCAGCGTGGGTGGTTCATCTTTTTTGCCTGGCCTGTTTGCGGTCGTCGATACACGGGCAAAAAAATTGAATTAGCCCGACACCCGCCCGGTCCAGACCTATGAACGCAGTAAATCTGACGAGGTAACAGCAATGACTATCGAAGCAGAGACACTCGTACAACTGACCGACGCCCTGCGCAAACGCGGCCTGACCCGCGTCTCGGACATCACCTTCATGCGCGCGCCCTACCGGCACAATCATCGCTGGACCTGCACGGTGAAATAGCAATCATTCAGACCAATCCCGTAATTTTCACAAGCCTTTCACATTCGAAGGCTTATGGTTGACCCAGCTCCTAGTAGAAACCTTTAAGCCCGCTCCCCCCCATCGCGGGCTTTTCTTTGTCTGGGATTTGGGTTGTCACAGGCAGGCTGATGACCGAGCCGCCTTTTGTTCAACGCACACAAAAGCGCTCGACCTCATGATTGCCGAGGCGAGCGCTGTTGCGTCCTGAGTGTAAATGTCAGGGATCAAGTCGCTGGTGCAATTCAAATCCCCTCGAATTTGAACGGTGCTGACTCTTCGAAGCGGGCGGACACTTCGCCGGCATACACGTTTGCCTGGTTAGGCCCCAGGTCCAGCTTCTTCACCTTGCCGGTTTTCTGGCTGAGGTCCAGCTTCTTCAGGTCAACCCAGAACGTATTGGGCGTGACTGCGGACTCGAAAAAATACTGCTTGTGTTTATGGTCCGCCACGGTGCGCCAGCGCGTGGATGAGATATTGGGCTGATCTGGCGTTGTAATGCCGTACGGCACCGAGACGTTGCGAATCACACTGAACACACTGGCCAGTGACAGCCGCGCATCCTCATGCTTGGGCACGGCATTTACGTAGAAGGACGCACGCGCAAAGCGATCAGGCGAGCGGTTGGTGCCAGGCAACATCTGTGTTCCGTCAATGCCTTGCCAATAAGCATACATTTCCAACTGCTCGTCGAACTTCGGCGAGTTCGTCATCACTTGATATTTTCTGTCGTGGTGAATGACTTGCTTGCCATCGATATATTCAACGATTGCGCTATCGCCCGACGCATCGGACATTGAAAGGTGCAGCGTTGCCAGGCGGGTTTCGTTCGGAACCTTGGATGTCACCACGTGAAACGGTTCGGCCTTGAGCGCCTCGACCGCTTCAGCCACGGTCTTGAAGTTATCCAATACGTACTGAGCCCATGCCGAGATACTGAGCCCTGGCTTGCCCTGTTCGAGTGCTGGATATTCTGATTCCACCAGCCACAGCAGGTTTGCAGATAACCCGGCTTCGTTGATGCCGTCGGTGGTGGAAATATCGTAGCCGGACGCAATGACACTGCCGTACTTCGACGTCCAGGTAACCGAATTGGGGCCTGCCTCACCGTGGCGCTTCATGCCCTGGGGGAACACCCACAGGTTGGTTTCCACATCCTTCGCCCAGTCCATTGAGCGTGCCGTTATGATCTGTTGGTTGTCTCCAAGAAAAACCAGCCGCGTGCAGGCGTGCACCACGGGTATCGATGAACAGAAACCGACCAGGGCCAGTGCAATTCCTTTTGCTGCGGGTGAAAGTTTCATTCCTTTGATTTCCTTGACCAAACTGATTATCAACACGCGCGAGCCCAGGCCTTCAAGCGAACGTGCAAGCACCTGGCTCGGTAATGACAAATAGTGTTTGATCGTCAATGACGACAAACATCAGCCAATAAAGCACGCACATATCAGAAATCAAGATTTGAGGGGACAAACAGCGTTCGCTTACAAGTACCGCAGCCTTGGCTTACCCCACTTGGGTCGATTCGGTGTTTTTCCATTTTGTGGTTGCACGGGGCGCGGATGCGCCGGCCGAGCTGGTCCAGGTCGGTCATACCCGTCAGATCGGCGAAGGCTTCGTCGATATAAAGGAAAGATGTCAACCCATGGAGATCAGTTTGAATGAACAGTTGGCGGGGTTTAGAGCAAGTTTCCGGCGTCCATAGACCACACGCATTTTCACAGAAATGGATCACGTGGTGTCCATGGTAAATACGCGAATTGTGGCGACGATCAGATGGCGGATTTTAGCAAGGGTAGCCTTTCCAAACCGGCACGACAGAGCGTGCCGGTAGTTCTCATCGCTACAGTCTTATTTTTTAATGGAAACGATTGCGGCTTTGCCATCCTTTACCCTAAAGGAAAACGATACATGGTCTCCGACCTTCAGACCTGCCAGCAGATCCTCCGTCACTGAAAAGGCCATAGTCATTGGGGGCCATTGCACCGCTGGCACAGCTCCGTGGGAGATGGTCACCGTATGCTTCGAAGTATCCATAGCCTTGATGGTTCCCTCAGCGTCAGCAACTGGAGCCTGTTTTGTTTCCTGCTCCATCTTCATGCCCTCCATACCATCCATTCTCATACCCGGCATGTCCTGCGAGTAGGCAGAAAGTGAAAACATAAACGCGGTACTGGCAGCTGCGATCAGGGTCAGTTTCATACGAATTTTCCTTGTGGTTTGATCGGTTCAACGATGAGGTGCCGGCGACGCATCAGGCGATAGGCTGCCGGAATGACAAACAGGGAAAGCAAGGGGGCCGTGACCATGCCGCCAACCATGGGCGCGGCAATGCGGCTCATCACTTCGCTACCAGTGCCACTGCCCAACAGGATCGGCAGCAAACCGGCAATAATGACCGCCACGGTCATGGCCTTGGGTCGAACGCGCTGCACAGCGCCTTCACGAATCGCTGCCACCAGCCCGCGCTCAGTGCTGTCGCCGAGGTCTTCCCGTTCGGCCCAGGCATTCTTCAGGTAGAGCAGCATGATCACACCAAACTCGGCGGACACACCGGCCAAGGCGATAAAGCCGACCCCGGTGGCGACCGATAGGTTGAATCCCAGCAGATAGAGGAACCATGCTCCGCCCGTAAGTGCGAATGGCAGCGTGGCCATGATCAGCAAAGCCTCATCGAAGCGTGCGAACGTCAGATAGAGCAGCACGAAGATGATCAGCAGCGTGGCAGGCACCACCAGCTTGAGTCGTGCGTTGGCCCTTTCGAGAAATTCAAACTGTCCTGAATAGCTCAGGCTCATTCCGGGCTGCAACTTGACCTGCTCACTGACGATTCGGCGCAGATCAGCGACCACCGAGGCAATGTCTCGACCACGCACATCGATGTATACCCAACCCGAAGGTCGTGCGTTTTCGCTCTTGAGCATCGGTGGGCCATCCGTGACCTTGACCTTCGCCACTATGCCGAGGGTGATCTGGCTCCCTAGCGGGGTATAGATCGGCAATTGCTCCAAGGCGCCGACCGAATCACGCCACTCCCGTGGGTAGCGCACGCTGATCGGAAAACGGGCGAGCCCTTCAATGGTCTCCCCGACGTTTTCACCACCGATAGCACCGGCCACGATGGACTGCACATCGGCAATATTCAGCCCGTAGCGCGCGGCGGCTTTGCGGTCGATATCCACGTCGATGTAACGGCCACCGGTCAGGCGCTCAGCCAGAGCTGAACTGACACCAGGCACACCCTTGGCAACGCGCTCTACCGCCTGAGTAGCGGCGTCGATCTCCGTCAGGTTGGTGCCGGCAACTTTCACCCCGATGGGACTCTTGATCCCAGTGGCCAGCATGTCGATACGGTTGCGAATCGGTGGTATCCAGATATTCGTCAGTCCAGGGACTCGCACCACTCGATCCAGTTCTTCCACCAGTTTTTCCTGGGTCATGCCTGCACGCCATAGCTCGTGCGGTTTGAATTGAATGGTGGTTTCGAACATCTCTAGCGGCGCGGGGTCGGTGGCAGTTTCCGCGCGTCCCGCTTTACCGAAGACATGTTCGACTTCGGGCACGGTTTTGATCAGGCGGTCGGTCTGTTGCAGCAATTGCGCTGCTTTCTGTGCCGACAAGCCCGGCAAAGCCGAAGGCATATAGAGCAGATCACCCTCGTCCAGCGGCGGAAGAAACTCACCACCCAAGCGCGACATTGGCCATAGCGCACTGACAAAAATCAGTAGCGCCAACAGCAATGTGATCTTAGGTCGACGCAAGACCATATCCAAAGCCGGCTGATAGATTCGGATCAGCCAACGGTTTAACGGGTTCTGCTGCTCATTGGGTATTCGCCCTCGAATCCAGTAGCCCATCAGCACGGGCACCAGAGTCACAGACAATCCCGCCGCTGCGGCCATGGCGTAGGTCTTGGTGAACGCCAATGGGCCAAACAGCCGTCCTTCCTGAGCCTCAAGGGTGAATACCGGAATGAACGACAAGGTGATGATCAATAGGCAGAAGAAAAGTGCCGGGCCTACCTCTGCCGCTGCTTCAGTCATCACATGCCAATGACGCTCCCCCGTTAGCTCCTCATCCGGATTGGCTGCGTGCCAGGCCTCGATTTTCTTGTGGGCGTTTTCGATCATCACTAAGGCGGCATCGACCATGGCACCAATGGCGATGGCTATTCCGCCCAAGGACATGATGTTGGCGTTGATACCCTGGTAACGCATGACGATGAAGGCAATCAATACACCAACCGGTAAGGAGATAATCGCCACCAGGGATGAGCGCAGGTGCCAGAGGAAGATCCCACACACCAAGGCGACGACGATGAACTCCTCGATCAGCTTGTGACTGAGATTATCGACAGCGCGGTCGATCAGCTTGCTGCGGTCGTAGGTGGTGACGATTTCCACACCAGCCGGCAGACTGCTTTTCAGTTCATCGAGCTTGGTCTTGACCGCTGCAATGGTTTCGCGAGCATTCTTGCCGCTACGCAAAATCACCACACCACCGACGGTCTCACCTTCGCCGTCGAGTTCGGAGATGCCCCTGCGCATTTCCGGCCCTAACTGAATCGTGGCGACATCACCCAGGGTCACCGGCACACCGCCTGAACCCAACTTAAGCGGGATCGCTCGAAAGTCATTAAGTGTCTTTAAATAGCCCGACGCCCGCACGATGAACTCGGTCTCTGCCATCTCCAACACGGCACCACCGGTTTCCTGGTTAGCTTTGCCGATAGCCTCGCTCACCTCGACTTGCGTGATGCCGAGGCTGGCCAGTTTGAGCGGATCGAGCTGCACCTGGTACTGCTTTACCATGCCTCCCACGGTAGCCACTTCCGCAACGTTGGGCAAAGTCTTGAGTTCGAACTTGAGGAACCAGTCCTGAAGAGCGCGAAGCTGTGCCAGGTCGTGTCCGCCACTGCGATCTACCAGTGCATATTGATAGATCCACCCCACCCCTGTCGCATCCGGCCCCAACGCCGGCTTGGCACTGGCAGGCAATCGACTTTGTATTTGGCTCAGGTATTCCAGCACCCGCGAACGGGCCCAATACAAGTCAGTGCCGTCTTCGAACAACACGTAAACGAAGCTATCACCAAAGAAGGAGTAACCACGTACCGTCTTGGCACCCGGCACCGAGAGCATGGTGGTGGCTAACGGATAGGTGACCTGGTTCTCGACAATCTGCGGCGCCTGGCCTGCGTAAGGTGTACGGATGATTACCTGTACATCAGAGAGATCGGGCAGCGCGTCTATAGGGGTGCTCTGCACCGACCAAATGCCCCAAGCCGTAACGAACAATGTCGCCAGTAGCACTAGGATACGGTTGGCCACTGACCAACGAATCAGGGCCGCGATCATGGCTGGCTCCCCGATTTATCCAAGCGATCCACACGCAAACCATCATCGGTTTGAGTAACTCCGATACGAACCTTGTCACCCGTTTCAAGTCCCTGCATCAGTGCCGGTTTGGCAAGCGGGAAAGTCATCGTCATACCAGGCATGCCCAACGTCTTGAAAGGGCCATGGGCAAGAGTGACCTCTTTGTCGTTGATCTCAACAATCTGCCCATCCGCTTCATGTAAGCTGGAGCCTGCTGCACCTGGTGGTGACTCGTCCTCCGCCCCTATGACAACGCCCTTAAGGCTGGCCTCCGAGTCGAGCAGGAATTGGCCAGACGTAACCACCTTCTGACCTTCTTCCAAGCCCTTCAGGATCGCCGTTCTACCATCGCTTTCCTGCCCAAGTTGGATCTCCACAGGACGGTAGCGACCCGCGCCTGCGGCGAGCATCACCAGAGCACGTCGACCAGTGCGAATGACGGCCTCGCTTGGCACCCACAGGACACTCTGCTCGGTCGAGCGGTTCAGACGTACCTCCGCCGACAGACCTGGTCTCAGGTGACCGTCAGGATTGGGCAGCTCCACCCGCACACGAATTGTGCGACTGTCCGAGTTGGTCTCGGGCAAAATCGCGCTGACCTTGCCATTGAGTGTTGTTCCCGGAAAGGCAGGCAAGCGCGCTTCGACGGTCTGTCCTAAGGTGAGAGTTCCGGCTTCCGATTCTGGAATGGCCACGGCCAGCCAGATACTGCTCAAGCCGTTCACACGTGCCAGAGTATCGCCAATCGCCACGGTCATGCCTGCACGAACATTCAATTCTTGCAGCACACCACCTATAGGGCTGGTGAGCGTCAAGTAAGGCTGAACCTTGCCACTACGCCCGACCTGAGTGATCAGTGCCGCTGGCATTCCCGTGAGCAGTAATCGTTGGCGGGCCGCAGCCAGTAGCTCAGCATCCCCGCTGCGTTTCAGGGCAAGGAACTCCGTCTGGGCGGCTGCCCACTCTGGCACTAGGATATCCGCCAATGCCGCGTTGGCCTTGAGCACGTCACCGGGAGCATGGGCGTAGACCCGCTCCACAAAACCACTGGTGCGAGCCTGAATCACCGCGACATCACGCTCGTTGAACGCCAGGATGCCTGTCACATTGAGGCTGGAATCCAGGACACCACGGGTGACGGTCGCAAAACGCAGCCCGAGATTTTGAGTCAAGCTCGGATCAATACTCACAGTTGCCCGATCCCCTGCACCGCTGGCGTACTGGGGAACCAACTGCATGTCCATGAAGGGGGATTTACCCGGCTTGTCGAATTTTTGTTGCGGGTACATGGGATCGTACCAATACAGGGCTTTCCGCTCGTTTGGAGAATTGAGGCTCTGCTCTGGAACGGTACTTGGCACTTCGCTCATGCGCAGATGAGCGAACCAGTACCCACCGGCTACACCCAATGCCAACGAGATGCGTATCACCAATGACCCACTCCATTTTTTTAGGCTCATTGGCTGGTCTCCCCATAAGCGAAATACAGGCGCGCACTGGTCAGCGCTCGTTGCTCCTCCACGTCGATCTGTTTGAGGCGCGCTTCGACGAGTTCACGTCGGGCGGCAACCACGGCGCTCAAATCGCCTTTGCCCGACCGATAACTCGCCATACTGAGTTCGACCTTTTCCTTGGCCAGAGGCAACAGGCTTTCCTGATTTCGACGCACCGCACGATTCAGGCGCTCATAGTCGGCCAGTTCGCTCTCCAATTGCTGAGTGTGCTCGCGTGACAGGGCTTCGCGCTCGGCCTCGAGCTGGCTGAGTTCAGCCTGCTTGGCAGCGATTTTGGGGGTTTGGCGCGAGTCAGGAAACAGAGGTAAATCCCAAGAAAATTGCACGCTGACCATATCGCCGAACTCACGGCCACGATGCTGGTAATCCACTTCCCAGCTCCAGTCCGACTGCTTCTCTGATACGGCTTCCCGAACCTTGGCCTGCGCTTCGCGGGTCATCGGTGCAAACGCAGCCAACTCGGGATGGTGTTGCAGCCTATGGGAGTAGCCTGAGGTGTCGACCGGCCATTCAGGAAAACTACCCACAGGCTTGTCGTTAGCGGCAGAACCAATCCAGCGTTTGAGAGCCGCTTGTGCTTGCGCTCTTTGGAGAGTCAGATCGTCCTGTTGTTCTGCCAGTTTGGCTGCTTCTTGTTTGGGTGTCACCGCGTCAGCAGGTTGAGCGCGGCCACCGGCAATCTGAGCCCGTACAGTATCGGCTAGCAGGAGATTTTCTTTGTAGAAGTCCTGAAACAGTGCATCTTTGCGCTCAACCGAGTAACTACTGATCCAGGCCAATGCCGTGGACTGGCGTACCTTCAGACGTTCGACTCGACGCTCCGCAGAGGCGCGATCAATAGCTGCATCGGCGACCTCAATCCGCGCTTTGCGCTTGTCGCTGTTGGGCATCTCCTGTCTGACCCCGACCATTTGCATGGTCATGAAGTCTTGGTCGATGCTCCAGCGATCCGGGCCCCCAATGGGGTAGTTCTGCACGCCCATCAGCAGCTTGGGATCAGGTAATTCACCGGCTGGAATAGCTGCACTGCTGGCAGCTTGAATTTTGGCATCTTGTGCGGTCAGCGACGGCGCATTGTTTTCGGCCAGACGCAGAGCTTCATCGAGCGTCAATGGCGCAGCGAAGCTCGGCAATGCCAGCACGCTTGCCGCCAAGCCGGCCATAAGAGACCAGCCTGTGCAATTGCACTTGGAGTTCATGTTTACGATTCCTGTGATCATCCACTGCACGCGAAAAAATGGAACGCGCGCAGCTAGTCCATCCCGCTAATGCGGAATGAGGCTCAATGTTGGAAAGGAATCAAACGCGTGGCGGTCGCCATACCCCGGACGGGGTCTGTACAGGCAGAGAATCGCTGATGAGGGAAAGCACTACGGGGCTGAACACGGTCACAGGAGGCTTGAAGATTGAGACTTGCAACATACCGCCCGACTTGCACTCCTGGCCCGGCTTGCAAGGTTTGCCGTGTTCGACAGGGCTTTTCATGTCGTTGCAACAATCCATGCCCATGTCGTCCATCATAGCCATACCCATGGTCTTCATCGGGCAAGGTTCTGTCGGTGCCTGGACCCCCGCCATCCCACTGAGGGGAAGCGCCAGGCTGATCAAGAAGATGAGACAAAACCGCAGGTAGCGTTTCATGGTCTGGAGTGTATTCGCTGAAAATGGCTCTTACAATTGGGCACTGATCATCAAAAAAATGTCGTCAACCTCCAAAGCAGGCAATCAAGCCTTTTAAAAATTAAGCCAGTATTACGCGAAAAAAATTAACAATTTGGCCGAGACAGGCATTGCGAGGCAGTTCCGTAAGGGCTCTCTTGGAATCACGCCCCCCTATTGTCTGGGGTAGATGCCTGGAACAAGAGTTTTCGCTTCAGGCAGGGCCTCCCTATTCAAGGCTCGCTCGATAGTCCGCGTTGAGTATTTTCACTCAGGCACCTATGTGTATGCCTGTGCCTGCACCTTGACCCCACCGCACACGTCAAGCCCGCTGGCGATATCCGGTAACGAGCAGCACTACGCCAGGCACCAGAAAGCCGACCGCGGTGTAGCCAAAAGCAGCTTGCCCAGAGGCGCCGACTGCGGCGAACGCAGCGCCGATCGCAATCAGTGGCGCCGCAGCGTAGTAGAACGGTTTGGCTTTATTGGCCATATCTAACCTCCTGTTTGACATACTTTTTTATAACACATCAGTCCGCCGAAAGGCGCGGGCCTGGAGAGCTGTTGCCGTGGCAAACGAAGAACTGGCCGGGCCGCTGCGGCGGCGTGCAAGGACGACGGCAGTAGCGGCCCGCAGACAAGCATGCGGGCAAAAAGGAAGAAACCCGGGGATGAGCACGCTGGGGAGCAACAGGCCGTGGTACCGGGTTTGCGCAAAATGGCATCGAAATCAGCCACTCCCACCAGTCCTTTTGTGTTCCAGCCGGGTAAAGGCGGGATGTAGATCAGGCAGGCAGGTGTTACAATCAGGCACTTCAAGCTCGCGCTCAAGGCGCTGGGCATCCGTGAACGTCGGCAGTACGACACGCGCCACACCTACGCAACCATGTGCCTAATGGCTGGGATGAACCCTGCGTTCATCGCGAACCAACTCGGCCACAGCGTCGAGATGTTGCTCTCTACCTACGCAAAATGGATCAGCTCCTCCTCGGATTGGAAGGAGCTGGAGAAGCTGCCGTCCCGTATCTGACGGGCCCAAAATCGGCCCCAAAAGGTCGGCGGCACCTAAACACACCTCTGGACACCCCGCAGGATAAGCACTTGATTTCTACCGCTAACATCACCATGCAGTTTGGCGCCAAGCCCTTGTTCGAGAACGTCTCGGTCAAGTTCAACAATGGCAACCGCTACGGCCTGATCGGCGCCAACGGCTGTGGCAAGTCGACCTTCATGAAAATCCTCGGCGGCGACCTGGAGCCGTCGGCCGGCCAGGTGATGCTCGAGCCGAACGTGCGCCTGGGCAAGCTGCGCCAGGACCAGTTCGCCTACGAAGAATTCACCGTGATCGATACCGTGATCATGGGCCACGAGGAACTGTGGCGGGTCAAGGCCGAGCGCGATCGTATCTACTCGCTGCCGGAAATGACCGAAGACGACGGCATGGCCGTCGCCGAGCTGGAAACCGAATTCGCCGAGATGGACGGCTACACCGCCGAATCCCGCGCCGGTGAACTGCTGCTGGGCCTGGGTATCCCCCTCGAACAGCATTTCGGCCCCATGACCGAAGTCGCCCCAGGCTGGAAACTGCGTGTGCTGCTGGCCCAGGCACTGTTCTCCGACCCTGAAGTGCTGCTGCTCGACGAGCCGACCAACCACCTGGACATCAACACCATCCGCTGGCTGGAAAGCATCCTCACGGCGCGTAACAGCACCATGATCATCATTTCCCACGACCGTCACTTCCTCAACAGCGTGTGCACCCACATGGCTGACCTGGACTACGGCGAGCTGCGTCTGTTCCCGGGCAACTACGACGAGTACATGACCGCCGCCACCCAGTCGCGCGAGCAACTGCTGTCGGACAACGCCAAGAAGAAGGCCCAGATCGCCGAGCTGCAGACCTTCGTCAGCCGCTTCTCGGCCAACGCCTCCAAGGCCAAGCAGGCCACCTCGCGCGCCAAGCAGATCGACAAGATCCAGCTGGCCGAGGTCAAGCCATCGAGCCGCGTCAGCCCGTTCATCCGCTTCGAGCAGACCAAGAAACTGCACCGCCAGGCCGTGACCATCGAGAAGATGTCCAAGGGCTTCGACGGCAAGACCCTGTTCAAGAACTTCAGCTTCACCGTCGAAGCCGGCGAGCGCGTGGCGATCATCGGCCCCAACGGTATCGGCAAGACCACCCTGCTGCGCACCCTGGTCGGCGAGCTGACCCCGGATGCCGGCGAGGTGAAATGGACCGAAAGCGCCGAAGTGGGCTACTACGCCCAGGACCACGCCCACGATTTCGAAGAGGACCTGAGCCTGTTCGACTGGATGGGCCAGTGGACGCAGGGCGAGCAGATCATCCGCGGCACTCTGGGGCGCATGCTGTTCTCCAACGACGAGATCCTCAAGTCGGTGAAGGTGATCTCCGGTGGCGAGCAAGGCCGCATGCTGTTCGGCAAGCTGATTCTGCAAAAGCCCAACGTACTGGTGATGGACGAACCGACCAACCACCTGGACATGGAATCGATCGAGGCGCTCAACCTGGCGCTGGAAAACTACCCGGGCACGCTGCTGTTCGTCAGCCACGACCGCGAGTTCGTGTCCTCGCTGGCCACCCGCATCATCGAGCTGAGCCCCAGCGGCGTGATCGACTTCAGCGGAACCTATGACGACTACCTGCGCAGCCAGGGTGTGTTGATCTAAGCGTCGTACACAAGCTTCGTCGGCAAGGCCGGCTCCTGCAGGGTGCGTGGTTTTCGCGACCCGGGTGGGGGCCAGCCTTGCTGGCCACAGCTTGTTCGTTAGCCTGCTTTCTTTTCCTGCCCGCTCCCGCCATCATGGTCGCCTCCAACCGCTTGCCTGCGAACGAGCCCCATGTCTGCCCCGCCCCCTTCTGCTGCACTCAGTAACGAGTCGGTTACCCGACAGATACTGTCGATCGTCTTCTACACCTTCATCGCCTTCCTCTGCATCGGCCTGCCGATCGCGGTGCTGCCCAGCCATGTGCATGACACCCTGGGGTTCAGCGCGGTCATCGCCGGCATCACCATCGGCCTGCAATACCTGTCCACCCTGCTCAGCCGCCCCATGGCCGGACGCCTGGCCGACAGCCTGGGGACCAAGCGCGCGATCATCTACGGGCTGCTGGGCATCGCGCTGAGTGGCGTGCTGACCTGGGCATCGGCACTGGCCGTGCACCTGCCAGTGATGAGCCTGGCGGTGCTGCTGGCTGCACGGGTGGCCCTGGGCATCGCGCAGGGCCTGATTGGCGTGGGCACCCTGAGCTGGGGCATCGGCCAGGTGGGCGCCGAACACACCGCGCGGGTGATTTCCTGGAACGGTATCGCCTCCTATGGCGCCATCGCCATCGGAGCACCGCTGGGGGTGATCGTGGCCAGCGAACTGAACTTCGCCACCCTGGGCCTGAGCCTGACCGCGCTGGCGGCAGCGGCGCTACTGGTGATACGCAACAAGCCCTCGGTGCCGGTGGTGCGTGGCGTGCGCCTGCCGTTCTGGGCCGCCTTCGCGCGGGTGGCACCGTGCGGCGTGGGCCTTACCCTGGCCTCCATCGGCTATGGCACGCTGACCACCTTCGTCACGCTCTTCTATATAGAACGCGGCTGGAGCGGCGCCGCCCTGTGCCTGAGCGCCTTCGGCGTGTGCTTCATCCTGTCGCGGCTGCTGTTCGTGAACGCGGTCAACCAGTGGGGCGGCTACCGCGTGGCAATTGCCTGCATGGGCGTCGAGGCCCTGGGGCTGGCATTGTTGTGGCTGGCGCCGTCACCGCTGCTGGCGTTGGTCGGCGCGGGGCTGAGCGGCTTCGGCCTGTCACTGGTGTACCCGGCACTGGGGGTCGAGGCGATCAAGCAGGTGCCCAGTTCCAGCCGCGGCGCCGGGCTGGGGGCCTACGCAGTGTTCTTCGACCTGGCCCTGGCGATTGCCGGCCCGGTGATGGGCGCCATCGCTGCGCACCTGGGCTACGCCTCGATCTTCTGTGTGGCGGCGCTGCTGTCACTGGCCGGCGTGGGCCTGACCCTGGTGCTGTTGCGCCGCGCCACGGCTCAGTGATCGACCGCACTCAGGCCGACACGCTCGGCGCCCCCCAGGGTGCGGGTGAAGAAGCGCGTGGCTTCGGCCTGTAACGACAGGTGTATGCCGGCGCGGTCCACCCCTTCGGCATCGGTGCACAGCGTGGCCATGTGCTGCAGTTGGGATGCATCGCACGGGGCCATGAACACGAAGTGCCCGGCACCCGCCAGCAGGCGGTAGTTGGGGGTGATCGGCAGTTTGCGCGCCAGCGCCTGGGCATTCTTGTCGATGGCCAGCAACTGGTCGCGGTCGCCGCTGTAGATCAGCGCGGGCACCTTCACATCGGCCAGCGCGTGGCGTCCGAACATCAGGCTCAACGGCGCCATCAGCAGCAATGAACGCACCCTGGGGTCGGCATGGGGCAGCAGGTCGTCACGGTCTGCCACCAGCACCCCGTGGGCCTTGCAGGCATCGGCGTCCAGCGGGTTCTGCTGGCAGTAGCGGCGCAGGCGTTGCAGGTCTGGTCGGGCACCGGACAGGATCAACGCTGTCTCGCCACCGGCCGAGTAACCGATCATGCCTACCTGCCCGTCGCTGACGTAAGGTGCAAGCAACGGATCGGCAAGGGTCGCGGTCAAGGCGGCACTGATCTGCAGGGGCCGGCCATAGAGGTTGCTCAGGGTGCCAAGCCGGCTGTGATCGCGGGCGTTGTCTCCCGGGTGCACCACCGCCACCACCACGAAGCCCCGGCGTGCCAGGGCGCTGGCCAGGTCATGCAGCGCCAGTGGCGTGCCGGTGTTGCCATGGGACAACATCAGCAGCGGAAAGCGGCCCATTACCACCGCGCCTTCTTCGGCCACGTGGACCCGATAGCCGTCGACCTGATGCCACCGGGCGGCGTCGCTGGATGGGTAGAACGCCAGCGCCTGCATCGGCTGGCCGTCCACCGGGTCGGTCACAGCCATGCGATGCAGGCCGACACTCCAGTGCTGCGCAGGCTCGGCCTGCACCAGCAGGCAGCAGCTCCACAGCACCAGCATCAAAAATGTTCGAACCCACCGCATCGTTGCTCACCCTGCCCGGCCCGCACCTGTGACCGGTACTGGCAAGCATAGAGCGGGCCAGGCCGGGCTGGATGAAAGGTGCATGAAAAAGCCGACTTGCGGGGTGACCGCAAGTCGGCTTTTCGACAGGGGCTCAGGCAGCCGCGAACAGCTCGCTGTCGATCTGCGCCTGGGCGGCCTGCATGGCATTGCTGCGGTGCTCGTCGCCGTAGGCCAGGCCATGGGCGCGAACGAACTCGACGTCGGTGATGCCGATAAAGCCCAGGAACACCTTGAGGAATTCCTCGTGGGCCACACCGGTCGGCTGGCCGACGTGCAGGCCGCCGGAGGTCGACACCACGATCACCTTCTTGTTGCCGCACAGGCCTTCAGGCCCGGCTTCGGTGTAGCGGAAGGTCTGGCCGGCGACGGCAATGCGGTCGATCCAGGCCTTGAGCTGGGTCGGCACGGTGAAGTTGTACATGGGCGCCGCGATCACCACCGCATCGGCCGCCAGAAACTCCTGGAGGGTTTCACTGCTGAGCCTGGCTTCATGTTGCTGCGCCGCATCGCGCAGTTCGTCAGGCGTGCCGGCGGCAACCAGGGTCGCGGCCGAGAAATGGCTGATGGCATCGGCGGCCAGGTCCCGGTAGACCACCTGCGCCGAAGGTTCTGCCGCTTGCCAGGCGGCGACCACGCGCTGGCTGAGCTGGCGAGAAGCGGAGTTGTCGCCGAGGATGCTGGAATCGATGTGCAACAGTTTCATGGGGCTCTCCTGAATGAGGATCGGCTGGCGATCACGATGGGGAGGATGCTACCGGGATAGCCAATAGCTGATAAGATCGCAAATTCGCACTTCTTCGTCCCACTGGCAGGACAATGCCCATGACCGGCATGCAAGACCTCAACAATCTGTTCTATTTCGCCCGCGTGGTGGAGGCCGGTGGTTTCGCGGCGGCCGGGCGTCTGCTCGGTGTGCCCAAATCCAGGCTGTCGCGGCGCATTGCCGAACTGGAGGAGCGCCTGGGCACGCGTCTGCTGCAGCGCACCACCCGGCAACTCAAGCTCACCGCCGTGGGCGAGCGCTACCTGCGCCATTGCCAGGCCATGCTGCTGGAGGCCGAGATGGCCGACGAAGCGGTGGCCAGCATGACCAGCGAACCGCGCGGGCGCTTGCGGGTGTCGTGCCCGGTGGGCCTGGCCCATGAGTTCCTGCCCGGCGTGATCAGCGCATTTTTGCAGCAGTACCCGCAGGTACAGCTGGACATGGTGCTGCTCAACCGCCGGGTCGACCTGATCACCGAAGGCATCGACGTGGCCCTGCGTGTGCGCGACCTGGGCGACGAAGACCCGGCGCTGGTCACCCGCCGCCTGCGCCAGGCGCAGATGTTGCTGGTGGCCGCACCTGAGTTTGCCGCCCGGCACCCTGTCAGCTCCCCTGCCGACCTGGCCAGGGTGCCGGTACTGGGCGCGGTCGAGGCCGACCGCCTGGTGCACCTGCGCCTGCTCGACGAGCAGGGCCACAAGCAGGACCTGACCCTGGAAGCGCGCCTGGCCATCGACGACTTCGTGGTGCGCAAGGCCGCCACCCTGGCGGGCCTGGGCTTCACCACGCTGCCTATCATGCACTGCGAGGCCGAACTGCAGCGCGGCGAACTGGTACGCCTGCTGCCGGGCTGGTCACTGCCGGGCGGTTACCTGCAGGCGGTGTACCCGCACCGGCGCGGCGTGCTGCCGGCGGTCAGGGCGTGGATCGATCACCTGGTAGCCTCGTTCGAGGAATGCGGAGAGCGTTATGTCTGAGCGAAAAATGACCGAGGCACAGGTGGCGGCATTCTGCCTGGGCCTGCCCGGTGTGCAGGAAGATTACAAATGGGGTGGCGTGCGCGTGTTCTCGGTGGCCGGCAACAAGATGTTCGCGGTGATGGACCTGGCGGGTGCAGGCTTGTCGTTCAAGGTCGACACCGAACTGTTCCTGGGCTACGTGGACCGCCCCGGGGTGCGACCGGCGCCGTACCTGGCGCGGGCACACTGGATCAGTGTGGCGCAGCCTTATGCGATGGGGCGTGGGGAACTGGAAGAGTTGCTGCGCCGCTCGCATCAACTGGTGGTGCGGCGATTGCCCAAGCGCGTACAGGTCGGGCTGCTGCTCTGAGGCCGATGGCTTTCGCCGGCAAGGCCGGCCCCTGAAGGCGCCGACCTTGCCGGCGAAAGCGCTCTAGAACCCGAACAATCGCCCGGCAAGAAACAGGTAGTCGGCCCAGAACACCTGATGCCCCAGCACGATCACCCAGAACACCAGCTGATAGGACAACTTGCGTGTCTTGTGCCGGAACACCTGCTGCGCCAGCAGCGCGCCTGGCCAGCCACCGACCAGTTCGCAGGCATGCAGCACCTTCTCGGGGGTACGCTGCCCCTGGCCGCGCGCCTGACGCTTGTCGTAGCCATACAGCCCGAAACAGCCAAGGCTCGCCAGCCCATAGGCCGCCAGCCACAACCAGTTGCCTGTGCCCACACCCAGCTTCAGTGCGCCCAGCACCGGCAGCAGGCACAGGGCCACGAATGCCAGCAACTTGAGGCGCAGGTGGCGCATGGGCGGGCGCGTTTCGATGCGGGCCATCTCAGCCGTGCGCCACGGCCCAGTCGACCCAGCCGAACTGCCAGGTCGCCAGGATCACCAGGCCAAATGCGATACGGTACCAGGCAAACACCGCGTAGCTGTGGCTGGCGATGAACTTGAGCAAGCCGCGCACCGCAATCATCGCGAAGATGAACGACACCACGAAGCCGATGGCGAACACCGGGAAGTCATCCGGCTGGAACAGGTCGCGGTACTTGTAGCCCGAGAACACCGCCGCCCCGACCATGGTCGGCATCGCCAGAAAGAACGAGAACTCGGTGGCGGCCTTGCGCGACAGGCCGAACAACAGCCCGCCGATGATCGTCGAGCCCGACCGCGAAGTCCCCGGAATCATTGCCAGGCACTGCGCGCAGCCGATCTTCAGCGCATCGGTCCAGCGCATGTCATCGACCTCCTCGGCACGCACCACGTGCTGGCGGCGCTCGGCCCACAGCATGATCACCCCGCCCACCACCAGGGCCACCGCCACCGTGATCGGGTTGAACAGGTACTCATGGATCAGGTCGGCGAACAGCACGCCCAGCACCACGGCGGGCATGAAGGCGATCAGCAGGTTGAGGGTAAAGCGCTGGGCCCGGGCCTGGCGGGGCAGGCCCACCACCACGTCCAGGATCTTGCGGCGAAATTCCCACACCACCGCCAGGATCGCGCCCAGCTGGATGATGATGTTGAACGCCATCGCGCGTTCGCCGCCAAAGTCGATCAGGTCGGCGACCACGATCTGGTGACCGGTACTCGAAATGGGCAAAAATTCCGTCAGACCCTCGACGATGCCGAGAATCACAGCCTGCATGGCGGTCCAAAAATCCATCATTCCCCCGTAAGACATTGCCGCTGGCAGGTCTCATCATTCGTTATTTGATTGCCCGAAACCGGGCATATTACGGCGACACTCCGTCGCAAAACCGAAGGAAATGCTACCCCGGCCTTCAGAACTGCCCCGTGAAGGCCGAAATCCTAACAGAGCGCTCGTGCAAACGCTGCCGCTCGACGCGACAGCGCTCTACTAATCAATCACTTAGCCCTTGGTCGAGTAGGTTGTTTCGGTAAAGCGTGGTTGGATGCGGACAATAACAAGAACATAGGGTGACCTTCATGAAGACTTTACGCAGTATGTCGATCAGCCGTCGGCTGTGGCTCATCCTGGTGGTGGCGGTACTGATGCTGGTGACCCTGGGGCTGCTGATGCTGCGTCAGATCCACGGTGACCTGTACCAGGCAAAGGCCGAAAAGACCCGGCACGTGGTCGAAACCGCAGCCGGCGTGCTGGCCTATTACCAGGGGCTGGAAGCCAGCGGTACCCTTACCCGCGAGGCCGCCCAGCAACAGGCGCTGAGTGCGGTGCGCGGGTTGCGTTATGACCAGGACGACTACTTCTGGATCAACGACCTGGGCCCGAAGATGATCATGCACCCCATGAACCTCAAGCTCGAAGGCCAGGACCTCTCCGGCATTCGCGACCCGGACGGCTATGCGCTGTTCAACGAAATGGTCGCGTTGGCCAAGGCCCAGGGCGCCGGCAGCATCGACTACCGCTGGCCCAAGCCCGGTGCCAGCGAGCCGGTGGAAAAAACCTCGTACATCCAGCTGTTCAAACCCTGGGGCTGGGTGATCGGCTCTGGCGTGTACATCGACGACATGCACGCCGAGTTCGTGCGCCAGCTTCGCGACGCATCGCTGCTGGGGGTGGTCATCGCGCTGATAATGGCACTGGTGGTCATGCTGATCGCCCGCAGCATCACCCGCCCCTTGCAAGAAGCCGTGGATGCCATGGGCAACATCGCCAGCGGCGAAAGCGACCTGACCCGTCGCCTCGACACCCATGGGCAGGATGAAGTCACCCAGCTGGGCCTGCACTTCAACACCTTCACCGCCAAGCTGCAGCAGGTGGTGACCCAGTTGCAGGGCGCCGCCCAGGCCCTGGGCCATTCGGCCGGGGACGTAGGCAGCAACGCCGGCCAGGCGCACCAGCGCAGCGAACAGCAGTCGCAGCAGATGGAACAGGTGGCCACCGCAATCAACGAGGTCAGTTATGCGGTGCAGGACGTGGCCAGGAACGCCGAGCACGCCTCCAGCGAGATGCAGGACGCCCAGCAGCGGGCCGAACAGGGCCGGCAAAGCATTCATGGCAGCCTGCTGAAAATCGACGAGCTGTCGGGCACCATCGACCAGGCGGTGCAGGTGATCCAGGCCCTGGCGGGCCAGAGCACGCGTATCGGCAGCGTGCTGGAGGTGATCCGTTCGATTGCCGAGCAGACCAACCTGCTGGCACTCAACGCCGCCATCGAGGCCGCGCGGGCGGGTGAACAGGGTCGCGGGTTCGCCGTGGTGGCCGACGAAGTGCGCCTGCTGGCGCAACGCACCCAGCAGTCGACGGCCGAGATCCAGCAGATGATTGAGCACCTTCAGGGCCAGTCCGAGGCTGCGGTCAAGGCGATCGATGCCAGCAGCCTGGCCTCGCGCGAGACGGTCGAACAGGCCAGCGAGGCCGGTGCCAGCCTGGATGCCATCAGCCAGGCACTGCACAACCTCAGCGCGCTGAATGCCTCGATTGCCAGTGCCACGCTGCAGCAGTCGCATGTGGTCGAAGAGATCAACCACAACGTCACCCAGACGGCCGAGCTGTCGCGTCAGACGGCCGTGGCGGCGCACCAGTCGAGCAGTGCCGGGGCCGCATTGAACCAGTTGAGCGAACAGCTGGGGCAGTTGCTGAGGCAGTTCCGGGTCTGACCGCAGCCTGCACCTCGCCGGCGGCCGGCTTCTGCAAGGCTCGACATTGCCTCAGCAGGAGCCGGCCTTGGCGGCGAAGTGCTCACCCAAGGCTGGCGCCTGACGTGCCACAAGGTACAATCGCCGCCCTGCCCCCCTTAAGGAACGCCGATGTCCGGCCTGGAACTGTACGCTGCCGTGCTGGGCGTCATCGCTGTATGGCTCACGACCCGCCAGAACCCCTGGTGCTGGCCCATCGGCCTGCTGGTGGTGCTGCTCTACAGCTGGATCTTCTTCGACTTCAAGCTGTATTCGAACATGCTGCTGCAACTGGCGTTTGCCGTGTTCCAGCTCTATGGATGGTGGCAGTGGACACGCCCCGGCGAGGATCGCCCGATCCGGCAGGTGACCTACCTGCGTACCGCGCCGCTGCTGTCGGGCCTGGGCGTGGGCCTGCTGGCCAGCCTGGCCCTCGGTGCGGCCATGGCCACCTGGACCGATGCTGCAGAGCCCTGGCTGGACGCCACCCTCACCGCCTTCAGCCTGGTGGCGCAGTTCTGGATGGCGCAAAAGCGCGTGCAATGCTGGCCGTTGTGGATGGTGCTGGACGTGATCTTCGTCGGCCTGTTCCTCTACAAAGGCATGTACATCACCGCCGCGCTGTATGCGCTGTTCACCCTGATCGCCCTGCAGGGCTGGCATAGCTGGCGACGTGACCCGGCATTGGCCAGCCCATGAAGGTCCTGGTACTGGCGGGCCCGGAGTCCAGTGGCAAGAGCTGGCTGGGCGGCGAAATCCAGGCGCATTTCGGTGGCGAACTGGTAGGCGAGTACGTGCGCCACTTCATCGACGAGCAGCGACGCGACACCTGCTACGCCGACATCGACCCCATCGCCCGCGGGCAACTGATGTGGGAGGATGCGGCCCGCGGGCGCCAGCCCGAGCTGCTGATACTCGATACGCACCTGCTGAGCAACATGCTGTGGAGCCGCGTACTGTTCAACGACTGCCCGGCGTGGCTGGAACAGGCGCTGCTGGCACGGCGCTACGACCTGCACCTGTTGCTCAGCCCCGCAGGCGTGCCCTGGGTCGGCGACGGCCAGCGCTGTCAGCCACGGCTGGAGGAGCGCCAGGCGTTCTTCGATGCCAGCCGCCAATGGCTGCAACGGCATGGCCAACCCATGCAGGTCATCGAGGGCGACTGGGCATACCGCCAATCGACGGTACTGGCGGCCGTACAGGCGCTGCTGGAAGGAAAGCCCCCGGCCTGCGCCACCGAGTGTTAACCCGGCGTTACACACCCGGCCACCTCAACCGCCGATCCAGAGCACTTGCGCCCAACACGCGGTGACGTGTTAAGCCGGTGATACACCCACCCTCGGGGCACGCCGGGCATCTGCGCTGCTCCAAGGCCTGTAAAAAGGACCAGCGGTTGTATCACCGGTGATACAGGTTTTCCGACCGGCCCCTGCCACGTGCGCTATGCCCTTGATTCGCTGGCACAAAGCAAAAGCGGCACAGCTTCTGCTCTCCTTCTCGCAACGCTGATAGGGCCAGCGCACCGAAGAAGGAATCGCTGCCGTGGGGAATCACACCAACAAGCTGCTGAGTCTTTTCGTCATGGGCTGTGCGCTGGGCGCCAGCACCCTGAGCCTGCCGATACTGGCCGCCGGCGACGGCACCATCATCATCCAGCGCCAGGTTCAGCCGCGTTCGGCCGTTCGCCCGACCGGCACCCCCGACCCCCGCCCCATGACCGTCAATGCCAATCAGTCGCCACGCATCCTGAGCCAGACCAACGAGCTCAGCGATGGCGACTTTGCCGGTGTGGCCAGCGGTGCCAGTGTAAACCGGGTGTTGATGCCCGACGCATCCGGCAACATCCGCGGCATGGGGGCGGTGCCCACCAGCCTGCCGGGCCTGCGTGGCGGTTCCGGCCCTGGCGCAGGGGGCGCCAACAGCATCTCCAATTCGGTCAACCAGAACGTGCAGCGTGGCCTTGCGCCGCTGCAGATCCTGACCGGGGGCCGTTGAGATGAACCACTCACTGCTGTTTCTGGCGCTGGCCTGCAGCGCGTCGGCCCTGGCCGGCCAACCGGTCAATGACAACGCCACCATCAACGCCAGCGGCCAGGGCTACAAGGGCAACGTGACCATCAACCAGGCGGCTGGCGACCAGCAGCAACAGAACAACAGCCGCGCCATCGCCATCAACCCCGATGCCACCGCCACCACCCAGGTGCGCCAGCGCATCGACACCCCTGCCAGCAGCGCGATCAATGCCCGCGCCAGCATCGGTGGCAACGCCTTCACCAACGGTAACGGGATGATTGGGATCAACCAGTCGGCCGGTGCCAACACACAACAAGTCAATGCCGTGCGGGTAAGCATCAGTGCCACCGCGCAGAGCATCGACGACAGCGTCCTCGACCAGCAGAACGTGGCGCTGTCAAACGGCTCAGGCTCGACAGGTCAAACCCCCGGCAGTCGCCAGGTCGCTACCAGCGATCAGGCCTTCACCGGCAGCCGTGGGGTGATCCAGTTGAACCAGAGCGCCGGGGTCGGGAACCGAATGGCCAACACCCTGAGCGTACGGGTTGCAGATTGACCCGAGCAGTTCACAACGCAGCACAACACAACACTTAACAACTAAAAACAATGCGGAGAAACACCATGAAACCCACAATGGCACTCAAGCCTCTGGTATTCGCACTCGCAGCGGTCATGGCAGTTGCTGCACAAGCGGGCGGAAACAACGGTGGTCACAACGGCGGACACAATGGCGGCAATAACGGCGGCAACAACAATTCCAGCGCGCTGCTCGCCCTGCTGGTAAACGCCGGCGCTGGCGCCACCGTGATCGATACCCAGGGCAATGGTGGTAACGGTGTGCTCAACGAGAACACCCGCAACAACGGCACCATGGACAACTCGGCAAACGGCTCTCAAGGCAACCTGGGCGCCAACGTGGCCGCCGGTGACGGCAACCAGCAAGACAACGTTGCCGCCATCGCCACCGCCGACGAACGCTTCATCTTCGGCAGTGCGGTTGCTGTTTCCAGCGCCACCCAGACCAACACCAGCAACATCGTCAACAACTTCTCTACCCAGAACAACGCCAATCTCACCAATTCGGCGAACAACAGCTCCGGCAACATCGGTGTCAACGTGACCGCCGGCGACTTCAACCAACAGAAAAACAACCTGGCAATCGCCGTGTCCGGCGGCCGTGTGGCCGTGGCCAGCGCAGCCGCCAACCAGTCCACCTCCGGCCTGAGCGTCAACAACAAGGCCGACCGTACCTACACCAAGGAAACCCTCGGTGGCGCCTTTGCCGCCTATGGCCAGTACGAAGGCGAAGGCCACGGCTACGTGGAACGCAAAGACGACAAACCCGGGCACAACGGTGGCTGGGATGATCGTGGCGGCAACAAACCACAGAAAGACAAGCTTACCTTCACCGAAGAAGGCAGCTTCGTACTCGGTGGCGTCTACACCTACCAGGTGCTCAAACCTACCGGCTGGGCCAACCCTGTGGTCAACAACGCCAACATGAGCAACTCGCTCAATGGCGTGTCGGGCAACGTGGGCGCCAACGTGTCGGCCGGCTCGGGCAACCAGCAGAGCAACTCGCTGTCCATCGCAGCAGGCTGCCGCGCCTGCCTGTAAGCTGAAAAAGGACGGGGCCCCCAGGGGCCCCTTTCCTGCCATCTACACGGTGCGAAGACCATGCGCATTGCCCTGCTTGCCGCATTGCTGTTTCTGGCCAGCCTGGCCGAGGCCGCACAGATGCCCATCGCTGCCCTGCCGGGCGGCAATGTCATTTACAAGCCCATCCAGAGCATTCGCGAACGACGCTTCGCCGACCTTGTACAACAGAAAACCGATTTCAGTTGCGGCGCCGCCGCCCTGGCCACCGTCCTCAAGCAAGCCTACTGGCTGGACGTCGACGAAGAACACATCATCGACGGCATGCTCGCCCACGCCGACCAGCAAGTGGTCAAGACCCAGGGCTTCTCCATGCTGGACATGAAGAAATACGTGGAAAGCATCGGCATGCGTGCCCGGGGCTATCGGATCCCGCCCGAGAGCCTGCAAAGCGTCACCATTCCAGTGGTAGTGCTGATGGACATTCGCGGCTACAAGCACTTCGTGGTGCTGCAACGCACCGAAAAGGACTGGGTGTACATCGGTGACCCGGTTCTGGGCCACAAACGCTACAAGTTCGATGATTTCGTCAAAGGCTGGAACGGCATCATCTTTGCCGTCATCGGCCCTGGCTATGACAAGGCCAACGCATTGCTCGACCCGCCACAACCCTTGACTGCAAAAAACAAGATCAACGGGTTCAGCCCGGTAGACGATGCGCAGTTGATGGATTTTGGTTTCATACAAAGTGATTTCTTCTAATCAGAAGGGGCATGAAGCTCCGGGGAGCACCCGATGAAGACTTCAACCTGGCTGGTTGCCGCCTGCCTGGCCGCCAGCTTGCCTGCGCATGCGCAGTTCAAGCCCATCGAGATCAAGGACCAGGAACTGTCCGAACTGCGCGGACGCTATGTGATGCCAGGGCGCATCATCAGCTTTGGCGTGGTGATGAGCAGCACCTGGCAGAACGCCCGCGGCGACAGCATCGGCGCCACCGCCAGCATGCAAGTGCAGCAATCCTCGTTCAAGCCGCAGTTCTATGTATCGCTCGACACGCGCGACGGCAACGGCGCCCCGGTAACCCAGGGCAACGGTACCGTCACCGGCGGGGCCGGCCTTGGCACGACCCAGGGCGTTACCCAGTCGGTACGCGCGGCGGGCGACTACAACACGGCCTACAACAATGTCTCGATCAACGTGAAGGAAGCCAACAGTGCCCCGGCGGCGGGCCAGCCACAGGGTCAGTTGCTGGGTAGCGGGCAGACCATCACCGGCAGCAATGGCGCCGGCACGCTGAGCGTTTCCGCCACCGGCAAGGGCATCCAGCTGGGTATCCAGGCCAACAACAACCAGGGCAATACGGTGCAGCGCCTGGCCCAGGGCGGGCTGCTGCAGGCCACCACGCTCCTGGGCGGCAACAACGCCGTCAACAACATCACCCAGCTCAATGTGGTACTGCGCAACAACCTGCCTACTGCCGGGGCCTTGAACTGCAACCTGGATCAACTCAAGGGCCTTCGTATTTCCGGATATTGATCTACGCTCTGTCTCAATTCACCGCAGTTGGAAGGGACGGCTAACCCATGCATCGATCGTTTTCGTTGAAGGCAGTGGTCTGTGTGAGCACTCTGGCGTCTTCAGCGCTGCTGCAAGCGGCGCCAGATCCGCAAGTTGAGGCCCTGAAACAGGAGTTGCAGGCACTCAAGCAACGTTATGAATCCCAGCAGCAGGCACTGATGGTGCTCGAGCAGCGGGTCCGCCAGGTTGAAGATCAACCCCCGGCACCGGCAGTTCCTACGGCGAAGCGCTCAAGGGCGATTCGGAACCTGCGCAGAGCGTGTCCAACCTGTACGACGAGGCCAGCGGCTTCTTCGGTGGCGGCAAGTTCAGCGTCGAGACCGGCATCACCTACGCCCGCTACGACACCCGCCAACTGATCCTCAACGGTTTCCTCGCGCTGGACTCGATTTTCCTGGGCAACATCAACCTGGACCGCATCAAGGCCGACAACTGGACCCTGGACCTGACTGCCCGCTACAACCTCGACCAGCGTTGGCAGTTCGATATCAACGCCCCCATCGTCTACCGCGAGTCCACCTACCAGTCCGGGGGCGCCGGCAACAACGCCCAGGGCGTGACCGAACAGACCGTCACTCGCGACCCGACCCTGGGGGATGTCAACTTCGGCGTGGCCTACAAGTTCCTCGACGAATCGGAAAACAGCCCCGATGCGGTGCTCACCCTGCGGGTCAAGGCGCCCACCGGCAAGGACCCGTTCGGCATCAAGCTGATCCAGGATCCGAACAACGACAGCCTCGCCTACCCCGAAGACCTGCCCACCGGCAACGGCGTATGGTCCATCAGCCCGGGCATCTCGCTGGTCAAGACGTTCGACCCGGCAGTACTGTTCGGCAGCCTGTCCTATACCCATACCCTGGAAGAGTCGTTCAGTGACGTCAGCTCCACGTCCGGGGTCAAGGTGCCGGGCAAGGTCAAGCTGGGCGACAGCTTCCAGATCGGCGCCGGTATCGCCTTTGCGCTGAACGAGAAGATGAGCATGTCGTTCTCGGTGTCCGACCTGATCGCGCGCAAATCCAAGATCAAGTCGGCCGAAACCGGCGACAGCTGGACCTCGGTGCCCAGCAGTGATGCCAACGCCGCCTATTTCAACGTGGGCATGACCCTGGCCGCCACCGACAACCTGACCATAGTGCCCAACCTGTCGATCGGCCTGACCGACGATGCGCCGGACTTCACCTTCAGCCTCAAATTCCCTTACTACTTCTGATCTGCGCCGACGCCATTCGCCAGCAAGGCTGGCTCCTACCTTCGGGTAGGAGCCAGTCTTGCTGGCGAATGGACGTAGCGTGGGATCTTCAGCGAATCTGATGCTTGTGCAGCAACCGGTAGAACGTAGGCCGCGACACCCCAAGCACCTTGGCCGCAATGCTGAGGTTGTCACTGTGACGATTGAGCACGTCACACAGCGCCTGGCGCTCGGCGCGGTGCTTGTAGTCTTCCAGGGTACCCATCGGCGTCATCTCGACCTGCGCCCCCTGCAACCCGAGGTCCTGGGCCTCGATCTGCCGCCCTTCGGCCAGCACCAGGCCGCGACGCACGCGGTTGGCCAGTTCACGCACATTGCCCGGCCAATCATGCTTGCCCATCGCCATCAGCGCGTCTTCGCTGAAGGTGCGCGGGCGCCGGCCGGTTTCCTGGCTGTAGAAACGCGAAAAGTGGCTGGCCAGCATCGACAGGTCGCCATGCCGGTCACGCAGCGGTGCCGTCACCACCTGCAGCACGTTGAGCCGGTAATACAGGTCTTCGCGAAAACGCCCGCTGGTGATCGCGCTCTCCAGGTCGACATGGGTCGCAGCCAGCACCCGCACGTCCACTGCAATCGGCTGGCTGCCGCCTACCCGTTCGATATGCTTTTCCTGCAGAAAGCGCAGCAGGTTGGCCTGCAGTTCCAGCGGCAGGTCGCCGATCTCGTCGAGAAACAGCGTGCCGCCGTTGGCAGCCTCGATGCGCCCGACCTTGCGCTGGTGCGCGCCGGTGAAGGCGCCCTTTTCGTGGCCGAACAGCTCGGACTGGATCAGGTGTTCGGGAATCGCCCCGCAGTTGATCGCCACGAACGGTTTGTCGTGGCGCTGCGACTGCCGGTGCAGGGTGCGCGCCACCAGCTCCTTGCCGGTACCGCTCTCGCCTCGAATCAGCACCGGTGACTCGGTGGGCGCCAGCTTGCTCAGCAACTTGCGCAATTCGCGGATCGGGCGGCTGTCACCCAGCAGTTCGTGCTCGGGCTCATCCACATGCAGGTTGCCCTTGCCGCGCAGGCGTGCCATGCCGAATGCGCGACCCAGGGTCACCTGCACGCGGGAGACATCGAATGGCAACGTATGGAAGTCAAAAAACCACTCGCACACAAAATCACCCACGTTCTGCGCGCGCAGCTCCTCGGCGCTGAGCACCGCGATCCACTCGGTACCGCTGCGGCTGATCAGGTCCTTGACCGCATCGGGGTGCTGCAGGTGGCTGGCGTGCAGGCGCAGCAACCCCACATCGCAAGGGTGCTCCAGGGCAGTGGCAAGGGTGCAGGTGCGCACGTCCCAACCTACGCTGCGCAGGCCTGGCAACAAGCGGTGGCAATCGTCACAAGGGTCAACGATCAGCAAGCGGCGGTTCGGTACCGGTTCCAGCATGACCTTTCCTTGGCGCCAATTATTGGAAATGTTAGTAGAAACAGCATGTTGTATGGCCCGTCTGTAACAGTAGCAACCAACGTCAGAATGCCCACTACCGTCCGTCTGCAAATACGGCCTTGCTTTCGGCTCGGTAGAATTTTCCTGTTAATTCAACGTCCCAGATGTTGCCAATGAATGCAGATTGTCAGCACCGATTAAAAAAACATTACTTGCAGTGTGACCTGACCCACTACTGCGTGCATCAGTACAAGTAACCTGCCGCAGGGAACACACCTTGCCGCAACTTTTTCAATGTTTGGGACCACAGAGAGACCGAACCCATGAACGCCCCGCTCCGTGTCAACGAAGCACTGCTGATTGCCGACCACGCCTTCGAACCTTTCCAGTGCGTCGCCTGGGATGTGCCTAACGGCACTGGCGAACTCAGCCTGGCGGTAATCGACCGGACCAGCACCCGTATCGGCAGCAAGCAAGTTCCAAGCAGCACCTATTCCGACCCGCAGCAATTGGCACACCTGATCGAGGAAGTGCGCGCCGAGTTGAGCCAGAAAGGTTATGACTTGCAGCCGTGGAGCATGCCGAAGTAACTTTCCGGCCTGCCCCGTTCATGCAAAAGTGCACCCACCGGGTGCACTTTTTTTGTTTGTGAAGTGTGCGCCGGCGGCTGCGGCAGTTGGCCGCAGTTTACGGCCCAAGTACTTGTTTCAACGCAAGTTGAACTGTTCCAGGTGTTGGTATTGCGCACCCAGTTCCAGCGCCATTTGCCTGGCGCGGCCCAGGCGAACCGGTGCGCTTTCCATGTCCACCAGCAGGCTGCTGCACGGCAGTGCCTCCAGCGCCGGCCAGGCCTTGAGCCGGCCATCGGTGAGGATCAGGCAGTGCTGCACCTCATTGGGGTAGCGCCGCTGGCGTTGGGTCAGCCATTGCCGGGCCTGCTGCAGTGCCTCGAGCAGTGGCGTGCCTCCGCCGGCGCCAAGCTCCGCCAGCCAGGGCTGCAGCGCGGCAGAGGCCTTCAGGCCGTGGCGCTGCCAACGCGGTTCGCGGCCGCTGGCCGTGAGCAGGGCGAGCCTGGCGCGGGCCCGGTACGCCTGGTCGAACAGCTCGGCCAGCAAACCCTTGGCCTTGCTCAGTGCCTGGTAACGCCGGGTAGACGCCGACGCATCCACAATCACCAGCCAGAGCTGCGTCGGCGCTGCGGTGCGCTGCGCCCAGCACAGCTCGTCGCGCTGGCGCGGGCGGCCCTTGAGCAGGGTGGCAGGCCAGGCCACGCTGCCCTGCCCGGCTGCCCGGGCACGCCCGCGCGGGCCCCGGTCGAGCTTGCCTGCACGGGGCCTGGCATCCGCCGCCGGGTGCGAGCGCGGGCGGATGCTCAAGGCTTTTTTGGCCAGCGCGGTACCTCGCGCCGAGCGCCCACAGCCACCGGCTGGCCTGGCAGCTCACCCCACTGGCCACTGCCCTGGGGCTCGCTCGACGGGCTCGATTGCCCCTGGGGCTGAGCGTCCGGGCGAGGCGGTTGCTCGGCGGGCCGGTCATGGCGCCGATGGCGCAAGGCAAACTCTGCCACCGCCTCGATATCCTCGGCCTCGATGCCCGGTGCACTGCGCCAGGCCGCATGGGCACGGGCGGCACGCAACCAGACCAGGTCGGCGCGCAGGCCGTCGACCCCGGCCTCGAAGCAGCGCTGGGTGATCTGCGCCAGGGCCTGGTCATCCAGGGCAATCTGTTCCAGGCGCTCGCGTGCCTGCTGGCAGCGCTGGCGCAGCTCGGCCTGGGCATCGGCCCACTGCGCGCAGAACGCCTGCGGGTCGCTGTCGAAGTCCAGCCGGCGGCGGATGATCTGGCCTCGCGCCTCGGGCAGCGGCTGGCCCTGCAGGGCCACATTCAGGCCGAAACGGTCGAGCAACTGCGGACGCAGCTCGCCCTCCTCCGGGTTCATGGTGCCGATCAGCACGAAGCGCGCACTGTGCCGATGGGAAATGCCATCGCGCTCTACCCGGTTGGTGCCGCTGGCAGCCACATCCAGCAGCAGGTCGACCAGATGATCGGGCAGCAGGTTGACCTCGTCGACGTACAGCACGCCGCCATCAGCCCTGGCCAGCACACCCGGCGAGAACTGCGCGCGGCCCTGCCCAAGCGCAGCATCCAGGTCCAGGGTGCCGACCAGGCGCTCCTCGGTGGCGCCCAGCGGCAAGGTCACGAAGGGCCCCTCGCCCAGCAGGTCGGCCAGGCCCCGGGCCAGGGTGCTCTTGGCCATGCCGCGCGGGCCTTCGATCAGTACGCCGCCGATCCTGGGGTCGATGGCCGTCAGGCACAGCGCCAGCTTCAGGTCGTGGGCGCCGACCACGGCGGCCAGCGGAAAATGTACGGGTTCGCTCATGTCTGGCTTATTCCTCTGCGTCCAGCAGTTGCTCTTCCAGGGCCTGGCGGTACTCGCCCGGAGCCTGCCACAGCCCGCGCTGCTGGGCCTCCAGCAAACGTTCGGTGATGTCGCGCAGGGCCTCGGGGTTGTGCTGGCGGATAAACTCGCGGGTCGCGGCATCGAGCACATAGGCCTCGGCCAGCGACTGGTAATGATGATCGTCGATCAGGTGCGTGGTGGCATCGAAGGCGAACAGGTTGTCGACCGTCGCGGCCATCTCGAACGCGCCCTTGTAGCCATGGCGCTTGACCCCGTCGATCCACTTGGGGTTGAGCGCACGCGCACGGATCACCCGGTTCAGTTCTTCCTTGAGGGTGCGAATGCGCGGGCGATCCGGCTGGCTGTGATCGCCGTGGTAACTGGCAACGCCGGCGCCGGCCAGGCTTTCTGCCGCCGCGAGCATGCCGCCCTGGAACTGGTAGTAGTCATTGGAATCGAGCAGGTCGTGCTCATGGTTGTCCTGGTTCTGCAGCACCGCCTGCACCTGGCTCAGGCGCCGGGCAAAGGGTTCGCGCGCGGCGGTGCCGTCGTCCGAGGCACCATAGGCATACGCGCCATGGTTGATGTAGACCTCGGCAAGGTCTTCACGGCTGTGCCACAGACGGCCGTCAATGGCGTTCTGCACCCCGGCGCCGTAGGCACCGGGCTTGGAGCCGAACACCCGCCAGCCCGCCTGGCGCTCGGCCTGCTCGGGGCTCAGGCCAGCGGCCAGCAGTTCGGCACGCTCGCTGCGCACCTTGGCCGCCAGGGGGTTGAGGTCATCCGGCTCATCCAGTGCCGCCACGGCCTGCACCGCCGCGTCGAACAGCTTGATCAGGTTGCCGAACGCATCGCGGAAGAACCCCGAAACGCGCAGGGTCACGTCTACCCGTGGGCGATCCAGCAGGCTCACCGGCAGGATCTCGAAGTCGTCCACCCGCTGGCTGCCGCTGGCCCATACCGGTCGTACGCCGAGCAGGGCCATGGCCTGGGCGATGTCGTCGCCGCCGGTGCGCATGGTGGCCGTGCCCCATACCGACAGGCCGAGCTGGCGCAGGTGGTCGCCGTGGTCCTGCAGGTGGCGTTCCAGAATCAGGTTGGCCGAGGCGAAACCGATGCGCCATGCCGTGGCGGTGGGCAGGTTGCGCACATCCACGGTGTAGAAGTTGCGGCCGGTGGGCAGCACGTCCAGGCGCCCGCGGCTGGGCGCCCCGCTCGGCCCCGCCGGCACGAAACGCCCGTCCAGCGCCGCCAGCAGGCCCTGCATTTCGGCCGGGCCGCAGGCATCCAGCTGCGGCGCCACCTGGGCCCGCAGCGCCTGCAGCACGGCCTCGACGTCGGCGCTGTGCTGGTGGCTGGCCGGCGCCCCGTCGAGGGTCTGCTCGATCAGGCGGGCGGCATACAGTTCAAGCCGCTCGCGGGTGTCGCCGTTGGTCCGCCAGGCCTCGCTGCTCACCTGTGCCAGGCTCGGCGGCCGTGGCCCTTCCCAGGCAAGGCCCAGGTCGCAGTCCAGCGGGTCGAAGCCCAGCCCCAGGCCGCGGGCCAGGGCGCGCAGCAGGCTGGCATTGGGGCCGCGCCCATCACCACGTTCCACCCGCAGCAGGGCCAGCAGCGTGTCGATCCGCAGGCGTCCGTCCGGCGATTGGCCGAACACATGCAGGCCGTCGCGAATCTGCGACTCCTTGAGGTCGCACAGGTAGGTGTCCAGGCGCGGCAGCCACACCGCCGCATCGTCCAGCTCGCCTTCCAGCTGCAGCTCGCGGTCGATGTGGTTGTCACGCACCAGGTTGAGGATGTCGCGCTGCAGTTCACGGGCCCGGCGCGGGTCCAGCAGTTGCGCCTCGTAGTACTCGTCGGCCAGCAGTTCCAGGTCGCGCAACGGCCCGTAGGTTTCGGCGCGGGTCAACGGCGGCATCAAGTGGTCGATGATCACCGCCTGGGTGCGGCGCTTGGCCTGTGCGCCCTCGCCCGGGTCGTTGACGATGAACGGGTAGATGTTCGGCAGCGGCCCCAACAACGCGTCCGGCCAGCACCCGGCTGACAGGCCGACGCCCTTGCCCGGCAGCCACTCCAGGTTGCCGTGCTTGCCCACGTGGATCAGCGCATCGGCGGCATAGGCGTGGCGCAGCCAGAAGTAGAACGCCAGGTAGCCATGCGGCGGCACCAGGTCGGGGTCGTGGTACACCGCACTGGGGTCGACCTGATAACCGCGCGCCGGCTGGATACCAACGAAGGTCAGGCCAAGGCGCAGGCCGGCGACCATCATGCGCCCGCTGCGAAACATCGGGTCCTGCTCCGGCTCGCCCCAGCGCTCGCGCACCGCCTGCTGGTTGGCCTGAGGCAACAGGGCGAAGGCGGCGCGGTAATCGTCCAGCGCCATGCTCTGCGCACAGGGGCGCTGGTCGAGCGTGTCGAGGTCGTTGCTGACCCCGCCGAGCAGGGCCTGGATCAGCGCCGTGCCACTGTCTGGCAACGGCCCCACCGGGTAGCCCTGGGCCTGCATGGCGCGCAGGATGTTGAGCGCCGCCGCTGGGGTGTCCAGCCCCACACCGTTGCCGATGCGCCCGTCGCGGGTCGGGTAGTTGGCCAGAATCAGCGCCACGCGTTTTTGCGGGTTGTCCAGGCGCGCCAGCTCGCACCAGCGCCGGGCCAGTTCCGCAACAAAATCCATGCGTTCCAGGTGCGGCTTGTAGCACACCACGTCCGACTGGCTGCGTTCGCTGCGCCAGGCCAGGTCCTTGAAGCTGATCGGCCGGCTGATGATGCGCCCGTCCAGTTCCGGCAGGGCAATGTGCATGGCCAGGTCGCGGGCGCCCAGGCCCTGTTCGCTGGCCTCCCAGGCCGGCTGGTTGTCCTGTGCGCAGATGGCCTGCAGCACCGGGATGTCGCGCCGGAACGGGCGCAAATGCGGCTGCTGCGGGCTGGACTGGGCGAAGCCTGTGGTGTTGATGATCAGGGCCGCGTCGACCTGGTCCAGCCATTGCTCGACCTGGTCCAGGCAGGCTGCCTCCTTGAGGCTGGCCACGGCAATCGGCAGCGGGTTGAGCCCCGCGCCTTGCAGACGCTCGCAAAACGCATCGATGAACCCCGTGTTGGCGGCCTGCAGGTGCGAGCGGTAGAAGATGATCGGCGTCACGGGCTGGCCGGGCTGCCACAGGGCACGCCAGCTGTCCACGCTCGCCTGGGGGTGTTGCGGGTGATAGACACTGGTGCGCGGCAACTGCTGCGGCTCGTCCCAGTGGTAGTCGCGGTCCAGCCATTGGCTGGCCAGGCACTGGAACAGGTTCAGCGCATTGGCCTTGCCGCCCTGGCGCAGGTAGTGCCACAACCGTTCGGCCTGGGCAGCGGGCACCGTGCTCAGGCTGGTCAGCTCAGGGTCCGGGCGGTCGTCGCCCGGCACCAGGATCAGTTGCACGCCCCGCCCCGCCAGCGCCACCAGTTGCTCCACGCCATAGCGCCAGTAACCGATACCGCCGTGCAGCGACACCAGGATGACCTTGGCATGGCGCAGCACTTCGTCCACATACAGGTCGACCGAAGCATGGTTCTGCACCTGCATCGGGTTGGCCAGGCGCAGGCTGGGGTAGTCGTCCGGCAACTGCTGGGCGGTTTCGGCCAGCAGTGCCAGGTGCGAATCACCGCTGCAGAGAATCACCAGGTCGGCGGGGGTCTGGCCGAGGTCGGCGATGCTGTCGTCCGGCACAAAGCCGCCGGGCTGGGTCCGCAGCAGGTGCATGGGTCAGGCGCCCAGTGCGGCGCGCAGGCTGGCTTCGAGTTGCACGGCGTCAAGGTCCTGGCCAATCAGCACCAGGCGCGTGGTACGTGGCTCGTCGCTGCGCCAGGCGCGGTCGAAGTGCTTGTCGAAGCGCGTACCCACGCCCTGCACCAGCAGACGCATCGGCTTGCCCGGAATGGCCGCGAAGCCCTTCACGCGCAGGATGCCGTGCTGCACCACCAGTTGGGTCAGGGCATCGAGCAGCAGGCTTTCGTCGGCCTGGGGCAACTCGATGGAAATGGAGTCGAAGGCATCATGGTCGTGATCGTCGTGGTCGTCATCGCCGTCATGGTGCGAATCGTGGTGGGTACGACGCGCGTCGATGTGCTGCTCGGACTCGGCGCCCAGGCCCAGCAATACGTCCAACGGCAGGCGGCCGCTGCTGGCCTCCACCACCTTGACCGCAGGCGGCAGTTCCTCGGCCACCTCGGCGCGCACCCTGGCCAGGTCGTCGGCAGCGATCAGGTCAGCCTTGTTCAGCACCACCAGGTCGGCGCTGGCCAACTGGTCGGCAAACAGTTCGTGCAGTGGGGACTCGTGGTCCAGGTTCGGGTCGAGCTTGCGCTGGGCGTCCACCTGATCGGGGTAGGCAGCGAAGGTGCCGGCGGCCACGGCCGGGCTGTCGACCACGGTGATCACCGCATCGACCGTGCAGGCGTTGCGGATTTCCGGCCACTGGAAGGCTTGCACCAGTGGCTTGGGCAGTGCCAAGCCGCTGGTTTCGATGAGGATATGGTCCAGGTCGCCACGGCGCGCCACCAGCTCGCGCATCACCGGGAAGAACTCTTCCTGAACGGTGCAGCACAGGCAGCCGTTGGCCAGCTCGTAGACGCGCCCGCTGGCTTCTTCCTCGGTGCAGCCGATGCTGCACTGCTTGAGGATCTCGCCATCGATGCCCAGCTCGCCGAACTCGTTGACGATCACCGCGATGCGGCGGCCCTGGGCGTTGTCGAGCATGTGCCGCAGCAAGGTGGTCTTGCCCGAGCCGAGGAAGCCGGTAACGATGGTGACGGGGAGTTTGGCCAGTGTTTTCATGGGGGTGCCCTTGGCAGGATGGCGGGCATGCAGGACGAGAGCCGCAGGAGCCTTGCTGCCTGAGCGCATTCGCCACCGGATCACCCCGCCCGGTTGAAAGTCGGAAACTGTTCGAGGCAGGTCTCCTGGCTCGCGCTGTGCCGGCACGCCTGCCGGCAGCATCGACGCCTTCCCGCCCGGGGCAGTGGCACGGCCGATGCCGTTCAACGCTTACAGTTGCGGGGGCAGCCACGGCTTGAACCGTATTCCCGTCTTAGCTGCAGCCAGGGCCGCAGAACCTCGAAGCGGCTAGGCTACGCAGTGGTCCGGGGCAGGTCAACCGCTGTATTGACGGATGCCGGCGCGCGTGATTTGCTAGCCGCATTCGTTCGGGTGCCTTTTTACAAGGTGAAACGGGAAACCGGTGCGTCAGCCGCTTCTGCAAAGAAGCAGCGACAAATCCGGTGCTGCCCCCGCAACGGTAAGCGAGGAAAGCGTCTTTACCACTGTGCCAGCTGTGCGGCATGGGAAGGTGACGCCCTCAGGCTGAGCATGCTGCCAGCCCTCGCAAGCCCGGAGACCGGCCCGATACAGTCATGACAAACCCGCGGTGGGCGGGCGCTGTTGAACCCCTGGGCGAGCCTCGCGCAGGGGTTGGCCGCGCTTGCCTGTTGCCGATAGCCCCGACGACACGACAACAGCAAAAAGGAACGCGCCATGCCCATCAGTACCGCCAGCCAGCCCCTCGTCACCCCCACTACCCTCAGCCAGCGCCTGGCCGTCGCCATCGGTGCATCGCTGCTGGGCCTTTGCCTGGTCTACTTCGCCGGCTTCTCGCACATCGAGGCGGTGCACAACGCTGCCCACGATACCCGCCACAGCGCCGCGTTCCCTTGCCACTGAGACCTGCCCCGATGATCAAGCGCATTGCCCGCACCGCAGGCTTTACCGGCCTGCTCGCCGCCCTGCTGCTGACCCTGCTGCAAAGCTTCTGGGTCGCACCGCTGATTCTGCAGGCCGAAACCTACGAGAACCCGGCACCGGCCGCCCAACCCCATGAGCATGCCGACGCCGCGGGTGAAGGCCACCACCACGATGCCGAGGCCTGGTCGCCTGAAGACGGCTGGCAGCGCGTGCTGTCGACCACCGGTGGCAACCTGGTGGTGGCGGTCGGCTTTGCCCTGATCCTGGCTGCGCTGTACACCCTGCGTGCGCCGGGCCGTACCGCCACCGGCGCAGCCTGGGGGCTTGCCGGGTTCGCGGTATTCTGCCTGGCGCCCACCCTCGGGCTGCCGCCAGAGCTGCCGGGCACTGCCGCCGCCGACCTGGCGCAGCGTCAACTGTGGTGGGTGGGCGCCGCGGCTGCCACCGCTGCCGGCCTGGCCCTGATCGTGTTTGCGCACAACTGGCTGCTCAAGGCGCTGGGTGTGGCATTGCTGGTTGTTCCGCACGTGATCGGTGCGCCGCAGCCGGAGGTGCACGAGAGCCTGGCGCCGCAAGCACTGGAGGCGCAGTTCAAGGTGGCGTCGCTGTTGACCAATGCCGCGTTCTGGCTGGCCCTGGGCCTGCTCAGTGCCTGGCTGTACCGTCGCCAGCCAGCCTGATGCAGTTGTATGCCGGGCTGGGCTGTCGTCGCGGCTGCCCGGCCCGCGAACTGGCCGCCCTGCTCCAGCAGACCCTGTTCGCCCATCACCTGCCCACCTCTGCCCTCGCCGGGCTGGCCAGCATCGACCTCAAGGCCGACGAGCCCGGCCTGCATGAACTGGCCAGGCAACTGGGGTTGCCGCTGGTGTTCTTTTCGGCCGCGCAACTGGCCCCCTTCGAAAGCCGCCTGAGCCACCGTTCGCCCACGGCGTTCGCCCTCAGCGGCTGCCATGGGGTGGCCGAAAGCGCCGCGCTGGCCCTGGCCGAGCAACGCGGCGGCGCCAATGCCGCACTGCGCCTGCCACGCACCGTGCAAGGCGCCGCCACCCTGGCATTGGCCTGGGCCCCGCCGTTTGACGGATAATGCCGCGCAATCTTTCCAAGGATTCATCATGACCGTCTATTTCATCGGTGCCGGCCCGGGCGACCCCGAGCTGATCACCGTCAAGGGCCAGCGCCTGATCCACAGCTGCCCGGTGATCATCTATGCCGGCTCGCTGGTGCCCGCCGCCGTGCTCGAAGGCCACCGCGCCGAAACCGTGATCAACAGCGCCGAACTGCACCTGGGACAGATCATCGAGCTGATGCGCACGGCCCACGCCAACGGCCAGGATGTGGCCCGCGTACACAGCGGCGACCCGGGGCTGTACGGTGCGATCGGCGAACAGATCCGCCACCTGCGTGAACTGGGTATCCCGTTCCAGATCATCCCCGGCGTGACCGCCGTGGCCGCCAGTGCCGCCCTGCTCGAATGCGAGCTGACCCTGCCGGACATCGCCCAGAGCGTGATCCTGACGCGCTACGGCGATACCTCGCCGATGCCGCCGGGCGAATCGCTGGGGAGCCTGGCCAGCCACCAGGCAACCCTGGCCATTCACCTGGGGGTCAAGCACCTGGCCAGAATCGTCGAGGAACTGCGCCCGCATTACGGCAGCGACTGCCCGATCGCCGTGGTGCACCGCGCCACCTGGCCAGATCAGGATTGGGTGCTGGGCAGCCTGGACGACATCGTGCAACGGGTGCAGGCCAAGGGCTTTCGACGCACCGCACTGATCCTGGTGGGCCGGGTATTGGGCAGCGATACCTTCAGCGAGTCGGCGCTCTACCGCGCCGGGCATGCGCACCTGTACCGACCTTGACGGCCATTGACGGCGGCCCTCCCGGCCCGATGCCCGGCACGTTCCCATGGGCGCGCCTGCCGATTCAACAGCCTCTGCTAGCGATAACCGGCCCAGGCGATAGGAAATCGGCTACAGAACTTTCGAGCGCCTTGTAAGAAAAATCCTCTAATCGAACTGATTTCTTCCTCACTTCTATACTGGACGTACTCCTGCTGAGCGTTTCCACGTATCTTGGCCGCCTTGCCAGAGCCTGGGCAGGCGTCGCCCCGAACGGTTCGGGGCCTGGATCACCTCTCTGACAAGGAGTTGCGCGATGCCCAAAGTCTTGATCGTTGATGACCACACCACCATCCTCTTCGCCATCCGCACCCTGCTGGAGCGCGATGGCTACAACATCGTCGGTGAAGCCCGAGACGGCGCCAGTGCCGTCGAACTGGCGCGCAAGCTGCAACCTGACGTGGTGATCCTCGATCTGGGGCTGCCACGCCTGGATGGCCTGAGCGTGCTGGAGCGGCTCAGCCAGTTGACCAACCCGCCACGTATCCTGGTACTGACCGGCCGCCCACCCCGGCTGTTCGCCCGCCGTTGCATCGAGTCCGGTGCCTCGGCATTCGTGCGCAAGGACGAAGACCTCGATATCCTGAGCGCCGCCCTCAAGGCCGTGCTCAACGGCTATTCCTACCTGCCCGATGCGTCACGCTTCAATGACCGGTCAAGCTCGGAACTCCAGCGCCTGGACAAGCTGTCCAACCGTGAGTTCGAGGTGCTGCGCCAGTTGGCCAAGGGCGCCAGCAATGGCGAAATCGCCACGGCGATGATCCTCAGCGCCAAGACCATCAGCACCTACAAGACCCGCATCATGGAAAAGCTCGGGGTGGTATCGCTGGTTGAGTTGATCGATGTGGCCAACCGCAACGCACTGACCTGAGCCGCCCATGACCAAGCGTTGCCTGCCTGCCCTGCTGCTCGCCTGCCTGGTGCAGTGGCTGGCGATAAGCGCCATGGCACAGGAGCCGGGGGTTGCCCGCCAACTGCTCGGGCGCTCGGTCAGCAGCAGTGCGCCACCCTCACTGACCCTCGCCGAACGTCGGTGGCTCAAGCACAAGCAGGTGCTGCGCCTGGGCACCTCGGCGCCGGACTACCCGCCCTTCGACATCA
This sequence comes from Pseudomonas palmensis, assembly GCF_017848315.1. Classification (GTDB taxonomy): domain Bacteria; phylum Pseudomonadota; class Gammaproteobacteria; order Pseudomonadales; family Pseudomonadaceae; genus Aquipseudomonas; species Aquipseudomonas palmensis. The sequence goes on from NZ_JAFKEC010000020.1 coordinate 44,443, forward strand.
ATGTGAGCCAGCACGACTATGAAGGGGTCAGCGCCGACTTCGCCGGCCTGATCGGCGAGCAGTTGAAGATCCCGGTGCAGGTGCTGCAGTTCCCGAACCGTATCCAGGCCATCGCCGCCCTGCACAGTGGCCAGATCGACCTGCTGGGCAGCGCCAACGGCTACGAAGCCGCCGACAGCGCACTGGTGATGAGCCAGCCCTACGCCGACGACCAGCCGATCATCGCGACCCCCGTCGGCGTGACCCATGACCCAGACGACCCGCTCGACGGGCTGACGCTGTCGATGGTCGAACACTACCTGCCACCGTCGCTGGTACGCCAGCTCTACCCCCGGGCGAACCTGCAACTGTACGCCTCGACCATGTCGGCCCTGTCGGCGGTGGCCCTGGGCCAGGCCGATGCATTCATCGGCGACGCGATCAGTTCCGACTACCTGATCGGCAAGAACTACCGCGAAAGCCTGCAGATCTCCCACTACGTCAAACCCCAGCGCTCTTCATTCGGCTTTGCCCTGGTGCGCGAGAACACCGCGTTGCTGGACCTGGTGAACAAGGCATTGGGCAGCATCACCGACAGCGACCGGCTGAACGTGATGCGCCGCTGGACCAGCGGCGTGAGCAGCATCCTGCTCAACCGGGCGGACATCGCGCTGACCGACGAAGAGCGCCACTGGATCGCGCAGCATCCCAGCGTGCGCGTGGTCATCAACAAGTACTTCGCGCCCCTGAGCTTCTTCGACGAAAACCAGCACTTTCGCGGCATCACCGCCGACGTGCTGGCGCAGATCAGCCTGCGCAGCGGGCTGAAGTTCCAGATCATCGAGACCGACTCGGTGCCCACCATGATCAGCATGGTCGAACAGGGCGAAGCCGAGGTCGTCGGCGCGCTCAACTATGGTGAGCAGCGCGCCAGAACCCTGGCCTTCACCCGGCCCTACCTGGCCAACCCGCGGGTGCTGGTGACCAGCGTGCGCGATACATCGATCCGCCACCCCGACCAGCTCGACGGCAAGCGCCTGGCGATCATTCGCGGTACACCGGTGAGCGCCGAACTGCGCCAGCGCTATCCCGCCATCAGCCTGATCGAAGTCGACGACCCGCTGGCACTGATGGAGTACGTGGCCCAGGGCCGCGCGGACGCGGCGCTCAGTTCGCAGATCAACGCCGCCTACTTCATCAGCCGCATGTTCAAGGACCGCCTGCGCATCGCCACCCTGCTGGACGACACCCCGGCCCTCGCCGCCTTCGCCACCGAACGTTCTTCGCCACTACATGCGATATTGGAAAAATCCCTGCTCAGCATCCCGCCCGAGCAGATGACCCAGCTGGTCAATCGCTGGCGCATCAACGCCCTGATCAGCGACACGCCCTGGCGCAACTACCGCTCGCTGGTGCTGCAGATTCTTGGCATCGCGGTGGCGCTGGTGCTTGCCATAGCGTTGTGGAACCGTTACCTGCGCAAGCTGATGCAGCAACGCGCCGAGGCCGAGCAGGCTCTGCAACTGCAGCTGCGCATCAGCGAACACCTGCTCGAAGAGCTGCATGTGGCCAAAGAACAGGCCGACAGCGCCAACCACGCCAAGAGCACCTTCCTGACCACCATGAGCCACGAGATCCGCACCCCCATGAACGCGGTGATCGGCCTGCTCGAGCTTGCCCTGAAGGATGCCGCACAGGGCCGCACCGACGAGCACTCCCTGCAGGTGGCATTCGATTCGGCCAGCAGCCTGCTGGAGCTGATCGGCGACGTGCTGGACATCGCCCGCATCGAATCCGGACACATGAGCCTGGCGCCACAACCCACCGACCTGGGTGCGCTGGTACGCAGCACCGTGCAGGTGTTCGAAAGCAGCGCCCGTCTCAAGGACATCAGCCTGACCCAGGACCTGCAGCCCCCCGCCGCCCTGGTGGAGATCGACCCGCTGCGTTTTCGCCAGATCCTGTCCAACCTGCTGGGCAATGCCATCAAGTTCACCGAGCGCGGTGGCGTCAGCGTGCGCCTGCAGTGCCAGCCCACGCCGTGCGGCAAGCAGGTGCACATGCACCTGGCCGTCGAGGACAGCGGCATCGGCATCAGCCAGCCGGACCAGCAGCGCCTGTTCCACCCCTTCATCCAGGCCGGCAGCCAGCCGGCTCGCCAGGGCACCGGCCTGGGCCTGGTGATCAGCCGGACCCTGTGCGAACTGATGCAGGGCAGCCTGGAGCTGCACAGCACCCCGGGCCATGGCACCCAGGTCACGGTCAGCCTGCCGCTGATGCTGGCCAGCACTGCCAGTCAACCCGAGGAACCGGCCCAGGAGCCAACGGCGCAGGCCAGCCAGCGGCTGAACATCCTGGTGGTCGACGACTACCCCGCCAACCTCATGCTGCTGGAAAAGCAGCTGAGCGTGCTGGGCCATCGGGTGACCCAGGCCAGCGACGGCGCGGGCGGCCTGCAAGCCTGGCAGGCCGGGCGCTTCGACGCCGTGATCACCGACTGCAACATGCCCGGCATGGACGGCCACCAGCTGGCGCGCGAGATTCGTGCCCAGGAAGCCCAGGCGAATTGCCCGCCCTGCCTGATCCTGGGCCTGACCGCCAACGCCCAGGCCGACGAACGCGAGCGCTGCCTGGCGTCGGGCATGGATGACTGCCTGTTCAAGCCGATCGGCCTGGGCGCCTTGAGCCGTCACCTGTCGGGGGTGGATACCCCCGAGCCGCAGGCGCCACCCGAGCCCCGCGCCGAGGACAACAGCGGTTTCAACATCGACAACCTCAAGCACCTGACCCTGGGTGACCCACGGCTGATCAAGCGTCTGCTGACGGAGCTGGAGCGCAGCAGCGCCGAAGACCTCGAGGCGTTGCGTGCCCTGGGCTCAGGCGCGAGTCGACAGCAACTGCGCAGCCTGTCGCACCGCATCAAGGGCGGCGCCAAGATGCTCAAGGCCCATGGCCTGGTGGGGCACTGCGATGCGCTGGAGCAGGCCTGTACCGGCAAGGCCCCGGACAAGGCCATCGAGGCGTTGCTGGCGGCGCTGGAACAGAGCCTGAAGGATCTGCATGAACACCTGCAGCGATCCATCGCCGCCGGTTGAGATGCGGCTCAGTGCAGTTGCAGGGTCGAGTTGATCTGGCTGATGGCGTCCACCACATGCTGCGAACCCTGCTGGATTTCCAGGATCACTTCCCCCGCCTCATTGGCCAGTTCCACCCCCAGCCCGGTGCGGCTGAGGCTCGACTGCATGCTGGCCACCGCATTGAGTGAAAGGTCGTGGTTCTGGCGCACCACATCGACGATCTCCAGGGTCGCCTTGCTGGTGCGTGCCGCCAGGCTGCGCACCTCGTCGGCCACCACGGCAAAGCCGCGGCCGTGCTCACCTGCCCGCGCCGCCTCGATGGCGGCATTCAGGGCCAGCAGGTTGGTCTGGTCGGCAATGCTGCGGATGGTCTGCACGATCTGCCCGATCAGTTCCGACTGCTTGCTCACCGCATCGATGCTGCGGGCTGCGGCATTGAGCTCGCGGGAGATCTCCTCGATCACCTGCACCGTATGCTGCACCACCTCCGAGCCCTTGCGCGCACAGGCATCGTTCTGCACCGAGGTGGCGTGGGCCGCTTCGGCTGCCGTCTGCTGGGTACACACCTGGTGGGTGATGTCGCTGGCAAACTTGACCACCTTGTACAGGCGGCCACGGGTATCGAAGATCGGGTTGTAGGAAGCTTCCAGGTACACCATCTGCCCGAGTTTGTTCTTGCGCTCGAAACGATGGGAATGGTACTCGCCGCGATTGAGTGAGGCCCAGAATGCCTTGTAGGCGCTCGACTCGCTTTCGCTGCGGTGGCAGAACAGGCTGTGGTGCTGGCCAATGACCTCCTCGGCCCGGTAATGCATGGTCTTGAGGAAGTTCTCGTTGGCACGGATCACATTGCCTTCGGGGGTGAACTCGACCATCGCCATGGAACGGCTGATGGCATTGATCAGGCTGTCGCTCTCATGCTCCTCGACCACCCGCCGGGTGATGTCGGAGGCGACCTTGATCACGCTGGTGACCTGCTGGTTGGCGCCGAACACCGGCATGTAGCTGGCCTCCAGCCATACATCGTGCCCGGCCTTGTCGCGCCGCAGAAAGGTACCGCTGTGGGCCTCGCCCCGCGCCAGGTCGCGCCACAGGGTGCGGTACGCATCGCTCTTGACGTAGTCGGGCTCGCAGAAAATGCGGTGGTGCTTGCCGATGATTTCCTCGGCGGCATAGCCCAGGGTGGAGCAGAAACGCTCGTTGGCTTCGAGAATCACCCCGTCGGGGCTGAACTCGATCATGGCCATCGAGCGACCTATGGCCGCAAGCTTGGCATTGGAGTGGTGTAACGCTTGGGTGCAACGCTCGATTTCAGCCAGGTCAGACTTGCGATGGGCGTTAAACATTGGTTACCACTCCATTGGCGGTTTTTGCTCAGCATAGATGCACTTCTGTACCCTGCAAGCCAACTGCCATCACCGTTTATCACCCCACGTCAACTGCTTTCGCGCACCATCAGTTCGAAGCCCAGGTCCTGGGTGCGCGGCTGCCCGCCCTTGCCGTCGAGCAACGCCAGCAGCGCCTGCGCAGCCTGCCGCCCCACGGCAGCGCGCGGGGTGCGAATGGAGGTCAGGCGCGGAACCAGGTGAGCCGATGCCGGCAGGTCGTTGAAGCCCACCATCGCCACCTGCCCCGGCACCTCGATGCCCTGGCGCAAGGCCTGCAGAATCGCGCCCTGGGCCAGGTCGTCGTTGCAGAAGAACAGCCCGTCCACCTCCGGGTGACGCTCGAGCAACTGGCTGAACAGCTCGCCGCCCAGGCCGATGGATGACGGCTGCGGTGCGAGCATTTCCAGTGCCGGGTCATACAGCCCTGCATCGTCCAGCGCCTGGCGGAACCCGTCGGCGCGTTGCATCACCCGAGGATCGAGCTGCGCGGCAATGAAGCCCAGGCGCCGCCGCCCGCGTTCGATCAGGTGCCGGGCAGCCGCGCGCCCGGCCTGCTGCTGGGAAAACCCGACCGAAGTGGCCGTGTCCGGCCCACCCAGCTCCATCATGTGCACGCAGGGCACACCACTGGCGGCCAGCATCTGCTGCGACGCCTCGGTGCGGTCAAAACCGGTGAGCAGCATGCCGCACGGCTGGTAGGCCAGGTAGTTGCGAATCAGGTTCTCCTCTTCGGCCACGTCGTAGTGGAAGTTGCCGATCAGCACTTCAAGGCCGCGCGGGCGCATCACGTCGTGGATGGCTTCGAGGGTTTCGATGAACAGCTGGTTGGACAGCGACGGAATCAGCACCACCACCGACTGGCTCTGTGCCGACGCCAACGCGCGGGCTGCCGGGTTGGCGACATAGCCCAGCGCTGCGGCAGCATCCTTGACCTTCTGCACCAGTTCCGGGGCAACCGTGCTGATGCCGCGCAGGGCGCGCGAGGCGGTGATCGGGGAAACCCCGGAAAGCCTGGCCACTTCAGCCAGGGTGGGACGACCGGTAGTACGGGAGCCAATGCGGGTCATGGGGGCTTTTATTTTTCGGCTTGCAAAGAGAAGGGAACGGGCACTAAGGTAGCGCTGTCTCAGACGTCAGGCAATGCATAACTGCAGGTGCACGGCGATGAGCGCCCAGACTGCTTTTACAAAACCAATAACAACCGGGTGGGAAGCCGCCGAGGCGTTGTCAGCCTCGGCCAAAGATAGCGCTATCTCGCCCCGCAGGAGGTACCGATGAACTCTCCCCTGTCCGCTATTGTGGTGATGGGCGTGGCTGGCTGCGGCAAGAGCTGCGTCGGTTCTGCCATCGCCGATTGCAGCGGCGGCCGCCTGATCGAAGGCGATGCCTTTCACCCTGCCGCCAACATCCAGAAGATGAGCGCCGGCATTCCCCTTGACGATGACGACCGCGCTGGCTGGCTGATCCGCCTGGGCGAAGAGCTGCAGGCCACCCTCAAGGCCGGCGAACGGCCGATCCTCACCTGCTCGGCGCTGAAAAAGCGCTACCGCGACGCCCTGCGCCACGCCGTACCCGACCTGGGCTTCGTGTTCCTCGAACTGACGCCCCAGGAAGCCGAACGCCGCGTGCTGGCACGCCCCGGCCACTTCATGCCGGCAAGCCTGATCGACAGCCAGTTCGCCGCCCTGGAGTCGCCGCGCGGCGAAACCCTGACCCTGACCCTGGACGCCACCCAACCCATCGCCCAGTTGGCCCGTCAGGTAGACACCTGGCTAAAGCCCTGCGGTGAGTCGGCGCTGGCGCGAACTGCCTGATTTTCCGGCAGTTTTCCGGCTCACCAAAGATAGCGCTGTCTCGACTGCTGCACGCTGTAAAAGTTCCGCCCACAACAATGACAATACGAGGCACTGAACCATGTTCGGTCTGGCAACTGATACCTACCTCTTGCTCGATGCACTGGTGACCATCATCGGCCTGGTGCTGCTGATCACCCACTTCAAGGTGCACCCTTTCGTGGCGCTGACCCTGGCCGCGGGCTTTCTGGGCCTGACCTCCGGCATGCCGGTAGCCAAAGTGATGAAGTCGTTCCAGGACGGCTTCGGGGGCGTACTCGGCTTTGTCGGGATCGTGCTGGCACTGGGCACCATGCTCGGCAAGCTGATGGCCGATTCCGGCGGCGCCGACCAGATCGCGCAAACCCTGATTCGCGCCTTCGGCAAGCAGAAGGTGCACTGGGCCATGATGTTCGCCGCCTTCCTGGTGGGCATCCCGCTGTTCTTCGAAATCGGCTTCGTGCTGCTGATACCCCTGGTGTTCATCGTGGCCCGGCGCACCGGGGTATCGCTGATCAAGATCGGCATTCCGCTGCTGGCCGGGCTGTCGGTGGTGCACGGACTGGTGCCGCCGCACCCGGGCCCGCTGCTGGCCATCGGCGTGTTCGGCGCCGACATCGGCAAGACCATCTTCTACGGGCTGATCGTGGCGCTGCCCACGGCGATCATCGCCGGGCCGCTGTACGGCACGTTCATTTCGCGGTACATCCCCGGCTCGCCGTCCCAGGAGCTGATGGACCAGATCGCCCGCGAAGCCGAGCGCACGCAACTGCCCAGCTTCGCCATCACGCTGGTAACCATCCTGCTGCCGGTGTTCCTGATGCTGCTCAAGACCTTCGCCGACGTGGTACTGCCGGCCGAGCACATCTTTCGCCAGTGGATGGACCTGATCGGGCACCCGATCACGGCGCTGCTGGCCGCCCTGCTGCTGGCCTTCTACACCTTCGGCTCGGCCCAGGGCTTCAGCCGCCAGCAGATCATGAAGATGCTCGACCAGAGCCTGGCGCCTACGGCGGCAATCGTGCTGATCGTGGGGGCTGGGGGCGGCTTCAAGCAGATGCTGGTGGATACCGGTGTGGGCAACGTGATCGGTCAGATGGCGGTGCAGGCGCAGATCTCGCCGATCATGCTGGCCTGGCTGGTGGCGGCGGTGATTCGCATCGCCACGGGCTCGGCGACGGTGGCGACCATTACCGGTGCGGGTATCGTGGCCCCGGTGATCGGCATGATACCGGGCGTGAACCGCGAGCTGCTGGTGCTGGCCACGGGGGCCGGCTCGCTGATCCTGTCGCATGTCAACGATGCGGGCTTCTGGCTGGTCAAGCAGTACTTCAACATGACCGTGGCCGAAACCTTCAAGACCTGGAGCATGATGGAAACCATCCTGTCGGTGGTGGGCATCATCTTCATCATGCTGTTGTCGCTGGTGGTCTGACGGCTTCGCCGCAAAGCCAGCCCACAGGTTCTGGCCGTACCGCAGAACCCTGTGGAAGCTGGCTTGCCAGCGAAGATGCGCTAGAAGGCTGCCTTGAAGATCGCCTCGATCTCGGCCTGGCTGGCCCGCCGCGGGTTGGTCAGGCCGCAGGCATCCTTGAGCGCGTTGGCCGCCAGGGTCGGCACATCCGCCACCCGCGCACCCAGCACCTCCAGCCCTGGCGGGATCTCGATATCGTCGCTCAGTTGCACGATGGCCTGGATCGCCGCATCGGCACCCTGCGCCGCGTTCAGCCCCTCCACCGCCACGCCCATCGCCTGTGCCACATCACGCAGGCGCGCCGCGCTCACCGCCGCATTGAACCGCTGCACATGGGGCAGCAGCACCGCGTTGCACACCCCGTGCGGCAGGTCGTAGAAGCCACCGAGCTGATGCGCCATCGCATGCACGAACCCCAGCGAAGCATTGTTGAACGCCATGCCGGCGAGGAACTGCGCATAGGCCATGTTCTCCCGCGCGGTCAGGTCCTGCCCGTCGATCACCGCCTGGCGCAGGTTGCGGCTGATCAGCTCGATGGCCTTGAGTGCGCAGGCGTCGGTGATCGGCGTGGCCGCCGTGGATACATAGGCCTCGATGGCGTGGGTCAGTGCATCCATACCGGTGGCCGCCGTCAGCGACCTGGGCATGCCGACCATCAGCGCCGGGTCGTTCACCGACAGCAACGGGGTGACGTTGCGGTCGACGATGGCCATTTTCACGTGGCGCGCCTCGTCGGTGATGATGCAGAAGCGCGTCATCTCGCTGGCCGTACCGGCCGTGGTATTGATCGCGATCAGCGGCAATTGCGGCTTGGCGGAGCGGTCGACCCCTTCGTAGTCGCCGATGTGCCCGCCATTGGTGGCACACAGGGCAATGCCCTTGGCGCAGTCGTGGGGTGAACCGCCGCCCAGCGAAATCACGCAGTCGCAGTGCTCGCGCTTGAGCATCGCCAGGCCCTGCTCCACGTTGGCGATGCTCGGGTTGGGCTTGGCGCCGTCGAACACCACCGAGTCGATGTCACGCATCGCCAGCTGCTCGGCGATTCGCTGTGCCACGCCGGCCTTGGCCAGCCCGGTATCGGTGACGATCAACGCCTTGGCAAAGCCATAGCCGACAATGGCGGTCATGGCTTCGTCCAGGCAGTCGATGCCCATGATGTTGACGGCTGGGATGAAAAACGTGCTGCTCATGGCGGTATTCCTCAGGCTTTATATCTCTGCCTCAAGGATCCGCCCGTGGGCCACAGGGCATGTTGATCCAGCGCAAAGTCAGCCAAGAAACAGCCGATAGGCCGGGTTTTCGGTCTCGTCCCAGTAGCGATACCCCATGCCGTCGAGGGTGCCTGGCAACTGCGCCAGCTCATCGTCCGGCACCTGCAGCGCCACGAACACCCGCGCCTCGGCAGCCCCGTGGTTGCGGTAGTGGAACAGGCTGATGTTCCAGCGTTTGCCCAGGCGCTCCAGAAAGCCCAGCAAGGCGCCAGGACGCTCCGGGAACTCGAAGCGCAGCACCCGCTCGTCGAGCGAGGGGGCCGAGTGGCCGCCCACGGTGTGGCGGATATGCAACTTGGCCAGCTCGTTCTCGGTCAGGTCCAGCACCTCGTAGCCCTGCCCGGCCAGGCTGGCCAGCAACTGCGCGCGCGGGTCGGTGTGCGGGTGGGTCTGCACGCCGACGAACAGGCGGGCCTCCTTGCCGGGCTGGTAGCGGTAGTTGAACTCGGTGATCTGGCGCTGGCCCAGGGCCTGGCAGAAGGCGCGGAAGCTGCCCGGCTGCTCGGGGATGGTCACCGCGATGACCGCCTCGCGCTGCTCGCCCAGTTCGGCGCGTTCGGCCACATGGCGCAGGCGGTCGAAGTTGACGTTGGCACCGGAGTCGATTGCCACCAGGGTCTGGCCCGTCACGCCGCGGCTGGCCACGTACTTCTTGATCCCGGCCACCGCCAGCGCACCGGAAGGCTCGGTGATCGAGCGGGTGTCGTCGTAGATGTCCTTGATGGCCGCGCACAGCTCGTCGCTGCTGACCGTGACCACTTCGTCCACGTAATGCCGGCACACCTCGAAGCAATGCGCGCCGATCTGCGCCACCGCCACGCCGTCGGCGAAGGTGCCGACCTGGGGCAGCACCACCCTCTCGCCAGCGGCCAGCGCGGCCTGCAGGCAGTTAGAGTCATGCGGCTCGACGCCGATCACCTTTACCTGCGGGCGCAGGTACTTGACGTAGGCGGCAATGCCGGCGATCAGGCCGCCGCCACCCACCGGCACGAAGATCGCGTCCAGCTCGCCCGGTTGCTGGCGCAGGATCTCCATGGCCACGGTGCCCTGCCCTGCAATCACGTCCGGGTCGTCGAACGGTGGCACGAACGTGGCGCCTTCGCTCTGGGCCAGTTGCAGCGCATGGGCCAGCGCCCGCGGGAAGCTGTCACCGTGCAGCACCACATTGCCGCCACGCGAGCGCACCCCTTCGATCTTCAGCGCCGGAGTGGTGGTGGGCATCACGATGGTGGCGCGCATGCCCAGTTCACGAGCGGCCAGCGCCACGCCCTGGGCATGGTTGCCGGCAGACGCGGTGATCACCCCGCGCTCGCGCTGCTCGGTGCTCAGACGACTGAGGCGGGTGTAGGCCCCGCGGATCTTGAAGGAAAAGGTCGGCTGCAGGTCTTCGCGCTTGAGCAGCACGTTGTTGCCCAGGGCCTCGGACAGCGCCCGGGCGGGCTGCAGGGGCGTCTCGATGGCCAGGTCATATACCGGTGCGGCAAGAATCCTTCGCACGTAGTCCGACAGCAGGCTGGTGGCGCTGGTGGAGGTGCTGGGGCAGACGGTAAGGCTGGTCATCGGTGACTCCTGGTTTTTTTTGAAGTGCCCAGGAGTCAGAAAGGAAAAACCCGCCTCCAGGGCGGGTTAGGTGCAAGGTGCTCGCTAGCCCGCCAATCTGATAATGGCGGTAATAATGCTGTGCGAAGGCAACGCTGCGAATAAGGTCATGGCAGCGAAACTAGCCCAGGGCCTTTTTCAAGTCAATCATTCATTTTGCGCTCGTGCAGGCTTGCACGCCTCGTTCGTGCGCCGATTCGGGCACGCCGAACACCCGGTCGAAGCTCCACTGGAACACGAAGGCGTACACGAAGAAGAACACGAACAGCGCAAGGTTGGTGCCCAGTGCCGCCCACAGGCTGATGTCCAGCCACCAGGCCACCACCGGCAGCAGGATCAGCACCAGCCCGCCCTCGAAGCCGATGGCATGCAGCAGGCGCCGTACGAAGGTGCGGCTGCGTCGGGCCTGACGTGCCTCCCAGAACTCGAACAGGTAGTTGTAGAGCATGTTCCAGCCCAGGGCCATGCCCGACATGATCACCGACAGCACGGTGGAATGGGCCATGCCCTCATCGAAGGCCAACGCCAGGGCCGGTGCGACACAGGCCACCGCGATGACTTCGTACAGAATGGCCTGGGTGATCTTGCGGGTAACGCCTTGCATGACGGGCTCCTTTCAACGGTATGCCGCGCAGGCTAGGCTGATTGAAGCCGGGTTTCAATGGTGAAGCGGTCAACTGTCGTCGGCCCGCTGGGGCCGGCAGACCGGCCAACACGCTGCCAGGCCATTGCGAGGCTCCCCGAAATGGCCTGGCACAGGGCTCAACGGCCCTTGAGCTTGAGGTAGGACTGGTGCAGGTCGGACGCCCAGCCATCGAGCACTGCCTTCACATCGTCGGCCTTCATCACCTGGCTGTCGTTTTCCAGCGGCTTGCCACTGCCCTTGCGCACCACCTGGGCGAGCACCTTGTTGTTGCCGCCATCCAGAAACTGCGCCTCGGTGGCGATATCGGTTTCCTGGTCGCGGATGCCCGAGGCCGTGCTCACCGCTGCCGCCACCAGCGCCACCGGAATCACTTCGTATGCCTTCAGGCCCTCGGTCTTGCTGCTGACGGCCGTGATCGCCGGGCGTACCACGATCACCCCCGGGCCAGGGCCGGTGGCCAGCGGCAACGACTTGCCCAGCTCGCGCTTGAGCGCCTGGTCGTAGTAGTGGGTGATGCCTTGCAGGGTGCTCTGCGGAACCCGCGCGGTAGGCTGCGGCTTGGGATACAGCTGGCTGGGCTCGATGTATACGCTGGTGTAGCGGTCGAGCTTGAGGTTCGGGTCGATCCAGCGCATCACCGTGGCACCGGAGGGCGAGGTGGTCTGCTTGAGACGGCTGTAGTCCTTGAGGAACCCGGAGTACTCGTCGGGCTGCACGGTGCTGCTCGAACAACCGGCCAGGCCCAGCCCGGCCAGGCACAAGGTGCCGATGATCAATGCGTGTTTCATGCGGTCGCTCCAGTGGCGCCTGAAGAAAGGCTTCCTAGGTATAGGCTACAGTTGGCGGTGCATCCATCGACGTGAGGCAACATGGCATTCCACAAACTGGCCCATACCCACCCGCGCCTCAGCGCCGCCGCACTGGTCGGCTGCCTGGGCGGCGTGTTCATCCCGGCAGACAACCTGGTGCAACACATCCTGGCGGGCTGGAACGTCGGGGTCTGGCTGTACCTGCTGCTGGTGTTCTGGCTGACCCTGCGGGCAAAACCGGGCCAGGTGCGCAAGGTGGCCTGCATCGAGGACGAAAATGCCGGGCTGGTGCTGTTTACCGTGAGTATCGCGGCCATCGCCAGCCTTGCCGCAGTCACCCTGCAACTGGCCAGCAGCAAGGGCCTGACCGGCAGCACCCAGGCCCTGCACTACCTGTACACCGGCCTCACCGTGGCCGGCTCGTGGCTGCTGATCGGCACCATCTTCAGCCTGCACTATGCGCGCCTGTTCTACACCAGCACCGCCAAGCAGCCGCTGCTGCGCTTTCCAGACGAGGAGCACAACCCCGATTACTGGGACTTCCACTACTTCTCGTTCACCCTCAGCGTCGCGGTGCAAACCTCCGATGTGGGCGTCGCCGGGCGTGAACTGCGCCGCGTGGTGCTGGCCCACTCGGTGATCGGTTTCGTGTTCAACACCGCTATTCTGGGTTTCACCATCAACATCGCCGCCGGCCTGCTCAGCTGAGCCCGCCGCTGGTCTGAAATACCCGTGGCCCCACCCTGCCCGCTTCAGCGGCCATGACAGCCTCACCCGCCGCAATGCGGACCACGCAAACGCTTGCGCAACCCACACATAGCAAAAAGCCATTGTGACGCAGGTCAAACATCCTGCAACGGGGCGCAAACAAGCGGCGGACAGCGGCCGCATCGGTGCTATGGTTAGGGTCTTGGCCTTCCTTGGGCAGCGTGTCCCGGGTACAGGCATGCTCAGCGAATCGGGGTCAGCTGTAAAAGGAGGCCGGCATGAACAAGCTCACGTTTCCCAACGCCTGCCAGATGATGCGCTGGCACTTCCATCCCCTGGGCTTTGAAGCCAGCATGGATGCACCGCGCAGCATGGTGGCGCGCGTGTTCGACCGCGCCACCGGCGAAACCCTGCTGGCGATTGCCGGCATTCCGTGCGCCACACTGATGGCGGCGTCGGATGTGGAGCGCATCATCGAAGCGGTGGAAGACGAGCTTGAAGCGTTCCAGCCCTCGTGTGCGCTGCGCTCGGCCTGACGCTGGCGCTCAGGCCTGCCCCACCGCCAGTCTCTCGATATCAGCCATGAAACGCTCGGCCGGCAGCGGCTGACCGAGCAGGTACCCTTGCAGCGAATCACACCCCAGACGGGTCAGGAAGTCCTGCTGGCGGTCGGTTTCCACCCCTTCGGCAACAATCCTCAACCCCAGTGCCTGCCCCAGCGCCACGATGGCCGACACGATTGCGGCATCGTCGCTGTCCTGCTCCAGGTCGCGCACGAAGCCACGGTCTATCTTCAACTCGTTGGCCGGCAGGCGCTTCAAGTACATCAGGCTTGAGTAGCCGGTACCGAAATCGTCGATGGACAGGTCCACGCCCATGTCCGACAGGCGCTGCAACACCATCAGGCTCGCATCGGCGTCGTGCATGGCGGTGGTTTCGGTGATCTCCAGGGTCAGGCTGTTGGCCGGCAGGCGATGGCGCTGCAAGGCCGACGCCACGCTGTCAACCAGCCCGGCATGGCAGAACTGGATGGCCGACAGGTTCACTGCAACCCGCCAGTTTTCATAGCCCTGGTCCATCCAGCTGCGCATCTGGCGGCAGGCCTCGTCCAGTACCCACTCGCCGATCGGGATGATCAACCCGGTTTTTTCCGCCAGCTGGATGAAGCGATCGGGCAGCAACATGCCGTGCTGCGGGTGCTCCCAGCGCAGCAGGGCCTCGGCACCGATAGGCTGGCGCCCCACCGCATCGAACTTGGGCTGGTAGAACAGGCGCAACTGGCGCTGCTCCAGCGCCATGCGCAGGTCCTGCAGCAACTGCAGCTGCAGGCGCGCGTTGCTGTTCATCGACACATCGAAAAAGCTGTAGGCGTTCTTGCCGGCGCTCTTGGCGTGGTACATGGCCGCGTCGGCATTGCGCAGCAGCTCCATCTGGTCGGCGCCGTTGCCGGGGTACAACACGATGCCGACGCTGGCGGAGATCTGCAGGCTCTGCTCGGCCACCCGGAACGGGCGCGACACCAGGTTGACCTGCTTGGCGGCCACCCCCACCGCATCTTCAGGCTCGTCCAGCTCCACCAGCAGCACGAATTCGTCACCGCCGATGCGCGCCAGGGTGTCCTGGCTGTGCAGGTGGCCACGCAGGCGCATCGCCACCTCCTTGAGCAACTGGTCGCCGGTGTGATGACCGAACGCGTCGTTGACCGGCTTGAACCCGTCCAGGTCGATGAACATCAGCGCAAAGCAGCCGCCCTGCTCGGCCACCTTGGCGATGGCCTGCTCGATGCGGTCGGTCAGCAGGCTGCGGTTGGGCAGCCCGGTGAGGGTGTCGTGCAGCGCCAGCTGGGTCAGCTCCTGGTTGGCCAGGGTCAGCGATTGCGCCAGCTCCGCAGTGCGCGCCTCCAGGCGTGCATCCAGCACCGAGGTCAGCAGCGCCACCGCCAGCACCGCCAGGGTGGTGATCAGCACCAGGTAGTCCAGGCCACTGCCGCTGAGCCCACCGTCCAGCGCGCCACAGAAGCTGCCGTCGGCAAAATTGGCCGCTGCCATGCCAGTGTAGTGCATGCCGACGATGGCAATGCCCATCACCACGGCGGCGCCGCCGCGAATCTGGCGTACATACGGGGTATTGCGGCGCAGGCGGAAGGCGATCCACAGTGCGGCCACCGACGCGCCTACTGCAATCAACAGCGAGGCGGCGAACAGCAGCGGGTCGTAGTCGATGCCCGGTTGCATCTGCATGGCAGCCATGCCGGTGTAATGCATGCTGCTGATGCCCGCGCCCATGATCAGCGCCCCCAGCGCCAGCACGCGGCCCGGCAGGCTCGGCTGGCTCACCAGCCACAGTGCGAAGCCCGACGAAAGCACCGAGATCACCAGCGACAGCGCGGTGAGGCTCAGGTCGTAGCCCAGCTCGATGGGCAGGCTGAAGGCAAGCATGCCGATGAAGTGCATCGACCAGATCCCGGTGCCCAGGGCCAGAGCACCGCCGACCATCCACAGGTACGCGGCACGGCCCTTGGCGGTGGCGATGCGCCCGGTCAGGTCCAGCGCCGTGTAGGACGCCAGAATCGCCACGCACAGCGAAATCAGGACCAGCGAGGAGGAATAACTACCGTTGAGCATGAAGGTTCCAAGGCCCGGTTGACGGGCGCTGTCCCGGCCCGGTGAAAAACCGATGATTGTACTCAACCTTTAGCGAAACGCACGGAGTTTCCGAGGGATGGCGGGATGTTTTTGGCGAATGGCCATCAGGCTTTGGAACCGCGTCGCGGCCTTCGCCAGCAAGGCTGGCCCCTACAATCACATCGCGGCCTGTAGGCGCCGGCGTTGCCGGCGAACGCCTCGACGCACACTACCTGTCGATCGCGGTACGCTCTTCAGCAGCAAGGCTGGCTGCCTCCCAGCCGCCCCCCAACGCCGCAATCAACTGCACGCTGGCCACCAGCCGGCCCTGCAGCAGGTTCAGCACGCTGCGTTCATTGCTCAACGCGGTGGTCTGCACGTTCACCACGTCCAGATACCCGATCAGGCCCGCCTTGTACTGGTTCTCGGTCAGGCGCAGCGACTCGCGCGCCGACGCCAGCGCCTCATCGCGCACCTGCGCCTCATCGGCATACACCTTCAGCTGCACCAGGTAGTTTTCCACCTCCTGGAAGCCATCCAGCACGCTCTGACGGTACTGCGCCACAGTCTGGTCATACACGGCCTTGGTACGGTCGACCTCGGCCGAGCGCTTGCCGGCATCGAACAGGGTCACGGCCAACTGCGGCCCCACCGACCAGAATCGGTTCGGCAAGCTGATCCAGTCGCTGAAGCTGCTACTGCTGTAGCCACCGCTCATGCTCAGGGTCAGGTCCGGGAAGTACGCCGCCCGCGCCACGCCGATATTGGCGTTGGCCGCCATCACCTTGCGCTCGGCCGAGGCAATGTCGGGGCGGCGCTCCAGCAGCTGCGACGGCAGCGCCAGCGGGATCTGCGGCAAGGCCGGTATGGTGGTGCTCGGCGCCAGGGCAAATTCGGCCGGCGCCTTGCCCATCAGCACGGCAATCGCATTCTCGAACTGCGCCCGCTGCCAGATCAGGTCGATCAGGTCGGCCTGGGTGCTCTTGAGCTGGGTCTGTGCCTGGGCCACCGCGTCCTTGCCCGAAACCCCGGCGCGGTACTGGTTCTGGGTCATGGTCAGCGAACGCTGATAGGCCGCCAGCGTGGCCTCGAGCAGGCGCTTCTGCTCGTCGATCACACGCAGCTGCAGGTAGTTTTGCACCAGCTCCGACTGCAGGCTCAGGCGTATCGCCGCCAGGTCCGCCAGGCTCGCCTCGGCACTCGCCTCGTTGGCGTTCAGGCCCTCACGCAGCTTGCCCCACAGGTCGGCTTCCCAGCTCACGCCCAGCTGGGCGCTGTACGTGTCGCGGATACCGCTGCTGTTGTTGCTCAGGCTCGAACTGCTGCTGCCGGTGCCCTGGCTGGAGCGGGTCTTGCCGGCGCTCAGGTCGAGGCTGGGAAACAGCGAAGCCCGGGCGCTGCGCACCAGGGTCTGGGCCTGGCGGTATTGCGCCTCGTACTGGGCCACCGTCTGGTTGTTGGCATTGAGCTGCTCGACCAGACCGTTGAGCTGCGCATCGCCGTACAGCTCCCACCAGGCCCCGCGCGCCAGGGCGTCGGACGGGTTGGCCTGGGTCCAGCCCTCGGCGTACTTGAACGCCACCGGCTCCGGCGCCTGCGGCCGGTGGTAGTCGGGGCTCAGGGTACAGGCGCTGAGCATAGCCAGGCACAGGGCCGAGGTCAGCAGGCGCGAACCACGGGCCGCCAGCACGCGCTGCAGGGAAGGTGGACAAACATCGGCAGGTCGGGTCATAGCGGGGTTTCCAAAGCAGCGTCGGTACGCACGCCGCGCCAGTGATTGAAGCGATGGCGCAGGCGGTCCAGATAGAGGTAGACCACCGGGGTGGTGTAAAGCGTGAGGATCTGGCTGAACACCAGCCCGCCAATGATGGTCAGGCCCAGCGGCTGGCGCATCTCGGCGCCCTCGGCGGTGCTCAGCAGTAACGGCAAGGCGCCCAGGATCGCCGCCAGGGTGGTCATCAGGATCGGCCGCAGACGCAGCAGGCAGGCCCGACGAATCGACTCCTGCGGGCTCAGCCCTTCATGGCGCTCCAGCTGCAGGGCCAGGTCGATCATCAGAATCGCGTTCTTCTTCACCACCCCGATCAGCAGGAACAGCCCCAGCAGCGAGATCAGGCTGAACTCGCTGCCGACCACGTACAGCGTCAGCAGCGCCCCTACCCCGGCCGATGGCAGGGTCGAGAGGATGGTCAGCGGGTGAATGTAGCTTTCATACAGAATCCCCAGCACCAGGTACACCGCCAGCAAGGCGCCGAGGATCATCCAGGGCTGGCCCTCCTGGCTCTTGGTGAAGGCATCGCCGGTACCGCCAAGCTTGGCGATCACGTCCTCGGGCAGGCCGACCTTGGCCACCGCACGCTCCACCGCGGCCAGCGCCACGTCCTGGCTGACGCCTTCTGCGAGGTCGAACGAGATGTCCTCGGAGGCGAACTGCCCCTCGTGGCTGACACGGTCCTCGGCCAGGCTGTTCTCGTAATGGGCAAAGGTCGACAGCGGCACGCGCGCGCCGTCGGCGGTGATCACCTGGACCTGCTCCAGGGTGCGCGGGTCCTGCGCATACTTGGGGTTGACCTCCATCACCACCTGGTACTGGTTGAGGCTGTCGTAGATGGTCGAGATCTGGCGCTGGCTGTAGGCGTTGTTGAGCACGGCGGTGACCATGTTCATGTCGATGCCCAGGCGTTTGGCCTGCTCGCGATCGACCACCAGGGTCACCTGCTGGGTGCCGCTGCCTTCGCGGGCGTCGATGGCCGTCAGCTCCGGCAGCGCCTTGAACGCCGCCACCACCTTCGGGTACCACTCGCGCAACGCCGTCAGCTCGCCACTTTGCAGGGTGTAGAGAAACTGCGAGCTGCTCTGCTCGCGGCCACCGCCAAACTGCAGGTCCTGGTCGGCCATCAGGAACAGCCGCCCGCCGGGTACCTTGGGCATCTCCTTGCGCAGGCGCTCGATGATCTTCTGCGCCGACTCCTTGCGCTCCTTGATCGGCTTGAGGCGCACCAGCACCATGGCGTTGTTGATGCCGCTGTTGCCGCCGATGAAACCGGCCACGCTCTGCACGGCCGGGTCCTTGAGCAAGGCGCGCCGGTAGATTTCCATCTTCGGCTGCATCACCGCGAACGACAGCCCGTCGTCACCCCGCACAAAGCCCATCAGCTGGCCGGTGTCCTGCTGCGGCATCAGGGTCTTGGGCACCACAACGTACAGCGCCACGTTGACCACGATGGTCACCAGCAGGCTCAGCAGGGTCAGGCGGCGATGGCGCAGCGCCCAGCCCAGGCTGCGGTCGTAGCCGGCCATCATGCGCTGGTTGAGACGCTCGCTCCAGCGCTGCAGGCGGGTCTGCTCGCCGGGGGCGTGAGGTTTGAGCCAGCGCGCGCAGAGCATCGGCGTGAGCGTCAGCGACACCACCAGCGACACCAGGATGGCCGCCGCCAGGGTGATGGAGAACTCGCGGAACAACGACTCGACGATGCCGCCCATGAACAGGATCGAGACGAACACCGCCACCAGCGAGGCGTTCATCGCCAGCAGCGTGAAGCCCACCTCCTTGGCGCCGAGGAAGGCCGCGGCCAGCGGCGCGACGCCTTCGTCGATATGCCGCGAGATGTTCTCCAGCACCACGATGGCGTCGTCCACCACCAGCCCGGTGGCGAGAATCAGCGCCATCAGCGACAGGTTGTTGAGCGAGAACCCGCACAGGTACATCACCGCGAAGGTGCCCACCAGCGACACCGGCACCGCCAGGGTCGGGATCAGCGAGGCGCGCAGGTTGCCCAGGAACAGGAACACCACCAGGATCACCAGCGCCACGGCGATCAGCAGCGTGTGTTCGGCCTCCTTGAGGGTGGCCTTGATCACCGGCGAGCGGTCCATGGCCACGTTCAGTTGCACGCTGGCCGGCATCAGGTCCTGCAACGCCGGCAACTGCTCCTTGATGCTCTCGATGGTCTTGATGATGTTGGCGCCGGTCTGGCGGTTGATCACCAGCAGCACCGCGTCCTTGTCATTGAAGAAGCCGCTGTTGTAGCGGTTCTCCACGCCATCGGTGACCTTGGCCACGTGGCTCAGGCGCAGCACCGAGCCGTCCTGGTAGCGAATCACCAGCGGGCCGTAGTCCTTGGCTTTCTCCAGTTGATCGTTGGCCTGTACCTGCCAGCTGCGCTGGGTGTCCTCGATGAAGCCCTTGGGCCGGCGCACGTTGGCGTTGGCGATGGTCTGGCGCACATCGTCCAGGCTCACGCCGTACTGGTTGAGCAGTTGCGGCTCCAGCTCGATGCGCACCGCCGGCAGCGAACTGCCGCCGATCTGCACCTCGCCCACACCCGGCACCTGGGACAGGCTCTGGGACAGGATGGTGGAGGCCAGGTCGTAGAGCTGGCCCTTCTGCAGCACATCGGAGGTCAGCGACAGCACCATGATCGGTGCCTGGGCCGGGTTGAACTTGTTGTAGGTGGGCATGCTCTTCATGCCGCTGGGCAGCAGGTTGCGCGTGGCATTGATGGCCGCCTGCACCTCGCGTGCGGCGCCATCGATGTCGCGCCCCATGTCGAAGCCCAGGATCACCCGCGTGGAGCCCTGGCTGGAGCGGCTGGTCAGGGTGTTGACCCCGGCGATGCTGCCCAGCGAGCGTTCCAGCGGGGTTGCCACGGTGGAGGCCATCACCTCGGGGCTGGCCCCGGGCAGGCTGGCCGACACCACGATCACCGGGAAGTCCATCTGCGGCAGCGGCGCCACCGGCAGCAGGCCGAAGCTGACCCCGCCCAGCAGCATGATGGCCAGGCTCAGCAGCATGGTCGCCACCGGGCGACGGATAAACGGGCCGGAGAGGTTCATGCGTCGGCCTGTTGCGGGTCAGGCTGACGGCGCCAGCGACGCGCCAGGCGGTCGAAGTACAGGTAGATCACCGGCGTGGTGAACAGCGTCAGCACCTGGCTCACCAGCAGCCCGCCCACCATCACCAGCCCCAGCGGCTGGCGCAGCTCGGCGCCCGAGCCGGTGGCGAGCATCAGCGGGATGGCCCCGAACAGCGCCGCCAGGGTGGTCATCAGGATCGGCCGGAAGCGCAGCAGCGCCGCCTGGTAGATCGCCGTCTGCGGGTCCATGCCCTGGTTGCGTTCGGCCTCCAGGGCAAAGTCGATCATCATGATCGCGTTCTTCTTGACGATACCGATCAGCAGGATGATGCCGATGATCGCGATCATGCCCAGGTCGTTGCCACTGATCATCAAGGCCAGCAGCGCGCCCACTGCAGCCGAGGGCAGGGTCGAAAGGATGGTCACCGGGTGGATGTAGCTCTCGTAGAGCACGCCGAGCACGATGTACATGGTCACCACCGCCGCCAGAATCAGCAGCAGGGTGCTCGACAGCGACGCCTGGAAGGCTTCGGCCGCGCCCTGGAAGCGGGTCTGCACGCCCAGCGGCATGCCGATCTGCTGCTGCACCTGTTCGATGACCTTGACGCCCTCGCCCAGCGACACGCCTTCGGCCAGGTTGAACGACATCATCACCGCCGGGAACTGGCCGATGTGGGCAATGGCCAGTTGCGCCTGGCGCTGCTCCACATGGGCCAGGCTCGACAGGCGCACCTGCGCGCCATCGGTGGTCTTGACGTAGATCTGGTCGAGCACCCTGGGCCCAAGGTCGGCCGCCGCAGCGGCCTGCAGCACCACGCGGTACTGGCTGGCCTGGGTATAGATGGTAGAGATCTGGCGCTGGCCGAAGGCGTCGTACAGCGCATTGGTGATTTCCGACACGTTGATGCCCAGACGGCTGGCGGCGTCGCGGTCGATCACCAGGAACACCTGCAGGCCCTTGTCCTGCAGGTCGCTGGCCACATCGGTCAGCTCGGGGCGATCATGCAACGCATCCACCAGCTTGCCGCTCCACTGCGCGAGCAGGTCGGCATCCGGCGACGACAGGCTGAACTGGTACTGGGTGCGGCTGACGCGGTCTTCGATGCTCAGGTCCTGCACCGGCTGCATGAACAGGCGAATGCCCACCAGCTTGTCCAGTTGCGGTTGCAAACGGGTGATGACCTGCGAGGCGGTGATGTCGCGCTCGCCGTGGGGCTTGAGGTTGATCAGCAACCGACCGCTGTTGAGCGTGGCGTTGTCGCCGTCGACGCCGATGTACGACGACAGGCTCTGCACGGCCGGGTCCTGCAGGATCACCGCGCTCAGTTCCTGCTGGCGCTGGCTCATGGCGGCGAACGAGATCGATTGCGGGGCTTCGGAAATACCCTGGATCACCCCGGTGTCCTGCACCGGGAAAAAGCCCTTGGGCACCGCCAGGTACAGCAGCACGGTCAGGCCCAGGGTCGCCACCGCCACCAGCAGGGTCAGCGGCTGGTGGCGCAGCACCCACTGCAGGCCGCGACCATAGTGGGCGATCATCCAGTCGATCCAGGCACCGCTGGCGCGGTAGAAGCGCCCCTGTTCCTCTTCCCTGGGCTCGCGCTTGAGCAGGCGCGCGCACATCATCGGCGTGAGGGTCAGCGACACCACCAGCGAGATCAGGATCGCCACCGCCAGGGTGATGGCGAACTCGCGGAACAACCGCCCCACCACGTCGGCCATGAACAGCAGCGGGATCAG
Organism: Pseudomonas palmensis; assembly: GCF_017848315.1. Taxonomy (GTDB): domain Bacteria; phylum Pseudomonadota; class Gammaproteobacteria; order Pseudomonadales; family Pseudomonadaceae; genus Aquipseudomonas; species Aquipseudomonas palmensis. The sequence goes on from NZ_JAFKEC010000020.1 coordinate 66,446, forward strand.
TACCGCGATCAGCGAGAAGGTCAGCGAGATCAGGGTGAAGCCGATCTGCCGGGCGCCCTTGAGCGCGGCCTGCATCGGCGTCTCGCCCTCCTCGATATGCCGCGAGATGTTCTCCAGCATCACGATGGCATCGTCCACCACGAAGCCGGTGGCGATGGTCAGGGCCATCAGCGTGAGGTTGTTGATCGAGAACCCGGCCAGGTACATCACGCCGAAGGTGCCGATCAGCGACAGTGGCACGGCGATCGACGGGATGAGGGTGGCGCTGGCCCGGCGCAGGAACAGGAAGGTCACCAGCACCACCAGCACGATGGCGATCAGCAGCTCGTGCTGCACATCCTTGACCGAAGCACGGATGGTCTGGGTGCGGTCGGTGAGCACCACCACGTCCAGCCCCGCCGGCAGGTTGTCGGTGATCGACGGCAGCAGCGCCTTGATCCGGTCGACCACCTCGATGACGTTGGCCCCAGGCTGGCGCTGGATGTTCAGCAGCACTGCCTGGCTCTGGTTGGCCCAGGCCGCCAGGCGCTCGTTCTCGGCGCCGTCGACGATCTCGGCAACGTCCTTCAGGCGCAGCGGCGCACCGTTCTTGTAGGCCAGGATCAGGTTGGCGTATTCCTCGGGGGAGCGCAGCTGGTCGTTGGCGTCGAGCATCGAGACCCGCGTGGGGCCGTCGAAGTTGCCCTTGGGCTGGTTGACGTTGGAGGCGCCGATCAGGGTGCGCACGTCGGCCAGGTTCAGCCCGGCCGAGGCCAGCGCGTCAGGGTTGACCTTGATGCGTACCGCCTGGCGCTGGCCACCGGCGATGCTGACCATGCCCACACCGCTGATCTGTGCGATCTTCTGCGCCATGCGCGTGTCGACCAGGTCGTTGAGCTTGGGCAGCAGCATGGTCTTGCTGGTGATGGCCAGGGTCAGTACCGGGGTATCGGCCGGGTTGACCTTGTTGTACACCGGCGGCGCCGGCAGGTCGCTGGGCAACAGGTTGCTGGCCGCGTTGATCGCCGCCTGCACCTGCTGCTCGGCGACGTCCATGTTCATTTCGAGACTGAAGCGCAGGGTCAGTACCGAGGCACCGCCCGAACTGGTCGAGGCCATCTGGGTAAGCCCGGGCATCTGCCCGAACTGGCGCTCCAGCGGCGCGGTGACCGCGCTGGTCATCACCTGCGGGCTGGCACCGGGGTACAGGGTGATGACCCGGATGGTCGGGTAATCGACCTGGGGCAAGGCCGCCACGGGCAGCAACGTGTAGGCGATCAGGCCGGCCAGCACGATGGCAAGCATGCTCAGCGTGGTGGCGACCGGGCGCAGGATGAACAGCCGCGAAAGGTTCATGCGCCAGCCTTGCCCTGCTCGCCCGGCGTGGCCGAGAGGTCTTTCTTGTCCTGGCCCTGCAGGTGCTGGCCTGGGGTGGCGGGCACGTCGCTGCTGTCGTTGACCACTTCCACCTCGCTGCCGTCACGCAGGCGGTCGGTGCCTTCGAGCACCACGCGCTCGCCCTTGGCCAGGCCTTCCTTGACCACCGTGAGGTCGCCGTCGCTGGCGCCGAGCTTGAGGCTGCGGATGGTCACCTTGTTGTCGCCGTCCATCACGTAGGCGAAGGTGCCGTTGGTGCCGAACTGCATCGCGGCCGATGGCGCCAGCACCACGTCCTTCAAGGTATCGGCCAGCAGGCGCACGTTGACGAACTGGTTGGGGAACAGCATTTCATCCTGGTTTTCGAACCCGGCCTTGAACTTCAGGGTGCCGGTGGTGGTGTCGATCTGGTTGTCCAGGCTGCTCAGCACGCCCACCGAGAGCTGCTGGGTGTCGCCGCGGTCCCAGGCCTGCACCGGCAGCTGGGCCCCGCTGCGGTAGCGCGACAGCACGGTGCTCAGCTCGGTTTCCGGCAGGGTGAAGACCACGGTGATCGGCTGGGTCTGGGTGATCACCACCAGTGCCGTGGTGTCGTTGGCCGCCACCAGGTTGCCGACGTCCAGCTGGCGCAGGCCCAGGCGCCCGCTGATGGGGGCGCGAATCCTGGTGAAGTCGAGGTTGAGCCTGGCATCGCCCACCGCCGCCTGGTTGGTCTTGATGGTGCCCTGGTACTGGGCTACCAGCGCTGCCTGGGTATCGAGGGTCTGCTTGGCGATGCTGTCTTCGGCGAACAGGCCCTTGTAGCGCTCAAGGTCGATCTGGGCGTTTTTCAGCTGCGCCTGGTTCTGTGCCAGGGTGCCTTCGGCCTGCTGCAGGGCGATCTGGTAGCTGCGCGGGTCGATCTCTGCCAGCAGGTCGCCGGCCTTGACCCGCTGGCCTTCCTTGAAGTTGATCTTGACCAGCTCGCCGCCCACGCGGCTGCGCACGTTGACCGTGTTGGTCGCGGTCACGGTGCCCAGGGCCTTGTAGTACAGCGGGAAGTCGCCCACGGTGGCCGGTGCCACACGCACCGGTACCGGCCCGCCGAACGCGCCGAAACCAGGCCGCCCGCCCCCCGGCTTGCCTGCGCCCGGGGCCTTGGTCGCCGGCGATGAGGGCCAGAATACCCAGCACAGGCCGGCAATCAGCAGCAGGACCAGCAGGCTCAGCAGCCAGCGACGGGAGTGACGAGGACGGGCGGTTTGCATCGGTTGATCGGCCATTGTGCGGAAAGACTTCTCTTGAGGAGGCTGAACGATAAGCAGTAGAGCGGTTTTAGCAAAGCGCCTTTACCGGCTATTTACCTAGAGCTGACGTTGGCAAAGTGCTGAACTATAAATAAAAACGGCCTGGGCTAAGGCCAGGCCGTTACAACTTTTTTCAAATAACCTTTCTATTTCAACACCGCCCCCCTGTGGGAGCTAGCTTGCCAGCGAAGGCATCCATGCGGTGCATGAAAACTCGCGGTGCCTGAATGCGTTACTTCAGTACCGCCAGCGCCGCGTCGTAGTTCGGCTCTTCGGCGATTTCCTTGACCAGTTCGGCGTGCAGCACCTTGTCGTTTTCGTCCAGTACCACGACTGCACGGGCAGTCAGGCCCTTGAGCGGGCCGTCGGCGATGGCCACGCCGTAGTTCTGGATGAATTCGGCACCACGCAGGGTGGACAGGTTCTTGACGTTTTCCAGGCCTTCGGCGCCGCAGAAGCGTGCCTGGGCGAACGGCAGGTCGGCCGAGATGCACAGTACCACGGTGTTGGCCAGTTCGTTGGCCTTGGCGTTGAACTGGCGCACCGAGGTGGCGCAGGTCGGGGTGTCGACGCTCGGGAAGATGTTCAGCACTTTACGCTTGCCGGCGAAGGAAGCCAGGGTCACGTCGGACAGGTCGCCCGCCACCAGGGAAAACGCAGGTGCCTGGGCACCGACTTTCGGCAGTTCGCCGTTGACCTGAACCGGGTTGCCTTTGAGAGTCACTTGAGCCATGAAAGAAGTCCTTATGCGGGGGTGAGTAAAGGACCAGAGTTAAGCATGAAAGTGCCCCGACACCTATGGGGCAGCGATAAATTGTTGAATATCCAGAGAGTTTTTGTGGACAAAGAGCGAGCAAGGGTGTGCACCCCTGCCCGCCCCCGGCCTCAGCCGACCAGCGAGTAGACGATGGCGCTGATGGCCACCAGGCCCACCACGACCACGAACACGTTGGACAGCGCGCCACTGTACTTGCGCATCGCCGGCACGCGGCGGATGGCGTACATCGGCATCAGGAACAGGATCGCCGCGATCACCGGGCCGCCGAACGACTCGATCATGCTCAGGATGCTGGGGTTGAGCGTGGCCACCACCCAGCAGATCACCAGCATGAAGGCTGCGGTGAACCGGTCCAGGGCCTTGGCGCCCGGCCGCTTGCCCGTCTTGAGCACCAGGCCCTTGAGGCCTTCGCTGGCACCGATGTAATGGCCCAGGAACGACTTGGCGATGGCGATGAAGGCAATCAGCGGTGCAGCGAACTCGATGGTCGGGTTGCTGAAGTGGTTGGCCAGGTACGACAGGATCGACAGGTTCTGCGCCTTGGCCTCGGCCAGTTGCGCCGGGTTCAGGGTGAGCACGCAGCTGAACACGAAGAACATCACCATCGCCACCATCAGCAGGTGCGCGCGCCGCAGGATCTGCCCGCTGCGCTCGTCGGCGTGCTCGCCGTAGCGGCGTTTCTGGTCCACGGCAAAGGCCGAAATGATCGGCGAGTGGTTGAACGAGAACACCATCACCGGAATCGCCAGCCACAGGGTGTGCACGAATGCCGACCCCGATGGCAGCTCGGTGGCGGTCGTGAGGATGCCGCCGTTCCAGTGCGGTATCAGGAACACCGCCAGCAATGCCAGGGCCACGATGAAGGGGTACACCAGCAGGCTCATGACCTTGACGGTGGCCTGCTCGCCGCAGCGCACGATGACCAGCAGGCCCAGGATCAGCACGAACGACAGCAGCACCCGCGGCGGCGGCGCCATGTGCAGTTGATGCTCCATGAAGCTGCTGACCGTGTTGGTCAGGGCCACGCTGTAGATCAGCAGGATGGGGAAGATGGCCAGGAAGTACAGCAAGGTGATGCAGGCGCCGGCGCTGAGGCCGAAATGCTCCTCCACCACTTCGGTGATGTCGGCACCGTCACGCCCCGAGAGCACGAAGCGGGTCAGGCCACGGTGTGCGTAGTAGGTCATCGGGAAGGCCAGCAGCGCGAGGATCAGCAGCGGCCAGAAGCCGCCGAGGCCGGCGTTGATTGGCAGGAACAGCGTGCCGGCACCGATGGCGGTACCGAACAGGCCCAGCATCCAGGTGGTGTCCTGCCGGGCCCAGCTACCTAGGGCGGCGGGGGTCGATTCGAAGCGTTGATCAACGCTCGGGGCCTGCTCATTCATCCGGGTGCAACTCCGCTCGCAAGACTGCAACATCGCTGGGAGTGGCCAAACAGACGCATCGGCGCACCCCAGCTGTAAAAGAGGGGCGCGATTGTGCGCGCTTTGGTTGCACTTGCAAAGCCCTTGCCGAGGAGTGGTTGCACCTGCCGGCAGCGCAGCGCCGGTCAAGCCCGCCCCCACAAGGCCATCACTGTACGTGTGGGAGCGGGCTTGAGCCGCAACTGGCCGTTATGCGGTCTTGTGCACCGCCGCGAACGCTTCGGCCACCTGCTGCAGGTTGTCCGGGCGCACGCCCGACATGCACACCCGGCCGCTGTCGATCAGGTACACGCCGAACTCGTCACGCAGCCGGCGTACCTGCTCCACGCTGAAGCCGGTGTAGCTGAACATGCCGCGCTGGCTCAGGAAGAAGTCGAAGTTCTGACCCGGCAGCAGCACCGCCAGTGCATCCACCAGCGCCTGGCGCATGTCCAGGATACGCAGGCGCATCCCCTCCACTTCAGCCTGCCACTGGGCATTCAGGCCGGCATCGCCAAGCACCGTCGCAACCAGTTGCGCACCGAAGTTGGGCGGGCTGGAGTAGTTGCGGCGCACGGTCGCCTTGAGCTGGCCCAGCACGCTCTGCGCGGTGGCGCTGTCGTCACAGACCACCGACAGGCCGCCAACCCGCTCGCCATACAGCGAGAAGATCTTGGAGAACGAGTTGCTGACCAGGCACGGCACGCCGGCGCGGGCAAACTCGCGAATGGCGTAGGCGTCGGCGTCCAGGCCTTCACCGAAGCCCTGGTAGGCGATATCGAGGAACGGAATCAGCTCGCGCGCCTTGACCACCTCGATCACCTGCTGCCATTGCGCCTGGTTCAGGTCGACCCCGGTCGGGTTGTGGCAGCACGGGTGCAGCAGCACGATGCTGTTGGCCGGCAGGGTCTGCAGGGTGGCGAGCATGCCGTCGAAGTCCAGGCCACGGGTGGCCGGGTCGAAGTACGGGTAGGTGTTGACCTTGAACCCGGCGCCTTCGAAGATCGCGCGGTGGTTGTCCCAGGTCGGGTCGCTGACCCATACCTGCGAGTCGGCGAAATAGCGCTTGAGGAAGTCGGCACCGACCTTCAGCGCACCCGAGCCGCCCACGGTCTGCACGGTGGCCACACGTGCGCCACCCACGGCCGGGTGATCGGCGCCGAACAGCAGCGCCTGGATCGCCTGGCGGTAGCTGCCCAGGCCTTCCATCGGCAGGTACAGCGAGGCTTCATGGGGCTGGTCGGCCAGGCGTTTTTCCGCCTCGCCCACTGCCGCCAGCTGTGGCACCACACCGGCGGCGTCGTAATACAGGCCGATGCTCAGGTTGACCTTGTTGGCACGCGGATCGGCCTTGAAGGTCTCCATCAGGGAGAGAATCGGATCGCCGGCATAGGCATCGACATGTTTGAACACAGCGTGCAGCTCCTTGGGTCTGGGCAAATCGTGAAAGACGCTGCCGAGGATACCTGTAGCCGCCGATTTGTGACATGACCCTGGATGCAACTGATCAGTGCAGCTGCGCATGCATCCGCCGGCGAAAAGGCCGCGGGTCACCCCTTGGCCAACACCTGCAACTGCTCGAACTCCTGCGCCGTTACGCTCACCCCGTCCCGCGCCGACGCCTCGCGCTCACGCAAGCGCCGCTCGCCGGGCATGCGGGTCAGGCCTACCGCCTGCATCTGTTCCACCAGTTCACGGCTGCGCTCGGCAAAACGGCTGCCTTCGGCCTTGGTCGGGTCGATCACGATCACCAGTTGCCCGGTCCACGGGGTCTTGGCGCCCGGGTGCTGCGACCAGTCGAACTCGAACGAGAAGTTGCCGCCGGTCAGCGCCGCGGCCAGCAACTCGACCATCATCGACAGCGCCGAGCCCTTGTGTCCGCCAAAGGGCAGCAAGGCACCGCCGTCGAGAATCGCCTGCGGATCGCAGGTCGGCTGCCCGTCGCGGTCCACGCCCATGCCTTCGGGCAACCGCTCGCCCTTGCGCGCGGCAATCTGCACGTCACCATGGGCGATGGCGCTGGTGGCCATGTCGAACACGATCGGCGCATGCCCGGCACAGGGTGCGGCGAACGCGATGGGGTTGGTACCGAACAGTGGCTTGCGCGCGCCATGCGGCACCACGCAGGTCATGCTGTTGACCACGCTCAGGGCCACCAGGCCTTCTTCGGCAAAGGGCTCGACATCCGGCCACAGGGCCGCGAAGTGATGCGAGTTGTGTATCGCCAGCACCGCAATGCCGGCACTGCGGGCCTTTTCCACCAGCAGCGCCCGCGCCGCCTCGAGCGCCGGCTGGGCAAAACCGCCCCCGGCATCGACCCGTACGTAGCCGCTGGCCACGTCCTGCACCTGGGGCACCGCCGTGCCGTTGACCCAGCCACTGGCCAGGGTCGACACATAGGCGGGAATCCGGAATACCCCGTGGCTATGGGCGCCGTCGCGCTGGGCGCTGGCGCAGTTGGCGGCCAGCGTGCGGGCAACCGATTCGCTGGTGCCGTGGCGCACGAAAATCTGCTGCAACAGGCGCTCGAGATCGGCCTGGGGCAAGTGGTGAACAGCTGCGGACATCTGAAGCTCCCTTGTTGGAATTGGTATGGGCGACAGCAGTGAGCGATAGCGGACTTTCCTCCGATTGACAGCAAACTGTCAAATGTTGACTTGATGACAGAAAACATTCATTTTCTATTCCCAGCGCAACCGCCGTCGAGAATCGTCCGTGAGCCAACCGATCAAGCAACGCCTGGAAAACAGCCTGCAACATGCGGCGGCCTCGGGTCGCAAGATCGCCACGTACATGCTCGCCCATTTCACCGACCTGCCCTTCGAGACCTCGGCCAGCCTGGCGGCAAAAATCGGCGTCAGCGAATCGAGTGTCGGGCGTTTCTGCCGCTCGCTCGGCTACGAGCACCTCAAGGCCCTCAAGCACGATCTCAAGGACGACCTGGGCGATGGCCCATGGCTGGTCGGTGATCGGTTGCAAGAATTTCGCCAACAACAGGGCAAGGACGACATCGACCGCGCGCGCAGCCTCGAGCTGGAGGTCGCCGCCCTGGTGCGGGTCTACGAGTACAGCCGCACCGAGGCCTGGCACACCGTGGCCCGGCGCCTGGCCGAACGGCGCCGGGTATTCATTGCCGGGTTCCAGACCGAGCGCGGTATCGCCCAGTGCATGAGCCACCTGCTGCAATACCTGCGCGATGGCGTGCAGGTGGTGGACGGCAGCGCCGGGCACTTCGGCGAAGTGCTGCTCAGCGCCTCGCACGACTGCGCGCTGGTGGTGTTCGAGGCGCGCCGCTACTCGCGCCACGCCTTGGTGCTGTGTCGCAAGGCACGCGAAGCGGGCATCCCGGTAACACTGGTTACCGACACCTTCTGTGACTGGGCCGATGCCAACGCCGACGAGGTGTTTCGCATCCCCACCGAATTCAATCTGTTCTGGGAGTCCACCGCGACGATGCTGTCGTGGGTACACCTGATGGTCAACGAGGTCTGCAAGAAGCTCGGGCCGGATGTTGAAAAACGCTTGGAAGCAACTGCCGCTCTAAACAACGAATTCGTTGGCTACACGTCAACGAGCAAACAATAGCAAGAGTGCAATCAACCACGAGGTGTTTCATGAAACCCGTCCTCCGCTTTGCAGGCGCATGCGCGCTGCTGTTCGCCGGCATCACCTCGGCCCAGGCCGAAACCCTGAAGATCGCCACCGAAGGCGCCTACCCGCCGTTCAACTACGTCGACTCCAAGAACCAGCTGCACGGCTTTGACGTGGACATCGCCAAGGCCCTGTGCGAACAGATGAAGGTCGAGTGCACCGTGGTCGCCCAGGACTGGGAAGGCATCATCCCGGCGCTGATGGCCAAGAAGTACGACGCCGTGGTGGCCTCGATGATCAACACCGAAGAGCGCCGCAAGAAAATCGCCTTCACCAACCACTACTACAAGACGCCGCTGTCGGTCGCAGTGCCCAAGGACAGCGAGATCACCGACGCGCAGACCGACTTCAAGGGCTACACGGTGGGCGCGCAGTCCTCCTCCACCCAGGCGATCTACGCCGAAGACGTGTATGGCAAGGCCGGTGCCGACGTCAAGCTGTACCCGACCCTGGACGAAGCCAACGCGGACCTCGCCGCCGGGCGCCTGGACGGGGTGATTGCCGACAAGTTTCCGCTGCTCGAATGGCTGGGCAAGGCAGGCAAGGACTGCTGCAAGATCCTGGGTGACGTCAAGGGCACCACCGCCGATGCCTCTATCGCCGTGCGCAAGGAAGACGAGGCGCTGCGCGAGCGCCTGAACAAGGCCCTGGACGAGATCGTCGCCAACGGGACTTACCAGAAGATCTCCAGCAAATACTTCGACTTCGATATCTACCAGTAAGACCGCATTCGCTGGCAAGCCAGCTCCCACAGGGTTTTGCGTCAACCGCGACCCTGTGGCAGCCGGCTTGCCGGCGAAGAGGCCCTGTTGTCTTGCCGAGGGTTCGCGCATGATCGAACAACTGTCCCTGTTATCCTTCGCCAGCGGCGGCTGGGGCCAGGCCCTGCTGGCCGGCGCCCTGGTGACCATTTCCCTGGCCCTGGCCTGCCTGCCCATCGGCCTGCCGCTGGGCCTGGGCGTGGCGCTGGCCGCCCGCTCGAAAAAACGCTTTCCGCGCGCCTGGGCCACCGTGTTCTCCACGGTATTTCGCGGCCTGCCCGAACTGCTCACGCTGCTGATCATCTATTACGGCTGCCAGATCGCCGCGCAGAAGATCCTCACCGCCATGGGCTACGAGGGCGAGGTGATGATCAATACCTTCCTCGCCGCCATGATCGCCTTCAGCCTGGTGTTCGCCGCGTTTTCCAGTGAAATCTGGCTGGGCGCGTTCAAGACCATTCCCAAGGGCCAGTACGAGGCCTCGGCCGCGCTGGGCCTGAGCAAAACCACCACCTTCCGCAAGGTGGTGTTCCCGCAGCTGGTGCGCATCGCCCTGCCGGGCCTGTCGAACAACTGGCTGTCGCTGCTCAAGGACACCTCGCTGGTGTCGACCATCTCGCTGGTCGACCTGATGCGCCAGACCAACCTGGCCGTCAGCGTGACCAAGGAGCCGATGTTCTTCTACACCGTCGCCTGCCTGGGCTACCTGCTGTTCTCGGCGCTGTCGGGCCGGGTCTTCGCCTATATCGAACGCCACACCAGCCGTCACCTGCGGAGTGCACGCACATGAATCTCGATGCCCTGCTGGCGTTCTTCGTCGACCCCGACCTGCTCGAACGCTACGGCCCGCGCTTTATCGACGGGCTGCTGGTCACCGGCAAACTGGTGGCCATCTCCTTCACCCTGGGCGCCCTGCTGGGCCTGCTGCTGGCGCTGGCGCGGCTGTCGAACAACGTGCTGCTGCAACGCCTGAGCGCCGGCTACATCTACTTCTTCCGGGGCTCGCCGCTGCTGGCGCAGCTGTTTCTGCTGTACTACGGGTTGGGCTCGCTCAAGAGCTTCTGGCAGGACGTCGGCATGTGGTGGTTCTTCCGCGAAGCCTGGTACTGCACCCTGCTGGCCTTCACCCTGAACACCGCCGCCTACCAGGCCGAGATCTTTCGCGGCAGCCTGATGGCCGTGGCCCCAGGGCAATACGAGGCGGCCAGGGCACTGAGCCTGAAGCGCTCGACGACCTTCTTCAAGGTGATCCTGCCGCAGTCGCTGATCGTGGCCATCGGCCCGCTGGGCAACGAGCTGATTCTGATGATCAAGGCCAGTGCAATCGCCTCGCTGGTGACCATCTACGACCTGATGGGCGTGACCAAGCTGGCCTTCTCGCGCAGTTTCGACTTCCAGATCTACCTGTGGGCCGCGGTGCTCTACCTGCTGATCGTGGAGATCGTGCGCCGCAGCCTCAAACACATAGAAGCCCGACTGGGCCGCCACCTGCGCTGAACCGTAGCCGTAGAGGATTTTTTCATGCATTGCCAAACCATCGTTCTGGGCGCCGGTATCGTCGGTGTTTCCACGGCCCTGCACCTGCAAGCACGCGGGCGCAAGGTGATCCTGATCGACCGTGACGAACCGGGCAGCGGCACCAGCCACGGCAATGCCGGCCTGATCGAGCGCTCCAGCGTGATCCCCTATGCCTTCCCGCGCGAGCTGTCCAAGCTGCTGCGCTACGGCCTCAACCGCCAGCCCGACGTGCGCTACAGCTTCAGCTACCTGCCCAAGGCCGCGCCCTGGTTGCTGCAGTACTGGAAGAACTCTGCCCCGGCGCCCCTGGCCGAGGCCACCCGCGCCATGCTGCCGCTGGTGCAGCGCTGCGTCGAGGAACACGACGCACTGATCGAGGCCGCCGAACTGGGCGCCATGGTGCAGGCCAAGGGCTGGATCGAGGTGTACCGCACCCAGCCTGCCCTGGCCCAGGCCGTGGCCGATGCCCAGGCGCTCAAGCCCTACGGCCTGCAGTTCGAGATTCTCGACAAGCAGCAGTTGCACGATCGCGAACCAGACCTGAGCGCCAACGCCGTGGGCGGCATCCACTGGCTCGACCCCAAGACCGTGAGCAACCCCGGCGGCCTCACCCGCGGTTACGCGGCGCTGTTCGTCAAGCGCGGCGGGCAGTTCATCCAGGGCGATGCGCGCACCCTGCGCCAGGTGGCCAGCGAATGGCAGGTCGACACCCGCCAGGGCCCGGTCACTGCACCGGAGGCGGTGATCGCGCTGGGCCCGCAGGCAGGCGAGCTGTTCCGCCCGCTGGGCTACGACATCCCGTTGGAGGTCAAGCGCGGCTATCACGTACATTTTCATGCCAAGGCCGGTGCTGCACTCAAGCATTCACTGTGCGACGTGCAGGGCGGCTTCGTGCTGGCACCGATGGCCCAGGGCATTCGCCTGACCACCGGCATCGAGTTCGCCGCCAGCGACGATGCGGCCAACGAGGTCCAGTTGCAGCGCTGCGAAGCCATCGCCCGCCAGCTGTTCCCGCTGGGCGAGCGCACCCAGGACGCGCCGTGGCTGGGCCGACGCCCCTGCCTGCCGGACATGCGCCCGGTGATCGGCCCGGCGCCGCGGCACAAGGGCCTGTGGTTCAACTTCGGCCACGCCCACCACGGCCTCACCCTGGGCCCGGTATGCGGGCGCCTGCTGGCAGAAATGATCACCGGCGAAAACACCTTTACCGACCCGACGCCCTATGGCGCCGACCGCTTCGAACACTGAGATCGCGGAGAACAACAACATGACCGCACCACTGAGCCTTGCCGCTGCACGCCCCGACACGCACCCCGACCCGCGCAAGGTCGTGGTGAGCATCGACGGGCTGAACAAGTTCTATGGCGACTTTCACGTACTGCGCGACGTCGACCTCAAGGTGCGTGAAGGTGAGCGCATCGTGCTGTGCGGGCCGTCCGGCTCGGGCAAGTCGACGCTGATCCGCTGCATCAACCGCCTGGAGATCGCCGAAAAAGGCACCCTGCTGGTCAACGACACCGACCTGGCGCTGACCACGCGCCAGGCCGCCGAGGTGCGCAGCGAGATCGGCATGGTGTTCCAGCACTTCAACCTGTTCCCGCACATGAGCGTGCTCGACAATTGCACCCTGGCGCCGATGAGCGTGCGCGGCCTGTCGCGCAAGGAGGCCGAGGAGCGGGCACGGTTCTACCTGAACAAGGTGGGCATCGAGAGCCAGGCGGGCAAGTACCCCAGCCAGCTGTCGGGCGGGCAGCAGCAGCGCGTGGCAATCGCCCGGGCGCTGTGCATGAAGCCAAAGATCATGCTGTTCGACGAGCCGACCTCGGCACTGGACCCGGAGATGGTCGCCGAAGTGCTGGATGTGCTGGTCAAGCTTGCCGACACCGGCATGACCATGCTGTGTGTGACCCACGAAATGGGCTTTGCGCGACAGGTGGCCGAGCGCGTGCTGTTTCTGGACGGCGGGCAGATCATCGAGGATGCCCCGCCCGAGGCGTTCTTCAACAACCCGCAGAGTGATCGGGCCAAGGGCTTCCTGGCGCAGATTCTGCACTGAAGCCGCTGGCCTTTCGCGGGTCACGCCCGCTCCCACAGGGGCTCACGCCGGCCTTGTGGGAGCGGGCTTGCCCCGCGAAGAGCCCACCACGTACTACGCCTAGCGCGCCTGCATCTTCGACTTGATGAACCCGGCCACGAACGTCAGCACCGCGCCGCCGGCACCACCGCCGACGATGCTGCTGATGATCGCCGCCATGTCCAGCGACCCGCCAGCCCCCATGGCGGCGAT
>NZ_JAFKEC010000021.1 GCF_017848315.1 Pseudomonas palmensis
GGGTGGGCGAGGTTAGCAGAATGTTGTCAGCGCTGGCCCCTTCGCCGGCTTGGCCGGCTCCCACGGGGGCGTACGTTCATGTGGGGGCCGGCCCGGCCAGTGCATGCTAACCCGCCAGGTTCGGCCAGGCATCGGCCACCAGAAACAAGCGTTGGGCCTCTACCCAATCCCCGCTATCCCCTGGCACCAGCCGCACCAGCAACTGCGCGGGGGCCATCGGGTCCAGCGCTTGCAGCCAGGCCTGGAACTGTTCCGTGCCCCAGGCCTGTTCCTGCGTGTACCGCGCCGACGCCAGCCATGCCTGGCGCGGCAACGGCTGCCAGCGCCCGGGGTCGGCCTGCGCCGCAAACCGGGCCCAGTCGCGCTGATGCAGCCAGCGCCCGCGCAAGTGCTGCGGGTGCGCACCCGCCGGAGGCTGCGCCGGCCCCGGCCATGGATACAGCAGATACCCGCCCAGCCAAAGCTGAGCCGTGAAGCTGTCTATGTGCAGCGCCGCCAGTGCCTCGCGCCCCTCGGCCCGCGCCGAAATCGGCAGTTGATGGTCGTTCAGGTGCGCCAGCTTGCGGTCCAGCCGGTCATGGCAGCCCGGCCCAAGCCACTGCGCCGGGTTGCGCCCGTCACCGTGCTGCGGGCCCAGGTACAGCTTGATGGCCAGCTCCAGGTGATGCACCCCGTCGCGGTCACGCAGCAGGATGTCCAGCTCGCCCAGGGTGTGCCCGCCGTCGCGGATCGGCAGGTTGGCCGCCAGCAGCTCCACCCCCGGAGCATGGCGCAACGCGAACTGCCACAGCCGCTCGTAGTACAACCCCAGGCGCCGGCTGGCGGCCTGTGCCAGCCAGGCCTGCAGGTCACGGCTGTCGTGGTCCAGCGCCAGCAGCCAGTCGCGCAGCAACGCCGGTGCGGCCACCCAGTCGCTGCCGGCCAACGGGTGGCGTTGCGGCCAGGGCGTCACTGCGAGCATGGGGGGCGCAAGGATCACCCACGCCAGGTCCCGCACCGGGGGCTGGCGCAGGCGGTTGGGCAGGTCGCAAAGGTCGGTAAAGGGCATCATCCTGCGAGCATAGCCGCCCGCCCCGGCGCCTTGTGCAAAAAACTGCGGCGTTTGCCGCTGCCCGGCGCTTTCGCCCATAATCAACGCTTTGGCCAACCGGCCCATTCAACGCCGCAGTGCCCCGCAGGAGCCCCATGGAGCAATTTCGCAATATCGGTATCATCGGCCGCCTTGGCAGTTCGCAGGTGCTCGATACCATTCGCCGACTGAAAAAATTCCTGCTCGAGCGGCACCTGCACGTGATCCTCGAGGACACCATCGCCGACGTGCTGCCCGGCCACGGCCTGCAGACCTCTTCGCGCAAGCTGCTGGGCGAGGTGTGCGACATGGTCATCGTGGTCGGCGGCGACGGCAGCCTGCTCGGCGCCGCCCGCGCACTGGCGCGCCACAACATCCCGGTACTGGGCATCAACCGCGGCAGCCTGGGGTTTCTCACCGACATTCGCCCCGACGAGCTGGAGGTCAAGGTGGCCGAAGTGCTCGACGGCCACTACCTGGTGGAAAACCGCTTCCTGCTGCAGGCCGAAGTCCGCCGCCACGGCGAGGCCATCGGCCAGGGCGACGCGCTCAACGACGTGGTGCTGCACCCTGGCAAGTCCAACCGCATGATCGAGTTCGAGATCTACATCGACGGCCAGTTCGTGTGCAGCCAGAAGGCCGACGGCCTGATCGTCGCCACACCGACCGGCTCGACCGCCTACGCGCTGTCGGCCGGCGGACCGATCATGCACCCCAAGCTCGACGCCATCGTGATCGTGCCCATGTACCCGCACACGCTTTCGGGACGCCCGATCGTGGTCGATGGCAACAGCGAGCTGAAGATCGTGGTATCGCGTGACCTGCAGCTGTACCCGCAAGTCTCGTGCGATGGCCAGAACCATTTCACCTGTGCCCCCGGCGACACCATTACAGTGAACAAGAAGCCGCAGAAGCTGCGCCTGATCCACCCGCTGGACCACAACTACTACGAGGTCTGCCGGACCAAGCTCGGCTGGGGCAGCCGTCTGGGTGGTGGAGGCGACTGATGCTCGATCCCGCGCGCAGTTACGACCTGATCGGCGATGTCCACGGCTGTGCCCACACCCTGGAGCGTCTGCTCGACGCCATGGGGTACAAGCGTCAGGGCGGGGTGTGGCGGCATGCGCAGCGTCAGGCGATCTTCCTTGGCGACATCATCGATCGCGGCCCGCGCATTCGCGAGGCCCTGCACATCGTGCACGACATGGTCGAAGCCGGTCAGGCCCACTGCATCATGGGCAACCACGAATTCAGCGCACTGGGCTGGACCACGCCGGCGCTGCCGGGCAGCGGCAAGCAGTTCGTGCGCGAGCACAACCCGCGCCATGCGCGGCTGATCGAAGAGACACTGACCCAGTTCGCCGACCACCCCCACGACTGGCACGACTTCCTCGGCTGGTTCTACGAGCTGCCGCTGTTCATCGATGCCGGACGCTTTCGCGTGGTACATGCCTGCTGGGACGCGCGCCTGATCGAGCCGCTGCGCCAGCAGCATCCGGACGGGCGCATCGACGAGCATTTCGTGCAGGCCTCGGCCGTGGGCGGCAGCTTTGCCCACACCGTGTGCAACCGGCTGCTGCGCGGCACCGACATGCGCCTGCCCGACGGCCTCACCCTGACCGGCGGCGACGGCCTGACTCGCGCATTCTTTCGCACCAAGTTCTGGGAGGAAGACCCGCAGACCTACGGCGATATCGTGTTCCAGCCCGATGCGCTGCCGGCCGAAGTGGCCAATGCGCCGCTCAGTCGCAGCCAGAAGAACGCGCTGCTGCGCTACGGTGACGACGAGCCGCTGTTGTTCGTCGGCCATTACTGGCGCAGCGGCCGGCCCGCACCCATCCGCGCCAACCTGGCGTGCCTGGACTACAGTGCGGTGCTCTACGGGAAGCTGGTGGCCTATCGGCTGGATGATGAAACCCGCATCGACCCGCACAAGTTCGTATGGGTGGATGTCGAACGGCCGGAGGCCAGTCAATGAGTGCGGCAATGGTGATGCGCCTGCCCCTGAGCGTCGACCTCAGCGGCTTTGTCGAGCTGCTCAAGCGCCTGCAGGTGCCGCACCGGGTCTCGGAGGAGGGCGAGGAGCAGGTACTGTGGACCGCCGACTACCTGGTGGAAGATGTTCGCCAGCTGTACCAGCGCTATCCGGAGGGCAATGCCGATGTGCAACTGCCGCCCCTGGCGCAGCCCCCGGCCCCACCGCGCCCGAGCCTGGCCGCGCAGGCGAAGGCCAGCAAGGCCACTGCAGCGGTGTTGCTGCTGTGCGTGGTGGTGGCGGCACTGACCGGCCTGGGCGACAACTTCGCCACCTTGAGCTGGCTGACCTTCCTGGATTTTCGCGTGCAGGGCGACTACCTGTATTTCACCCCGTTGCTGACCAGCCTCGATGCAGGCCAGTGGTGGCGCTTGTTCAGCCCGATGCTGGTGCACTTCGGCATCCTGCACCTGGCCATGAACGGCCTGTGGTACTGGGAGCTGGGGCGGCGCATCGAGCTGCGTCAGGGCACCCTGGCCTTGCTGTCGCTGACCCTGCTGTTCAGCCTGGTGTCGAACATGGCGCAGTTCGTGTTCGGCGGGCCCAGCCTGTTCGGCGGCTTGTCCGGGGTGCTGTACGGCCTGCTCGGGCACATCTGGCTGTACCAGTGGCTGGCGCCGAACCCGGTGTATCGCATGCCGCGTGGCGTGCTGGTGATGATGCTGGTATGGCTGCTGCTGTGCCTGTCGGGGTTGATCACCCTGCTCGGCTTCGGCGCGATCGCCAACGCCGCCCACGTGGGTGGGCTGTTGGTCGGCTGCCTCAGCGGGCTCTTGGGCGGGGCACTGGCCCGGCGTAAACTGTCAGCTTGATTTTTGGAGACGCTATGTCCACTTTTGCGCAAATGATCGAAAACATCACCCCGGAGATCTACGCCAGCCTGAAACTGGCCGTGGAAATCGGCAAATGGTCCGACGGGCGCAAGCTCACCGCCGAGCAGAAGGAGCTGTCGTTGCAGGCCGTGATCGCCTGGGAGATGCAGAACCTGCCCGAAGACCAGCGTACCGGCTACATGGGCCCGCAGGAATGCGCCTCCAAGTCCGCGCCGGTGCCCAACATCCTGTTCAAGTCGGACGCGATCCATTGATCGAACTCGGCCGTGGTTCCATCAGCAAGATGACGGCGCGCCTCGAGCAGCCGGTCGTGCAATACGCGTTTCGCCTGGGCGACGTCGAAGTGCCGGTCAACCCCCTGCTGGGCAAGACCGTGCGTCTCGAATACCTGGGCGCGATCCACTGTACCCACTGCGGGCGCAAGACCAAGACCAGCTTCAGCCAGGGTTACTGCTACCCGTGCATGACCAGGCTGGCGCAATGCGACACCTGCATCATGAGCCCCGAGCGCTGCCACTACGAGCACGGCACCTGCCGTGACCCGGCCTGGGGCGAGCAGTTCTGCATGACCGACCACGTGGTGTACCTGGCCAACTCGTCGGGTATCAAGGTCGGCATCACCCGCGCCACCCAGCTGCCCACGCGCTGGCTCGACCAGGGCGCCAGCCAGGCCCTGCCGATCGTGCGGGTGGCCACCCGGCAGCAGTCCGGGCTGGTCGAGGACCTGTTCCGCAGCCAGGTGGCCGACCGCACCAACTGGCGCGCACTGCTCAAGGGCAACGCCGAGGCGGTCGACCTGGTGGCCGTGCGCGAGCAGTTGTTCGACAGCTGCAGTGAAGGTTTCAAGGGCCTGCAGGACCGCTTCGGCCTGCAGGCGATCCAGCCGCTGACCGACGTCGAGCCGATTGAAATCAGCTACCCGGTAGAGGCGTACCCGAGCAAGATCGTGAGCTTCAACCTGGACAAGAACCCTGTCGCCGAAGGCACCCTGCTGGGGATCAAGGGCCAGTACCTGATTTTCGATACCGGCGTGATCAATATTCGCAAGTACACGGCCTACCAGCTGGCCGTGCATCAGTAAAAGGACCGCCACATGCGTACCGAACAGCCGCAAGTGATCTACCTCAAGGACTATCAGGCACCCGAGTACCTGATCGACGAGACGCACCTGACCTTCGAACTGTTCGAGGACCACAGCCTGGTCCACGCGCAGCTGGTCATGCGCCGCAACCCGGCGCGCGGTGCCGGCCTGCCGGCGCTGGTGCTCGACGGCCAGCAGCTGGAACTGCTCAGCGTGGCGCTGGACGACCAGCCGCTGGGCGCTGACGACTACCAGCTCGACGACAGCCACCTGACCCTGCAGCCCACTGCCGAGCGCTTCACCCTGGACACCAGCGTGAAGATCCACCCCGAGACCAACACCGCGCTCGAGGGCCTGTACAAGTCCGGCGGCATGTTCTGCACCCAGTGCGAGGCCGAGGGCTTTCGCAAGATCACCTACTACCTCGACCGCCCGGACGTGATGAGCACCTTCACCACCACGGTGATCGCCGAGCAGCATCGCTACCCGGTCCTGCTGTCCAACGGCAACCCCATCGGCAGCGGGCCGCAGCAGGACGGTCGGCACTGGGCCACCTGGGAAGACCCGTTCAAGAAACCGGCCTACCTGTTCGCACTGGTGGCCGGCGACCTGTGGTGCGTCGAAGACACCTTCACCCGCCAGTCGGGGCGCGACGTGACCCTGCGCATCTATGTCGAGCCGGAGAACATCGACAAGTGCCAGCACGCCATGGTCAGCCTGAAGAAATCCATGCGCTGGGACGAAGAGGTGTATGGCCGCGAATACGACCTGGACATCTTCATGATCGTGGCGGTCAACGACTTCAACATGGGCGCCATGGAGAACAAGGGCCTCAACATCTTCAACTCCAGCTGCGTGCTGGCGCGTGCCGAGACCGCCACCGATGCCGCGCACCAGCGGGTCGAGGCGGTGGTGGCCCACGAGTACTTCCACAACTGGTCGGGCAACCGCGTGACCTGCCGCGACTGGTTCCAGCTGTCGCTCAAGGAAGGCTTCACGGTGTTCCGCGATTCCGAGTTCAGCGCCGACATGAACTCGCGCACGGTCAAGCGCATCGAGGACGTGGCCTACCTGCGTACCCACCAGTTCGCCGAAGACGCCGGCCCCATGGCCCACGCCGTGCGCCCGGACAGCTTCATCGAGATTTCCAACTTCTACACCCTGACCGTGTACGAGAAGGGCTCGGAAGTGGTGCGCATGGTGCACACGCTGCTGGGTGCCGAGGGCTTTCGCAAGGGCAGCGACCTGTACTTCGAACGCCATGACGGCCAGGCCGTGACCTGCGACGACTTCATCAAGGCCATGGAAGACGCCAACGGCGTCGACCTGACCCAGTTCAAGCGCTGGTACAGCCAGGCCGGCACGCCGCGCCTGAACGTCAGCGAGGCGTACGACGCCGCTGCCCAGACCTACAGTCTGACCTTCAGCCAGAGCTGCCCGGCAACCCCGGACAAGGTCGAGAAGCAGCCGTTCGTGATCCCGGTCGAACTGGGCCTGCTCGATGCCCAGGGCAACGACATTGCCCTGCGCCTGCAAGGCGAAACGCAGGCGGGCGCGACCACGCGGGTGCTGTCGGTGACCGAGGCCGAGCAGACCTTCACCTTCGTCGACGTGGCCGCCAGGCCGTTGCCGTCGCTGCTGCGCGGCTTCAGTGCGCCGGTCAAGCTGAGCTTCCCGTACGACCGCGACCAACTCATGTTCCTGATGCAGCACGACAGCGATGGCTTCAATCGCTGGGAAGCCGGCCAGCAACTGTCGGTTCAGGTCTTGCAGGAACTGATCGCGCAGCATCAGCGCGGTGAAGCCCTGGTGCTCGATCAGCGCCTGGTCACTGCCCTGGGCAGCGTGCTGGCCAACGAGGCACTCGACCAGGCCATGGTCGCCGAAATGCTCTCGCTGCCGAGTGAGGCCTACCTCACCGAAATCAGCGAAGTGGCCGATGTGGACGCGATTCATGCGGCCCGCGACTTTGCCCGCCAGCAACTGGCCGAGCAACTGTTCGACGGGCTGTGGGCGCGCTACCAGGCCAACCGTGCGGTCTCGCGCGAAACCGCCTATGTGGCCGAGGCCGAGCACTTTGCCCGGCGCAGCCTGCAGAACATCGCGCTGTCGTACCTGATGCTCACGGGCCGGGCGCAGGTGCTGGAGGCGACGCTCGAGCAGTTCGAGGCGTGCGACAACATGACCGAACGCCTGACCGCACTGGCCGTGCTGGTCAATTCGCCGTTCCAGGACGAGCGCGCCAGGGCACTGCAAAGTTTTGCCGAGCACTTCAAGGACAACCCGCTGGTGATGGACCAGTGGTTCAGCGTGCAGGCGGGCAGCCCGTTGCCGGGCGGCCTGGCGCGAGTGCGTGGGTTGATGGAGCACCCGGCGTTCACCCTGAAGAACCCGAACAAGGTGCGCGCGTTGATCGGTGCGTTCGCCGGGCAGAACCTGGTCAACTTCCATGCGGCCGATGGCTCGGGTTATCGCTTCCTGGCGGACCTGGTGATCGAACTGAACGGCTTCAACCCGCAGATCGCCTCGCGCCAGCTGGCGCCGCTGACCCGCTGGCGCAAGTACGATGCCGCGCGCCAGGCGCTGATGAAGGCCGAGCTGGAGCGCATCCGCGGCTCGGGCGGGCTGTCCAGCGATGTGTTCGAGGTGGTGAGCAAGAGCCTGGCCTGAGGTTGAGGGCAGGTTGAACAGGGGGCTGGCCTTTTCGGGGCAGCCCCCTTTTTTATGATGAAGGTGCGGGCGGACAACGCGACATCCACGACCCAGAGGCCGCGCTTAACAAAACATAACGCGTTGTACGTTGTCATCCATTTCCAAAGCCTGCTAGCTTGAGGCCAGCATTCGCGGGGCTCTAGATTGCCGCTTCCAGCCCCGCCAGTAGCACCGAATAACAATAATGTGGGAGAGGACTATGAATGTATTCACGGCCAGCGTCTTGCTGAGCCTGGGCCTGGGGCTGTTCGCCGCAACCGCCGGGGCTGCCGATGACGGCCCGACACCGCAGACGGTGTATTCACAGACCTCGAACAAGGCCTCCCACAGCCTGCTGATCGACATCGCCAAGGCCGGGCCGCGCCTGGTGGCGGTGGGCGAACGCGGGCATATCCTCTTCTCCGACGACCAGGGCCAGAGCTGGACCCAGGCCCGCGTCCCCAGCCGCCAACTGCTCACTGCCGTGTACTTCGCCGATGCCAAGCACGGCTGGGCAGTGGGCCATGATGCGCAGATCCTCGCCAGTAGCGACGGCGGCGCCACCTGGAGCAAACAGTTCGAAGACCCGTCCCGCGAATCCCCGCTGCTGGATGTCTGGTTCCAGGACACCCGGCACGGGCTGGCCGTGGGGGCCTATGGCAGCCTGTTCGAAACCACCGACGGCGGCGCGCACTGGCAGGACGTCGCAGAGCGCCTCGACAACCCCGATCAGTACCACCTCAATGGCATCGCTGCCGTGAAGGGCGCGGGCCTGTTCATCGTGGGCGAGCAGGGCAGCATGTTCCGCTCCCGCGATGCCGGGCAGACATGGGAACACCTCGACGGCCCCTACGAGGGCTCGCTGTTCGGAGCGATCGGTACCGCCCGCGCCGATACCCTGCTGGTCTACGGCCTGCGCGGCAACCTGTACCGTTCCAGCGATTTCGGCAGCACCTGGCAGGCCATCGCGCTCCAGGGCGAGCGCGGTGCGCTCGAATTCGGCCTGGCAAGCGCTACGCTACTCGAAGACGGCAGCCTGGTGCTGGTGGGCAACGGCGGCAGCGTGTTGCGCAGCACCGATGACGGCCAGAGCTTCAGCGTGTTCAACCGGCCCGACCGTATCGCCCTTTCGGGCGTGAGCGGCCAGGCCGATGGGCAGCTGATCCTGGTCGGCCAGGGCGGGGCACGCCTGGCTACCGCCACCGGCGCCGCGAGGGCGCAACCATGAGCAGTCAGGAGTCGTTCAACATGCAGCACAACCAGGACAAGGCGAGCCTGCTCGAGCGCCTGATATTCAACAACCGCCCGGCGGTGATCGGCATCTGTGTGCTGGTGAGCCTGTTCCTGTTCTGGCAGGCCATGCTGATTCGCCCGTCCACCAGCTTCGAGAAGATGATCCCGCTGGAGCATCCGTTCATCCAGAACATGATCGAGCACCGCAACGACCTGGCCAACCTGGGCAACACCGTGCGGATCTCGGTGGAGGCCAAGGACGGTGACATCTTCAGCAAGGCGTACATGGAGACCCTGCGCCAGATCCACGACGAGGTGTTCTACATTCCTGGCGTCGATCGTTCGGCGCTCAAGTCGCTGTGGAGCCCCAGCGTGCGCTGGACCGAGGTGACCGAGGAGGGCTTCGCCGGTGGCGAGGTGATCCCGCAGACCTACGACGGTTCGCCCGACAGCCTGGAGCAACTGCGCAACAACGTGCTCAAGTCCGGTCAGGTCGGCCGGCTGGTGGCCAACAACTTCAAGTCGAGCATCGTCGATGTGCCGCTGCTCGAATCCTACCCCGACCCCAACGACCCGGGGCGCCAGATCAAGCTCGACTACCAGGCGTTCTCGCACCAGCTCGAAGACCTGATCCGCAACAAGTTCGAGGCGCAGAACCCCAACGTCAAGATCCACATCGTGGGCTTTGCCAAGAAGGTCGGCGACCTGATCGACGGCCTGATGATGGTGGTGATGTTCTTCGGCATCGCCCTGGTGATCACCTGGGTGCTGCTGTACTGGTTCACCTGGTGCATCCGCAGCACCATTGCCGTGCTCATCACCACCCTGGTGGCGGTGGTGTGGCAACTGGGGCTGATGCACGCGGTGGGCTTCGGGCTCGACCCGTATTCGATGCTGGTGCCGTTCCTGATCTTCGCCATCGGCATCTCCCACGGGGTGCAGAAGATCAACGGCATCGCCTTGCAGTCCAGCGAGGCCGAGAACGCGCTGACTGCGGCGCGGCGTACCTTCCGCCAGCTGTTCCTGCCGGGCATGATCGCCATCCTGGCCGATGCGGTGGGCTTCATCACCTTGCTGATCATCGACATCGGGGTCATCCGTGAACTGGCCATCGGTGCCTCGATCGGCGTGGCGGTGATCGTGTTCACCAACCTGATCCTGCTGCCGGTGGCGATCTCCTATGTGGGCATCAGCAAGAAGGCCATCGAACGCAGCAAGAAGGATGCGACCCGCGAGCATCCGTTCTGGCGCCTGCTGTCCAGCTTCGCCAGCCCCAAGGTGGCGCCGGTGTCGGTGCTGCTGGCGCTGGCGATGTTCGGTGGCGGCCTGTGGTACAGCCAGAACCTGAAGATCGGCGACCTCGACCAGGGTGCGCCGGAGCTGCGTCCGGATTCGCGCTACAACAAGGACAACGCCTTCATCATCGACAACTACTCCACCAGCTCCGACGTGCTGGTGGTGATGGTCAAGACCCCGACCGAAGGCTGCTCGGTGTACAAGACCATGGCGCCGGTCGACGAGCTGATGTGGAAGATGGAGAACACCCCCGGGGTGCAGTCGGCGATCTCGCTGGTGACCGTGTCCAAGCAGATGATCAAGGGCATGAACGAGGGCAACCTGAAATGGGAAAGCCTGTCGCGCAACCCGGACATCCTCAACACCTCGGTGTCGCGTGCCGAGGGCCTGTACAACGCCGACTGTTCGCTGGCGCCGGTGCTGGTGTTCCTCAACGACCACAAGGCCGAGACCCTCGACCGCGTGGTGGATGCGGTCAAGGCATTCGCTGCCGAGCATGACCAGGAGGGCCTGGAGTTCCTGCTGGCGGCGGGCAACGCAGGGATCGAGGCGGCCACCAACGAGGTGATCCGGTCGGCCGAGCTGACCATCCTGATCCTGGTGTACCTGTGCGTGGCGGTGATGTGCATGATCACCTTCCGCTCGTTTGCTGCCACCCTGTGCATCGTGCTGCCGCTGGTGCTGACCTCGGTGCTGGGCAACGCGCTGATGGCGTTCATGGGCATCGGCGTCAAGGTCGCGACCTTGCCGGTGGTGGCGCTGGGCGTGGGCATCGGCGTGGACTACGGGATCTACATCTACAGCCGCCTGGAGAGCTTCCTGCGCGCCGGCCTGCCGTTGCAGGAGGCCTACTACCAGACGCTGCGCTCCACCGGCAAGGCGGTGCTGTTCACCGGGTTGTGCCTGGCGATCGGGGTGTGCACCTGGATTTTCTCGGCTATCAAGTTCCAGGCCGACATGGGCCTGATGCTGACCTTCATGCTGCTGTGGAACATGTTCGGCGCGCTGTGGCTGTTGCCGGCGCTGGCACGCTTCCTGATCAAGCCGGAGAAGATGGCGGGCACCCAGAGCAAGTCGATCTTCGCGCACTGACACACTGCGTCGTTTTCATCGCGGGTCAAGCCCGCTCCCACAATGACTACCGCGGTCCTTGTGGGAGCGGGCTTGACCCGCGATGCTTTTAAGGTTGGGGTATCATGCGTGTTTAATCAGGGATACCCCCCCATGACCACCCTTGCCCAAGCCCTTGAATCCTGCGACATGCTGTTGATCGATGGCCTGCACGCATTCGACTTCACCTTCGACGATACGGGCCTGCGCATCGAATTGATGGACGGCCGTGCGTTGAAGAAATGGCAGTTCAGCCCCGAGCAGATCGGCAACGCGACGCTTGCCGGCGAGCACTGGCAGCTCAGCGACGACACGGGCGAGCATCAACTAGTCTGCATGAGTGCCTTGCGCGCTTCTGAAGAGGACGACGATGAAACGCCAGCTGATGTCCCTGCTGACCGCTAGTGCCATGGCGCTGACGCTCAACGCCCACGGCCATGAACTGCTGGTGGGCACCCATGACGGGATCTACCGCTACCGCTTCGACAGCCAGCGCGGCCAGCTCGACCCCACGCCCCTGCAAGTGCTCAGAAGCAGCAACCCGTCCTGGCTGACGCTGTCGCCGGACCGGCGCAACGTGTTCGCGGTCAACGAGAACGGTGACGGCCAGGGCCAGGTCAGCAGCTTTGCCCGGGCGCATGACAGCGGTGAACTGAGCCTGTCGAGCCAGGTGTCCAGCGACGGTGACGAACCGACCCACTCGAGCCTGAGCCTGGATGGGCGTTATCTGTTCGTGGCCAACTACGGCGTCAAGCCTGAGCCGGGCGGCAGCCTCAGCGTGTTGCCGGTCGCCGCCGATGGCCGTTTGTCGGCGTCGGTGCAGCAGGTGCGCCATGTGGCCAGCGGGGTGAACCCCGAGCGCCAGGCCGGGCCGCATGTGCATTCGGTGGTGCCGTCCCCGGACGGGCGATACCTGTTTGCCAGCGACCTTGGCGCCGACCAGGTGATCGGCTACCGCTACCAGCCCCAGACCCCGACCCGGCCACTGGGCGCGGCAACCCCGGTCGTCCTGCCGCCGGGCAGCGGGCCGCGTCACCTGGCGTTCGGTCCAAACGGCAAGCATGCCTACCTGACCCTGGAAATGAGTGCACAGCTGGTGGTGTTCGACTACCAAGACGGCACCCTGAGCCAGCGCCAGATCCTGCCGTTGACCGAACAGGCCGATGCCGCGGCCAAGGCGGCCAGCGCGGTGCATGTGTCCGCCGACGGGCGCTTCGTGTACGTGAGCAACCGCGGCACCCGCAACGAACTGATCGTGTTCGCCATCGACCGTCAGGATGGCAGCCTGCGCCAGGTGCAGCGCCGTTCGGTGGAGGGTGATCACCCGCGCGAGTTCACCCTGGACCCGACCGGGGGCTACGTGCTGGTCGGCAACCAGCAGAGCAACCAGATCGTGGTGATCCGGCGCGATGCGCAGACCGGCCTGCTGGGCGAGGTGGTGCAGACGCTGGCACTGCAATCGCCTTCGGACCTCAAGTTCGTCGACTGAACTATCAATCGCCTTGATATTCGCTACTGGCGCAATGAATTTTTCAGTGCGCCGGCAGCGGCGTAGGTTTGAACCACGGCCCAACCGGCCACTTCAACCTGACGCTTTCGAGGGCATTGCCATGAACTTCAATCTTTTTTCGGTTATCGCGGCTTCGGCCATTTCTGCCTCTGTGGTGCTGCCTGCCGGCGCCCAGGTCGAGATCCGCGAGAAAAAATCCTCCACCCCGAGCTACACCCAGAAGTACCTGCAGCAAAGCGCGAATTTCTATGCGGCGCTGGATCACAAGGTCCAGCACTGATCGTTTCCGGTGCTGACCTTGTAGCGTCAGTACCGGCCCCTTCGCTGGTCAGCGTGCCATGATCGCCTTGAACAGCACCGACTCCAGCCACCCCTGCAACCACACGCGCAAGCGCGGGTAGGGCGCTGTGGCAAACCAGTCAGGCTCGACCCCGGCAAACTGGCGAACGAATGGCATCAGCGCCACGTCCGCGATGCTCGGGTGCGCCGCCACCAGGTAGGCCTGCCGCTCGAGACGCTGTTCCAGGTCCAGCAGTACCGCCTCGGCCAGCGCACGATACGTCTCGCGCGACTGCTCCGGGTAACGCTCGGCATACTTGTAGTGATTGAGCTGCTGCTTGAACAGCGTGTCATTGCGCTCGATCAGTTGCGTGGCCTGCTGCGCTGCGTTCGGGTCGTCCCGCAGCGCCCAGTTTTGCGGATCATGCCGGGCCAGCGCCCAGTGCATGATCTGCAGGCTTTCCTCCAGTACCTCACCGTCCACGCTCAACACCGGCACCGTGCCCTTGGGCGACAGCGCCAGCATGTCGGCCGGCTTGGCCTTCAGGCTCACTTCGCAGATCTGCACCGGGCAACCGGCGTAGCGCAAGGCCATGCGCGCACGCATCGCGTAGGGGCAGCGGCGGAACGAATACAGGATCATCCGCTGACCTCCACCGTGCTCAACCCATTGCCCTGGCGCCGCACCTGGATCTGCACCGGGATCCGCTCATGCATTTCCTGCACGTGGGAGATCACCGCCACCTTGCGGCCCTGGGCCTGCAGGCCGTCCAGCGCGTCCATGGCCAGTTGCAGCGACTCCGGGTCGAGGCTGCCGAAGCCTTCGTCGATGAACAGCGACTCGATGCGCAAGGTGCTCGAGGCCATCGAGGCCAGGCCCAGCGCCAGTGCCAGCGACACCAGGAAGGTCTCGCCGCCGGACAGCGAGTGCACCGAACGCAGTTCGTCGCCCATCTCGGTATCCAGTACCAGCAGCCCCAGCGCGCTGCCGCCACGCTTGAGCCGGTAGCGCCGCGCCAGCTGGCGCAACTGGGCGTTGGCGTGGTGCACCAACAGATCGAGGTTGTAGCCCTGGGCGATCTTGCGGAACACGTCGCCGGTGGCCGAGCCGATCAGCGCGTTCAGGCGTGCCCAGCGCTGCCATTGGGCATGGGCCTGGGCGATGCGCTCGGCCAGGGCCTGGTTGGCCAGTTGCCGGCGCTGGTCGTCGGCCTGCTCGGCGCGCAGTTCGGCGCACTGCTGTTCGCTGATCACCAGGTGTTGCTGCAGCTCGCTCAGCGCCTGCTCCAGCTGCTCGGCGGGTACCTCGCCGCTGGCCTGGGCCTGATGCTGCTGCAGGCGCTGTTCGCGCTCTGCGACGAGCACGCCGGCCTGCTCGATGGCCTTTTCTGCCTGTTGCAGGCGCTGGCGCAGTTGACTGACCTGCTCGTCATCCACCGCCAGCAGCTGGTCCAGCCCGGCATCGTCGAGTTCCGGGTGACCCTGGCGCCATTGCCCGATGGCGTGGTCGAGCTGCTGGCTTTCCTGCTCCAGGGCGCCCAGACGCTGTTCGTCTGCCTTGAGTTCGGCAGCCCGCTCGATGGCCTGGGCCTGGGCCTGCTGCAACTGCTGGCCGGTCGTTGCCTGCGCGCTGCGCGCTGCCTCGACCTGCTGTTCCAGGTGCTGCTGCCAGTGCTCGGCACCGGCATGCTCGCCAATCAGCGCGGTCAGGGCGTCGCGGGCCTGTTGCTGCTGGGTGCGCAGTGCATCGACCTGTTGCTGCACGGCCTGATGGCTGAGTTCAAGCGCCTGTTGCTGCACCTGGGTCTTTTCAAGCTGCTGCTGACGCTCGGCGTGCTCCTGCTGCTCGTCCTTTTGCCGGCCCAGCAGCTCCAGGCGCTGGGCCAGTTGCTGGTCCAGTTGCAGGAAGGTCGCGGCGGGCTCCCGGCGCAAGGCATCGAGAATGTCGCCTGGCAGCAGCGTGGCGAAGCCGGCCAGCGCCTGCTCCAGGTGTTCGTCGTCGGCCTGCAGCGCATGCTGTTGCTGGCTCAGGTGCTGCGCGGCCTGCTGGTTCGCCTCGACGCTCGCCTGCACCTGCTGCTGCACACGGGCGGCGTCTTTCTGCAGGGTCAGCAGGGTAGCGAGGCGTTGCTCGTCGCGGGCGATGTCGTCGTTCAGGCGGCGTAGCTGATGCTCCAGCCAGGCCGAGCGCTCGCCCACATCCTGTGCCGAGAGTTGCGCATACAGCGCGTGCGCCTCCAGGCCAGGAGCCAGTGCCTGCTGCTGGACGGCCAGTTGTTCCTGCTGGTGCAGGTACTCCTTGATCTGGCCATTCACGCCGCCCAGGGTGCTGCGCAGTTCGTCGAGCTTGAGCTTGAGCGCCTCCACCGCCTGCAGGGCGCCGGCCTCTTCAGTCTGGTCGTGCCGGCCGAGGCTTTGCAGCAGGGCTTCGGGCTGGTGATAGGGGTGCTCCTGGCTGCCACACACCGGGCAGGGCTGGTCGTCCTGCAACTGCGCGCGCAGTTCCTCGACGCTGGCGCTGCGGGCCAGGCGCTGACGTTCGAGCACCTGGCGGGTGACCTGCAGGGCCTGTTCGGCGGCGGTCAGCTCGGTCTTGCCCTGCAGGCCTTCGGCGATCAGGCCTTCACGCTGTTGCTGGGCTGCCTGCTGGCGCTCGCGCAGGGCCTGGGCGCGTTGCGTCAGCTCCTGCTGGCTGGCCCACAGGCGGGACAGCTCTTCGACGGCGCGCTGCTGCTTGCGGTTGTCCTGCAGCAGGGTGCCGAGCAGGTCGATCTGTTCGGCCAGCGCCTCGGGCTCGGCGCCGGCCTCGTGGTAGAGCAGGGCCAGGCTTTCACGGTGTGCCTGCAACTGGCGTGCGCACTCATCGGCGCGCTGCTGCAGGCCGGGCAGCTCCTCGCGGCCCTGGCTGAGGCGGTTGCCGACCAGCATCAGTTGCTGCAACTGGGCGCGGTAGGCGTTCCAGGCATCACCGATGCTTGCCAGGTGAGCGCTCTGGCTCAACTGCTCGTCGACCTGGGCCAGGCGCTGGTGGGTGAGCTGCTGGCGCTCGATCAGCGCCTGGATCTGCTGCTGGCCTTGGCGACTGGCTTGTTCGGCGTGCTGACATTGAACGTTGCGCTGGTCAAGTTCCTGCTCCAGGCGCGCCAGCGTCTGCTGCTCGGCGAAGGCCTGGCGCAGCAGCGGCGCGCACTCGGTCTGCCGGGCCAGGGCCGTGGCCAGGTGCTCACCGGCGGCTTGCTGCGCCTGTTCAAGCTGCTGCAGGCGTTGCTGCAACGCGGCCTGCTGCTGGCGTTGCTGCTGGATGCTCGCTGCCAGTGGGCTGAGCTGGCTGGCCAGCTCCCGCTGGCGGGCGAACTGATGGCGCTGCGGGGCGAGTTGTTCGAGGCGGCTCAGGTTCAGGCGTTCGCCCTGCAACTGCGTCCACTGTTGCTGCGCGCTGTGCAACTGCTCGCTGGCGGCGGCCTGCTGGTCCTGCAACTGCTTGAGTTCGGCGAACCAGCTGCGCTGCTGTTCGAGCAGGCGCAGGCGGGCCTGTTCGGCCTTGAGCTGGCGCTGCGCCTCGGCGAGGCGCTGGTCGAGCTCGGCGCGTGCCTCCTCGGCCATCGGCATCACGCCCTGGGCCTGGTCGGTGAGCGCCTTGTGCGCCTCTTCGGCCTCCTTGCTCTTGCTGTAGGCGCGCCGGCCCAGCTGGCTGTAGATGGCGGTGTTGGTGAGCTTTTCGAGCAGTTCGCTGCGTTCCTTGTCGTCGGCCTTGAGGAACGCGCTGAATTCGCTCTGCGCCAGCATCACGGCGCGGGTGAACTGTTCGAAGTTCAGGCCCAGGCGGGCCTCGATCATCTGCTCGTATTCGCGCTTGCTCTGGTTGCTCAGCAACTGGTTGCTGTCCAGGTCGTGCAGGCTCTGGCGGCTGCCCTGCAACTTGCCGGTGGGTTTGTCACGGGCGCGGTTGGCTTCCCAGCGCGCGCGGTAATGGCGCCCGTCGATGCCGACGAAGTCGACTTCGGCAAAGCCGCTGCCGGTGCCGCGGCGCAGCAGGGTGCGCGGGTCGCTGGTGAGTATTTCGCTGTCGACCTCGGGCAGCTTGGTCTCGCGGCCGATGTTGTTCAGCCGCGGCACCGCGCCGAACAGCGCCAGGCACAAGGCGTCGAGCAGGGTGCTCTTGCCGGCCCCGGTCGGCCCGGTGATGGCGAACAGGCCGGCGCTGGCCAGCGGCTCGCAGGTGAAGTCGATCTCGAACGGGCCGGCCAGGGAGGCGAGGTTCTTCAGGCGAATGGCAAGAATCTTCATGGCTGTTCCTCCTCCTGCTGCACGTCCTGCAACAGCAGGGCGAAGTCGGCCAGGGTCTGTTCGTCGACGCCGGTGCCGTAGGCCTGTTCCCAGGCACGGCTGAACAGGTCGTGGGGGCTGAGCTGGCCCAGCTCGATCAGGCGGGTGTCGTCCTCGCCGTCGCTGGCGCCGGTGCCGGCGTATTCGGCGGCGATGCGTACCAGGCGCACGGCCTTGCCTTGCAGGCAGGCTTCGAGCTGCTGGCGCAGGTCGGGCTGCGGTTCGTCCAGGCGCACCCGCACCTCCAGCCAGGGCTGGCGCTGCGGGTCGTCGAGCAGGTCGACCTGGGGCAGTTGCCCGAGTTGTTCGAGAATCTCCACCAGCGGCGCCGGGCCCAGGCGTTGCAGGGGCACGGCACGCGGTATCAGGCGCGGTTCGACACTGGTCAGGGTGGCGCCGTCGAGTTCGACTTCGAGGATCTGGTGCTGATAGCCGATTTCGGAGAACGACAGCGGAATCGGCGAGCCGCTGTAGCGGATGCGGTCTTCGCGGTTGACCTTCTGCGGCTTGTGCAGGTGGCCCAGGGCAACGTAGCTGATCTGGCTGCCGAACAGGCTGGCGGGCAGGGCCTCGGCATTGCCGATGATCAGGCTGCGCTCGGAGTCTTCTGATACCGAGCCGCCGGCCATGTGTGCGTGGCTCACGGCGATCAGCGCCTGGCCAGGCTTGCGTTGCTTGAGGGCGGCCTCGATCAGCCATTCGTGCACCTGGCCGATGCCGCGCAGGTAGTCGTCACCCAGGTGCGCACCGGTGACTTCGGCCGGGCGCAGGAAGGGCAGGGCCAGGCACCAGGCGGTCACCTTGCCCTTGGCGTTGGTCAGCGGCACCAGCAGGCGCTCGCTGTCGAGCTGGCCGTCGTCGAGCCAGTGCACGCGACCCAGGGCGTAGGTCCTGAGACGGCGCATCAGCGGTGCGGGCAATTCGATGCGCGAGCCGGAGTCGTGGTTGCCGGCGATCATCACGATGTTCAGCCTGGGCTGCTGTTCGTGGGCCTGGACGATGAAGTCGTAGAGGCGCTCCTGGGCTTTGACCGGCGGGTTGACGGTGTCGAAGATGTCGCCGGCAATCAGCAGCGCGTCAGGCTGGCGCAGCTTGAGCTGGCCGAGCAGCCAGTCGAGAAAGCAGGCATGTTCGAAGTCGCGCTCCTGGCCATGCAGGGTTTGCCCCAGGTGCCAGTCGGAGGTGTGAAACAGACGCATTGGAAGTCCCGTGAAGGTCGAGCCGGTAGCCGGCTATGGTAACGCGGGTGGCAGGTTTTGGGGGCTGCGATAGCCCCTGCGCAGGCGCCGCGTTATTTGGGATAGAGCGGCGGCAGGCTGCCGTTCTCGGCGGCGCTCGGCTGCGCCTGCTCGGCTGCGGGAATGGTGCCGATCGCCCGCCACAGTTCATCGCCCTGCCAGTATTGCCCGCTCTCGCTGTACAGCGCGCCGTTGAGCCCGTCCAGCGCATCCGACAGCGGCACGAAGCGCGCCGCCATCTCGGCCAGGGTCTCGGGCTGCTGGCGGGCCCAGGCATCCAGCGCCTGGCGGGTGGCCTGCGGGTCGTTGGCCTGACAGGCACGCTTGAGGTCGTCGAGCAGGGTGCGCGGGCTCGGCCCGCTCTGCGCCGCACGCATTACCGCCGGCTGCGAGCGTGCGCGCCACCACAGGGCGAAGCCGAGCAGGGTGGTCAGGGCCAGCAGCAGCGTGCTCAGTTGCCACGGCCATAGCGGCCGGTTCTCGAGGTTGACGACGCTGGCCGGGGTGTCTGCCGTGAGGGCGGGGTTGTCTTCGATCTTCAACCCGCGCGCCGGCAGGCTGGTGCGCTCCACGTGCTGTTCGCGGGTGTTCCACCACACCACCTCGAGGCTCGGCAGTTCCAGTGCGCCACTGTGGGTCGGCACCAGCGCCTCGCGTTCCTCGCGCAGGCCTACCAGCCCGCGTTCGCTGACCTCTTCACGCAGTTGCGGCTGATCCGGGTAACGGCGCAGGCCGTTGACTTCGGTGGCGGGCAGCGGTGGCAGTTGCGCACTGGACAGCCCGTCGGCGCTGAGGATCACGCTGCGCGTCAGCGAGTCGCCGATCTGGGTCGGGGTCTGCGCCGGGTCCGGGCTCCAGCGTTCCTCAAGGCTCAGGCTGCGTGCCGGCAGCCACGGCTGGTCGGCGGGGTACTCGGCCGGTATCGGCAGCACCTGCAAGGGCAGCGGCGTGGAACTGACCCGTACCTGCTTGCCACGTGCCGCGCCGCTGTCGCCCTGGGCCGGCTCGTCGGCGCTGGTGGCGCTGAAGGTCAGGGCGGGTATGCTCAGTGCGCCGCTTTGCTGGGGGAAGATCGCGTAGCGCATCTCGATCACGCCAAAGCGCACGCCGTTGATCAGTTTTTCATAGGTGCGCGACTCGCCCAGCGGTTCGACCCGGGCATTGGCGATCACCAGCGGGCTGAGGCTGCTGTCATCGTAAAGCGACACCGAGTGGTAGATGCGCAGGGTCAGTACGGCCTGGGCCTGCACGTACACGCTGTCTGCGTCCAGGCTGGCATCGATGCTCACCGGCGCCTGGCTGATGTCGCTGGCCGCCTCGGCCGGCAGTACCTGCAACGTCACCGGCTGGCTCTGCGCCTCGCCCAGGTGCAGCACCGGCACCTGGACCGTGCCGCTCTGGCGCGGGCGCAGGGTGATGATCCAGCGGGTATTGGCCTGGGTCTGGCCGTCGAGGCTCTTGAGGCTGTTGACCTGGCGCGTGTCGCGCACTTCGAAGTCGGCCTGCAGCGGGGTCAGGTCGGGCTTGCCGAACTGGGTCACGTCTTCGATTTCCAGGGTCAGCTCCAGGGTTTCGCCCGCGATCAGGCGGCTGCGGTCGACGCTGGCGAGCAGCGTCGCCGCCTGCACCTGCAGGGCGAACAAGAAGCTGAAAACCAGGGCGCAGACGCGGATCATTTGGGGCTTTCCTGATGCAGTTGCTGTTCGTACCAGAACTTGCGGCGCAACAGCTCGGACGGGTTGTCCGGGATCTGGCGCAGCCATTGTTCCAGGGCCTGGCGCTGCTCGGCATCCAGGCTGCTGTCGACGGGGCGCTGCGGTGGCCGGGTGGTGTCTTCGTCCGGCGGCTCGCTGGCGTTGTGCGCGTGCTCTGGCGCGGTGGCGGTGTCTTCGCCGGCGCCGGCCTTGGCATCGCCCTGGCTGCTGTCGCTGCTGTTCGATTGCTGGCCGTTGCTGGCCGAATCGGTCGGCAGGTCGGGCCGGCCCTGAGGCGGGTCTTCGGTGGCCGGCGGTTGCTGGGGCTGTTCGGGCTGGCGGCGCAGCAGTTGCTCGACCAGATCCTTGTTGGCCTGGGCCGCTTCCAGCTCGGGCTCCAGCTCCAGGGCCTGCTCCCAGGCATCCACGGCCGCCTCCAGTTCGCCGCTGCGGGCCAGGGCATTGCCGCGATTGTAATGGGCGCTGGCGCTGCTGGCCCGTGCGAATTCACGGGCGGCGCCAGCATAGTCGCCAGCCTGGTACAGCGCCATGCCTTTCCATTGCGGGTCTTCGAAGTGGCGGGCGGCCTCGGCCGGACGCTGCTGTTCGAGCAGGCGCTGGCCCTGCTGGTCGGGACGCAGCCACAGGTCGTTGAAGGTGAAGGCGTAGCTCGGTTGCGGCAGCAGGCCGAGCAGCAGCGGCAGGCAGAACAGCCAGCCACGCCGGCCAGCGCACGCGGCCAGCAGCAGTAGCGGGATCAGCAGCCAGTAGCCCTGGTCGGCCCAGCTGTCCAGTTGCAGGGTCTGGCCGTCGGCGCGCAGCGCCTGGGGATTGTCGAACAGGCCCAGGCCGCGCAGGTCGAGGTCGTCGATGCGCGCCTTGCGGTAACGCCCGCCGGTACTGTTGATGAAGGCCTTGAGCTCGGCGCTGTCCAGGCGCGGAACCAGGATTGCCCCGTCCACGTCCTTGAGGTATTCGCCGTTGGTCTGCCTGACCGGCGCGCCTTCGGGGGTGCCCACGCCCAGCATCAGCAGCTTGGGACCATGACGCCCCAGTGCCTGGGTGATGCCCTGACGTTCCTGCGGGCTGAGCGAGGAGCCGATCAGCAGCAGGCGCCCCTGGCCCAGCGCGCCCTGGGCCAGCAGTGCCAGCGCCTTGCGTACCGCCAGGTCGGCGCGCTGACCAGGTTGCGGCATGATGGCGGGGTCCAGGGCGTCGAGCAGGTTGCGGCTGGTGGCCAGGTCGTCGGACAGTGGCACCAGGGTGTGTGCGCTGCCGGCATACACGATGATCGCGGTCTGGCTGTCGCGGCGGTGTTCGAGCAGGTCGAGCAGCTTGCGTCTGGCCTGCTGCAGGCGGTTGGGCGGGGTGTCGTCGGCGAGCATCTGCGGGGTCAGTTCGAGCATGACCACCAGCGGGTCGGCGGCGCGCTGGCGGGTCTCTTCCAGGCGCTCCCAGCTGGGGCCGACCAGGGCCAGCACGGCCAGCAGCCAGGCCAGGCCCAGGGCGATCCACGGCAGCTTGCTGTCGCGGCCATTGCCGCCGCCCAGCAGCACGGCATGGAACGCCGCGGGCAGGATCATCTGCCAGCGTCCGGCGCGCTTTTGCCGGTGCCACAGCTTCCACAGCAGCCAGCCGAGCAGCGGCAGCAGCAACAGCCAGGCCGGGCGCAACCATTGGGGCCAGAGCTCGATCATCGACGCCTCCGCAGGCGCAGGCGCTTGAGGCGCTCGCGCCATTCGGGATGCGGCTGCAGAAAGTGCGGCCGGCGCAGCAGGCGTTGCAGCAGGTTGTCGGGCCAGCGATCGCGCACCACCAGCAGTACGCTCAGGCCCAGCGCCAGGGCCAGCGGCCAGCTGTACAGGGCATGCGCGGTACGCGCCTGGGTCGGTTGCTGGGCTACCGGCTCGAGGCGGTCGAGGGTCTGGCCGATGGCGTTGAGTTCGTTGCCGTCGCGGGCGCGGAAGTAGGCGCCGTGGGTGACCTCGGCGATCTCCCTGAGCGAGGCTTCGTCCAGGTCCAGGCTCGGGTTGAGCCCGAGCATGCCGGCGGTGCCGGTTTCGTCCGGGTCGGCGCCGATGCCGATGGTGTAGATCCTGATGCTTTCCTGGGCGGCCAGGCGCGCGGCGGTCAGCGGATGGATCTGCCCGCCGTTGTTGGCGCCATCGGTCAGCAGAATCAGCACGCGGCTTTGCGCAGGGCGCATGCGCAGGCGCTTGACCGCCAGGCCGATGGCATCGCCAATGGCGGTGTTCTTGCCGGCGATACCGATCTGCGCCTCGTCGAGAAAGCTGCGCACGGTGCGTCGGTCGAACGTCAGCGGGGCCTGCAGGTAGGCCTGGCTGCCGAACAGGATGAGCCCCACGCGGTCGCCTTCACGCGCTTGCAGAAAGTCGCCCATCAGTTGCTTGACCAGGGTCAGGCGGCTGACGTCCTCGTCGTCCCAGCGCATGTCGGGGAAGTCCATCGAGCCGGATACATCCACCGCCACCAGCAGGTCGCGCCCACTGGCGGCCACCGGCAGCGGCTCGCCCAGCCATTGCGGGCGTGCGGCGGCGCACAGCAACAGCAGCCACACCAGCACGAACGGCGCCTGCTGGCGCCAGGTCGGCAGGTTGAGCCGCGCGCGGCGCCCGGCCAGGCCTTCGAGCTCGTCCAGAAAGCTCACCTTGAGCACCGGTTCGCCGCTGTCGGCGGCCGGCAGCAGCAGACGGGCCAGCCACGGCAGCGGCAACAGCGCGAAGACCCACGGCCAGGCCAGTTCAAACATGTTTGCGAATCCAGGTGTCGACCGCCTGGTTGAGCCCGGCGATGGCCTTGTCGTCAAGCCGGCACTCGGGCTTGTAGGCGCCTTCCACCAGTACCATCCAGCGGGTCAGGCCGGCGGCCGGGCAGCGGTTGTCGAGAAACGCCAACCACTTGCGCCCGTTGAGGGTGTGACTGTGGCTGTCGGGGTAGTGGTTGCGGCACAGGCGTTTGAGCAGGGCGTTGATCTGCTGCAGCCAGGCACCGGCCGGTGCGCCGTCGTAGGGCTTGGGCAGCGCCGCCAGCTCTGCCAGGGCGGCGATGCGGATCGGTTCCAGCGGTTGTTCGGCGCGTGGCAGCGGAGCCTTGCGCGGGCGCCAGTGACGCAGCCGCCACAGGCCCCAGGCGAGCACGGGCAGCAATGCCAGCAGCACCCACCAGCCCGGCGCGGGCGGCCACGCGCCGATGGGGGCGGGGGCGATCAGCGGTTGCAGTGCGTCCAGTGGGTTCATCGGCTTTTACCCGAACGTTGCGGGTCGAGGTATTCGCGCAGTTGCTCGATCATTTCGCTCTGGGTGCTCAAGGGCATCAGCACCACGCGCAGTTTCTGGGCCAGCAGTTCCCAGCGTTCGATGCGTGCCTCGCTCTGCTGGCGATAGCTCTTGCGCAGGTTGGCATCCAGGGTATCGAGCTCCAGCTGTGCGCCGCGCTGGGCAAAGCGCAACAAGCCGGCGGCGGGCAGGGCGTGGTCGAGTGGGTCGGACACTGGCAGCAGCAGCAGGTCGCAGTGGCGCGCCAGCAGGCTCATCTGTTGCTCCACC
The DNA here is from genome assembly GCF_017848315.1 of Pseudomonas palmensis. GTDB lineage: Bacteria > Pseudomonadota > Gammaproteobacteria > Pseudomonadales > Pseudomonadaceae > Aquipseudomonas > Aquipseudomonas palmensis. The sequence continues at coordinate 23,962 of NZ_JAFKEC010000021.1, forward strand.
CCGGGGGTGAGCGCGCGTTCGTCGCAGATCACGATGGCCAGGCTGCCCGGGCGCAGCACTTCGCGGGCGCGGCGCAGGGCGATGTTGAGGTTGTCGCCCTGGGGCTGGGCCTCGGTGTGCAGCGACTGGTTGACCCGCGCCAGGCGGTTGAGCAGTTGCAGCAGGCTCTGCTTGCTGCGCCGTGGCTTGATTTCATAGTGCTCGTTATCGCCGAACACCAGGCCGCCGATGCGGTCGTTGTGGCCCAGCGCGGCCCAGCCGATCAGGGCGGCGGCCTGGGCGGCAAGTACCGACTTGAACATCAGTCCGGAGCCGAAGAACAGGCGTCGGCTCTGTTCGACCAAAATGAAGATGGGCCGCTCGCGCTCTTCGTGGAACAGCTTGGTGTGGGGTTCCTGGGTGCGGGCGGTGACTCGCCAGTCGATGTTGCGCACATCGTCGCCGGCCTGGTAAACGCGCACCTGGTCGAAGTCCACGCCGCGCCCGCGCAGGCGCGAGTGATGCAGGCCCACCAGCGGGCTGCGTTGCCCGGGGGCGGAGAACAGCTGCACCTCGCGCACGCGATGACGCATCTCGATCAGCTCGGAAAGGCCGATGCGGATGCCGGGCTCGGCCTGCGCTGAAAGAGGCATGGCTTCAGGCCACGGCGACGACGTCGAGGATGCGCTGGATCACCCGGTCCTGGTCGATACCGGCCGCTTCGGCCTCGAACGAAAGAATGATGCGGTGGCGCAGCACGTCGAACAGCACCGCCTGGATGTCTTCGGGGCTCACGAAGTCGCGTCCGGCCAGCCAGGCGTGGGCGCGTGCGCAGCGGTCCAGGGCAATGGAGCCCCGCGGGCTGGCGCCGTAGGCGATCCAGTCGCCGAGTTCGGCGTCGTACTTGGCACCGGTGCGGGTGGCCATCACCAGTTGCACCAGGTACTCCTCCACTGCGTCGGCCATGTACAGGCCGAGGATCTCCTTGCGTGCGGCGAAGATCGCCTGCTGGCTGACCCGGCGTTCGGGCTTGGTTTCGCCGTTGAGCGCCTCGCCGCGCGCCTGCTGCAGAATGCGCCGCTCCACGGCGGCATCGGGAAAGCCAATTTTCACGTGCATCAGGAAACGGTCGAGCTGGGCTTCGGGCAGCGGGTAGGTGCCTTCCTGCTCGATGGGGTTCTGCGTGGCCATCACCAGGAACAGGGGCGACAGCTCGTAGGTGCTGCGCCCCACGCTGACCTGGCGCTCGGCCATGGCCTCGAGCAGGGCCGACTGGACCTTGGCCGGGGCGCGGTTGATTTCGTCGGCCAGCACCAGGTTGTGGAAGATCGGACCCTGCTGGAACACGAAGCTGCCGGTTTCAGGGCGATAGATTTCGGTGCCGGTGATGTCGGCGGGCAGCAGGTCGGGGGTGAACTGGATGCGGTGGAACTGCGCCTCGACGCCTTCGGCGAGTTCCTTGATGGCCTTGGTCTTGGCCAGGCCCGGCGCACCCTCCACCAGCATATGACCATCGGCGAGCAGCACGATGAGCAGGCGCTCGACCAGTTTTTCCTGGCCAAGAATCTGGGTGGAGAGAAAGGTGCGCAGCGCGATGAGCGCTTCACGATGTTCCATCGGGACGGTTCCTGGGCGTGCGCCCGGGGGGAGGGCAACAACGCCCGGGCAGGGGCTGATACTTTAATCCATCCGGGGGTGCGGCGACTAATGGTGGGTGGGTAAATTTGAGCGCAGATCACAAATCATCGGTGCCGCCATCGCGGGTCAAGCCCGCTCCCACAAGGTCGGCGCTGTTCTTGTGGGAGCGGGCTTGACCCGCGATGATTAGCCAGGCGAGTCAGTTCTTGAAGCTGGAGTGCTTGCGCCCCTGGTCACACAGGGCGAACACCACCACGAACACTGCGGCAATCGCCAGGATCGCCACCACGCCGTCGGTCGAATGGGTCGGCGAGCTGGCCACCAGTGCCAGGCCGCCCAGTGGCGCCAGGCCACCGGCCACCGCGGTGCCGATCTCGCGCCCGGTGCCAAAGCCCGATGAGCGCGTGGCCGTGGGGAACTGGCGGCTGAGGAACGAACCCTGCGGGGCGAACATCATCGGCGCCAGCAGGCCGGTACCAATGGCGATGGCGATGTAGATCATCAGCGGCTCGGCGGTGTTGAGCAGGGCCATGAACGGGTACGCGAACAGTACCGAGAACAGACCGCCCATGATCAGCACGGCCTTGCTGCTCCATTTGTCGCACAACCAGCCGAAGCATGGCACCGCCACGATCGCCACCAGGCTGGCAATGGTCACCGACAGCGAAGTCACGTGGGCCTCCACACCCTTGAACTGGGTCAGGTAGGCCAGCGAGAAGGTCTTGAAGATATAGCTCAGGGCGTTGTAGCCGATGGCCACGAAGAACACCACGGCCAGGCCCTTGAGGTCGTTCTTGAACAGCGCCTTGAGCGGCGACACCTTGGCTTTTTTCGGCGCCTGCTCGAGTTCGGCGAACTGCGGGGTTTCCGGAATGCTGCGGCGTACCCAGAAGCCCACGCCCACCAGCACGATGCTGCAGATGAACGGGATGCGCCAGCCGCCCGAGAGCAGGAAGTCGTTGCCGTTCATGGTCAGCAGGTACACGGTCAGCGACGACAGCAGCAGGCCCAGGTTGAGCCCCAGCGCAGGCCAGGCCCCCTGACTGCCGCGCTTGCCTTCGCTGGCATGTTCGTAGCTGGTCACGGCCGCGGCGGACAGCTCGGCGCCCGCGCCCAGGCCCTGGATGATGCGCACCAGCACCAGGATGATCGGCGCCCAGATGCCAATGCTGGCGTAGCTGGGGATCAGGCCGATCAGCGTGGTGCACAGGCCCATCATGCAGAAGGTCACCACCAGTACCTGCTTGCGCCCGAAACGGTCGCCCAGGTAGCCGAACAGCACGCCGCCGAACGGGCGGGCGATAAAGCCGATGGCAAAGGTGGAGAAGGCCAGCAGCGAGGCAACCTGAGGGTTGCTGGCGTCGAAGAAGATCTTCGAGAACACGATGGCCGCCATGGTGGCGTACAGGTAGAAGTCGTACCACTCCAGCATCGAGCCGAAGATGGTGGCCGCCGCGACCTTGCGCAGGCGCTTCCTGTTCTGTTCCGGGGTTTCGGTTGCGGTGGTGACCGCTTCATGTACCGACATCGAGAGATTCCTTGTTGGTCTTTGTAGTTATTTTCAAGCGGGCGGCGGGCGCCCGTGCAGCAATGCGGATCAGCGTGGTGTGAGCAGGCGGTCGGCGATCATTTCGCCGATCGGGATGGCCGAGGTGGCTGCCGGCGACGGTGCGTTGCACACGTGGACCATGCGCGGGGTCTCGGCGAACAGGAAGTCGTGCACCAGGGTGCCGTCACGCATCACCGCCTGGGCGCGGATGCCCGCCTCGTAGGGCAGCAGGTCGTCGACCTCGAGCGAAGGGCAGTATTTGCGGCACTGTTCCAGGTAGCCGCGCTTGAACAGCGAGTTCTTCATCTCGGTGGTGCCCGAACCGAGGTTGTTCCACAGGGTTTTCCAGAAGCCGGGGAAGCTGGCGTACTGCGCCACGTCGCGCCAGTTGATCGAGAACTTGCCGTAGTTCTCGCGGCCCAGGCCCAGCACCGCATTCGGCCCGACAGTGACGCTGCCGTCGATCATGCGGGTGAGGTGCACGCCCAGAAACGGCAGCTCCGGGTCGGGGATCGGGTAGATCAGGTGATTGACGATCTGGTTCTTGGTGGCTGGCAGGCGGAAGTATTCGCCGCGAAACGGGATGATCTGGTGGTCGATCCTGACCCCGGCCAGCGCCGCCAGGCGGTCCGACTGCAGGCCGGCGCAGGCGACCAGCTGCCTGGCGCGCCATACGCGGTCTTCGCTGCTGATGGTGACGCTGTCGCCGCTTTCGGCGATCGCCGCCACGCGGGTGTCCAGGCAGATCTCGCCGCCGGCGGCCTGGATGACCTTGGCCATGGCCTGGCACACCTGCTTGTAGTCGACGATGCCGGTGGCATCGAGGAACAGCCCGCCCAGGCCGACGATGTTCGGCTCACGACGGCGCAGTTCGGCGGCATCCAGGCGCTCGACCTTCAGCCCGTTCTGTTGCGAGCGCTCGTACAGCGCCTGCATGCGTTGCACCTCGAGCGGGTTGGACGCCACCAGCAGCTTGCCGCACACCTCGTACTTGATGGCGTGGGTGTCGCAGAAGTCCTTGGTGGCCTGGGCGCCGCGCTTGCACAGGTCGGCCTTGAGGCTGCCGGGTGCGTAGTAGATGCCGGCGTGGATGACCCCGCTGTTATGGCCGGTCTGGTGCCGGGCCAGTGTGGTTTCCTTCTCCAGGATGACCAGCGAGGCGCCAGGCTGGCGCTTGAGCAGCGCCATGGCGGTGGCGAGGCCGACGATGCCGCCGCCGATGATGCAGTAGTCGTAAATCATGCAGGGGTCACCTTGGTATTCTTATCTGGTTATCAGGTTGTCAGACTAAGTAGTGCGAAGAAAAAGGCGCTGACCCGCAGCGCCCGTCACGTGATGTTCATTCCATGGCTGGCAGGTCCAGCTTCAGGCGCTTGGCCGAGGCCCGCAGGTGCGCTTCGGCGCAGGCCGCGGCGCGGTGGCGGTCACCGTCGGCAATCGCCTGGTACAGCGCCTGGTGTTCGCGATTGGCGTCGGCCGAGCCGCCCACCGAATGCGCCGCCGAGTTCTCCCACGCGGTCTTGCGCGCGGCAGCCAGCTGGCCGCGCAGAAAGTCATGGAAGGCGACGAAGTAGTCGTTCTTGCTGGCTTCGGCAATTGCGCGGTGAAACTCCACGTCGGCAGCCGCCGCCACGTCGAACTGGCTGCGCTTGTCGATCATTTCCTGCAGGGCCTTGGCCATGCGCGCCAGGTCTGCCTGGTCGCGGCGCTGGGCGGCAATCGAAGCGGCCTGGGTTTCGATCCACAGGCGCACTTCGAACATCTGCACCAGGTCGGCACTGCGCCCGTTGTTGCTGGGGAAGCGGAACACCGTGCCGGTCGGATTCTGCGAAATGTACGAGCCCAGCCCGCGCCGGGCGATCAGTACGCCATCGGCCTTGAGCTGGGAGATCGCCTCGCGCACCACCGAGCGGCTGACATTCAGCTGTTCGGCCAGTTGCTGCTCGGTGGGCAGGCGTGCTTCGGCAGCCAGGCGCCCCGAGTCGATCTCGGTGCGGATGGCGCTGACGACGCGTTCCACCAGGGTGTCGGGGCGTTGAAGCTCGAGCATGAAGGATAAAGCCAGTAGGTCAGGTTGTCAGACAATGCCCGTGCAGCCGCATGTTGTCAAGAATGTGCCTGGGGTTGCAGGCGATAGAACGCCCGTGCGTTACCCCACAGCACGCGCTCGACACTGGCGCTGCCCAGCGTGTGGCGGATCAGCTGGATATCGGCCGGGTCGAACGGGCGCGGTGCGCGGGTGGAGGGCAGGTCGCTGCCGAACATCAGGGCGTGGGGGTTGGCGGCATCGATGTCGCGCAAGGCAGCGGCCACATCGAAATCGACCCGGCCAAAGCCGCAGGCCTTGATGCGCACACCTGCCTCGGCCAGTTGCAGCAGCGCCGGCAGGCCGTCGCGGCGCAGGCCCAGGTGATCGATGCTTACCGCCGGCAAGCGGCGCAGCAGCGGGGTCAGCTCGCCCAGCTCGCGCGAATCGACGTACAGCTCGACGTTCCAGCCGGCCAGTTCGAACACGCGCAGGGCCATGGCTTCGAGCTGATCGGCCTGCGCCGAGCCGCCGCGCTTGAGGTTGAAGCGCAGTGCACGCACGCCGGCGGCATCCAGCGCGAGCAGCTCGGCATCGCTGATGCCGGCCGGCACCTGGGTCACCCCCACGTAGCCTGGGCCCAGCTGTTTCAAGGCGGCCAGCAGGTAGCCCTGGTCGAAGGCCTGGAACGAACCCGACACCACCGCGCCGCCGCAGATGCCCAGCGGCGTGACGGCCGCCAGGTAGTCCTCGGTGGTGAAGGCCTCGGGCAGGTAGCCGTTGTTGGGCACCAGCGCGAAGCGCGGGTCGATGATGTGGCAGTGGGCGTCGAAGATCGGCTGGGGCATGGGGGCTCCTTGACGGGGTTACAGCTCGCTGACGTAGGTGCCGGTGCCCTTGAGGATGTTCTGCAGGGTCTGCTCGACTTCGGCGAGGTCGGTGCCGTCGCTGCTGAGGGTGATTTCCAGATGATCGGCGCCGTTGAACACGTCGGCGTCTCCCGGTGCCACTTCGATCAGCAGGCGCCTGGCACTGAGGGTGACCTTGATGCCGTCCAGTGTGCTCGGTTCGTCATCCAGGGTGATGTCCACCGTGTCTTCGTCCGGGTAGCGGGTCATGAGGAACATCTGGCCCTTGTCGCTGTGGCAGCACAGGGTGGCCATGTTGTCTTCTTCATCATCGCAGGGGGTGGCGAAGAGCAGGGGGGTGGTCAGTTGCATGGACGGCTCGGTGGTCAAGAAGTGAAACGCGAGTGTGCCAGTCTTCGGTCAATGGATAAATCGCCGCCTGCCGCTGATTGACCGAATATGTCGCAGCATCGCAAGCAGGGGTGACCGGCCAGTCGTTAAGCTGCCCTGTCGATGGACAACCCGACGACACCCAGCGTGTGGTTGGCTATGGTTGATCCGAGCATGACGGCATGTGCGCGACGCTTCACTCAATAACAAGCCCAAGCGGAGTACCACAGATGGCGTTTTTCACCGCAGCCAGCAAAGCCGACTTCCAGCATCAACTGCAGGCGGCCCTGGCGCAGCACATCGGGGAACAGGCACTGCCACAAGTGGCGCTGTTTGCCGAGCAGTTCTTTGGCATCATCTCTCTTGACGAATTGACCCAGCGTCGCCTCTCCGACCTGGCCGGCTGCACCCTCTCGGCCTGGCGCATCATCGAACGCTTCGACCACACCGAACCCCAGGTTCGGGTCTACAACCCCGATTACGAACGCCACGGCTGGCAGTCCACCCACACGGCCGTGGAAGTGCTGCACCATGACCTGCCGTTTCTGGTCGACTCGGTGCGTACCGAGCTCAACCGCCGCGGCTACAGCATCCATACCCTGCAGACCACCGTGCTCAGCGTGCGTCGCGGGGCCAAGGGCGAGCTGCTGGAGATTCTGCCCAAGGGCACCCAGGGTGAGGGCATCCTGCAGGAATCGCTGATGTACCTGGAGATCGACCGCTGCGCCAATGCCGCCGAGCTCAACCTGCTGGCCCGCGAGTTGGAGCAGGTGCTGGCCGAAGTGCGCGTGGTGGTGGCCGATTTCGAGCCGATGAAGGCCAAGGTGCGCGAGCTGCTCGAGCTGATCGACCACACGGCCTACGCCCCGGCCGCTGCCGAGAAGGACGAGGTCAAGAGCTTCCTGCAATGGCTGGTGAGCAACCATTTCACCTTCCTGGGCTACGAAGAGTTCGTGGTCAAGGCCGACGCCCAGGGCGGCCAGCTGGAGTATGACGAGCAGTCCTTCCTCGGCCTGACCCGCCGCCTGCGCAGCGGCCTCAGCGCCGACGACCTGCGCATCGAAGACTACGCCGTCAATTACCTCAACGAGCCGCTGCTGCTGTCGTTCGCCAAGGCCGCGCACCCCAGCCGCGTGCACCGCCCGGCCTACCCGGACTACGTGTCGATCCGCCAGCTGGACGCCGACGGCAAGGTGATCAAGGAATGCCGCTTCATGGGCCTGTACACCTCGTCGGTGTATGGCGAAAGTGTGCGGGTGATCCCGTACATTCGCGGCAAGGTCGCCGAAGTGGAGCGCCGTTCGGGCTTCGACGCCAAGGCCCACCTGGGCAAGGAGCTGGCCCAGGTACTTGAGGTGCTGCCGCGCGACGACCTGTTCCAGACCCCGGTGGATGAGCTGTTCAGCACCGTGATGTCGATCGTGCAGATCCAGGAGCGCAACAAGATTCGCGTGTTCCTGCGCAAGGACCCCTACGGGCGCTTCTGCTACTGCCTGGCCTATGTGCCGCGCGACATCTATTCCACCGAGGTGCGCCAGAAGATCCAGCAGGTGCTGATGGAGCGCCTGAAGGCCAGCGACTGCGAGTTCTGGACCTTCTTCTCCGAGTCGGTGCTGGCCCGCGTGCAACTGATTCTGCGAGTCGACCCGAAAAACCGCATCGACATCGACCCCCAGCAGCTGGAAAACGAAGTGGTGCAGGCCTGCCGTTCGTGGCAGGACGACTATGCCAGCCTGACCGTCGAGAGCTTCGGCGAGGCCCAGGGCACCAATGTGCTGGCCGACTTCCCCAAAGGCTTCCCGGCCGGCTACCGCGAGCGCTTTGCCGCGCATTCGGCGGTGGTGGACATGCAGCACCTGCTGACCCTGTCCGACAGCAAGCCGTTGGTGATGAGCTTCTACCAGCCGCTGACCCAGGCCGGCAAACAGCAACTGCACTGCAAGCTGTACCACGCCGACACCCCGCTGGCGCTGTCGGACGTGCTGCCGATCCTGGAAAACCTGGGCCTGCGCGTACTGGGCGAGTTCCCGTACCGTCTTCGCCACAGCAATGGCCGCGAGTTCTGGATTCATGACTTTGCCTTCACCTACAGCGAAGGCCTGAACCTGGATATCCAGCAGCTCAACGACACCCTGCAGGACGCCTTCGTGCACATCGTCAACGGCGACGCCGAAAACGATGCGTTCAACCGTCTGGTACTGACCGCCGGCCTGCCGTGGCGCGACGTGGCGCTGCTGCGCGCCTATGCCCGCTACCTCAAGCAGATTCGCCTGGGCTTCGACCTGGGCTACATCGCCAGCACCCTGAACAACCATACCGACATCGCCCGCGAGCTGACCCGGCTGTTCAAGACCCGCTTCTACCTGGCGCGCAAGCTGGCCGGGGATGACCTGGACGACAAGCAGCAACGCCTGGAACAGGCGATCCTGACCGCGCTGGACGACGTGCAGGTGCTCAACGAAGACCGCATCCTGCGTCGCTACCTGGACCTGATCAAGGCCACCCTGCGCACCAACTTCTACCAGACCGACGCCAATGGCCAGGCCAAGTCGTACTTCAGCTTCAAGTTCAACCCAAGGCTGATTCCCGAGCTGCCCAAGCCGGTGCCCAAGTTCGAGATCTTCGTGTATTCGCCGCGGGTCGAGGGCGTGCACCTGCGCTTTGGCAACGTGGCACGCGGCGGGCTGCGCTGGTCGGACCGCGAAGAGGACTTCCGCACCGAAGTGCTGGGCCTGGTGAAGGCGCAGCAGGTGAAGAACTCGGTGATCGTGCCGGTAGGTGCCAAGGGTGGCTTCCTGCCGCGCCGGCTGCCGCTGGGCGGCAGCCGCGACGATATCCAGGCCGAAGGCATCGCCTGCTACCGCATCTTCATTTCCGGCCTGCTGGACATTACCGACAACCTCAAGGATGGCGTGCTGGTGCCGCCGGTCAACGTGGTGCGTCACGACGATGACGACCCGTACCTGGTGGTGGCGGCCGACAAGGGCACCGCGACCTTCTCGGACATCGCCAACGGCATCGCCATCGACTACGGCTTCTGGCTGGGCGACGCCTTTGCCTCGGGCGGTTCGGCCGGCTACGACCACAAGAAGATGGGGATTACCGCCCGTGGTGCGTGGGTTGGCGTGCAGCGCCATTTCCGCGAGCGTGGCATCAACGTGCAGCAGGACCCGATCACCGTGGTCGGTGTGGGCGACATGGCCGGCGACGTGTTCGGCAACGGCCTGCTGATGTCAGACAAGCTGCAACTGGTGGCCGCCTTCAACCACCTGCATATCTTCATCGACCCGAACCCGGAGCCTGCCAGCAGCTTTGCCGAGCGCAAGCGCCTGTTCGACCTGCCGCGGTCGGCCTGGAGCGACTACGACACCAGCATCATGTCCGAAGGTGGCGGGATCTTCTCGCGCAGTGCCAAGAGCATCGCCATCAGCCCGCAGATGAAGGAACGCTTTGCCATCGAGGCCGACAAGCTGACCCCGACCGAGCTGCTCAATGCGCTGCTCAAGGCGCCGGTCGACCTGCTGTGGAACGGCGGTATCGGCACCTACGTCAAGTCCAGCGAAGAGAGCCACGCCGATGTGGGCGACAAAGCCAACGACGCGTTGCGCGTGGACGGCAACGAGCTGCGCTGCAAGGTGGTGGGCGAGGGCGGCAACCTGGGCATGACCCAGCTGGGTCGGGTCGAGTTCGGCCTCAACGGCGGCGCGACCAACACCGACTTCATCGACAACGCCGGTGGCGTGGACTGCTCCGACCACGAGGTCAACATCAAGATCCTGCTCAACGAGGTGGTGCAGGCCGGTGACATGACCGAGAAGCAGCGCAACCAGTTGCTGGGCAGCATGACCGACGAAGTGTCTGCGCTGGTGCTGGGCAACAACTACAAGCAGACCCAGGCACTGTCGCTGGCGGCGCGCCGGGCGCGTGAGCGGATTTCCGAGTACAAGCGCCTGATGGCCGACCTGGAAAGTCGCGGCAAGCTGGACCGGGCCATCGAGTTCCTGCCTACAGAAGAGCAACTGGCCGAGCGCATTGCGGCCAACCAGGGCTTGACCCGGGCCGAGCTGTCGGTGCTGATCTCGTACAGCAAGATCGACCTCAAGGAAGCCCTGCTGCAGTCGCTGGTGCCGGATGACGACTATCTGACCCGCGACATGGAGACGGCCTTCCCGCCGTCGCTGGTGAACAAGTTCGCCGAGGCCATGCGTCGCCATCGCCTCAAGCGCGAGATCGTCAGCACCCAGATCGCCAACGACCTGGTCAACAACATGGGCATCACCTTCGTGCAGCGGCTCAAGGAGTCCACGGGCATGAGCCCGGCGAACGTGGCCGGTGCCTACGTGATCGTGCGCGACATCTTCCACCTGCCGCACTGGTTCCGCCAGATCGAGGCGCTGGACTACCTGGTGCCCGCCGAAGTGCAGCTGACGCTGATGGACGAGCTGATGCGCCTGGGCCGCCGGGCCACCCGCTGGTTCCTGCGCAGCCGTCGCAACGAGCAGGATGCCGGGCGTGACGTGGCCCACTTCGGGCCCAAGATCGCGGCGCTGGGGCTCAAGCTGGACGAACTGCTGGAGGGGCCGACCCGCGAGCGCTGGATGACCCGCTACCAGGGCTTCGTCGAAGCCGGCGTGCCGGAGCTGCTGGCGCGCATGGTGGCTGGCACTACGCACCTGTACACCCTGTTGCCGATCATCGAGGCCTCCGATGTGACCGGCCAGGACCCGGCCGAGGTGGCCAAGGCGTTCTTCGCCGTGGGCAGCGCGCTGGACCTGACCTGGTACCTGCAGGAAATCAGCAACCTGCCGGTGGAGAACAACTGGCAGGCACTGGCACGTGAAGCGTTTCGCGATGACATCGACCTGCAGCAGCGCGCCATCACCATCTCCGTGTTGCAGATGGTCGATGCGCCTGCCGACATGGATGCGCGGGTTGCCTTGTGGCTGGCGCAGCATGCGGTGATGGTGGAGCGCTGGCGCGCGATGCTCGATGAGCTGCGTGCGGCCACCGGCACCGATTACGCCATGTATGCGGTGGCCAACCGCGAGCTGGTTGACCTGGCGCTGAGCGGGCAGTCGGCGGCGGTGCCGTCGTGAGTGTGTAGCAGGTAAAAAGAAGCCCCGGCCTGTGCCGGGGCTTTCTTTTGGTGGGGTGGGCCGTTGCGCCGGCAAGGCCGGCCGGGCGGCTTACTTGAAGCGCCGCTCCACGCCTTTCTCCACCAGGATCTTGGCGGATATCTCTTCCACCGAAAAATGCGTGGAGTTGATGTTGGGAATGTTCTCGCGCCGGAACAGGTTCTCCACTTCGCGCACCTCGAACTCGCACTGGGCAAAGCTGGCGTAGCGGCTGTTGGGCTTGCGCTCGTGGCGAATGGCAGTGAGGCGGTCGGGGTCGATGGTCAGGCCGAACAGCTTGTGCTGGTGGTTCTTCAAGGCCGGTGGCAACTGCAGGCGCTCCATGTCGTCTTCGGTCAGCGGGTAGTTGGCTGCGCGAATGCCGAACTGCATGGCCATGTACAGGCAGGTGGGGGTCTTGCCGCAGCGCGATACGCCCACCAGGATCAGGTCGGCCTTGTCGTAGTAGTGGGTGCGCGCACCGTCGTCGTTGTCCAGGGCGAAGTTCACCGCCTCGATGCGCTCCATGTAGTTGGAGTTGCCGCCGATCGAGTGCGATTTGCCCACCGAATACGACGAATGGGCGGTCAGCTCCTGTTCCAGCGGCGCCAGGAAGGTCGAGAAGATGTCGATCATGAAGCCGTTGGAGGTGGCCAGGATCTCGCGGATATCCTGGTTGACGATGGTATCGAAGATGATCGGGCGCACGCCGTCGCGTTCTGCGGCGGTATTGATTTGCTGTACCATGGTGCGCGCTTTGTCCACGGTGTCGATGTACGGTCGCGTGAACTTGTTGAACCCGATGCTCTCGAATTGTGCCAACAAGCTTTGTCCCAGCGTTTCGGCAGTGATGCCGGTGCCGTCGGAAATAAAGAAAGCAGATCGTTTCATTTGCGCCTTGGGCCTTAAGCTGGTGACGATTCTTGGATATGATACGTTCGGTTTGCCGAACATCCCTGGTCGGCATTCTCACTTATTTTCCAGGTCCAGGCCACAAACGCCCGGTACGGTCACAGCGAACTGACCGGCGTCATGAGCTTTTCCAACACAGTTAGTGGAGAGATCACCTTGGTAGAGTACGTAGTTTCCCTCGATAAGCTCGGCGTCCATGATGTAGAGCATGTGGGGGGCAAGAACGCATCCCTCGGAGAGATGATCAGTAATCTCGCGGGCGCCGGTGTATCGGTCCCCGGCGGCTTTGCCACTACGGCTCAGGCGTATCGTGACTTTCTCGAGCAGAGCGGCCTGAACGCCCAGATCCATGCCGCCCTCGACGCGCTGGATGTGGATGACGTCAATGCCCTGGCCCGCACCGGCGCACAGATCCGCCAGTGGATCATGGAAGCCGAATTCCCCGAGCGGCTGAACACCGAAATCCGTACCGCCTTCGCCGAAATGTCCCAGGGCAACCCGAACATGGCTGTCGCCGTGCGTTCCTCGGCCACTGCCGAAGACCTGCCGGACGCCTCGTTTGCCGGGCAGCAGGAAACCTTCCTGAACATCCGCGGCGTGGACAACGTGATCCGCGCGGCCAAGGAAGTGTTCGCCTCGCTGTTCAACGACCGCGCCATTTCCTACCGCGTGCACCAGGGCTTCGACCACAAGCTGGTGGCCCTGTCGGCCGGCGTGCAGCGCATGGTGCGTTCCGAAACCGGCACCGCCGGCGTGATGTTCACCCTGGACACCGAGTCGGGTTTCCGTGACGTGGTGTTCATCACCGGCGCCTACGGCCTGGGCGAAACCGTCGTGCAGGGCGCAGTCAACCCCGACGAATTCTACGTGCACAAGGGCACCCTGCAAGCCGGGCGCCCGGCCATCCTGCGCCGCAACCTGGGCAGCAAGGCCATCAAGATGATCTACGGCGACGAGGCCAAGGCCGGTCGTTCGGTCAAGACCGTCGATGTCGACAAGGCCGACCGCACCCGTTTCTGCCTGAGCGACGAAGAGGTCAGCGAGCTGGCCAAGCAGGCCATGATCATCGAGCAGCACTACAAGTGCCCGATGGACATCGAGTGGGCCAAGGACGGTGACGACGGCAAGCTGTACATCGTGCAGGCGCGCCCTGAAACCGTGAAGAGCCGCGCCCAGGCCAACGTCATGGAGCGCTACCTGCTCAAGGAAACCGGCACCGTGCTGGTGGAAGGCCGTGCCATCGGCCAGCGCATCGGCGCCGGCAAGGTGCGGATCATCAAGGACGTTTCGGAGATGGACAAGGTCCAGCCCGGCGACGTGCTGGTGTCCGACATGACCGACCCGGACTGGGAACCGGTGATGAAGCGCGCCAGCGCCATTGTCACCAACCGTGGCGGGCGTACCTGCCACGCCGCGATCATTGCCCGTGAACTGGGCATTCCAGCGGTGGTCGGGTGCGGCAACGCCACCCAGCTGCTCAAGGATGACCAGGGCGTGACCGTGTCGTGCGCCGAAGGCGATACCGGCTTCATCTTCGAAGGCGAGCTGGGCTTCGACATTCGCCAGAACTCGGTAGATGCCATGCCCGACCTGCCGTTCAAGATCATGATGAACGTCGGCAACCCGGATCGCGCATTCGATTTTGCCCAGCTGCCCAACGCCGGTGTCGGCCTGGCGCGCCTGGAATTCATCATCAACCGCATGATCGGCGTGCACCCCAAGGCACTGCTCAACTATGCCGGCCTGCCGGCCGAGCTCAAGGAAAGCGTCGACAAGCGCATTGCCGGCTACGGCGATCCGGTCGGTTTCTACGTCGAGAAGCTGGTCGAGGGCATCAGCACCCTGGCCGCAGCGTTCTGGCCGAAGAAGGTCATCGTGCGCCTGTCGGACTTCAAGTCCAACGAGTACGCCAACCTGATCGGCGGCAAGCTGTACGAGCCGGAAGAAGAAAACCCGATGCTGGGCTTCCGTGGCGCCTCGCGCTACATCAGCGAATCGTTCCGTGACTGCTTCGAGCTCGAGTGCCGTGCACTCAAGCGCGTGCGCGACGAAATGGGCCTGACCAACGTCGAGATCATGGTGCCGTTCGTACGGACCCTGGGCGAAGCCAGCCAGGTGGTCGACCTGCTGGCCGAGAACGGCCTGGGCCGTGGCGTCAACGGCCTGCGTGTGATCATGATGTGCGAGCTGCCCTCCAACGCGATCCTGGCCGATGAGTTCCTCGAGTACTTCGACGGGTTCTCCATCGGGTCCAACGACCTGACCCAGCTGACCCTGGGCCTGGACCGCGACTCCGGCATCATTGCGCACCTGTTCGACGAGCGTAACCCTGCGGTCAAGAAGCTGCTGGCCAACGCCATCCAGGCCTGCAACAAGGCCGGCAAGTACATCGGTATCTGCGGCCAGGGCCCTTCCGACCACCCTGACCTGGCCAAGTGGCTGATGGAGCAGGGCATCGAAAGCGTCTCGCTGAACCCTGACTCGGTGCTCGAAACCTGGTTCTTCCTGGCCGAGGGCCAGGCCCAGGCCTGATGCGCTGAAGAGGAGCGGCCGCCAGCCAGGAGGCGTCGGGCGGCCGCTTCAACGGATTTTCAGGGCGTGATCCAGTGATGGGCTCGCCCTTTTTTGTGCAAGTAACCTATGCAAAGCAGCAGTACTCTTTTTCCCGTTGCCCTGCTCAGTGCCGAGCGGCGCGGCGACCTCAGCGAAGATGTGTATCGGCTCAAGGCCGGCAACAGCCCCGACCGTACGGTCGAGCTGGCGCTGACACGCCTTGGCATGGCCGACCAGAGCGAGGTGCGCGGTGCCCCGGTCATCCTGTTGCATGGCAGCTTTTCCAACCGGCGCTTCTGGTTCTCGCCGCGCGGTATCGGCCTGGGCGCGACCCTGGCACGCGCCGGTTTCGACGTGTGGATACCGGAAATGCGCGGCCATGGGCTGTCACCCCGCAACCGCGACTACCGCCACAACCGTGTGGCGGACTATGCCCGTTACGATCTGCCGGCAATTGCCGCGTTCGTGTGCGAGGTGAGCGGGCGCACCCCGCACTGGCTTGGCCACTCGCTGGGCGGTACCACGCTGGCGGCAGCATTGGGCGGGGCTTACCTGGCCCAGGAGCAGGTCGCCAGTGCGGCCTTTTTCGGCACTCAGGTCAGCCGTACCTACTGGCCATTGAAAATCCCACCGGTGGAGTGGGGCGGGCGCCTGCTGCTCAAGCGCTTTGCACACCTGTCAGGTTCGCGGCTCAAGCGCGGGCCCGAAGATGAGCCCATCGGCCTGGCGCTGGAAAGCATGCGCTGGTTCGGCCTGTTCGGACGCTTTGGCGACAAGCAGAGCGACTGGTGGGCCGGGCTTGCCGAGGTTCGCGTGCCGGTGCTGGCGGTGGCTGGGGCCGGAGATCACCAGGACCCGGTGTGGGCCTGTCGCAAGTTGTTCGAGCAAATAGGCAGCGAGCACAAGCGTTTCGTGCGGCTGGGGCGCGAGGAAGGCTTCGACAATTTCGGTCATGTCGATATGCTGGTCAGCAAACCGGCCCAGGCCCAGGTGTGGCCGCTGGTGGAGCGCTGGCTGAGCGACCCGCAGGCCATGCTGGCCCCGGCCGAGACAGGTGACCCGCAGCCCGTCGGCGTGTAGCCTTGGTTAAACGCCGGTGCGCCGGCTTCGTATTTTCAGTGAACGTGTGAAATCCGCTTTCCATTCAATTGGTCATCGACAGGAGTTTCCCATGCATTACCTTACCCCCGACTTGTGTGACGCCTACCCGGAACTGGTGCAGGTGCTGGAGCCGATGTTCAGCAACTTCGGCGGCCGCGATTCGTTCGGCGGTCAGATCGTCACCGTCAAGTGCTTCGAGGACAACTCGCTGGTAAAGGCGCAAGCCGACCTGGATGGCAAGGGCAAGGTGCTGGTGGTCGACGGCGGCGGTTCGCTGCGCCGGGCGCTGCTGGGTGACATGATTGCCGAGAAGGCCGCCAAGAATGGCTGGGAAGGGCTGGTGATCTACGGTTGCGTGCGTGACGTGGATGCGCTGGCGCAAACCAATCTGGGTGTGCAGGCGCTGGCCAGCCACCCGATGAAGACCGACAAGCGCGGCATTGGTGACCTGAACGTGGTGGTCACGTTCGCTGGTGTGACCTTCCGGCCGGGGGAGTACGTGTACGCTGACAACAACGGTGTCATCGTGTCGCCCAGCCCGTTGAAGATGCCCGAGTAATTTTCGCTGACGGTGCGTGGGGTAGGGATGTTCGAGGAAGAAAACGCGCAGTGGGGGCTGGTGCATGCCCTGGTACTCGATGGCAAGGGCGGTGCGCGTTCGATCGCTCGAACCGAACTGGACGATCTGCAGTTGCAGCCGGAGCAGAGCCTGTGGCTGCACTGGGATCGCAGCCACCCGCAAACCCAGACCTGGCTGCGCCATGACAGCGGCCTGAGCCCCTTCGCCTGTGACCTGCTGCTGGAGGAAAACACCCGGCCGCGCCTGGTGCCTTTACCGGATGCGCAGATGTTGTTGTTTCTGCGCGGGGTCAACCTCAACCCGGGCGCCGAACCCGAAGACATGGTGTCGGTGCGCATCTTCGCCCAGGCGCAGCGGGTGATTTCGCTGCGCCTGCGGCCGCTGCGCGCCACCGACGAGCTGCTTCAGCAACTGGACGAGGGGCGTGGCCCGACCACGGCCTCAGAGCTGTTGCTGAGCCTGGCCCAGTTGCTGACCGAAAAGGTCCAGGCGCTGGTGTCGGACCTGTCCGAAGTGGTGGATGAAGAGGAAGAAAAACTCGAATCCGACGAACGGTATACGCCTGAGCACGGCAGCCTGCAGCAGATGCGGCGACGCGCCGCCGGCCTGCGTCGGTTCCTGGCGCCGCAGCGGGAAATCTATGCGCAGCTGGCGCGCAACAAATGGCCTTGGTTCGCGCCGGACGATGCCGACTACTGGAACGAGCTCAACAACAGCCTGATCCGCTACCTCGAAGAGCTGGAACTGACCCGCGAGCGCGTGGCGCTGGTGCTTGAAAGCGAGGACCGGCGCCTGAGCGAACGCATGAACAAGACCATGTACCGCTTCGGAATCATCACCTGTATCTTCCTGCCCATGAGCTTTCTGACCGGCTTGCTGGGCATCAACGTGGGGGGCATTCCGGGTTCGGAAAACCCCTACGGCTTCCTTTATGCCAGCTTGCTGGTGCTCGTGCTGGCCCTGGGCCAATGGTGGCTGTTTCGCCGTCTTCGCTGGGTATAGGGGCACTTTCTTGAAATTTCCTACAACATTTGCGCAGATTGTTCATGTGACCCGCCCTATGAGCGTCTCGTCTTTGACAGACATTGCGCGAGGTGCCCATGCACGATCCGTTTGAAGAATCCCTGCGGGACCTGCTCAAGGCCTCGCCGTCCGGCAAAGACCGCGACGACGACGCCTGCCTGGGCCGGGTCCTCAAGACCGCCAACCGTCAGGTAGGCGCGGGCGATCTGTTCAGCCTGCTCGGCCGTTGGAGCCAGGCGCTGATGATCGCCGTGAACAATGGCTCGGCGCATGTCGCGCCGGTGCGTCGTAACGCTTCTGCCCGTAAAGCTGATAAGGCTGATTGATTATGGAACTTGATCTCTGGACCCAGAGCTTGGTGGCGGCGATGACCGCCTTGTGGACCAAAGTCGCCAACTTCATCCCCAACCTGTTTGGGGCGCTGGTGGTGGTGCTGCTGGGCTTTGTGGTTGCCAAGCTGCTCGATACCCTGTTGTCCAAGCTGCTGGCCAAGCTTGGCCTGGATCGCCTGATGGGCGGCACCGGCCTGACCAAGATGCTCAGCCGGGTGGGCATCCAGGTGCCGATCTCGACGCTGATCGGCAAGATCGTCTACTGGTTCGTGCTGCTGATCTTCCTGGTTTCGGCCGCCGAATCCCTGGGGCTTGAACGTGTTTCGGCGACCCTGGACATGCTGGCGCTGTACCTGCCCAAGGTGTTTGGCGGTGCGCTGGTGCTGCTGGCCGGTGTGCTGCTGGCCCAGATCGTCAACGGCCTGGTGCGCGGTGCCGCCGAGGGCATCGGCCTGGAATACGCCGCAGGGGTCGGGCGTATCGCCCAGGGCCTGGTCATCATCATCAGCATTTCGGTGGCCATCAGCCAGTTGGAGGTCAAGACCGACCTGCTCAACCACGTGATTGTCATCGGGTTGATTACCGTTGGTCTGGCAGTTGCGCTGGCCATGGGCCTGGGCAGCCGTGAAATCGCCGGGCAGATCCTGGCTGGAATTTACGTACGTGAGCTCTATCAGGTCGGCCAGCAGGTCCAGATTGGCGAGGTCGAGGGGCAGATCGAAGAGATCGGCACGGTCAAGACGACCGTGCTCACCGACGAGGGTGAACTGGTATCGCTGTCTAACCGGATCCTCCTGGAGCAGCGGGTCAGTAGCCGCTAACCGGGCAAATCCTGCTAATGTATGCCGCCGCAAAATCGCCCAGGCAGGGCGAGCGGCGACAATGACCTGACTGTCGGCCAGATTTGTTTTGAATAAAGTTCACTCGCTGCCCATGCGTTACGACCCCCGCGAGCTCACTGATGAGGAGTTGGTGGCGCGTTCGCATGAGGAGCTTTTTCATGTTACTCGCGCCTATGAAGAGCTCATGCGGCGCTACCAGCGGACCCTTTTTAACGTGTGTGCACGTTATCTGGGGAACGATCGGGATGCTGACGATGTCTGTCAGGAGGTGATGTTGAAGGTGCTGTACGGCCTGAAGAATTTCGAAGGCAAGTCGAAATTCAAGACCTGGCTCTACAGCATCACCTACAACGAATGCATCACCCAGTACCGCAAGGAGCGGCGCAAACGTCGTTTGATGGATGCGCTAAGTCTCGATCCGCTCGAGGAGGCCTCTGAAGAGAAGGCCCCCAAACCGGAAGAGAAAGGCGGGCTGGATAAATGGCTGGTTCATGTGAACCCGATCGACCGCGAAATCCTGGTGCTACGATTTGTCGCAGAGCTGGAGTTCCAGGAGATCGCCGACATCATGCACATGGGCCTGAGCGCCACGAAAATGCGCTACAAGCGTGCGCTCGACAAGCTACGCGAGAAATTTGCGGGCCTCACCGAAACTTAGTGAGTCGCAAATATCTCTAACGTATCGACAAGGTCTGCTAAACTTGTCGACGAGTTGTCCCCCGGGTTTGGTGGGACTACTTAACAATCACCAGATGGGGATTTAACGGATGAAATTGAAAAACACCTTGGGCTTGGCCATTGGTTCTTTTGTTGCCGCAACTTCCTTCGGCGCTCTGGCACAAGGCCAAGGCGCAGTCGAAATTGAAGGCAACGTCACCAAGCAGTACTACGACAGCGAGCGTAACTTCAAGAACGACGGCACCAATCCTGGTGTTCGCCTCGGTTACTTCCTGACCGACGACGTGTCCTTGGACCTGGGCTACAACGAGACTCACAACGCTCGTGGCGACGTGTTCAACAAGGACATCAAAGGTTCCAAGGCCAAGCTGGACGCCACCTACCACCTGGGTACCGTTGGTGACGCAATCCGTCCTTACGTATCGGCTGGTTTCGCTCACGAGAGCCTGGGCCAAGCTACCCGTAACGGTCGCGATCACTCCACCTTCGCCAACCTGGGCGCTGGCGCCAAGTGGTACATCACCGACAACCTGTTCGCCCGTGCTGGCGTTGAAGCGATGTACAACATCGACAACGGCAACACCGAGTGGGGCCCATCCCTGGGTCTGGGTCTGAACTTCGGTGGTAGCGGTGGCAAGGTTGCACCGACTCCTGCGCCAGCTCCAGTAGCTGAAGTCTGCTCCGACAGCGACAACGATGGCGTGTGCGACAACGTCGACAAGTGCCCTGACACCCCAGCCAACGTCACCGTTGACGCTGATGGCTGCCCGGCTGTTGCTGAAGTCGTTCGTGTAGAGCTGGACGTCAAGTTCGACTTCGACAAGTCGGTCGTCAAGCCAAACAGCTACGGCGACATCAAGAACCTGGCTGACTTCATGAAGCAGTACCCATCCACCACCACCACTGTTGAAGGTCACACTGACTCCGTCGGTCCTGACGCTTACAACCAGAAGCTGTCCGAGCGTCGTGCAAACGCCGTGAAGCAGGTTCTGACCAACCAGTACGGTGTTGAGTCGAACCGCGTTGAATCGGTTGGCTACGGTGAGACCCGTCCGGTAGCTGACAACGCCACCGAAGCTGGTCGCGCTGTCAACCGTCGCGTTGAAGCTCAAGTAGAAGCCCAAGCCAAGTAATTGGTCTGACGCTTGAGAAAAGCCCGGCTCCGGCCGGGCTTTTCTTTGCCTGCGATTTGATCGGGCGGTGGGTGCAAGGCGTACGCGGGCCTGTCTTCGTGGCGGCTGCACCGCTATAATCGCTGCCTTCCCACACCTCGAGCTAAGCCTGCCCATGTATACCCTGGCCCGCCAGCTGCTGTTCAAACTGTCCCCGGAAACCTCCCACGACCTGTCGCTGGACCTGATCGGTGCAGGTGGGCGCCTGGGCCTCAACGGGCTGTTGACCAAGGCGCCGGCGCAGTTGCCGGTAACCGTCATGGGCTTGCAGTTCGCCAACCCGGTCGGGCTGGCAGCGGGGCTGGACAAGAACGGTGCCGCCATCGACGGCTTCGCTCAACTGGGCTTCGGTTTCGTCGAGATCGGCACCGTGACCCCGCGCCCGCAGCCAGGCAATCCCAAGCCGCGGCTGTTCCGCCTGCCTGAAGCCGAGGCGATCATCAACCGCATGGGCTTCAACAACCTGGGCGTCGACCATCTGCTCGAGCGTGTGCGTGCGGCCAGTTACCATGGCGTGCTGGGCATCAATATCGGCAAGAACTTCGATACCCCGGTGGAGCGGGCAGTGGACGATTACCTGATCTGCCTGGAGAAGGTCTACGGTCACGCCAGCTACGTCACCGTCAACGTCAGTTCGCCCAACACCCCGGGCCTGCGCAGCCTGCAGTTTGGCGATTCGCTCAAGCAACTGCTCCAGGCCCTGGCCGAGCGCCGTGAGGCGTTGGCCCTGACCCATGCCAAGCGCGTACCACTGGCCATCAAGATTGCCCCGGACATGAGCGATGAGGAAACCGCACAGGTGGCGTCGGCTTTGCTGGCCACTGGCATGGACGCAGTGATCGCGACCAACACCACCCTCAGCCGCGAAGGCGTGGAAGGCCTGGCGCATGCTGACGAGGCCGGTGGGCTGTCGGGCGCCCCGGTACGCGACAAGAGTACCCACACGGTGCGTATGCTGGCCGCCGAACTGGGTGGCAAGCTGCCGATCATCGCAGCAGGCGGTATCACCGAAGGCAAGCACGCCGCCGAGAAGATCGCTGCCGGTGCAAGCCTTGTGCAGATCTACTCCGGGTTCATCTACAAGGGGCCTGCGCTGATTCGCGAGTCGGTGGACGCCATCGCCGCCATGGGGCCACGCTGAGCGGGCATAAAAAAGGGCCCCTCAAAAGGGGCCCCTGGGCCGCAGCCCGCCGCTCGGATAGAGCGTGCATGGTGACTAGAATTCAGATCCTCGTTCAGCCAACGGCGTGAAGTTCGTTGAGTCTATGGATACCCGCAGTGCCGGTCATACCGTCCCAGTTGTCGCCACGTCCCTCGCGCCAGCCGTTGACCCAGGCTTGGCGTACTGACGGTAGAGTAAAAGGGCAAAGCTCGCGGGATTTGCCGGTGACCCCATATTGGTAGCCACGTAAAAATGCTCTTTCCAACGGATCACGCTTAAGTCTTCTCATAGGGTGTTGCCCTCACTTGTTGACTGTAATGTCCCGTCGGCCTCGGCTGAGGCCGGGCAGAGTCGTTCTGCCGGTTATGCGCTCGCTGCCGGCGTGGCGAGCTGGAAGTGTTGCCCCGTTGCAGGACAACCTGATACGAGTTCTAACCAATGCAGGTCACAGTGTGAATGATCGTTTTGTCATAAGGACGTAACCTTTCCAAGGGTCAGGGGATAAGTAAAAAATTGCTTCAGCGGCGAAATGAAGGCAAAGCCAGCTATGATCAGGCTTTGCTCATGGCTCAGGTCAGAACGCCATCGTTGAGAATCACTTCCAACGCAGGGGCTCAAAACGACGAAGGGTCATAAAAAGTCGCAGTTTTACTAGAATTTTTCATTCTGCCGGACGATCAAAGCCTTTTTACCCTGGGGTAAATGGCCGTTGTCCGGCGGCCCGGCGCCATGTCAGCGCCATTCGAACGCCTGCTGGAAGGCGTTCGATCAAACAGCGAAGGGGCGATGCGCTTGCCTTTTCACCTATTGCTCAAGGCTTGGATTACTCATGTCGGACCGTTTCGAACTCTATCTCACCTGCCCCAAGGGCCTGGAAGGCCTGCTTGCCGAAGAAGCCCGTGGGCTGGGCCTGGAGGATGTGCGAGAGCACACCTCGGCCATTCGCGGCGAAGCCGACATGGAAACCGCCTATCGCCTGTGCCTCTGGTCGCGTCTGGGCAACCGCGTACTGCTGGTGCTCAAGCGCTTCAACATGAAGAACGCCGATGACCTGTATGACGGGGTCAACGCCGTCGACTGGCAGGATCACCTGGAAGCCACTGGCAGCCTGGCCGTGGAGTTCAGCGGGCACGGCTCGGGCATCGACAACACCCACTTCGGCGCGCTCAAGGTCAAGGATGCCATCGTCGACAAGCTGCGCAACGCGACGGGCGAGCGGCCTTCGGTAGACAAGCTCAACCCCGATCTGCGTGTGCACCTGCGCCTGGAACGCGGCGAGGCGATTCTGTCCCTGGACCTGTCCGGCCACAGCCTGCACCAGCGAGGCTACCGTCTGCAGCAGGGGGCTGCGCCACTGAAGGAAAACCTTGCCGCTGCCGTGCTGATCCGTGCTGGCTGGCCGCGTATTGCCGCCCAGGGCGGCGCGCTGGCCGACCCGATGTGCGGTGTGGGTACCTTCCTGGTGGAGGCGGCGATGATTGCCGCCGATATCGCGCCGAACCTGCGCCGCGAGCGCTGGGGCTTCAGCGCCTGGCTGGGTCACGTGCCGGCGCTGTGGCGCAAGCTGCACGACGAGGCCAAGGCGCGCGCCGAAGCCGGGCTGGCACGTCCGCCGCTGTGGATCCGCGGCTACGAGGCCGATCCGCGGCTGATCCAGCCAGGGCGCAACAATGTCGAGCGTGCGGGCCTGAGCGACTGGATCAAGATCTACCAGGGCGAAGTGGGCAGCTTCGAGCCGCGTCCCGACCAGAACCAGAAGGGCCTGGTAATCTGCAACCCGCCCTACGGTGAGCGTCTGGGTGATGAAGCCAGCCTGCTGTATCTCTACCAGAACCTGGGTGAACGCCTGCGCCAGGCCTGCCTGAACTGGGAGGCGGCGGTATTCACCGGCGCGCCCGATCTGGGCAAGCGCATGGGTATTCGCAGCCACAAGCAGTACGCCTTCTGGAACGGCGCGCTGCCGTGCAAGCTGCTGCTGATCAGGGTGCAGCCCGATCAGTTCGTCACCGGCGAGCGTCGTCAGCCAGAGCGCGAGCGGGGCAGCGAGCCGAGCGAGCCCGTGGTTTCAGTCGCCAGTGAGCCGGCGCGTCTGAGCGAAGGCGGGCAGATGTTCGCCAACCGCCTGCAGAAGAACCTCAAGCAGCTGGGCAAGTGGGCCAAGCGCGAGAACATAACCTGCTATCGCGTCTACGATGCCGACATGCCGGAATACGCGCTGGCCATCGACCTCTACCATGACTGGGTGCATGTTCAGGAGTACGCCGCGCCGCGTTCGATCGACCCGGAAAAAGCCCAGGCGCGTCTGTTCGATGCCCTGGCGGCGATCCCCCAGGCGCTGAACATCGACCAGAGCCGCGTAGTGATCAAGCGGCGCGAGCGGCAATCCGGCACCAAGCAGTATGAGCGCCAGAGCAGCCAGGGGCAGTTCACCGAGGTAAGCGAAGGCGGCGTCAAGCTGCTGGTCAACCTGACCGACTACCTCGATACCGGGCTGTTCCTCGACCATCGCCCGATGCGCATGCGCATCCAGCGCGAGGCGGCCGGCAAACGCTTCCTAAACCTGTTCTGCTATACCGCCACGGCCAGCGTGCATGCGGCCAAGGGTGGCGCGCGCAGCACCACCAGTGTCGACCTGTCGAAAACCTACCTGGATTGGGCACGGCGCAACTTCTCGCTCAACGGCTTCTCGGACAAGAACCGCCTGGAGCAGGGCGACGTGATGGCGTGGCTGCAGGCCTGCCGCGAGGAGTACGAGCTGATCTTCATCGACCCGCCGACCTTCTCCAACTCCAAGCGCATGGAAGGGGTATTCGACGTGCAGCGTGACCATGTGGAGCTACTTGACCTGGCCGTTGCGCGCCTGGCACCGGGTGGCGTGCTGTATTTCTCCAACAACTTCCGCAAGTTCCAGCTCGACGAACACCTGCAGGAGCGTTACGCGGTCGAGGAGATCACCGCCCAGACCCTGGACCCGGATTTCGCGCGCAACAGCAAGATCCACCGCGCATGGCGCATCCAGGCGCGCTGATGACGCGCAGGATGTGATCAGGCGTGTGGGGGGTGGCTACCTTGCAGCCACCGCCTACATGCCCGGGTGGAGCCCTGAGCCCGGCTCAGGGTTGCAGCGCTGCGGTACTGCTGTTGAGCTTTGGCTGGCGGTACAGGTCCAGCAGCACCTGGTCGAGCACTGCCGAGGCGCCCCAGGGTTTTGGGTCGTTGAGAATTGCCACCACCGCCCAGGTGTTGCCGTTGCTGTCGCGGCTGAAGCCGGCGATGGCACGCACCGTATTCAGGGTGCCGGTCTTGATGTGTGCTTCACCGGTCATGGCGGTGCGCTTGAGGCGCTTGCGCATGGTGCCGTCCATGCCGGTCAGCGGCATCGAACTGATGAATTCGGCAGCGTAGGGGCTCTTCCAGGCTGCCTGCAGCAGGGTGGCCATTTCCCTGGCGCTGACACGCTCGGCACGCGACAGCCCTGAACCGTTCTCCATGACCAGATGCGGCGCGGTGATGCCTTTCTTCGCCAGCCACTGGCGCACCACGCGCTGTGCGGCACGGGCATCGTCGCCGTCGGCATCGGTGCGGTACTGCGCGCCCAGGCTCAGGAACAGTTGCTGGGCCATGGTGTTGTTGCTGTATTTGTTGATGTCGCGGATCACCTCCACCAGGTCCGGGGAGAATGCGCGGGCCAGCAGGCGTGCACTCTTGGGAACTTCGGCAACCCGGTCAGCCCCCATGATGCGCCCGCCCAGTTCGTTCCAGATGGCACGTACCGCGCCGGCGGCGTAGGTCTGGTGGTCGAGCAGTGCCAGGTAGGTCTGGGAGTTGCAACCGTCAGCCAACTGGCCGCTGACCACCACGCTGACGCCGTCGGCCTGGGTCACCGGGTTGTAGCGCACTTCACCCTTGCACTGGTTGCCCGGTACCGCCTTGACCTGGTTGTCGATGCGGATGCTGGCGATGGGCGGCTCTACCGATACCAGGACCTTGCCGCCATCGTTGCGTGCCACGAAGCGCAAGGCCTTGAGGTTGACCAGCAGGGAGTCGGGCTTGACCAGGAACGGCTTGTTTTCATCGCCGCCGTCGTCGTTGAACTGGGGAAGCTGGGGCTGCACGAAGTGGCTGCGGTCCAGCACCAGGTCGCCATTGATGGTCTGTACGCCGTTGGCGCGCAGGTCGCGCATCAGCAACCAGAGTTTTTCCATGTTCAGCTTGGGGTCGCCGCCGCCCTTGAGGTACAGGTTGCCGTTGAGGGTGCCGTTGCTCAGGGTGCCGTCGGTGTAGAACTCGGTTTTCCACTGGTGGGTCGGGCCGAGCATTTCCAGCGCGGCATAAGTGGTGACCAGTTTCATGGTCGAGGCCGGGTTGACCGACACATCGGCGTTGAACACCGTGGGTGTGCCCGGGCCATTGAGCGGCAGCATCACCAGCGACAGCGCGGAGCCGTCGAGCTTGTTGGTCTTGAGGGCCTGTTGCACCTTGGGCGAAAGGGTGGTGTTGACGGGGGCGGCGTGGGCCGGCATGGCCAGTGGCAGCAGCAGGCCGGCGAACAGCAGTGAACGTAGAGATGTGGTCATTTGCACTGAAACCCTGCAGGCGAGGGGTGAAAAAAACCAGAGCGCAATAGGGTGACGGCCCCGGTATGGAAAAATATAGCGCGCATTATGCACCACGCATGCTGCCCATGTGCCTAACAATGCCTGTCAGTGCGGCGATTTTTCGGGTTTTATTCAGGCAGTTTCGCGGTGGAACTGGTAAAGTGCCGCGCGTTATTACTTAAGAGGATTGTTTCATGGCGACCAACCGTTCCCGCCGTCTGCGTAAAAAACTGTGTGTAGACGAGTTCCAGGAGCTGGGTTTCGAACTGAACCTGGAGTTCAAGGAAGACCTGTCCGACGAAGCCATTGACGCTTTCCTCGACGCCTTCCTGGATGAAGCCATGGATGCCAACGGCCTGGACTACGTCGGCGGCGACGACTTCGGTTTGGTCTGCAAGGCAGATCGTGGCTCGGTCACCGAAGAGCAGCGTGCTGCAGTGCAGGCATGGCTCAAAGGCCGCAGCGAGCTGACCAAGATCGAAGTCAGCCCGTTGCTGGATGCCTGGTATCCGGAAAAGCCGGTCAACCCGGCTAGCTGATACCTCGTCAAAGCGGCAGCCCTGGTGGCTGCCGCTTGCGTTCTACCCCTGCATCGGCCCCGCTCCCGTGGGCTGCGACAGCGCCTCCAGCGTATCGCGCAACGCCTGATCCACCTCGTTCATTGCCCTTAGCACCTGCCGTTTGCGTCGCCTGAGCACAGGTTCTGGCGCAGCGTCCTCGCACGCCGCTTCCAGC
Source organism: Pseudomonas palmensis (assembly GCF_017848315.1). GTDB lineage: Bacteria > Pseudomonadota > Gammaproteobacteria > Pseudomonadales > Pseudomonadaceae > Aquipseudomonas > Aquipseudomonas palmensis. The sequence goes on from NZ_JAFKEC010000021.1 coordinate 51,194, forward strand.
CGTTCGCAGGCCAGCATCAGCGCCTCGGACTGCACCATGCGCGCCACCCCCAGCACCTTGTGTGCAGCGTCCCTGAGTATTGCCGGCGAGCCGCGAGTATCGGCGTCGAGCAGCTGCTGACGGTCGATCGGGGCGCAACTGAGCAACTGTTCGAGCAGGCGGCGCAGTTCGCCTGGGTCGTTGCCGATGATCGGCCCCAGCCCCATCAGGTCGATCAGGGGCATGTCGCCACGGGCGCGGCCTGCCGACAGGGGAGCGTCGTTCAGGCGCTGGCTGAGTTCATGCAGGGTGATGGGTTTGAGCAGACAGTCGTTCATGCCAGCGGCGTGGCAGCGATCACGCACTTCAGGTTGGGTGTTGGCGGTGTAGGCCAGGATGGTGCAGGGCGCGCGCCCGAGTATGCGCTCTTCCTCGCGTACGGCCTGGGCCAACTGGTAGCCGTCCATCTGCGGCATGTTGCAGTCCACGATCAACACGTCGAAAGGCTCCAGGCGCCATGCCTGCAGCGCACTCAGGCCGCTGTCGGCATTGGTGTGCTGCACGCCGAGAAAGTCCAGCTGCTGGCCCATCAGCAGCAGGTTGGCCGGGTGGTCGTCGACCACCAGCACCTTCACCGCCGGCGCCGGCAAGGTCGGCTGGGGCACGGGGTCGGCGAGCTTCTCGCAGGCTGCCAGCCCCGTCAGCGGCATGCTGATCTTCACCTCGGTCCCGGTGCCCGGTTCGCTGTGCAGCGTCAGCTGGCCGCCCATCATGGCGCACAGGCTGCGGCTGATGACCAGGCCCAGGCCGGTGCCGCTGCGTGCCAGCGGGCTGTCGGGGGCGACCTGGGCGAAGGGCTGGAACAGGTACTGCTGGTCGGTCGCGCTGATGCCGATACCGCTGTCGCTGACCGAGAGCAGCAGTTGCAGGGTATCGGGCCCGGCCCCCGGTTGCAGGGCCAGGTCCACGCGTACCTGGCCCTGGTCGGTGAACTTGATCGCGTTGCTGACCAGGTTCGAGAGGATCTGCTTGAAGCGCAGCGGGTCGAGCAGCACGTCGCGGCAGGCGCTCTCGTCGATGACCAGGCTCAGGCTGAGGTCCTTCTGCCGGGCCAGGGCCTCGAACACCCGACCCACCGACTCCACCAGCTCACCCAGGTTGACGCGCTGGGGGCTCAGGCTCATGTGGCCGGACTCGATACGCGCGATGTCGAGGATATCGCCGATCAGCGACAGCAGGTCCCTGGCCGAGCTGTAGGCCACCTCGATGGCGGGACGGTCGAGGTGCCCGGCATCGGCGCGCTTGAGTGCCAGCTCGAGCATGCCGATCACCGCGTTCATGGGGGTACGGATCTCGTGGCTCATGGTGGCCAGGAACTTGCTTTTTGCGCGGTTGGCGTTATCGGCCTGCTCCTTGGCCTGGCGCAGTTCCTGGATCAGCTGGCGGCGGTCGCTGATGTCCAGCCAGCCGCCGATGATGCCCTGTACCTCGCCCAGCGAGTCGCGGTACGGCAGTACCCAGTGGTAGATGGTCAGCTCGCGGTTCTTCAGCATCATGGGGCGGTCGACGATCAATGGCAGGCCTTCGTTCATCACCTGCTGGTAGTCCGCCTGAAACTGACTGGCATTGTCGGCATCGGTGAGCGGCGCATCGTGGATGGACTTGCCCAGTACCTCTTCGGCGCGCGCCTCAACGGCCTGCAGGTAGCTGTCGTTGCAGCTCTTGAGCAGGCCTTGGCGGTCACGCACGTAGATCGGGTGCGGCGTGCCGTTGACCAGCGCCCGCATGAACTCGAGCTGGTCGCCCAGGGCGCGCTCGATCTGCTCGCGCTTCTTGATCTGGCGACGCATCCAGCCGTTCCAGGCCAGCGACAGGATCAGCAGCAGGCCAGTGCCCAGCACCAGTTGAATGATGAAGCGCTGGTGGCTTTGCCAGTAGGAGCTGGGTTCGCCGCTGAAATCGCGCCAGCGGCCATTGATTGCGCCCAGCTCCTGGGGCGGGATGCTAAGCAGGGCCTTGTCGAGGATAGAGGTCAGTTCGTCGGCGCCCTGGGCGGTGGCCATGGAGTAGGTCGCCGGCTCGTCGCCGATGTTGGCGCGGATGATCAGCTGCTTTTGGGTGGTGAGCCTGAAATTGGCATTGATCAGCGCGGTGACCATGCCGTCCACCTGGTGACGCGACAGCAGTTCGGCGGAGGCTGCGGGGCTTTCCGTTTCAACCAGCTCGATGCCGCCATGGCGAATGCGCAGCCCGTCGTTGAGCGTACTGCCGCGGGTCACGGCCAGGCGCTTGCCATACAGCTGGCGCAGCGAGGCAGGTTCGTCCTCGCCCTTGCGCGTGACCAGCACGTAGGCGTTCTCCAGGTAGGGCCGGCTGATGTTCAGGGTGGCTTCGCGCTGTGTGCTGGGCGTGATGGTGGCGATGACGTCGGCGCGACCCTGGTGCAACTGGTCGATCATGTCGCTGATGCCGGCGCTGCGATGGATCTCGAAACGCAGGCCGGTGCGCAGACGGATCAGCTCGAGCAGGTCGGCAACGATACCTCGCAGGTTGTTGGCACTGTCGTAGAACGACAGCGGCGCGGCGTTTTCGTCCACCACCACACGCACCACCGGGTGTGCCGCCAGCCAGCGTTGTTCGCGTGGGGAAAGTTGCAGCTTGCGATCAGTCAGCAGCATGCCGTCGCCGATGCTCCAGCGCTGGAAGATACTGGTGCGCATGGCGCTGGTGACCGCATCCAGGGTGGTATTGACCAGCTCGAGCAGCAGCGGGTTGTCGGCTCGCAGGGCGAAGCTGAAGCCCACAGGCTCGTGTTTGCCGAAGTTCACCATCTTGAGGTTTTTCAGGTAGCCCTGGTTGATCTGGTAATAGGTCGACAAGGCGTCCCCCAGGAACACGTCGGCCTGTTCGAAGGCCACCGCGTTGAGGGCATTGTGGTAGGAGCTGTAGGTCTGCACCGTGGCGTTGGGGTAGGTGGCGCGAACCTCGCTCAATGGCAGGTAATGGGCAACCACGCTCAGGCGCAGCCCCTTGAGGCCGTTGTCCAGTGCCCGGGTTTCATTTTCGCGGGTGACCAGCACCGGCAGGTCTTCGGCATAGGGGCGCGACAGGGCCACCTCGGGGAGGGCGGCATCGTAGCCATTGGCACTTCCCAGCAGGTCGATGTGCCCGTCTATCAGGGCTTGCAGGGCCTTGTCGCGGTTGGCGAAGCGCTTGACCCGAATGGGCCGGTTCAAGGTATTGCCGATCAGGCCGGCGTAGTCGGCGGTCAGGCCCTCGTAATCGCGGCCACTGGCGGTGATGTCGAACGGCGCGTAGTCCGGTGCCGAAGTGCCCAGTACCAGCACGTCATGCTTGTCGAGCCAGTCGGCCTGGGCCGGTGTGGGGGTTACAGCCATGGCCGCCAGGCCGCTGCGGCTGAGCAGCTCGTAGCTGCGCTCGCCGGGTTCGTTGGCGCAGAGCGAAGGGGCGAGGCAGGCCCCGGCGAACAGCAGGCAGAACAACAGAAGACGTTTGGCCATGCTCGCACTCATACCAGCGCGTTGCGTTTGGCCATCTCGATCAGTTCCACCAGCGAGTTGGCCTTGAGTTTCTGCATCAGGCGTTTTTTATAGGTGCTCACGGTTTTATTGCTGAGAAACATGCCGGACGCAATTTCCTTGTTGCTCTTGCCCTGGGCAAACAGTTGCAGAACCATCAGTTCGCGATCATTGACGGTCTTGAACAGTTCCATCTCGCTGTCGCCGCTGTCCTGATGGCGAAGTGGGTTTATTGCCTGGCTGGGGAAATAGTTGTAACCGGAAAGTACCGCCTTGATGGCACTGAGCAACTCGCTGAGGTCCTCCTGCTTGCATACATAACCGCAGGCCCCCGACAACATGCAGCGTGTTGCAAACAGTACGGGTGATTGCGCAGTCAGCACCAGAACCTTCATCGGCACGGCCATGCTGTTGAAGCGCGACAGCACTTCCAGGCCATCCAGCTTGGGGATGCCGATGTCGAGGATGATCAGGTCGGGCACGGTTTCGCGGGTCATCTGCATGGCGTCCACGCCATTGTCGGATTCGCCGGTGACCCGATAACCCTCGTTCTCCAGCAACATGCGTACAGCCAGGCGAATGACGGGATGATCGTCGACAATAAATACGGAGTGCATAATCACCTTCCAGGTAGGGGCCATAAAGAAGCCGCACCATAGCCCAGTTGGAAGGCGTGCACGTAAATAGAGTTGCGCTCAAACTTAATATGGGAAAATTCCTACAATAAGTTGGGCGCAAGGCTACAAATAGTTGATTTTCAAGCGCGCCATATCGTTTTGCGCACTAATCAATACGGCTGCAATCGCCTACGTTACATACGTGGAAGTTGCAGCGTATTGATCGGGTCAACTGCATCAGACCGGGCTTGAACGCCCGGTCATTTCGCGGGCCATTTCGCTGGCATAGCTGTCGGTCATGCCGGCAATGAAGTCGATCATGCGCAGGAAGGCGCTGTGCAATGTGCTGTTGGGGTCGGGTGCATTGTTGCCCAGCAGGTCAAGGATGCGCCGGTGCTTGAACGATGGCGTGCGTCCGCCGTGCTGTTCCAGCGCTGCGCCGCAAAATGCATTGAGCAGAATCTCCAGCGTGGTGTAGGCACCGATTTCATGCAGTGTCTTGCGCTTGTCCTGGAAGATCTTCTTGCGCGCCATGTCCTTGGCCTGCAGCACACAGCGCTTGGCCGGGCCGTGCATGTGCTCGACCAGGTCGCCGTGCAGGGTGCCGGCCAGCAAGGCTTGCTGCTGCTCGACGAATGCCCGTGCGGCGGCGTTGGTCAGGTGCTCGATCGCCTTGCCGCGCAGGATCGCCAGCTTGCGCCGGCGCGAATCCCCGGGGCCCAGCTGGCGGTAGGTTTGCGGCAGGTCGTCACCCACCAGCCCCAGCAGCAGCGCTTCTACCTCGGCGTAGTCGAGCAGCTCCATTTCCAGGCCGTCTTCCAGGTCGATCAGCGCATAGCAGATATCGTCGGCGGCCTCCATCAGGTACACAAGCGGGTGCCGGGCCCAGCGTTGCGGCTCGAGTTGCGGCATGCCCAGCTTGCGTGCGATCTGCTCCAGCAGCGGCAACTCGCTCTGGTAGCAGCCGAACTTGTGCTTCTTGTAGCCCAGGGCATCGGCGTGGCGGGCGCTCCAGGGGTACTTGAGGTAGGTGCCCAGGGTGGCGTAGGTGAGGCGCGTGCCGCCATCGAACTGGTGATACTCCAGTTGGGTCAACACGCGAAAGCCCTGGGCATTGCCTTCGAAATTGAGGAAGTCGCCCCGTTCGGCATCGCTCATCGCATCCAGCCAGCCGCGTCCGGCGGCCTGCTGGAACCAGTGCCGGATTGCGTCCTCGCCGGAGTGGCCGAACGGCGGGTTGCCGATATCGTGGGCCAGGCAGGCAGACTGCACCACCATGCCCAGGTCGCTGGGCGCGCACCAGTCCGGCAGGCTGTCGCGCAGTGTCTCGCCCACCCGCATGCCCAGCGAGCGGCCCACGCAACTGACCTCCAGCGAGTGGGTCAGGCGCGTGTGGATGTGATCGTTGCTGGTGACCGGGTGTACCTGGGTCTTGCGCCCCAGGCGGCGAAAGGCACCCGAGAAGATGATCCGGTCGTGGTCCTTGTGGAAGGGGCTGCGCCCGAGTTCTTCGGGGCTGTGCAGGGTTTTGCCGAGGCGTTCGCGGGTAAGCAGTGTGTGCCAGTCCAAGGCCGGTTCTCCAGTGCGGGGCAGGCCCCTAGCTTCCCGTGTCCCGGACGTGGCCGCAACCCTCAGAGGCCATCGGCATCCAGGTCGATCAGCAGCAGGCGGCGCCCGTCGTCGAAGAACTGGCCGGCGGTCATGCAGTACTGGTTGGTGGTGGCGTCGCGGTAGGTGCTGGACAGAATCAACCGGCGCTCATCCCAGCCCTCGGCCAGCAGGTGATAAAAGTAGGGCCGCCATGACCAGTTGTGGCCCTGGTAGCCGTTGTTCACGTGCCAGTGCTGGCCGTGCCATTCCAGATTGGGGGTGAGCTGGGTGCCGTGCCGGTCACACAGAAAAAACCGCAGCACCCAAGGGTAGGCGTGCAGGTTCGGCAACTGTTCGACCGAGGCCTGGGCCTGCGCCCAGGCCTGCAGCCGTGGCATCAGTTCGGCCAGTTGCTGGCGGCGTTGCATCAGCCGTGCGCGCTCGTCCAGCTTGCCCTGCACGTAGCGCTCGCGCAGGTGGCCGAAGCGGGTGACGAATGCATCGCTGGCGAAAAAACCAGCCTGGGCCTGGGCGAACAGGTGGCCCTGCAGATAACGCGCGCCACATTCCAGGGCGAAGTCAAGCTCGGCCTCGTTCTCGACGCCTTCGGCAATGATCCAGCACCCGGTCTTCTCGGCCATCTGGGCCAGGGCCTTGACCACTTCGCTGCTGGGCCCGCCGCGGGCGGCGGCCTGGAACAGGCGCATGTCGAGCTTGAGAATGTCTGGCTGCAGCGCCAGCACCCGGTCCAGCTGCGAGTAGCCGGCGCCGAAATCATCGATGGCGATGCGCGCGCCGGCCTGGCGATAGTGCGTGACCACATCGGCCAGGCGCTGCAGGTCGCCGCCCTGTTCGGTGATCTCGAAGACCACCCGGCGTGGATCGATGCCGTGCTGTCGTACCTGCATCAGGCTGGGCAAGGGTTCGTCGGCAGTCAGCTCGCTGATCCAGCGGGGCGAGATGTTCAGGCTCAGAAACCAGTCGCCCGGTGCCTGGCTGAAGGTTGCCAGGGCCTGGCCACGCAGCGTGCGATCGAGGGTGCGCAGGGCTGCGGTGGGCATTTGCGGGTCAATGAACAGCGGGCCGACCGAGCGCAGCTGGCCGTCGGCCTGAACCAGTCGGCCAAGGGCTTCGATACCGGCGATGCGGCCAGTGGCCGTATCGATGAAGGGTTGATAGCAGGCGAGCGGGTGCCCGTCGTACACGGCGGCTCCTTGTTTTTACGAGACGGCTGGCCGGATGCTCAGCACGGCAAGCCTGCGGCCCGCCGCCTCGTATTGCAAGAATGCAGCCAGTTTGCGTTCAGCGCCTTGACTGCATGAACAGGCGTATCAGCGGCGTCAGGCTGCTGCCCACACCGGCCAGCCGTGTCAGGCTGCCGTTGCGTGCGCCCTTGCCGGTCAGAAAGCCCAGCAGCACCACGGCGCCGATACCCCAGAGGGGTGCGTGCTTGATGCCCAGGCCGCCCTGCAGCCCGCCTTGCAGGGAGTCGCCCACCCCGCGCAGGCGTGTCAGCGGCTTGAGCAGTTGCCCGGATTCGTGGCGGATTTCCTGGCGACGCATTTCCAGGCGCAGGCGTACCAGGGCCTTGCGCAGTTCGCGGCGGTCGGTGGTTTGCGGCAATTCAGGCAGGCTCATGGCAACAGGCGCTCCCGGTCCTTGGCAAGTTCTTCGAGGGTGGCATGGAACGGCGAGGACTCGTCGAACACCGCTGCTTTGAGGCGCAGCCCGCAGAATACCGCCGCCAGGCTGTAGAACACGCACAGGCCGATGATGCCGGCCAGGCGATAACTGTCCCACAGCAGAATCAGCAGCAGCGCCGACAAGGCCGTCAGCAACAGCAGGGCGAACACCAGGGCCAGCCCGGCGAACAGCAGCAGGCTCAGGGTGCGCGCCTTCTGTTCCTGCAGTTCGATGCCGAACAGTTCGACGTGGCCGTGCAGCAGACCAAGGATGGCGGCGCCAAGGCGCCGTGAAGACGAGCCGGTGGTTTCGGTTTCCATACCCCGTACCTCAGCGACGACTGGCCAGCAGGCCGATCAGAAAGCCCACGCCAGCGGCGATGCCGACGGATTGCCAGGGGTTGGACTGCACGTAGTCCTCGGTGGCGCTGAGTGCAGCCTGGCTGCGTTCACGTACCGAGTCCTGGGTCTGCTTGAGGGTCTCGCGGGCACGCGACACGCTTTCCTCGATCTGCCTGCGCAACTCGTCGGCCTGATCGCCGGCCAGGGTCGCGGAGTGCTCCAGCAGTTTTTCGGCATCCTGTACCAGGATTTCGAAGTCTGCCTGAAGGATGTCTTTTGCAGTTTTGCGGGCCATGGGTCTCTCCGTGTCAAGTGGGCGTCTGGCATTTCGAGTGCCGAGCGCTGCGTAAGGTTCAGTGCAATCGGCAGTGGTACAGCATTTGCCTTGCCTTGGTGCAGCAGGCCGGGCGGCCGCGCCAGATCAGGGCGCGAAACGACGGCCGGTCGATAAACCATAACCCAATCCACGACAAACCCCGGAAAAAACTCCACGTCAGCGCTGCATTCGCGCCCCCGGCCCCCCCATGGCGGGCCAGGGTAGTGCGCACGGCAGCCGCTAGCGCCCGGTCAGCAGGCGGGCCTGGCAGGCATCGATGGCGTTGGAGGGGCCGCTCAGCAGCACCGCGTCACCGGCATGCAGGCAGGTATCGGTGGCCAGGGCCACTTCCTCGCCATCGCGCTGCACGGCCTGTACTTCCACCCCGAGCAGGTCCAGGCCCAGCTCGGTCAGCGGGCGACCGCAGGCATAGGCATCGGCGCCCAGGTTGACCGCATGCAGCATGACCTTTGGCAGGCCTTCGCTGTCGACCGGGCTGGTCTGCGCCCCCTGGTAGAACCCGTGCAGCAGGCGATAGCGGCTCTGGCGCACCTCGTCGATACGCTGCTGTACACGCTCCTGGGGTACGCCGAGCATCACCAGGGCATGGGAGGCGAGCATCAGGCTGGACTCCAGCAACTCCGGTACCACCGCCGTGGCACCTGCGGCGCGCAGTTCGTCGCGCAGGCTGTCGTCGCGGGTGCGCACCAGGATCGGCACCTGGGTGTTGAAGTGACGGGCGGCCTTGAGCACGCTCATGGCGACATCGGTCTTGTCTACCGCGATCACCAGCAGCCGGGCACGCTCCAGGCCGATGGCCGCCAGCAGTTCGCCGCGCCGCGAGTCGCCGTAGTGCACGCGCTGCTCGCCGGCGGCGGCCTCCTGCACCCTGACCGGGTCGTCGTCCAGGGCAATGAAGGCCAGCTGTTCGCGCCGCAGGAAGCGCCCGATGGACTGGCCTACCCGGCCATAACCACAGATCAGCACGTGCCCGCTGAGCGAGGCGCTTTGTGCCTGGATCTCTTCGAGCTGCACCTCCTGGTTGGGTTTGCGATGCAGGCGGGCGGCCAGCGCTGGAGCGCCGCGCAGCATCAGCGGGGTGACCAGCATCGAACAGAAGGTGGCGGCCAGCAGCAGGTGCCCGAGGTCTTCGGGCAGCAGGCGGGTCTGTTGCATCTGCGCCATCAGTGCGAAGCAGAACTCGCCGCCCTGGGCCAGGGCCACGCCACTGCGCCAGGCGGTTTCGCTGTCGCTGCCGCGCAGCTTGACCAGCACCGCCACCACCACGCCCTTGATGGCCAGCAGGGCCAGGGTCAGGCCGAGGATTTCCAGGCCGTGGCTGGCAAACAGTTGCAGGTCGATGAGCATGCCGATACTGACAAAGAACAGCCCCAGCAGGATGTCGCGGAAGGGGCGGATATCGGCTTCGATCTGGTGGCGATAGTTGCTTTCGCCCAGCAGCATCCCGGCGAGGAACGCCCCCAGTGCCGGAGACAGGCCCAGCAGGTGGGTAAGCCAGGCGGTCAGCAGCACGATCACCAGCGCCAGCAGCACGAACAGCTCGGCCGAGTGCGAGCGGGCCACCTCGTGGAACAGGCGCGGAAGCAGCCAGCGGTTGGCCAGCAGCAGGCCGATGAACAGGATCACGGTCTTGCCCAGGGTCAGCGGCAGCGCCCAGTACCAGGCCTGGCCGCCCTGGCCGGCGAACACCGGCACCAGGGTCAGCAGCAGTACCGCAATCACGTCCTGGAACAGCAGCACGCCAATGGCGTTCTGGCCGTGGCTGCTGAAGATTTCGCCGAGGCTGGTGAGCTCCTTGCTGACGATGGCGGTGGACGACAGCGCCAGGCCGCCGCCCAGCAGCAGGGCAGCCCCGGCCGGCATGCCAAGCAGCCCCAGCAGGCCGGCCAGCAGCAGCGCCGAGCAGATCACCTGCAGGCTGCCCAGGCCGAAGACCACGCGGCGCAGGGCGAGCATCTTGCTCAGAGAGAATTCAAGGCCCAGGGAAAACAGCAGGAACACAACGCCCATTTCGGCGAGGTCGGGCAGTTCTTCGCTTTCATTGACCCAGTCCAGGGCGGTGGGGCCGACGAACAGGCCGACGCACAGGTAGCCCAGCACGGGGGGCAGTTGCAGGCGCCGGAAAATGGCGATGACCACCAGTGACGAGGCCAGGATGATCAGCAGGTTGGCAAACACTCAATACACTCCATTGCAATGCCGACGGGCGCGAAAAAATTTGTCAGTGTACAGCGCTCGAGGCCACGCAGGCTGACCCAGGTCAGTCGTTGGTGTCTCGACCCGCCAGGTGTACGGGCCTAGAATACGGGTCCGCTTTTCACGTTTCACGGTACTTCCCATGCTTCCTGAAACTCAACTGCTCGGCACCCTGGGCTGTCACCTGTGCGAGGTGGCCGAGGCCATTCTGATGCCGCTTGTCGAGCACGGGCTGCTGGTCGAGCTGGTCGATATTGCCGATGATCCGGCCGATGTCGAGCGCTACGGCCTGCTGATTCCGGTGCTGCGTCGCTGTGACTCCGGTGCCGAGCTGCTCTGGCCGTTCGATACCGAGCAGGTGGTCGCGTTTCTGAGCTGAGCGTCGCCAGCGGGGTGTTCACATGCCGATGCACAATCTGTGATGCAACGGCGCAGGTGCTGTTGGAGAATCGCCAGCGCAGCATACACCCGTGACGAAGTCTCATCCGCCAAGGAGTGGCGAACCATGCACCTGAGTCCGCATTTCACACTGGAAGAACTGACTGCTTCCGAAACTGCCCGGCGTGAAGGCCTGACCAACCAGCCCGGCCCCGATGCCCTGGCCAACCTGCGCCGTCTGAGCCAGACCCTGGAGCAGGTACGCAGCCTGCTCGGGCATCCCATCCGCGTCAACAGTGCCTACCGCAGCAACGAGCTCAACCGTCGTGTCGGCGGGGTGAGCGGCAGTGCGCATACCCTCGGGCTGGCAGCCGATATCAGCGTGGCGGCGCTTTCACCCCTGGTGGTGGCGCAACGTATCCTGGACAGCGGTCTGGCGTTCGACCAGCTCATTCTGGAGTTCGACCGCTGGGTTCACCTGGCCATCGCCGAAGGGGCAGGGCGCAAGCAGGTGCTGACGGTGCGCGAGGGTACCGGCTACCTGCCGGGGTTGCAGTGAGTACTGTTCATTCATACACTGTATGCAAATACAGTAATCGGGTGAGCGCTTGCGCCAGAGGGGCCGGACGATGGTCAACGTCGAACAATTGAAATACAGCGTCAACCGCATGGCTGTCGAACAGGTGCGCGAGGCCGTGCTCGAATTGCGCCTCGATGGCCTGGTCACCGAGGGCAAGACCCCTTTCAGCAAGATCCACTTCAACACCTGCTTTGCCGAGATAGAGGCATTGTTCCAGCGCGCCGGTTACCACCGGGCGCTGGATGTGGTCGGTTATCAGGGCCTGATGTATGCGTTGTACGATCCGGGCCGCTGGGAGGCGGTGGATGTGCTGCGCTGGCTCAAGGAGTTTACCGAGGCTGCGGCAACCCGGGCTGGCTGAGCCGGCAGGCATGCCGGATAATGGACGGCCCCCAACTGGCGAGCATGTCCATGAGTGTCCCTTTCGATCCGGCCCAGCACCAGGCCAGCACTGTCTGCCTGCCACCGGGCAGTTGGGCCACCGTGCTCGACTGCCTGTGCGACCACTTCAAGGCGATCAGCCGTGAACAATGGCTCGATCGCATCGCCCGTGGGCGGGTGCTGGATGCCCAGGGCGCGCCGATTGACGTGGGCCTTGCCTACAAGCCAGGCCTGCGTATCCACTATTTTCGCGAAGTACCCAACGAAAAGCCGATCCCGGTGCAGGAGCATATCCTGCACGTCGACGAGCACCTGGTGGTGGCCGACAAACCGCACTTTCTGCCGGTGACGCCCACTGGCGAATATGTCGAACACACGTTGCTGCGCCGTTTGATTCGCCGGCTCGACAACCCGCACCTGGTGCCATTGCACCGCATCGACCGGCACACGGCGGGCCTGGTGCTGTTCTCGGCCAACCCGCAAAGCCGTTCGGCCTATCAGCAGTTGTTTCCCACCCGACAGATCGACAAGCACTACCAGGCCATTGCCCGCGCCTTGCCGCAGCTGGAGTTCCCGCGGGTGCACAAGAGCCGGCTGGTCAATGGCGAGCCGTTCTTTCGCATGCAGGAGGTGCCCGGCGTCAGCAACAGCGAAACCATTGCCCGGGTTCTGGAAAAAAACGGCGAGTGGTGGCGCTACGGCCTGTCACCGGTCACCGGCAAGACCCACCAGTTGCGGGTGCACATGACGGCGCTGGGGGCGAGTATCTGCAATGATCCGTTCTACCCGCAGATCGTGCAGGGGCCCGATGACTACGCAAGGCCACTCAAGCTGCTGGCCCACAACCTGCGCTTCAACGACCCGCTCGATGGGCAGGAGCGCTATTTCGAAAGCCGGCTGACACTGGACTGGTAGACCGCTGTGGGCGCACAACCAGAGGTTGTGCGCCACCGGGTCAACGGTTGAAGCGCTCCACCAGGGAATACTGGGTGGTGGCGGTGAGGGTCAGTTCCTCGCTGAGCAGCGCCGAATGCTGGGCCTGCTCGGAGGTCTGGTCGGCAAGCTGGGCGATGGTGCTGATGTTGCGGCTGATTTCATCGGCCACTGCGGTCTGCTCTTCTGTAGCGGCGGCAATCTGCGTGGTCATGTCGGTGATGTTGGCCACCGCCTCGCTGATGCCCACCAGCGCCTGGTCGGCTTCCATCACCCGTGCCACACCTTCCTCGGCCTGGCGATGGCCGGTTTCCATGGTCTGTACGGCATTGCTGGCGGTTTGCTGGAGCTTGGCGATCAGGCCGTGGATCTGCCCGGTCGATTCACTGGTGCGCTGCGCCAGCTGACGCACTTCGTCGGCCACTACGGCGAAGCCGCGGCCCATTTCACCGGCGCGTGCCGCTTCGATGGCGGCGTTGAGCGCCAGCAGGTTGGTCTGGTCGGCAATGCCCTTGATCACATCGACCACGCCGCCAATCTCGTCGCTGTCGCGGGCCAGCTGGGTCACGGTCAGGCCGGTTTCGCCAACGGCAGCCGACAGACGCTGGATCGCATCGCGGGTTTCGCCGGCGATGTCGCGGCCGCGCCCGGTCAGGCGGTTGGCTTCCTGGGTGGCATCGGCGGTGCGCTGCACGTGGTTGGCCACTTCCTGGGTGGTGGCGGCCATCTGGTTGACGGCAGCGGCCACCTGCTCGGTCTCCACGCGCTGGCGCTCCAGGCCCGAGGAGCTGTTGTGGGCCAGGGTGTCGGACTGGCGCGCCTGCTCGTTGAGGTGCTCGGCGGTGTCCTGCAGGCGGGTCAGGCAGGTCTTGAGGCGCGCGTCCTGGCTGAGCATGGCCATTTCCAGGCGAGCCTGCACGCCGCGGCTGTCGGTGTACATCTGCGCGATCAGCGGGTCGGAGGTGGTCTGTTCGGCCAGGCGCAGCAGGCGCTTGAGGCCACGCTGCTGCCAGCTCAGGCCCAGCAGCCCCAGCGGTACCGACAGGGCGGCCGCCACGGCGAAGCCCCAGGAGTGGCCCAGCCAGCTGCCGATCAGGAAGCCGACCTGGCTGACCAGGATGAACGGCAGCCAGTCCTGCAGTACCGGCAGCCAGCGGTCGCGGCGCGGAATGGGTGGCTTGCCCTGATTGATGCGGTGATACAGCGCCTCGGCGCGACGGATCTGTTCGGCGCTGGGCTTGACCCGCACCGACTCGTAGCCGACTACCTGGTTGTTCTCGAAGATGGGGGTGACGTAGGCGTTGACCCAGTAATGATCACCCGACTTGCAGCGGTTCTTGACGATGCCCATCCACGGCAGGCCCTGCTTGAGCGTACTCCACATATGCGCAAACACAGCCGGCGGCACATCCGGGTGCCGGACCAGGTTGTGTGGCGCACGAATGAGCTCCTCCCGCGAAAAGCCGCTGATCTCGACGAACGCATCGTTGCAGTAGGTGATCACACCCTTGGCATCGGTGGTCGATATCAGACGTTGTTGGGCAGGGAAAGTCCGTTCGCGCTGGGTAATCGGCTGATTGTTACGCATAAGCTGTTCTATCCGGAAGGCTTTCGTGGTGTATCGGCAGACAGGCGTTTTTATTGAATGGATATTTAAAGAATATTGATCCGGCTCAAGGTGCCTTAGCTGTTCGTGTTGTAGTTGAAAGGCTGCAAAGTCAAGCAACTTGTTTGCATTCTTTCATATATTTGTCATGTTAGTCAGCTAGTGACCTGGTGTTCACGCGGAGGCAGGTAGCGGGCGGGCAACGCCGCACATTGCCTCTGGTTCAGGTCGAACTCAGTGGCCACACGGCGGGCCGGTGCAGGCCCGGCGCAACGGCGCCGGGCCTGCTTCAGGCTAGCTCGCGATCAACTGGCGCAGCACGTAGTGCAGAATGCCGCCAGCCTTGAAGTACTCCACTTCGTTGAGCGTATCGATGCGGCACAGTACCTGGATCTGCTGCGTCGATGCGTCTTCGCGGGTGATGCGCAGGGTCAGCGTCATGCGTGGCTGCACCTGGGTCTGGCTGAGGCCGAGAATGTCGATGCGCTCATGGCCGGTCAGCCCCAGGGTCTTGCGCGTCTGGCCCTCGGCGAACTGCAGGGGCAGCACGCCCATGCCCACCAGGTTGGAGCGGTGGATACGCTCGAAGCTTTCGGCCAGTACCGCCTTGACCCCCAGCAGGTTGGTGCCCTTGGCGGCCCAGTCGCGGCTGGAACCGGTGCCGTATTCCTGCCCGGCGATCACCACCAGTGGTGTACCTTCGTCCTTGTAGCGCATGGCCGCGTCATAGATCGCCAGCTTCTCGGCACTGGGCACATGCACCGTGTTGCCGCCTTCCTCGCCACCGAGCATCTCGTTGCGGATGCGGATGTTGGCGAAGGTGCCGCGCATCATGACCTCATGGTTGCCGCGACGTGAGCCGTAGGAGTTGAAGTCCCGCGGCTCCACACCCTTGTCGCGCAGGTAGCGTCCGGCCGGGCTGTCGGCCTTGATGTTGCCGGCGGGCGAGATGTGGTCGGTGGTCACCGAATCGCCCAGCAGCGCGAGTATCCGGGCGCCGTGGATGTCTTCGATGACCGGCAGCGGGCCGGTGATGTCGTCGAAGAATGGCGGATGCTGGATATAGGTGGAGTCCTCCTGCCACACATAGGTCGCTGCCTGCGGCACCTCGATGGCCTGCCACTGTGCGTCGCCGGCAAATACCTCGGCATATTCCTTGTGGAACATCGCGGTATCGACCTTGGCCACGGCTTCGGCGATTTCCTGCTGGCTGGGCCAGATGTCGCGCAGGTACACCGGCTTGCCGTCCTTGCCCAGGCCCAGAGCCTCGCTGGACAGGTCGACGCGCACGCTGCCGGCCAGGGCGTAGGCCACCACCAGCGGCGGCGACGCCAACCAGTTGGTCTTGACCAGCGGGTGTACCCGGCCTTCGAAGTTGCGGTTGCCCGACAGTACCGAGGCGACGGTAAGGTCGGCCTGGGTGATGGCCTTTTCGATCGGCTCGGCCAGCGGGCCGGAGTTGCCGATGCAGGTGGTGCAGCCGTAGCCGACCAGGTCGAAGCCCAGGGCATCCAGATAAGGGGTCAGCCCGGCCGCCTTGTAGTAGTCGGTCACCACCTTGGAGCCGGGGGCCAGTGAGGTCTTGACCCAGGGCTTGCGCTGCAGGCCCTTTTCCACGGCCTTCTTGGCCACCAGCCCGGCAGCCATCATCACGCTGGGGTTGGAGGTGTTGGTGCAGGAGGTGATTGCGGCGATCACCACGGCACCGTCCTTGAGCAGGTGATTGGCACCTTCGTGCTCGTATTCGATTTCGCCGGCCTGGTCGGCATTGCCCACCGCGACGCCGCCGCCCCCTTCACTTTCCAGGCGCCCGACCTCCTTGGTCGACACCTTCAGTTGCAAGCCGATGAAGTTGTTGAATGCCTGGGCCACCTGGGACAGCGCCACACGGTCCTGCGGGCGCTTGGGCCCGGCCAGGCTGGCTTCGACTTCGTCCATGTCCAGTGCCAGGGTGTCGGTGAACACCGGCTCCTGGCCCGCCTCGCGCCACAGTCCCTGGGCCTTGCAGTAGGCCTCCACCAGTTGCACGGTGGCGGCGGGGCGACCGGACAGGCGCAGGTAGTCCAGGGTCACGTCGTCCACCGGGAAGAAACCGCACGTGGCGCCGTACTCCGGCGCCATGTTGGCAATGGTCGCGCGGTCGGCCAGGGGCAACTGGGCCAGGCCGTCGCCGTAGAACTCGACGAACTTGCCCACCACGCCCTTCTTGCGCAGCATCTGCGTCACCGTCAGCACCAGGTCGGTGGCGGTGATGCCTTCGCGCAGCTTGCCGGTCAGCTTGAACCCGATCACCTCGGGGATCAGCATCGACACCGGCTGGCCGAGCATGGCCGCCTCTGCCTCGATGCCGCCCACGCCCCAGCCCAGCACGCCCAGGCCGTTGATCATGGTGGTGTGCGAGTCGGTGCCGACCAGGGTGTCGGGGAAGGCATAGGTGCGTCCGTCTTCCTCGCGGGTCCACACGGTGCGGCCCAGGTACTCCAGGTTGACCTGGTGACAGATGCCAGTGCCCGGCGGCACTACGCTGAAGTTGTCGAAGGCGTTCTGGCCCCAGCGCAGGAACGCATAGCGTTCGCCGTTGCGCTGCATCTCGATGTCGACGTTCTCGCCGAAGGCCTGTGCGGTGGCGTAGCGATCGACCATCACCGAGTGGTCGATCACCAGGTCGACCGGGGAAAGCGGGTTGATGCGCTGCGGATCGCCGCCGGCCTTGGCCATGGCGGCGCGCATGGCGGCCAGGTCGACCACGGCGGGCACGCCGGTGAAGTCTTGCATCAGCACCCGTGCCGGGCGGTACTGGATCTCGCGGTCCGAGCGGCGCTGCTGCAGCCATTCGGCCAGGGCGTGCAGGTCCTGGCCGGTGACGGTCTTGCCGTCTTCCCAGCGCAGCAGGTTTTCCAGCAGCACCTTGAGCGACATCGGCAGGCGCTGCAGGTCGCCGAGGCTGCGGGCGGCCTCGGTCAGGCTGTAGTAATGGTATTCACGGTTCTCCACCGTCAGGGTCTTGAGGGTTTTCAGGCTGTCGAGCGAGGGCATCTGCCAACTCCTTCTGCGTCGGTGCCTGGCAATCATCCTTGCAGTCGCCAGTTCACCGCCTCTGTGACGGTCCGCACGGCACGGACCTGGCTAAGCGGTCAGGTTAGCCCTGTTTGGCGGACCTGACCATGTACTGGACCGGCGGGGCGTGTCGCCAGTTCCTAAACTGCTTTATCATTAGCCGATTTGCCGTGTGCAGGTGTTGCGCCCGGTCAGGGTTGGCGTGCAGGCCAGCCGTTCTGGAGTAGTTGATGAATACCCTGTTTATGCATTGCCGGCCCGGTTTCGAGGGTGAAGTGTGCGCCGAGATCGCCGAGCATGCCGCACGCCTGGGGGTTGCCGGTTATGCCAAGGGCAAGCCGCAGAGCGCCTGTGCCGAGTTCGTGTGCAACGACGCCGAGGGCGCCGAGCGCCTGATGCGCGAGCTGCGTTTCAAGCAGCTGATCTTTCCGCGCCAGTGGGCCCGCGGCAGCTTCGTCGAGTTGCCCGAAACCGACCGTATCAGCGTGCTGCTCGAGCACCTGGCCGCCTACCCGGTGTGTGGCAGCGTGTGGCTGGAGGTGATGGACACCAATGACGGCAAAGAGCTGTCGACCTTCTGCCGCAAGTTCGAGGCGCCGTTGTGCAAGGCCTTGAGCAAGGCTGGCCGGCTGGTTGACGACCCGGCCAGGCCGCGTCTGCTGCTGACCTTCGTCAGTGGTCGGCGCGTGTTCGTGGGGCTGGCCGCAGCGGACAACTCGGCGATGTGGCCGATGGGCATCCCGCGCCTGAAGTTTCCGCGCGAGGCGCCGAGCCGTTCGACCCTCAAGCTCGAGGAGGCCTGGCACCATTTCATCCCGCGTGAGCAGTGGGAGCAGCGCCTGTCGGGCGACATGACCGGGGTCGACCTGGGCGCCGCGCCGGGTGGCTGGACCTACCAGCTGGTCAAGCGCGGCATGCTGGTGACCGCGATCGACAACGGGCCGATGGCCGAGAGCCTGATGGATACCGGGCTGGTGCAGCACCTGATGGCCGACGGGTTTACCTACAAGCCCAGGCAGACCGTGGACTGGATGGTGTGCGACATTGTCGAGAAGCCGGCGCGCAGCGCAGCGCTGCTGGAAACCTGGCTGGGGGAAGGGCTGTGCCGCGAGGCAGTGGTCAACCTCAAGCTGCCGATGAAGCAGCGCTATGCCGAGGTGCGGCGGCTGCTCGAGCGTATCGAGGACGGATTCAAGGCGCGCAAGGTCAAGGTGTCGATCGGCTGCAAGCAGCTGTATCACGACCGTGAAGAGGTGACGTGCCACCTGCGTCGTCTGGATCTGAAACCGCGTTGAGGCCTTCGCCGGCAAGGCCTTCAATCAACACCGAACAACCGCTGACCCCGGAGTACCTGATGACCGACCTCACCCCCGACGCCACCCTGGATGCCACCGGCCTCAACTGCCCCGAGCCGGTCATGATGCTGCACCAGCACATCCGCGACCTGGCGCCCGGCGGCCTGCTCAAGGTGATTGCCACCGACCCCTCGACCCGCCGCGACATTCCCAAGTTCTGTGTGTTTCTGGACCATGAACTGGTGCAGCAGCAGGAAGATGCCGGCACCTACCTGTACTGGATCCGCAAGAAACTCGCCTAACCCCGGCGCTGCTGGCGGATGCGCTTGCGTGCGCTGCGCGCCAGGCGCACCGACAGCATCAGCGCCGCACAGGTCAGCCCCACGATAAGGCCTTCCCATAGCCCGCTGGGGCCGCTGGCCGGCCCGAAGTGGTCGGTAAGCCCCAGCAGGTAGCCCACCGGCAGGCCGATGCCCCAATAGGCGAACAGGGTCAGGATCATGGTCACGCGGGTGTCCTGATAGCCGCGCAGGGCGCCGGCCGCAGTCACCTGGATCGCGTCCGAGAACTGGAACAGCGCCGAATACACGATCAGCATCGAGGCGATCTGGATCACCGCCAGGTCCGTGGTGTAGATGCTGGCGATAGGCTCGCGCAGCAACAGCATCAGGCTGGCCGAAAAGCAGGCGTAGGCCAGCGCCGTACCCATGCCCACCCCGGCGGCAAAGCGCGCCTGGCGCGGGTCGCCGGCACCGATGGCCTGGCCGACCCGCACGGTTACCGCCATGCCCAGCGAATACGGGATCATGAACACCAGCGAACTCACGTTCAGGGCGATCTGGTGCCCGGCCACCACGGTGGAGCCCAGGCTGCCGATCAACAGGGCGATCACGCCGAAGATGCTCGATTCGGCGAACACCGCGATGCCGATCGGCAGGCCGACCGTGAGCAGGCGCTTGATCACCGACCATTGCGGCCAGTCGAAACGGGCGAACACCTGGGCCTGGCGATAGGCCGCTGCACGGCCGACCCACAGCGCCATGGCCAGGGCCATGAACCACATCACGATGCCGCTGGCCCAGCCGCAGCCTACGCCGCCCATGGCTGGCACGCCCAGGTGGCCGTAGATGAACACGTAGTTCAGCGGGATGTTCAGCATCAGCCCGCTCAGCCCGATCACCATGCTCGGCCGGGTGCGGCCCAGGCCGTCGCTGCTGCAGCGCAGCACGTAGTACAGCGCCACCGCCGGCAGGCCGAAGGCGATGCCTTGCAGGTAGCCCATGCACGGTGCGATGAGTTCCGGGTCGACCTTCATCAGGTGCAGTACCGGCTCGGCGCTGAGCAGCAGGCCGCAACCGCCCAGGCCGACCACGCCGGCCAGCCACAGGGCCTGGCGCACCAGCGGGCCGATCTCGGCATGCTGACCGGCACCGAAGCGCTGCGCCACCTTGGGCGTGGTGGCCAGCAGGATGCCGGTCATCAGCAAAAACACCGGTACCCAGATCGAGTTGCCCAGGGCAACCGCTGCCAGGTCGCGCGGGCCGACCCGGCCAGCCATCACGGCATCCACGAAGCCCATGGCGGTGGTGGCCAGCTGGGCGATGATGATCGGCGTGGCCAACTGCAGCAGGCTGCGTACTTCAGTGCCGACCCTGGCTGGGCGGGAGAGGCGGGTGGTAGCGGTGTTCGACTGTGTCACGGGGCGGATGTCCACAATAAAGGCGCGGAAAACCGCCTAGTCTACGCCTTGACGCATGGGTCAGGAAATACACCGGCGGGCTTTATCTCGGCTGGATCGAGCCGGGTGTATGGGCCTACACTGCGCTCCCTTACAGGAGAGCGCCATGCTGATTGTTGCCGACGAGAATATACCGCTGCTCGATGCCTTCTTCGCAGGCTTCGGCGAGATCCGCCGTTACCCGGGCCGCAGCATCGACCGCGCCTGCGTGCAGGACGCCGATGTATTGCTGGTGCGCTCGGTGACAAACGTCGACCAGGCCCTGCTCGAAGGCAGCCAGGTGCGCTTCGTCGGCACCTGCACCATCGGCACCGATCACCTGGCCCTGGACTACTTTGCCCAGGCCGGTATCCAGTGGTCCAGCGCGCCGGGCTGCAATGCGCGGGGCGTGGTGGATTATGTGCTGGGCAGCCTGCTGACCCTGGCCGAGCTGGATGGCGCAGACCTGGCGCGGCGCACCTACGGGGTGGTTGGCGCCGGTGAAGTCGGCGGGCGCCTGGTGGAGGTGCTGCGCGGGCTGGGCTGGACGGTGCGGGTATGCGATCCGCTGCGCCAGGCGCAGGAGGGGGGGGGCTACGTGAGCCTGGAGCAGGTGCTGGCCGAGTGCGATGTGATCAGCCTGCACACGCCCTTGACCAAGGGCGGCGAGCATTCGACCTGGCACCTGCTGGACGCCGAGCGCTTGGCGCAACTGCGCCCCGGCGCCTGGCTTATCAACGCCAGCCGCGGCCCGGTGGTCGACAATGCGGCATTGCGCAGCCTGCTGCAGGCGCGTGACGATGTGCAGGCGGTGCTGGATGTGTGGGAGGGCGAGCCGCAGGTCGATCAGGCGTTGGCCGACCTGTGCGTGATTGCCACCCCGCATATCGCCGGTTACAGCCTGGATGGCAAGCAGCGCGGTACGGCGCAGATCTACCAGGCGTTCTGCGCCTGGCGGGGCGAGGCCGAAACGGTGCGCCTGGCCGACCTGCTGCCGCGCCCATGGCTGGCGCAGCTCAGCCTGCAGGCCGAAACCGATCCGGCCTGGGCTCTGGCCACACTGTGCCGTGCGGTGTACGACCCGCGCCGCGACGATGCGGATTTTCGTCGCAGCCTTGACCGTGACCCGCAGGCCCAGCGCGCGGCCTTCGATGTGTTGCGCAAACAGTACCCGCCGCGGCGCGAGATCGAGGGGCTGATGGTGCGCATCGAGGGTGATGCGCCGCAGTTGCAGCAGATGGTCAAGGCGTTGGGTGGCCTGTTGGTGTGAGGTACTGCTTTCGCCGGCCGGCAACGGGTCTCCCTGCAGGCGCCGGCCTTGCCGGCGAAGCGGGCTTTACACCAGGCATAAAAAACCCGGCACCAGGGCCGGGTTGATTTGAATAGGGGTCAGGCTTTCTTGGCGAGCTCTACCCGGCTTTTCTCCAGGTCCTCGCAGGCTTTTCTGATCATGTCTTCGGTGATCTCGATTTCCCGACCCTGGGCATCGATGATCGACCCGCACGCCGGGTTCGGATAGCTTGGGCGTTGCGCTTGGGTATTGCTGTTTTGCAAGCTCATTTCCTGTCTCCTCATCAGGTTGCAAGCTCAGACTAGATCCGCGACATGACCGCACCATGACAGCCCTGTCACACCTCCAGTCCAACAGAAAGTCAGACAAATCTCCAGCGGCACTTTAGAACGAAACGCTCTAGTGAACTTGTTGCCTGGTCTTGTCAGTGATGCCCCACGCGCTGCAGAGTTCCTTGGCGCCTGACCGGTGGTCGGGTGTAGGCTGACCTGCATACTCCGGATAAACGAAGACCTTCATGCCCAGCCTTCTTTCTGCTCGCCAGCGCCAGGCCCTGCGCCTGGCCTGGCGTTTCATTCGCCCTTACCGCAAACAGGCCATGGCCGCACTGCTGGCGCTGGTGGTCACTGCAGGCATCACGCTGTCCATGGGCCAGGGCATTCGCCTGCTGGTGGACCAGGGTTTCATGACCCAGTCGCCACACCTGCTCAACCAGTCCATCGGCCTGTTCATGTTGCTGGTGCTGGCACTGGCGGTGGGTACCTTCAGTCGTTTCTACCTGGTGTCGTGGATCGGCGAGCGGTGCGTGGCGGATATACGCCAGCAGGTGTTCGACCACCTGGTTTACCTGCACCCGGGCTTTTTCGAAAGCAACCGCAGTTCGGAGATCCAGTCGCGCCTGACCACCGACACCACGCTGCTGCAATCGGTGATCGGCTCGTCGCTCTCGCTATTCCTGCGCAATGCCCTGATGGTGCTGGGCGGCATCGTGCTGCTGTTTGTCACCAACCCCAAGCTCACCAGTATCGTGGTGCTGGCCTTGCCGCTGGTGCTGGCGCCGATCCTGATCTTCGGCCGGCGGGTGCGCGGCCTGTCGCGCCAGAGTCAGGATCGCATCGCCGACGTGGGCAGCTACGTGGCCGAAACCCTCGGCCAGATCAAGACCGTGCAGGCCTACAACCACCAGGCCCGTGACCAGCAGCGTTTCGGCCTGACCGTGGAGGCTGCCTTTACCACCGCCCGCCAGCGAATCGTGCAGCGCGCCTGGCTGATCACCCTGGTGATCGTGCTGGTGCTCGGGGCGGTCGGTGTGATGCTGTGGGTCGGTGGCATGGACGTGATCGCCGGGCGTATTTCCGGCGGCGAGCTGGCGGCGTTCGTGTTCTACAGCCTGATCGTCGGCAGCGCCTTCGGCACCCTCAGCGAAGTGATCGGCGAGCTGCAACGGGCCGCAGGCGCAGCCGAGCGGATCGCCGAGCTGCTGGCGGCACGCAGCGAGATCCACGCCCCCGACGAAGGGCTGGAGCGCCTGCCTCCCAGGGTCAGTGGCCGCCTCGAACTGCAGGAGGTGCATTTTGCCTACCCCTCGCGGCCCACCCCGGCGGCTATCGACGGCCTGAGCCTGACGGTGGTGCCTGGCGAGACCCTGGCCCTGGTCGGGCCTTCGGGGGCGGGCAAGTCGACGCTGTTCGACCTGCTGCTGCGCTTCTACGACCCGCAGCAGGGGCAGATACTGCTCGACGGCCAGCCACTGACCCGGCTCGACCCGCAGGACCTGCGTCGGCATTTCGCACTGGTTGCGCAGAACCCGGCGCTGTTCTTCGGCACGGTCGAAGACAACATCCGCTACGGGCGTGCCGAGGCTACCAGTGCCGAGGTCGAGGCAGCGGCGCGCAGCGCGCATGCCCATGAATTCATCCTGCAGTTGCCCCAGGGCTACCAGACGCACCTGGGCGATGCCGGGCTTGGGCTTTCCGGTGGTCAGCGCCAGCGCCTGGCCATTGCCCGGGCGCTGCTGGTGGACGCGCCGATCCTGCTGCTGGACGAGGCCACCAGTGCCCTCGACGCACAAAGCGAGCACCTGATCCAGCAGGCCTTGCCAGCCCTCATGGCCGGGCGCACCACGCTGGTCATCGCCCATCGCCTGGCCACGGTGCAGCACGCCGACCGTATCGCCGTGATCGACCAGGGCCGGCTGGTCGCGGTGGGCACCCATCGCCAGCTGATTGCCGAGAACCCGCTGTATGCGCGGCTTGCCGCCTTGCAGTTCACCAGCGCATGAAGGAAATGTTACAGATTTTGTACGTCTGTAACATTTCTGTAGCAATCCCCTGAGAGTATCGGATCAGCTGTTGCGTAATGCTCAATGCAGTTTGCTGCCATCGCTCGATGGCAGCTTTTTTTTGCCCGGTGAACGAGGACAAGGACGTCTTTGACTGGTGCGGCAGGTGGCGCGCCAGCTTTCCTATCCTCTTGTTCCGAGACCCTTGCGATGTTCGTGCGTAAATCCCTGCGGCTGCAAATTCTCGCCCTGCTGGCTGGTAGCCTGCTGGCGATGTTGCTGATCGCCCTGGTGTGCTTTCAGTTCCTGTCGGCCAGCGTGCGTGGCTACGGCCAGCTGGTGGAGGGGCCGATACTGGCTTCGCAACTGATCGACGAAGCCAACCTGCAGTTCAAGGTGCAGGTGCAGGAATGGAAGAACGTATTGCTGCGCGGCAAGCAGCCGGTCGAGCGGGACAAGTACTGGCAGCAGTTTTCGGCGCGTGAACAGCAGGTGCAGGCGCTGCTGGCCCAGCTGGTGCGGGCCAACGCCGACGATGCGGGGCTCAGAGCGCGTCTGCAGGCGCTCAAGGACAGCCACGCGCAACTGGGTGCTGCCTATGCCCGCGGTCGCGATGCGTTCATCGCGGCAGGGGCCGACCCCGCTGTCGGGGACCAGGCAGTGAAGGGCGTGGACCGCGCGGCCAGCGAACAGATGAGCGAACTGGTCAGCCAGTTGCGTGCCGATGCCCAGGTGCAGGCGGCGGCCATCGATGCCCGCGCGCAGCGTACGGTGTGGCTGGGGCTGCTGGTGATGCTCGGCTCGGCGCTGCTGATTGCGCTGCTGAGCCTGTGGCTGGTTGATCGCAGCCTGATCGAGCCGATTCGACGCCTGATCGAATACGTGGCACACCTGAGCCAGGGCCGCTTCGATGCCCGCGTGGCCTGCGGGCGCCATGACGAGCTGGGGCGCCTGGCGGTGGCTGCCAATACCTTGCGCGATTTTCTGGCCGACACGGTAGGGCGCCTGCAGGACAACGCCCGGGAGCTGGAGTCCGCCAGCGGCGAGCTGCGCAGCCTGGCCGGCGGCATGGCGCGGGGCACCGAAGACCAGTTCCAGCGGACCGACCAGGTGGCCACGGCCATGCAGGAAATGTCCGCCACTGCCCAGGAGGTGGCCCGCCATGCAGCGGACGCGGCGCGCGCCGCGGATGATGCCGACCACAGTGCCCAGGCCGGCGAGCAGGTGATGCAGTCGACCATTGCCACCATCGACGCGGTCAACCGGGACATCGCCGGCACGGCGGCGGTGATTCGCCATCTGGAACAGGACAGCGCCCGTATCGGCAAGGTGCTGGAGGTGATCCGCGCTATCGCCGAGCAGACCAACCTGCTGGCGCTCAATGCTGCCATCGAGGCGGCCCGTGCCGGCCAGGCCGGTCGCGGGTTCGCGGTGGTGGCCGACGAGGTGCGCAACCTGGCCCAGCGCACGGCGGCGTCCACCGCCGAGATCAACCAGATCATCAGCGCCGTGCAGTCGGGCGCGCTGGAGGCGGTCAAGGCCATCGAGAACGGCCAGGCCCGCAGCGAGGAGGGGGCCGAACAGGTACAGCGTGCCGGTGCCATGTTGCAGCGCATCACCCAGGCGGTGGAGGCCATCCGCGACATGAACCGCCAGATCGCCACCGCCGCCGAGGAACAGACCAGCGTGGCCGAGGACATGTCCTGCAACCTGGTGGAGATCACCCGCATCGCCACCGCCAATCAGGGCGCGGTGCAGCGGACCGAGCAGGCCGGGCAGCACTTGCACGACCTGTCGGGTCGGTTGGGCGAGGTGACGGCGCGCCTGCGGGCCTGACCGGGGGAAATCCGCCACCTGCCGGCCTTTATGTCGGGCAATGTGGCGGATTGTCGCCAGCAAAACCATCAACGATGGGGTGCGACCACAGGTCCTAGCTATTAGCCGTTGGTCTTGTGCAAGTTGGCCCGCTTTCTGCTTAAGGCGACCCAGGCTTAAGCCTTGCGAAACATTCAGGGCTGCTACGGCAGCCATGGCGTCAGACCGTTCCCCGCACCCTCGATACCCCAGCCGCCAGCCAGCCTCGAAGGCCTGGACGCCATGCCTTGAGCCATGGCCTGCGCGCGCAGAACCACAAGAGACGGGCGTGCACTGCGGGCGTGATGGTCATTGCCAATCACTTCACTTCAATTGGATTGAACTATGAAAAAAATCCTGCTGACGCTCCTGTGCCTGAGCGTCATGGGTTGCTCCAAGCCCAGTGAACCGGAAAAGACCGTCGACGTGCTGCTGATCGGCGGCGGCATCATGAGTGCAAGCCTGGGGACCTACCTCAACGAGTTGGAGCCGGATTGGTCCATCGACGTGTACGAGCGCATGGACAAGGTGGCCGAGGAAAGCTCCAACGCCTGGAACAACGCCGGTACCGGCCACTCCGCGTTCTGCGAGCTGAACTACACCAGCGAAGCGGCTGACGGTTCGATGGACATCAGCAAGGCGGTGGGCGTCAACGAGCAGTTCGAGATCTCCAAGCAGTTCTGGGCCTACCAGGTCGAGCAGAAGGTGCTGAACAACCCGACCTCGTTCATCAACAACGTGCCGCACATGAGCTTTGTGTGGGGCGACAAGAACGTCGAGTTCCTCAAGAAGCGTCATGCGGCCCTGCAGCACAGTTCGCTGTTCCGTGGCATGGAGTACTCCGAAGACCACGCGCAGATACAGAAGTGGGTGCCGATCGTGATGGAAGGCCGTGCCGCCGACCAGAAGATTGCCGCAACGCGCATGCCGATAGGTACCGACGTGAACTTCGGCGAGATCACCCGCCAGCTGTTCGCTTCGCTGACCCAGCATGACAACGTCAAGCTGCACACCTCGCACGAAGTGCGCGACATCGTGCGCAACGCCGACAACACCTGGACCGTGGTGGTCGCCGACCTCGCCAACAAGGGCGTCGAAACCAGCGTCAAGGCCAAGTTCGTGTTCATCGGTGCCGGTGGTGGCGCGCTCAAGCTGCTGCAGAAGTCCGGCATCCCGGAAGCTGACGGCTATGCCGGCTTCCCGGTGGGCGGCCAGTTCCTGATGACCGACAACCAGGACATCGTCAAACGCCACAAGGCCAAGCTGTACGGCAAGGCGTCGGTCGGTGCGCCGCCGATGTCTGTACCGCACCTGGACACCCGTGTCATCGATGGCAAGGAAGTGCTGCTGTTCGGCCCGTTCGCGACCTTCTCCACCAAGTTCCTGAAAAACGGTTCGCTGCTGGACATGTTCTCGGCACTGACCACCCACAACATCATGCCGATGACCCATGCCGGTATCGACAACATCGACCTGAGCACCTACCTGATGGGCCAGTTGATGCTGAGCTTCGAAGACCGCATGCATGCCCTGCGCGAGTACTTCCCCAACGCCAGGAACGAAGACTGGAAACTGCTGCAGGCCGGCCAGCGCGTCCAGGTGATCAAGAAGGATCCCGAGCACGGTGGCATCCTGCAGTTCGGTACCGAGGTGGTGGCTTCGCAGGACGGCACCATCGCCGCGCTGCTGGGCGCCTCGCCAGGTGCCTCCACCGCCGCACCGATCATGCTGACCGTGCTGGAAAAGACCTTCAAGGACCGTATCAAGACCCCTGAATGGCAGGCCAAGCTGAAGCAGATCGTGCCGACCTATGGTCAGAAGCTCAACAACAACCTCGAGCTGACCAACAAGACCCGTGAGTGGAGCAGCTCGCGCCTGAACCTGCTGTTCGTGCCGGTGCTGCCGGACGAGACGGCGGTGGCCGCGCAGTAACGTCGGGTTGACGCTTCGCGGATCGAGCCCGCCCCCACCGGATGATTGACATCCTTGTGGGGGCGGGTTTGAGCCACAGCGGATGCAGTACAGCCAGAAACCACAAAGCCCGCAAAAGCGGGCTTTGTGGTTTTTGCCGATCTGGTCGGAGAGACAGGATTCGAACCTGCGGCCTTCTCGTCCCGAACGAGACGCGCTACCTGGCTGCGCTACACTCCGATGACAAAATTCTACTCAAAAAAAAACGCGACCGGCAAGCCCCGGCGAGGGGCCTGAAGCTTGCCGTCTGTACTGCCTTTTACAGCTCTTTCACGGTGCGGACCTGGTCCTTGTTGATCCGGGTGCTCTTGCCGTCGAGCTGCTCGATTTCATAGAAGCCCGAATCTTCATCGTACTTGGGGGTGTCGACCGCCTGGATCTCACGTCCGTCATTCAGCGTGATCACGGTAGGCGAAGCACACCCGGCGAGGGTGCCCAGGCCCAGGGCGAGCAGGAAAGCGGGGAGGGTCCGTTGAATCATATTCTTTCTCCATTGAGGGGGAAGTTGCGGGTCATGTCATTGAGACGCATCGCGTCCCAGCAAGTTCCTCGCAACTTGAGCATAGCGGCTGAACCGCGTCATTGATCGGGAACAATGCAATCG
>NZ_JAFKEC010000022.1 GCF_017848315.1 Pseudomonas palmensis
GTTGATTCTCGCTGCCGTGTGGGGGGCCAGTTTTCTGTTCATGCGCATCATTGCGCCGGTGCTGGGCACCCTGCCCACCGCCTTCTTTCGCGTCTCCATCGCCTGCGCCGGGTTGCTGGTGATTCTCGCCCTGCTGCGCGTGCGCTGGGACTTCCAGGGCAAACTCAAGGCCTGCCTGTTTCTGGGCATGATCAACTCGGGAATACCCGCAACGCTCTACTCGGTGGCCGCCCAGGTGCTGCCCGCCGGCTACTCGGCGATCTTCAACGCCACCACGCCGCTGATGGGCGTGCTGATCGGCGCGCTGTTCTTTCGCGAGGCCATGACCCTGCCCAAGCTGGGCGGCATCTTCCTGGGCCTGTTCGGGGTCGGCATTCTCAGTGGTGCGGGGCCGGTGGCCTTCGACGCCAGGCTCATGCAGGGCGCCCTCTCGTGCCTGGCGGCCACCACCTGCTATGGCTTCTCGGGGTATCTGGCGCGGCGCTGGCTCGACCAGCAGGGCGGCCTGGACAGTCGCCTGTCGGCGCTGGGCAGCATGATGGGTGCCACCTTGCTGTTGCTGCCGCTGTTCGGCTTCAGCGTGATCACCCAGCCACCTGCCAGCTGGGGCGGCTGGCAGGTGTGGTTGTCGCTGCTGGGGCTGGGCCTGTTGTGCACCGCCTTCGCCTACACCCTGTACTTTCGCCTGATCAGCGAAATCGGCCCGGTAAAATCCACCACCGTGACCTTCATGATCCCGGCCTTCGGCGTGCTGTGGGGCGCGTGGCTGCTGGACGAGCCCCTGTCGATGGCGCACCTGTATGGCGGGCTGCTGATTGCCGTGGCCTTGTGGCTGGTGCTCAAGCCGGCCCGCCAGGCCCGTCAGCTGGCCAGCGACTGATCCACCGTGTCAGGCTTGGTCGCGGGCTTGCGGAACACGAACAGCAGGCCCACCACGATCAAGCCCATGCCCAGCAGGCTCAAGGCCGCCAGGCGATTACCGAAGATCAGGTAGTCCATCACCGCCGTCACCGCCGGCACCAGGTAGAACAGGCTGGTGACATTGACCAGGTTGCCCTTGGCGATCAGCCGGTACAGCAGCAAGGTCGCCAGCAACGACACCACCAGGCCCATCCACAACACCGAGAACACAAAGCTGGCATTGGGGTTGACCGCCAGCGGCTGGAACGGTGCAAACAGCGCGCACATCAGCAGGCCCGCCAGGTACTGCAAGGGCAGCGTGCCCACCGGGTTGCTGGTGATGCGCTTCTGCATGATCGAGCCGAACGTCATGCTGGCCAGCGCCAGCAGCGCGAACAGCATGCCCGCCAGCGAGATGCCGCCCAGGCCGATGC
The DNA here is from genome assembly GCF_017848315.1 of Pseudomonas palmensis. Classification (GTDB taxonomy): domain Bacteria; phylum Pseudomonadota; class Gammaproteobacteria; order Pseudomonadales; family Pseudomonadaceae; genus Aquipseudomonas; species Aquipseudomonas palmensis. Next base: position 1,335 of record NZ_JAFKEC010000022.1, read on the forward strand.
CCTGGTACACCACCATCACCAGCCCGATCAGCCCCAGGCTCAGGCCGAACAGCCGGCTGAACGAACGCTTGCGCTCCATCAGCACCACCGTGAGGATCGGCTGCACGCCCATCACGGTGGCCATGATGCCGGGCGTCACCTTCAGGTCCAGCGCCAGCAGGTAGAAGATCTGGTAGGCACCGAGCAGCACGCAGCCGGTGGCGATGGCTTGCAGCAACGGGCCGCGACCGCGTGGCCAGTGCAGGCGCAGCAACGGGCCGAGCAGCAGCAGGCCGACAAAGGCAATCGCAAAGCGGATCAGCAGAAAGGCAAAGGGCGAGGCCTGCGCCAGGCCGAGCTTGGAGACGATGGCGCCGCTGCTCCAGAGCAGGACGAACAGGCTGGTGGTGGCCGCCGAGGCCACGGATTGTTTCGAGATAACTGACATGAAATGCCACCTGTATTCGGGCAAGTAAGCCGAACGGTCGAGCTGCGCGGTGCAGCCGGCCGTATTCAGTAGGGTTCAGGTGTGGTGGGGGCGCAGCCAGTGGCCGCTCAGCCCAGCACTACAACCACGCCGGGTGGTGCGACAACGCACGCCACGGGGCTACTGACAGGTGGTGGGTAGTGACTGATCATGACCGGCTGCTGGGACCCACGCACGACCACGACCGCGTCGGGCGCGGTAGCGAATACGGTGGTGGGGCAGGAAGCTGGCATGTGCAGGTCTTCGGTGAGGTGAACTGTGGGTGAATATAGCCACACTCGCGACACGGTGCAAGGCCCGCCCCGGCAGGGGCCAACCTTGCACCGAGTGTGGTCAGAACAGCCAGCGGTACAGCAGGTAAGCAACCAGCACCGCCAGCACCGGGCGCAGCACGCGGTAGGCCTTGGGGTTGGCGCGCTTGAAGGTCTTGACCCGGCTGCTGATCACGGTACTGAAGCGTTTGCTCCAGGCATACGCCTGGTTGATGCCGCCCACGCGCTCGTCGTCGGTGTTCTGCGGCGCGGTGGCCCGGCCCAGGAAGGCACTGACCTTGCGGTTGATGCGGGTCATCAGCGGGCTGGTCAGCGGTCGCTCGATATCGCAGAACAGGATCACCCGGGTGGTCTCGGTTTCGTTCTTCACCCAGTGCACGTAGGTTTCATCGAACATCACGTCTTCGCCATCGCGCCAGGCGTACACCTGGCCGTCGACATAGATGCGGCAGTCGTCCGAGTTCGGCGTGGACAGCCCCAGGTGATAGCGCAGCGAACCGCCGAACGGGTCGCGGTGCGGGTTCAGGTGGCTGCCGCCCGGCAGCAGGGCGAACATCGCGCCCTTGACGTTGGGGATGCTGTTGACCAGCTCGACGGTGCGGGGGCACAGCGCCTCGGCCGATGGCAGCGCCTTGTCGTACCACTTCAGGTAGAAGCGCTTCCAACCCTTCTTGAAGAACGAACCGAAGCCGGCATCGTTGTCTTTTTCGGCGGCGCGGATGTAGCCCTCGTCGAACAGGTGCATGGCCTCCTCGCGGATCACCTGCCAGTTGTCCTTGAGCACGTCCAGCTCGGGGAAGCGGCTACGGTCCAGGTAGGGCTTGGAAGGCACCCCGGAAAACAGGTACATAAGGGCGTTATAGGGGGCGAACAGCGCCGAATGGTTGACGAACTGGCGCAACACGGGCAAACGCGCCTTGCCGCGCAGGTGCACGTACAGGGTGCTGCCGAAGAACAGCAGCAGTACACCTGCCTTGGCGACAAAGGAAAAGGTCATGCAACACTCCTTGAATTTCGATCAGGCCATCGCTGCCGGATAATCGGACATGATAAACCGATCCGGCCCCGGTAAAAACAACCGGGGCCGGACATTCAGTGTTGGCAATTGTGCAACAACGCAGTGCGCCGAACATTGAGGCGGATCAGCCTCGGTGGAGCCTGGCGGTGGTTACTGCTGGTTTTCCTGCTCGGTAAACAGGTCGCTGAAGAGCATGCTCGACAGGTAGCGCTCGCCCGAATCGGGCAGGATCACCACGATGGTCTTGCCCTGCATTTCCGGCTTTTCGGCCAGGCGTACCGCCACGGCCATCGCCGCGCCACAGGAGATACCGCACAGGATGCCTTCCTCCTGCATCAGGCGCAGGGCCATGGCCTTGGACTCCTCGTCGCTGGCCAGCTCGACCTGGTCGACCATCGACAGGTCCAGGTTGTTGGGTACGAAACCTGCGCCGATGCCCTGGATCTTGTGCGGGTTGGGCTTGATTTCCTGGCCGGCCAGGGCCTGGGTGATCACCGGAGACACCAGCGGCTCGACCGCCACCGACAGAATCGGCTTGCCCTGGGTGTTCTTGATGTAGCGCGACACACCGGTGATGGTGCCGCCGGTGCCCACGCCGGCAACCAGCACGTCGACCCCGCCGTCGGTGTCGTTCCAGATTTCCGGACCGGTGGTCTTCTCGTGAATGGCCGGGTTGGCCGGGTTGTCGAACTGCGCCGGCATGAAGTAGGTGGCCGGGTCGCTGGCTACGATTTCGGCGGCCTTCTCGATCGCGCCCTTCATGCCCTTGGCAGGCTCGGTCAGCACCAGCTCGGCGCCCAGCGCCTTGAGTACCTTGCGCCGCTCGATGCTCATCGAGGCCGGCATGGTCAGCATCAGCTTGTAGCCGCGCGCAGCGGCCACGAAGGCCAGGCCGATACCGGTGTTGCCCGAGGTCGGCTCGACGATGGTCATGCCCGGCTTGAGCCGGCCGCTGCTTTCGGCGTCCCAGATCATGTTCGCGCCGATCCGGCACTTGACCGAATAGCCGGGGTTGCGCCCCTCGATCTTGGCCAGGATGGTCACGCCCCGCGGGGCGATGCGGTTGATCTGCACCAGCGGCGTGTTGCCGATGGAGTGCGCGTTGTCAGCGAAGATACGGCTCATGGCTTGGGTCCTTTTGGCACCGTGCGAAAACTTCAAGGGTATGCCTGCCCCTGCGGTGCGTCCACCCCGAACGAACCGATGCGCCCGTGCGGCGGTCAACCGATCATCCTCAATCACGGAACCCACGCCGATGAAACGCCGCTACCGCTGGCCCCTGTGGGGGCTGCTGGGCATTGCACTGTTGCTGCTGGCCCTGCACCTGACGCTGCCGATCCTGGTACGCAACTACTTGAACGAAAAGCTCGCCGACATGGGCGACTACCGCGGTCAGGTCACCGATGTCGACCTGGCCCTGTGGCGGGGTGCCTACAAGATCAACGGCCTGACCATCGTCAAGACCACGGGCAAGGTGCCGGTGCCGTTTCTGGAGGCGCCGCTGATCGACCTGTCGGTGAGCTGGCATTCACTGTGGTACGACCATGCCGTGGTGGCCGAAGTGACCTTCCTGCGCCCGAAACTGAACTTCGTCGATGGCGGCAACACCCAGGCGTCGCAGACCGGTAAGGGCACCGACTGGCGCGCGCAGCTGAGCAAGCTGCTGCCGATCACCCTCAACGAGCTGCGCATAGACGACGGCACCCTGACCTTTCGCAACTTCAATTCCAAACCGCCGGTCAGCCTTGAAGCGACCCAGCTCAACGCCAGCGTCTACAACCTGACCAACGTGGTGGACGTCGAAGGCAAGCGCGACGCCCGCTTCGAGGGCAAGGCCCGGCTGCTGGGCGACGCGCGGGTGGAAAGCACGGCCACCTTCGACCCACTGAGCAACTTCGAGGACTTCCAGTTCCGCCTGCGCGCCACCGGCATCCAGCTGCGCCAGATGAACGACTTTGCCAGCGCCTACGGCAAGTTCGACTTCAATGCCGGGCACGGCGACGTGGTGATCGAGGCCGAGGCGAACAAGGGCCAGCTCAAGGGCTACATCAAGCCGTTGTTGCGCGATGTCGAAGTGTTCAACTGGCAGCAGGACGTGGACAACAAGAACAAGGGGTTTCTGCGCTCGATCTGGGAAGCCCTGGTGGGCGGTACCGAAACGGTGCTCAAGAACCAGCGCAAGAACCAGTTCGCCACGCGCGTGGAGCTTAGCGGCAGCGTGCATCACAGCGATATCAGCGCGTTCGAGGCGTTTTTGCAGATTCTGCGCAACGGCTTCGTGCAGGCATTCAATGCGCGGTATGAACAGGGGCCGCCGAAAGCTGACTGATCCATGGCGGTACTGGCCCTTTCGCTGGCAAGCCAGCGACTAGGCCAGGCCTGCCACCCCGGTTCCATGACCAATCATCCACAGACTGAATACCCCGTCCGCGTTCACAGCCACGCAAGCCCCGCGTTATAGTCGTCGCATGATAGTCACCGCATGACCATTTTTTGAGGATCGGTACATGAAGTTCGAAGGCACCAGCGCATACGTCGCCACAGATGACCTGAAACTGGCCGTCAACGCGGCGATCACCCTGGAGCGCCCGCTGCTGGTCAAGGGCGAACCCGGCACCGGCAAGACCATGCTCGCCGAGCAACTGGCCGAAGCCTTCGGTGCCAAGCTGATCACCTGGCACATCAAGTCCACCACCAAGGCCCACCAGGGCCTCTACGAGTACGATGCGGTCAGCCGCCTGCGCGACTCGCAGCTGGGCGTGGACAAGGTGCACGACGTGCGCAACTACCTGAAAAAGGGCAAGTTGTGGGAGGCCTTCAAAGCCGAGGAGCGGGTCATCCTGCTGATCGACGAAATCGACAAGGCCGACATCGAGTTCCCCAACGACCTGCTGCAGGAACTCGACAAGATGGAGTTCTACGTCTACGAGATCGACGAGACCATCAAGGCCAAACAGCGCCCGATCATCATCATTACCTCCAACAACGAGAAGGAACTGCCCGACGCCTTCCTGCGTCGCTGCTTCTTCCACTACATCGCCTTCCCCGATCGCGCCACGCTGCAGCAGATCGTCGACGTGCACTACCCCAACATCAAGCAGGACCTGGTCAGCGAGGCGCTGGACGTGTTCTTCGACGTGCGCAAGGTGCCGGGCCTGAAGAAAAAACCCTCCACCTCCGAGCTGGTCGACTGGCTCAAGCTGCTGATGGCCGACAACATCGGCGAAGCGGTATTGCGCGAGCGCGACCCGACCAAGGCCATCCCGCCGCTGGCCGGTGCGCTGGTCAAGAACGAGCAGGACGTGCAGTTGCTGGAGCGCCTGGCGTTCATGAGCCGGCGCGGCAACCGCTGAGCCAACGGGGTCATTGCCATGCTGCTGAACCTGTTCAATGAAATGCGCGCGGCCAAGGTGCCGGTGTCGGTACGCGAGTTGCTCGACCTGCTCAATGCCTTGAAGCAGCGGGTGATCTTCGCCGACATGGACGAGTTCTACTATTTGGCGCGCGCCATCCTGGTCAAGGACGAGCGCCACTTCGACAAGTTCGACCGGGCCTTCTCGGCCTACTTCAAGGGCCTTGAAAACCTCGACCACCACCTGGAGGCGCTGATCCCCGAAGACTGGCTGCGCAAGGAATTCGAGCGTTCCCTGACGGATGAAGAGCGTGCGCAGATCCAGTCCCTGGGCGGTCTGGACAAGCTGATCGAAGCGTTCAAGAAACGCCTGGAAGAACAGAAGGAACGCCATGCCGGCGGCAACAAGTGGATCGGTACCGGCGGTACCAGCCCGTTCGGCTCGGGCGGCTTCAACCCCGAGGGCATTCGCGTGGGCGATGCCGGCAAGCGCCAGGGCAAGGCGGTCAAGGTATGGGACCAGCGCGAGTACAAGAACCTTGACGACGGGGTGGAACTGGGTACGCGCAACATCAAGCTGGCCTTGCGCCGGCTGCGCAAGTTCGCCCGTCAGGGCGCGGCCGAAGAGCTGGATATCGACGGCACCATCGACCACACCGCGCGCGATGCCGGGCTGCTCAACATCCAGATGCGTCCGGAGCGGCGCAACAGCGTGAAGTTGCTGCTGCTGTTCGACATCGGCGGTTCGATGGACGCCCACGTGAAGATCTGCGAAGAGCTGTTTTCGGCCTGCAAGACCGAGTTCAAGCACCTGGAGTACTACTACTTCCACAACTTCGTGTACGAGTCGGTGTGGAAGAACAACCTGCGCCGCACCTCCGAGCGCACCTCGACCATGGACCTGCTGCACAAGTACGGCGCCGACTACAAGGTGGTGTTCGTGGGCGATGCGGCCATGGCGCCCTACGAGATCACCCAGCCCGGTGGCAGCGTGGAGCACTGGAACGAGGAAGCCGGGTATGTGTGGATGCGCCGCTTCATGGAGAAATACAAGAAGCTGATCTGGATAAACCCCTACCCCAAAGACACCTGGGGCTATACCGCTTCGACCAACATCGTGCGCGAGCTGGTCGAGGACCGGATGTTCCCGCTGACCTTGCGCGGGCTGGAGGAAGGGATGCGGTTTCTGTCCAAATAGCGGTGAACCCTTCGCCGGCCTTGCCGGCGAAGAGGCCCTGTCAGTCGGCAAACCTCTGCAGATAAACCTGCTGCTCTCGCCATGCCATCTCCTGCACCACGGCCCGCAACCGCACCACACGCCCCGGCAGCAACTGCGCCAGGCCGGCCAGCGCCAGCGGGGTCAGCGCCCCCAGTCGCGGATAGCCGCCAATCGTCTGCCGATCATTGAGCAACACGATCGGCTGCCCATCCGGCGGTACCTGCACCGCGCCCAGCGGTATCCCCTCCGAGATCATCGGTTGCCCCTGATACTGCAACGCCGGGCCCAGCAGGCGCATGCCCATGCGGTCGGCGCGGGTGTCCAGGGTCCAGTCGCGGTTGAAGGCATCGAACAGGCTCTGCCCGGCAAATTCGCCGATCTGCGCCCCCATCACCAGGTCCAGCACGGTGCAGGTGCCAGGCACGGGTCGAAGCCCTTCGGGCACCTCACGCACACCCGGCGCGTTGCCGGCGTAGCCCAGGCACTCGCCTCGGGCCAATGCCCTGCCCAGTCCCGTCAGCCCACCCAGCTCCTCGCGCACCACCGTAGCGCAACTGCCCAGCACCTGTGGCGCAGCGAATCCCCCTGGCGCCGCCAGGTAGGCCCGCACACCCTGCAGCGGCTGGGTGAACTGCAGGCGCTGCCCCTTGGCCATCACGAAACTGCGCCACGGCGCCAGCGGCTGGTCGTCGAGCCGTGCGCCCAGGTCAGCACCGGCCAGTGCCAGGCAGCACGCCTGCTCGGCCACCAGCATCAGCCCGCCCAGGGTGATCTCCACCACCGCCGCCTGCGGTGCATTGCCCAGCAGCCAGTTGGCCCAGCGCATCGATACCCAGTCCAGACCACCGCCCTGGGTCACGCCCAGGTGGCGCACGCCAAAGCGCCCGGAATCCTGCAACAGGCACAGCGGCGTGCTGGACTCGATCAGCAAGCGGCTCACGGCGACACCTGCAGGGGCGTGTCGTCGCCGCCGAGTGCAAGGAATTCGGCACGCTCCACCGCCACGAAGCGCACCCGGTCGCCCGGCTGCAGCAGGCTGTAGCCCTCGCGCTGGCGATCGAACAGGCGGCTGGGGGTACGCCCGATCAGGTTCCAGCCCCCGGGCGACACCGCCGGGTAGGCCGCCGTCTGGCGCTCGGCGATGCCCACACTGCCGGCTGCCACGCGCTTGCGCGGGGTGGCCAGGCGCGGCGCGGCCAGCGCCTCCTCGACCAGCCCCATGAACGCGAAACCCGGGGCGAAGCCCAGGGCGAACACCTGGTACTCGCGCGCGCTGTGGCGGCGGATCACCCCCGCCACGGAGTCGCCGCTGCGCTGCGCCAGCAAGGCCAGCTCGGGCCCGACGCTGGGGTCGTACCACACCGGAATGTCGTGGCGCTGCCCTGCCCCGCCCTCGTCGGGGCGAAGACCTTCGAGCGCCTGCGCGATACGCTCGCGGGCCTGGGTGGGCGACAGGTCGAAATGCACCATCACGGTGGTGTACGACGGCACCAGATCGATCAGCTGCGCCGCAAAGGCTGCACGCAGACGCTGAGTGGCAGCGAGCATCCAGGGCATGTTGGACTCGTCGATCGCATCGAACAGGCGCACCATCAGGCAATCGACAGCAACCACCTCGACGCGCCACTTCATGGCGCCGCCTGCGCATCGAGAGCCTGACGAATCTGCCGCACCGCAGCCACCGAGCTGGCATTGTCGCCATGCACACACAGCGTATGGGCCTGCAGGCGCAGTGCGCTGCCATCACTGGCAACCAGCGGCTCGCCCCGTGCCAGGCGCAGGGCCTGCTCGACGATCAGGGCCGGGTCGTGGTGCACGGCACCGGGCAGGCGCCGCGACAGCAGGCGTCCGGCGGGGTCGTAGGCACGGTCGGCAAAGGCCTCGAACCACAACGTGACGCCATATTCGTCACCCAGTGCCTGGGCCGCGCGATTGTCGGCCGTGGCCATCAGCATCAGCGGCAGGCTGCGGTCGTAGGCGGCCACCGCCTCGATCACCGCACGCAGCTTGCCCGGCTCGGCCATCATGTCGTTGTACAGCGCGCCGTGGGGTTTGACGTAGGCCACCTGGGTCTTCTGGGTACGGCAGATACCGTCCAGCGCGCCGATCTGGTAATGCAGCAGGTCGCGAATCTCTTCATTGCTGCAGGCCATCGAGCGGCGCCCGAAACCGGCCAGGTCCTGGTACGCCGGGTGCGCCCCCACCAGCACGCCCCCGGCCACGGCCAGCGCCACGGTGGCGCGCATGATGCCCGGGTCGCCAGCATGAAAACCGCAGGCGATGTTGGCGCAATCGATAAAGGGCATCACTTCGGCATCCAGCCCCATGCTCCAGCTGCCGAAACTTTCACCCATGTCGCAATTGAGTAGCAGGCGGCTCACGCGCGTTGCTCCTGTGTCGGGTGGGGGGCGGCCCGGAGGCCGTCTAGCGCCAGCTCGGCTCCACCGGCTTGCGCCGACCGCCGAGGATCGCCCAGCCGATCAGCATCAGCAGGCTCTCGATCACCAGTGCCAGCAGCATGGCGCTGGCCAGGCCCCAGGCCATCGCCTCGGGCGCCAGCAGGATCTGGTAGCTGTAGCCCTTGAGGGTTTCCTCGCGCAAGGCCGGGTCGGCCGCCACCAGTACGTGCCAGGTGCGTACCAGCCACGGGCGCTGCAGGGTCTGCCACTCTTCTTCAAGCAGGCGATTGCGCGCCACCAGGCTGTCGATGCTGTCGGCATCGCTGTTGAACACCGGGTCGTCGCTGGCACGGTAGTGACGTACCAGCGCCTGCAGGTCGCCATTGAAAAAGCGCTGCGCGGTCTGGTTGAAGCCCTTGAGGCCCTCGCGCGATTCGAGCAGGTGCGCCTCGACCCGCTGGGTGTAATCGTTGATCAGCCCGGGGATCTGCACACCGACCAGCAGGCCGAAGGTAAACAACAGCAAACGCAGGTAACTTCTGAACATGAAGGCTGATCCTTAGCTGGCCTGACCCTGGGCAATGCATTCACCGCGCCGCCACAGGCCCCACTGGCCAGGCTCGTAGCGGTGCCAGATCTCGTCCTCGGTCAAGGCCTCGGTGGCAATGACGGTGACCACGTCGTTGGGCGTGGTCTCGGCCTGGAAGTCGACGATCATGTCCACGTCCTTGAGCCGCGCCGGGCCGAACGGTGCACGCCGGGTGATGTGTACCAGCTTGGTCGAACAGAAGCAGAACAGCCAGTCGCCATCGCTGAGCAGGCAGTTGAACACGCCCTTGCCACGGAACTCGGCGCAGGCCTGCACCAGCACCGGGATCAGCTCCTCGACCTCGACCGGTTCGGGGAATGCCTCGCGGATGCGGTTGAGCAGGTCGCAGAAGGCGGCCTCGCTGTCGGTATCGCCCACCGGGCGGTAGAAGGTGCGTTGCCCCTGGAAGTCGCCCAGCTGGCCGTTGTGTGCGAAGCACCAGTTGCGCCCCCACAGTTCGCGCACGAACGGGTGGGTGTTGGACAGGCACACCTTGCCCACGTTGGCCTGGCGAATGTGGCCGATGACCACCTCGCTCTTGATCGGATAACGCTGCACCAGGTTGGCGACTTCCGACTCGCAGCTGGCCGCCGGGTCCTGGAACAGGCGCAGGCCACGGCCTTCATAGAAGCCGATGCCCCAGCCGTCACGGTGCGGCCCGGTACGTCCGCCACGCTGCATCAGCCCGGTGAAGCTGAACACGATATCGGTAGGGACATTGGCGCTCATGCCCAGTAATTCACACATGCAGGGGTCGCTCCAGGGCGGATCTTACAAACGCGGTTCGAGGCGCTCGCGGCTGCCGCCGGCGGGTGCTTCAGGGGGTTCGCTGCGGTAGCGGTCACGGCTGTCGGCGGCGAACGGCTGGTCGTCCAGCGGCTCGTCGGCATCGCGCCTGGCGGCGGCTTCGGCAGCGGCGCGGCGGGCCTTGGCACGGCGCTCCAGCGGCCAGCGCAGCAGCACGAACACGGCATACAGGATGAACGCGATCATGCCGTACATGGCCAGGTCGGACGCGGCGCGCAGAACGTTGTTGCCGACCTTGAAGGCCAGGTCCAGGGCAGTGATGGCAATGGCCGGGGCAAACTTCTCCTTCACCGGGTCGATGATGGTCGGGGTCAGCAGCAGCACTGCCATGATCACCCGCAGCGGCTCGCGCAACCAGCGCCACATCCACGCGGTCAGGCGAAAGCCCACCAGCAGGCAACCCAGGGCGGCCAGGGCATAGAGTCCCCAGGCGAGCAGATAATCGTTCTCGGTCATGGCGTCCGTGGCAAGCTAGGCAAATAGATGCTTATGATAACGACTTTTCAGCGCGCAGGCGCGCCCCAGCAAAGAGAACCCCGCATGTCCGCAGCTGCCAACGCCCCCCAAGCCCCGATCGCCCGCCAGGATGCCGGCACCGATCCCTATGCCTGGTTGCAGGCCCGGGACACCCCCGAGGTGCTGGCCTACCTGAACGCGGAAAACGCCTATCAGGAGGCGCAACTGGCCGACCAGGCCGGGTTGCGCGAGCAGCTGTTCGAAGAGATCCGTGGCCGCATTCTCGAAACCGACCTGTCGCTGGCCTCGCCCTGGGGCCCCTACCTTTACTACACCCGCACCACCACCGGCGACGAGTACCCGCGTCATTACCGCTGCCCACGCCCGGCCGACGATTCGCCGACGGTCGATGAAAGCCGCGAAGAGCTGCTGCTGGACCCCAACCTGCTGGCCGCCGGTGGCTTCCTCAGCCTGGGCGCCTTCAACATCAGCCCCGACCACCAGCGCCTGGCCTACAGCCTGGATACCAGCGGCGACGAGGTCTACACCCTGTACGTCAAGGACCTGGCCAGCGGCGCGGTCGAGCAGCTGCCGTTCGAAGACTGCGACGGCAGCATGACCTGGGCTAACGACAGCCAGACGCTGTTCTTCGCCGAACTGGACGACACCCACCGCCCGCACCGGCTGATGCGTCATCGCCTGGGCACCCAAGGGGCGGTGCAGGTGTTCGAGGAGGCCGACGGTCGCTTCTTCCTGCACTGCTACCGCGCCAGCTCCGAGCGCCAGCTGATCCTGCTGCTCAACAGCAAGACCACCAGCGAGGCCTGGGTACTGGATGCGCACACCCCGGAACAGGCGTTCACCTGCCTGGCACCACGGGTCGAAGGCCATGAGTACTACCCTGACCATGGCCAGTTGAACGGCCACTGGCACTGGTTCATCCGCAGCAACCAGCAAGGCATCAATTTCGCCCTGTTCCACGGCCCGGCCGACACCCTGCCAACCCACGAGCAGTGGCAGGTACTGGTGCCGCACCGCGACACCGTGATGCTCGAGGGACTGACCCTGAACGCCAGCGCCCTGACCCTGAGCCTGCGCGAGGGCGGCCTGCCGATCATCGAGGTGCGCCCCCACGGCCTGCCCACCTACCGCGTCGAGCTGCCGGATGCAGCCTACAGCCTGTACGTGCAGGACAGCCTGGAGTTCGACAGCCCACGCATCCGCCTGCGCTACGAGGCGCTGAACCGCCCTGCGCAGGTACGCCAGCTGACGCTTGCCGATGGTCAGCAGCAGGTGCTCAAGCAGACCCCGGTGCTCGGCCCGTTCGACCCCGACGCCTACGTCAGCCAGCGCCTGTGGGCCACCGCCGGCGACGGCACGCAGGTACCGATCAGCCTGGTTCAGCGCCGTGAGGACCTCGGCAAGCCGGTGCCGCTGTACCTGTACGGCTACGGTGCCTACGGCGAAAGCCTGGACCCGTGGTTTTCCCATGCGCGCCTGAGCCTGCTGGAGCGCGGCGTGGCCTTCGCCATTGCCCACGTGCGCGGCGGCGGCGAACTGGGCGAGGCCTGGTACCGGGCCGGCAAGCAGGAGCACAAGCCCAACACCTTCAGCGACTTCATCGCCTGCGCCGAACACCTGATCGCCACCGGCGTGACCGATGCCGAGCACCTGGCGATCAGTGGCGGCAGTGCCGGCGGGCTGCTGATCGGCGCGGTGCTCAACCAGCGTCCCGAGCTGTTCAAGGCGGCGATTGCCGAGGTGCCGTTCGTCGACGTGCTCAACACCATGCTCGACCCCGATCTGCCGCTGACCGTCACCGAGTATGACGAGTGGGGCAACCCGCAGGAGCCCGAGGTGCACGCGCGCATCAAGGCGTATGCGCCCTACGAGAACGTGAAGGCCCAGGCCTACCCTGCCCTGTTGGTGGTGGCCGGTTACAACGACAGCCGCGTGCAGTACTGGGAGGCGGCCAAGTGGGTGGCCAAGCTGCGCGTGCACAAGACCGATGACAACCTGCTGCTGCTCAAGACCGAGATGGGCGCCGGGCATGGCGGCATGAGCGGGCGCTACCAGGGGCTCAAGGACGTGGCACTGGAGTACGCGTTCGTATTTAAAGTGCTGGGCCTGGTGTAATTCAGGATTTCTGTTGTCTGAATCAGCAATTCGCCGGCAAGGCCGGCTCCTGCAAGCTATGCACTGGCCATTGCAGGAGCCGGCCTTGACGGCGAAAACCAGACACCACAAACCTCCAAGAAAAAGACCAACCGCGATGCCCGACCCGACCTCCCTGAACAACGAAATTCGCGACATGCTCATGGACTGCGGCCTGTTCGACCAACTGCTGCCGCCTGACTTTCAGACCGCTGCCGGCTACTTCAGCATCAGCACCATCGCCCAGGGCGAGGAAATCTTCCACGAAGGCGATGCCGGCACCTTCATGTGCATCATCCACTCGGGCCAGGTATCGGTACGCAAGACCGACCCCGACGAGCATCAGGTGGAGATCGCCACCCTGCGCAAGGGCCGCGCCTTTGGCGAGATGGCCGTGCTGGACGGCGAACGCCGATCGGCCAGCTGCGTGGCCGCCAGCGACTGTCAACTGCTCAACCTGGGCAAGGACTCACTGGAAAAAATGCTCAACGAAACGCCCAAGGTGGCCGCCAAGATCATCCGCGCCCTGGCCGTGGCACTGTCGCGTCGCCTGCGCATGCTCGACGGCCAGCGTCTCTCGCAGCAGGTCTAGCCCTCGCGCGGTTCCTTGCCGGCATCCGGCGCAAGCCCTGGCAGCGGCTGGTCCTTCGGCGGGCTGGGCAAGGGAATCGGCGGCAACAGCGGCGCACCCGACGAGCCCTGCCCTGCACGGGGGATGGTCGACGGGGCCACCTGCGGGTAAGGGGTGGGCGTGGGCGTACCCGGTGCACCCGGTACCGGTGCGAGGGTGCGTGGCTGCAGGTCCGCAGCCTGGGCCTGGCCGAGCCAGGCAATCAACAGCAGGGCAATGCTCGCATGGCGCATGGGGCGGGCTCCTGGAGAGTGCTGCCTACAGGCTACGCGCAAGCGCTGCGGTTTGCCTGTCCGAAATGCCCGTCATGGCGCTAAACTTCACGGCATAACCGTAACAAGCCCGAGAAAGGTACAACCATGAGTTCGGCAACCTCTTCCGCCGCCGCCACCGCGCGGCTGGACCGCATCCTCGCCGATGCCAAGCGCGACAAGGAAATGGGCTACCGCGACAAGGCCCTGCGCATGTACCCCCACGTGTGCGGCCGCTGCGCCCGCGAATTCGCCGGCAAGCGCCTGAGCGAACTGACCGTGCACCACCGCGACCACAACCACGACAACAACCCCCAGGACGGTTCGAACTGGGAACTGCTGTGCCTGTACTGCCACGACAACGAGCACTCGCGCTACACCGACCAGCAGTACTTCAGCGAAGGCTCCACCGCCAGCCCAAGCATCGCCAAGGCCACCCATAACCCGTTCGCCGGGCTGGCCGGGCTGCTCAAGAAAGACTGACCCTGCGCCCCACCCGTGCCGGCAAGCCCGTATAATCGCGTCTTTTTTCTCAAGGGCCCCGGCACGTGGCGAACAAACGGTACAGCTGCATTGGTCTGTTCAACCCCAAATCAGCGGAGAACGTCGGTTCGGTGATGCGTGCGGCGGGTTGCTATGGCGTGAACTCGGTGTTCTACACCGGCAAGCGCTACGAGCGCGCCCGCGACTTCGTCACCGACACCAAGCGGGTGCACTATGACATCCCGCTGATCGGCATCGACGACCTGCAGAAGATCATCCCGCTGGGCTGCACACCGGTTGCCGTCGAACTGGTCGAGGGCGCCCGCCCGCTGCCCGAATACACCCACCCCGACCGCGCGATCTACATCTTCGGCCCTGAAGACGGCTCTCTGGATGCCGACGTGCGCGCCTGGTGCGAAGAGACCATCTACATCCCGACCAATGGCTGCATGAACCTCGCTGCCACCGTCAACGTGGTGCTCTACGACCGCATGGCCAAGGGCCTGAACACCCGCTCCGGGCCCAAATTCAAGTAATCCGCGGGAACGTCCTGGCGGCCCTGGCGGTCTGCTGACTATCCATGCCCCCACAGGAGTACGACCATGTCCCAGAACAAGACCCTGACCCTGGCCACACCGTTTCAGAGCAAGACCGAACACAACGTGCAAGGCTGGGAGCGCGCTGGCTCCCTGGCCACGGGTGTGGTGATGGTCGGCAAGGGGCTGCGTCGCGGCGGTTTCTTCGGCCTGATCCAGATCGCCATCGGCGGCGTGGCGCTGGCCCGGGGCATCACCGGACACAGTTCGGCCAAGAGCCTGATCGAGCGCGGGCGCCGCGACCTGGATCAGATCCGCAGCAAGATCGAACGCACCGGTGAAGAGCTCAGCGTGCTGAAGGCCAATGCGCAAGCGGCCACCCACAGCGCCACGGTCACCGGCAACGACTCGCTCAAAAGCCCCAAGGCCTAACGCAACAGCTTGGTGTCCAGCACCTCGGAGCCACGTCCCAGCACGTTTTCACTGAGCTGGATGAACTCTGCGGTGCTGACGCTGTTGAGGCGCATCAGGCCCTGGGTCACGTCGTCCAGCGAACGCTGGTTATGCGTGTGCAGGCGGATCTCGCGGTCCAGCGCCTGCAGCAGCAACACCGCACGGGCCACCCCCGCATCGGTGATCTGCTCGCCGCGCAGCGTGGTGACCTTTTCACCCTGCCTGGCCAGCCGGGCCTGCACGGCCTGGTAGCGGTCCTCGGTGATGCCGCCGGCACGGCGCAGCAGTTCGATGCCGTAGTATTCGGCCAGCCCCTCGCCAATCCAGTCACTGCGCTCCTGGTCGTTGACCTGGGCGAACACCCGCACCAGTTCGCGCAACAACGGGCTGCTGCCGTTCTCGTTGACCAACGGGCGATTGCTGTTGAGGTAGATCGAGTGGTAGCCGGCCCGGGTGCCGCGCCACAACTGGTCGCGGGCGCCCACCAGCAGCAGCTTGGGCGGGTTGCGCGGGAACACGCTCTGCAGCTGTGGCCACACGAACGTCAGCAGGGTCAGGGTGTCCATGCGCCGCAGGCCCTGGCCCTGGGGCCCGGCGACGGTGACCTCGGTCTCGCCCAGACGGGTGCGCCGGCTGCCCAGGTTGCCGGCGAGCATCCAGCCGGTAGGTCGGTCGAACAACCGCGAAGGGTTGTCGATGCGGAAACGCTGCTTGCCAATCCGCGGCCAGGGCGTTTCGACACTCTTCCAGTCGCCCGGCAACTCGAACACCAGGCGCGCGACCAGCTCGGTGCCGTCCTGCTGGTCGAGGCGCGCGGCAGGCACCAGGTCATCGCCCCGGAACAAGGCCCATTGCGCAGTGATGCGGCTGTCGTAGCCGGCGTTCTTCAGGGCATGGTTAAGCTGTACCCGGTAGCTCAGGCTGGACACTCCCGCCCCCGGCTGCCACAGGCCACGGCGTGCTCCGGCCTGCAACTGCCAGGCGCCATCGGCCTTGAAATCGCTGTAGACGGCTTCCTTGCCCAGGTCGAAATCCAGGCTGCGCACCGCTGCGCCGCCGGCCAGGGTCAGGCGCACCTCGGCCTGCCCGCTCTGGGGCAGCAGGCGCACGTGGTAATCCAGATCGACCTTCTTCGCCCAGGCGCCATGGCTCGCCAGCAACAGCGCAGCCCCCAGCAAACAGCGACGTATCTCCATTCACATCCCCTTGCGCCGCAGCCTCAGCCGGCGCGGAAAATCAGATAGTCTTCCCAATCGTCTTCGGCCACGCTGTCTTCACTGAGCATGCGGCCAGACCACGAAATGCGTTGCTTGTGCACCTGCTCGCGATCGCCACTGACCAGGTGATGCCAGCTGGGCAGGTCCTTGCCCTCGCTGACCAGCCGATAGCCACAGGTGGGCGGCAGCCACTTGAACTGGTCGGCCTTGCCCGGGGTGAGCTGGATGCAGTCGGGTACCGAGGCAAAGCGGTTGGGGTAATCGCTGCACTGGCAGGTCTTGAGGTCGAGCAGCTTGCAGGCAATGCTGGTGTAGTAGACGCTGTTGTCGTCTTCGTCCTCGAGCTTTTGCAGGCAGCACAGGCCGCACCCATCGCACAGCGACTCCCACTCCTGGCGATCGAGCTGATCGAGGGGCTTGCTGATCCAGAAGGGTTGGGTGGCAGGCATGGTGCGTTTTGTCCTGTTTCAATTCAAGTGCGCGCGCGTGGCGGCGCCAGTCTAGGGCGTGTGGCCGGGCTTTGCCAGACCGCTTGTCAGGGCTGGCGCCACGCAGTAGTTTGACAGGCTGTGTGTTTTCCAACCCCGTCAGGAACCCCTCCATGAGTGCCAACCCTCGCGTTGCCGACTATGCCATTGCCGAGCAGTTCATCCAGCGCTGGTCGCCCCGGGCGTTTACCGCCGAACCGATTGCCGAAGACACCCTGCTGAGCTTCTTCGAAGCGGCGCGCTGGGCCCCCTCGGCCTACAACTCGCAGCCGTGGCGCTTTCTGTTCGCGCGCCGTGACACGCCGAACTGGGAGCGCTTCCTGGGCGTGCTCAACGAATTCAACCGCAGCTGGGCCCAGCACGCCTCGGCGCTGGTGCTGGTGATTTCCAAGACCACCTTTACCGCCCCTGGCGCCAGCGAAGAAACCCCGGCGCTGTGGCACACCTTCGACACCGGCTCGGCCTGGGGCCACCTGGCGTTGCAGGCCAGCATCAGTGGCTGGCATACCCACGGCATGGCCGGGTTCGACCAGGCGCTGGCGCGCAAGGAGCTGAAGATTCCGGACGGCTATGAACTGCATGCGATGGTCGCCATCGGCAAGCTGGGCGACAAGGCCAGCCTGGCCGAGTACCTGCAGGCCCGTGAAGTGCCAAGCCCGCGCAAGCCGTTGAGCGAGCTGGCGGCCGAGGGTGATTTCAGCCTGTAGGGCTGAAGTTCGCGGCGCCCCGTTCGCCGGCAAGGCCGGCGCCTAAAGGATCTCCTGTAGGCGCCGGCCTTGCCAACGAAGGCTGCGACGCGGTTTCAGTCAGTAGCCCCGCTCGAAATCCACCTCGCCACGCAACGCCTGCCCCGCCTCGTATGCCCGCAGATTCTCCACGAACAAACGCACCATCGCCGTCGGCGAGGTCGGCGCCGAGCTGTGCCCGGTCAGCAGCAGGCCCCAGGCGGTCCAGAACGGATGACGCTGCGGCAGCGGCTCCTGGCGGCAGACATCGATCACCGCGCCCGCCAGGTGCCCCAGCTTCAGCGCCTCGACCAGGTCGGCATCGACCACCGATACCCCACGCCCGGCATTGATGAACAGCGCCTGGGGGTTGAACCTGGCGAACAGCGCGGCGTTGTACAGGTCGTGGGTGGCAGGCGTGTCGGGCAGCAGGTTGACCACATAATCCACCTCGCCCACCAACCGCCCCAGCTCATCCAGGCCGGCCACCTCGACAAACGGCGCCTGTACGCGGGCCTGGCTGGCCACGCCATACAAGGTGACACCGAAGGGCAGCAGGAACTCGGCAACCTGCTGGCCGATGTCACCGGTGCCCACGATCAGCACGCGCCGCCCTTCCAGGCTGCGCCCCAGGCGCCCGTCCCACTTGCGTTCCACCTGGCTGAGCACGCGCGCGAGCACCTCGCGCTCATGGCCGAGCATGTAGGTGAGCACGTACTCGGCCATCACCTGGCCAAAGATGCCCACCGCCCGCGTCAGGCGATAGCCACGCGGCAAGCCGTCGACCAACAGCGGGGTGATGCCGGCCCAGGTCGACTGCACCCAGGCAGGGCCGTGGCCCTGACGCAGCAGGGTGGCCAGCAGATCGGGCTGGCCGAGCCACACCGGGCATTCTGCTGCCAGCTTCGACAGTTCGGCAGAGTCGCCGCTGGTCACTACCTCGAGGTCCGGTGCCATCTCGCGCAGCAGGCGAGCGTAAAGGGCATGATCCTGTTCAACGATCAGAACGCGCATGTTTTGGATAACCTTGGCATAAACCACGGCGCTGGCCCGCTCACTGCGCGGGCCGCGCCATGCAAGACAGAAAAAAGCTCAGACCGGGTCGTTGCGCCGCAACAGCTCTTCGGGAAGATGCTCGATGTACTCGTCTTCAAGTGGCGGCATCTGCAGGTGGTAGCCCTGCTTCTCCAGATTGGCCAGCACCTGGGTGATGTCTTCGCGGGCCAGTTGGCGTTCGGGGGTCAACACCAGGTCGAAGGCATGCACCGGCTTGCCAAAGGCCGGCAGCAGCCCCTCGGGCACGCGCTCCAGGCCATCGGCCTTGAGCACGTAGAGGTACATTTCATTCTTGCGCGGGCTCTTGTAGATCGAGCAGATACGTTTCATGGCTGGTCTCCGGTGCCGGCCAGGCAATCGAGCAGCGCCTGGCCCATCCGCTCGCGGCGCCAGCCGCGCAACGAATCAGGCAGTTGATAGGGCCCGTTGGGGTAGCCGCTCTTGAGCAGCGCCTCGAGGGTTTTCTTGCGCAGCATCAGTTCGGGCGCGATGCCCAGGCGCTCGCCTTCGGCCTGGCCGATGGCACGCAGCTGCTTGAGCAGCGCCGAAGCCTCGATCGGCAAGGGCTCGGGCAGGGCCGGCGGCCACTCGCTGGGCGGCACGCTGGCGGCCTTCTTGATCAGCTCGAGCAGGAACTCGCCATCCTGGCGAATGGTGCGCGGGTGCATGTCTTCGATCTTGGCCAGGGCCGACAAATTGTCGGGCTGGGTACGGGCCAGAGGCCACAGCGATTGCTCGCGCAGCACCCGGTTGCGCGGCAGGTTGCGCGCACGCGCCTCGCGTTCGCGCCAGGCGCACAGCTCGCGCAGCACCGCCAGTTGCGCACGCGACAGCTTCCAGGCCAGCTTGGCATCACGGTACAGCTCGTAGGGGTCGGTTTCGCGGCGCAGTTGGGCTACCAGCTCGGCGCCGTCTTCCAGCACCCAGGCATTCTTGTCTTCGGACAGCTGCGGGCGCAGGCGCTCGTAGACTTCGGCCAGGTGCACGGCATCTTCGGCGGCGTAGCTGACCTGGGTTTCCGACAGCGGGCGCTGCAGCCAGTCCGAACGGGTCTCGCCCTTGGGCAGCTCGATGCCGAGTACTTCCTGCACCAGTCGCGAGTAGCCCATGGAGAACCCGAGATTCAGGTAGCCGGCGGCCAGTTGGGTGTCGAACAGCGGCGCCGGCAGGCTGCCGGTCAGGCGCATCAGCACTTCGAGATCTTCGCTGCAGGCATGCAGCACCTTGGTCACGGCGCTGTCTTCGAGCAGCTCGGCCAGCGGCTGCCAGTCGCCGATCAGCAACGGATCGATCAGAAAGGCACGCTGCCCGTCGCCGACCTGGATCAAACCGGCGATGGGGTAAAACGTGTCAACCCGCATGAATTCGGTATCAAGCGCTACATAAGGCAACTGCCGCCACTGTCGGCAGTGCTCGGCCAGGCTGCGGTCGTCGCAAATCCAGTGAATATCGATGGCCACAAGGCTCTCCCACGAACAATGGCGCGCAGTATATACGGCGCAGGCCACCGCCGGGAAACCGCTCGACCGCCGTTCCCTCGCCAGCCTGCGCACGCGGTCAGTGTGTAGCGACCACCGGACGGCAACTGGCGAACATGTCCAGTTGCGGGTCGTACACCGAGGTGTGCACCCGCAGCAGGCCGAGCATCGAATGGAACAGGTTGTCCTGGCTCAGCGGCTGGTTGCGCGAGCGCTGCAGGCAGTCGGTATCGACGGCATAGTCCTTGCGATAGCCATCGGAAAACCACGCCAGCATCGGTATGTGCTTCTGCTGCTCGGGAGCGAGCATGTAGGGCGTGCCGTGCAGGAACAGGTTGTACTCACCTAGCGACTCGCCATGGTCGGACAGGTACAGCATGGCGGTGTCGACCTTGTCCTGGCGACTGCGCAAGACGTCGATCAGCGTGGCCAGCACGTGGTCGGTGTACACCAGGGTGTTGTCGTAGCCATTGATGATGCTCTGGCGGTCGCACTTGTCCAGGGCATTGCTGCGGCACACCGGGGTGAAACGCTCGTAGGCCTTGGGGTAGCGCTTGAAGTACTCCGGCCCGTGGCTGCCCATCTGGTGCAGTACCAGCACGGTGTCCTGCTGCAGGTTGTCGAGCATCGCCCCCAGCCCCTTCAACAGGATTTCGTCGTGGCATTCGCTGTCGGCGCACAGGGCCGGGTCCTTGAGGCTGCTGACATCCTCGAACGCCACGCGATCGCAGGTGCCCTTGCAGCCGGACTGGTTGTCGCGCCAGTGCACCGCGATGCCGGCACGCTGCAGCACGTCGAGCAGGCCCTCCTGGTTCCTGGCCTTGCTGGCGTCATACTGCTTGCGGGTGAAGGTGGAGAACATGCAGGGTACCGACACCGCCGTTTCGGTGCCGCACGAATGCACGTCGCTGAAGGCCACCAGCCCCGCCTCCTTGCTCAGCTGAGGCGTGGTATCGCGGTCGTAACCGAGCAGGCCGAAGTTCTGTGCGCGGGCGCTCTCTCCCACCACCAGCACGGTCAACGACTTGCGCGCCTGGGGCGTTACCGCCAGCGGGCGCACGGCATCTTCGCCAATGCGGCGCAACGGTACATGCGCGCTGCCTACCTGCTCGCTGACATAGGCTACTGCGGCGCCGACATAGTTGCTGGGCACGACCATCAGGTGCAGTTCATGGTGATTGCGAAACAACGAGGAAAGCCCCTGGTAATTGAGCAATGCCACAGCGCCCAGTACTGTTGCGCTGACCGTGCCGACCACCAACTTGCTCAACAACTCGCGGGGGAAGGTGCGATAAAGAATCGGGGTTTTATATAAAAGAATACTCGGCACTACGCCCAGTAACAGGATATAGCCGGCCAACGTGAACGAGAGCAGATCACGCACTTCGGTGGCATTGGTTTCCATGGTATTGCGCAACATGCCCACATCGATCAGCACGCCGTAGCGATTCATGAAGTAGGCCACCCCCGCGCTGACAAGGAACAACCCCGCCAGCACCGGCTTGAACACGGGCCGGAAGGCCACCAGGGTCAGCACCAGGTTGAACGCGCAGAACACCAGCACGGCAAACGCCAGGCGCAGCACCAGGCCCGGGGCATCCCCCGGCACGATACTGAAAACATGCTGCCACAGTACCGCGTTGAAACCGATCAACAGGTACAGGCTGGCAATCAACGTTACCCATTCGGCACGCAGGGGTTTTAACTTGAACATGGCGCTTCGCTTCTTGAAAGTCCGGGACGATGTCATTGCAACATCAATTAAAAACAAGGCGGACTGTAGGCAGGGTGCCATCAATTTTTCGTGAAAAAGACGCCAACAAATAATTGCACTTTATTGAGCGAAGGGCAGAACACTTCTTGTTCAGCCTTTATTCAGGAACAGGGCCTTGTCGCCCTGCTCCCGAACAGCGGTCAGGCGGGCAACAGCACCTTGGCGTAGCTGTCACGGTCCATGTCGACCAGCTCGACGCTCAACTGAAGCTCGCGACCGCTCACCTCGACCACCGCATCCTTGAGCACCTCGAGCAGGCTGCCCGAGAGCTGCTTCTTGACCTCCGGGGAGCGGCCGCTGAGCAGTGACAGCCGCACACAGACAAATGCCCGCTCGACCGGGGCCACGCCCACACGAAAATGTTCGAAGGCGCGCGCGCGACTCTTGATATCCAGTTCCTGGGCGAACTGACCACTGCCGACCAGCGCGTGATTCAGGCGCAGCAGAACCTTGTCGACTTCAAGCTCGCGCAGGTTGGCGCTGTATTCCAGGTGCAGATGGGGCATGACTCGGGCGTCCGTCGGGGGAAATGATTCGACAGACTACCCCATCTGCGGGGGGCGGCAAACGCGTCTATCCTGAAGGTTCATGCCCACCAACCTATCAGCAGAGGTGAAGAGATGCCGGTCAAACACGATTTGCTTGCAGACCTGAATCTGACCAGGGAAGCCTTCGACGAAAAAAAGAAAACCGATCCGCGGCTCAGTACGTTGCACGAGAAGTACAACGCGATCGACGCCCAAGTGGTCGAGGCAGAAAGCGGCAGCGCCACGGACGATCAGGTGACGGAACTGCGCAAGAAACGGCTGCTGACCAAGGATGAGATCGTCGACCATCTCAAGGCCTAGGCGTTGTACCGCTGGCCGTGCTGGATAAATCTTGGTTGACCACAACAGTTAATATCATTTTGATATCAAATTTTTTGCCAGATAATTGGCAAGCCAAAAAAAACCCCGACACTTGACGTGTCGGGGTTTCTTGATCAGGCCTCAATGGCCTGATCACGCCAAACTTACTGCTGCTGCGGCAGTTTGTCGATTGGACCGCAGCCACCAATAACCTTGGAGATGGAAACCGAAGGGTGGAACAGGTAATCGTACGAGCAGTTCTTTGGCTGGTTGTACACTTGGCCAGTGCAACCGGACAGCAGGGCAACACCCGAAACAACAGCGATTGCGACCGATGCCTTGATAAACTTTTTCATTCTAAATCCCTTAAATTACGATTCGCCGTCTTACTGATGGCGCGGCGATTGTAAGGAGGCCAGCACAATAAATCAAAAGATTTGTTACACCTTTCAAAGCCTTATGGAACGTTCGTGCTAGTTGCCCGGGCAGGGCCTGCGAATCGACTTCGACGGTCATTCTGATTTTCGACTCAGATTCTCGAGCTTCACACCGGCGACACTTCGCCTGCTGCCGAGGCTTCGGCGGGCATGGCAAGGCGCAGTGCGCGCCTGATGTCTGCATTGATATCGTCAGTGTCTTCCAGCCCCACAGAGATTCGGACCAACCCGGGAGGTACGCCCATTCGCTCCAGGTCGGTGCCGCCTGCTCGGGCAAAACTACCGTAGTGATAACACAGGGATTCAATGTTCCCGAAGGTGGTACCTGTTCGTATCAATTGCAGTTGACTAACAAAGATTGTGCCCGCTTCCTGCGAAGGCAACACAATGGCAATAAGACCTGTATGCAATGACGGATCAATGCCGTTGGCCTGTGCGCTCCTGGTCGACCATACGGCACGCCATTGCAACGTGGGAAACTCCTGATTCAACATGGCAATGACAGCAAGTGCATTGTCGGCATGCTTTTTCAATCTGAGCGCAAGTGTTCTCAAACCACGCACCGTAAGCCAGGCCGAAAACGGGTCAAGGATCAGCCCGGCACTTTCCCTGTGAGACTTCAATGCCTTGAACAGATCCGGGTCATTGGTACTTACCATCCCGCCCATTACATCACCGTGTCCATTGATATGCTTGGTGGTGGAATACAAGGTCACTGCCGCCCCCAGCGACAACGGCTTCTGGCAAAGTGGCGTTAGAAAGGTATTGTCGACAACCAGAAGAACGGCGTTCTTCATGCAAAGTTGCGCCAGTTCCGCAATATTGATGTCCAGAAAAGCCGGGTTGGTAGGTGCCTCGATAAAGATCATTCTGGTGTCGGGCCGCAGGGCCGCCTGAAACGCCGCCGTTTCGTACGCTTCAATGACCGACAGCGTCATGCCACGCTGACGTGTTTCATGCTCAAGCTGTTCGATCACTTCATAGAACAGGCCGCGGGGCACGATGACGTGGTCACCTGCGCCCAGCAGCGCACGAAAGACCAGCAGGCAGGCGGTCATTCCGCTGTTGACTGCCAGACTGTAGGCACAGTGTTCGATGGCACGAAACTTCGCCTCCAGGACGGAAACGGTGGGGTTGGCGTAGCGCTGGTAGGCAAAGTTTTCCCCCTCTGCATTGCCGAGCATGTCCCTCCCCGCTTCAACGGAGTCCAACAGTGCCGCGGAATTGCAGATCAGTGCGGGCACTGGAAACTGATCCAGGCCCGCCTCATGTTGCCCCAGGTGGATCGCGCGGGTAGCAGCGCCGAGTGGCGAAGACAGCAGATAATCACGGCGCTGCCGTTCACGCGGGCTCACGTTTTTGGTTGGGCTCATGAATGGCCTGATTCCGAAAGAGAGGGCTGATCCAGCCCGTTGATGATGACCTGCCCCTGGCGACCTGAGGGTGGTGCCGTTTACTCGTACTTGTAGCAAGGCACCACTTTTCCACCCAGCGAGACGATGGAGAACCTTTCCATTTTCGGCATGACGGCACAGGCCAGGCTTACTTGGGCCGCGCTGCAATGCAGCTCCTTTACCCAGATGGGATGATCCGCCTTGAAGCACTCGTGCTTCAGGTGCAGCAAATGTTGATCCAGTGGCATTCTGTCCGGGTCGCGTGGCATGGGGGCAGATGTCATCCTGGCGCGCTGCGTCGAATCAAACGCCAGGCGCAGGCACCGCAGCAGCCGTGGGTGCCGTGCCAGGTTGTTCCTTGAACCTGTCCATTCCCGGGTGACCTCTTCCAGGCCTTCGGCGACTTTGTATTGCTGCACCAGCTCCTTGATGGCGCGTGCTGCGGCGTGGCTCGGGTACAGCGAACAGCCACCGCCAACCACATGCACATCGGCGATTGTCTTGTCTGGGCAATAGGCAATGAAAACGGGATAGGGTATCTGGCTGGTGGCGTCGAACACTTCGATCGAGGCCCCGATAGCACCTTGCGCATCGCGCAAGGTTTGCAGCAATGCTTGCGGCATCGAGGCGTGAGCGATCTTTCTTATGGGTGTTTTGCACTCGTAAAAGAAGTGCTGTGCAATAAAGCGGCCGATACCGTGGCGCTCTATGACTTCGCTCGCGGCATGTATCGCCGCCTCGGCGAACCCGTAGCCTGCTGCCACACCCGTACCACAGGAATATCGGCGCGCAGCGCCATAGTCGGTATCATCGCCAGCGATGGCTTCATTGGCATACTGATGATTGATCAGGAATGACGGGTAGTGCAGATCAGCGCCGCCTGATGCTTCATGCGCCGCAAAGTGGATGACAGCCATCTGTGCAGTCTTCGAATGACGAAGCATCTGCACCGGCAGTACGTCCTGCAGGGCCGGTTGGGAAACTACCGAATCAAAACACTGCAAGGCGCTATGGGAGCGTAGTTGAAGTGGCCCCATGCTATGTTCATACGCTTCATACTTGGCGCCGATGCGCGCCTCTGCTTCATACCCTTTTCCGCAGCCGACAGACTCCATGTCACGGCTGTCAAAGGGGAATTCAAGCGTGGCCACAGTGCTGGACAGCGGGCTACCGTAACGGTTCAGGGTTACCTGTATTCCTTCGTTGATAAAATGCTGATCTATCACACTTTCTGCATCTTGCAATGACAACGTACGCTCGGGAGCAATCATGTTCATCGGCTGGAATTTCCATATACGCTGAAAGAAAAATGAGGCGCAGCAAGCGCCTCATTCATTTTCATCACTCAGCCAGTACAGCAGCTTCTTCTGGCGTGAACTCTTCTTCCAGCTTGACGCTATCCACTTCGTCTTCAGCAGGTTGGTCGACTTTGAACTCGTTGATATACATGCAGCAGTACTTACCCATGGAAATATCCTTTTCATGATGGATTCATGTGCGCACTTGTTTTCAGGTGCAGGTCGAGAGTAATACCGGCCACTTTCACTGCCCATAGGAAAAGTCCTGACTCCAGGCGTGAATACGTGGTTTATGGGGTGTTACTTGAGTGCCAGAATGCGCCGAAACAGGGAACAGTGCTTCCTACGCACAATTGCTGTGCGCACACGAAAAGCAAAAAGCCCCTGAAACCGTAGGTTTCAGGGGCTCTTGCATGTATGGCGGAGAGATAGGGATTTGAACCCGTCCGATTTAATCCATAGGCCGGAATAGGCCAACAAACACGGTGAAATAGGCTTTGGAGCTGGCCTACGACGGCCTCTCGCGGCCCCTGTTTTGCCCTAATTTTGCCCTAAATGAGCCCCTCTGATACCGCTACGCTCGCTGCTTCAACCGCTGCTGTAGGTACTGCTTCGCCTTGGTCTCCTCAGCCTTCAGAAATTTCTTCATAGCCTTGTTCGCCTGCTCGACTGCGCGCTCAGTGGAGCGGCGCGATGCAGCCATCCGCTCTTGCAAAATGGGAGGCTGCTGCTGGAGTTGATCAGGGTCAAGGATCGGCGTCTCTTCTTGAGGATCGCCTATCACCATCACGATTTGGTTTTTGCGCACTGAGGCAGGTACGAAGCCGTATCTTTCGTAGCGAGGCACCTGATGCACGTCGCAGGAGAGGCTGATGATCGAGTATCTACTGACAACATCACGCATGATCAAACTCATGATGCCCTGGTTACGCCGGGTCTTGCTTACCGCAATGTAGTAGACGCCGCACTCACCACTGGGTGACAGACCGCACAGGGCAAAACCCAGCATCTCTCCATGTTCGGTCGCGGTCACCAGCTCGATCTGAGATGGGGTGGAGCGAGCCAGATAAGCACGAACCTCGGTGAGCAAGATCAAGCGATACGCGCTGAACAGAGGGTGTGAGGCAGGCGGGTGGGCCATGGCCAGATCTGTGACGTTCTCAGCAACGAGGTCCAACACCTGCTCCCCAAGCGCTTGAATGACGGGAGCAGAAACTGTATCAATTACGATCATCGTGGGTCCTTGGCTGGGTGGCTTGAGATGGCGGCGCGCTGACATTACCACCACATACCCCGATTGTGCTGGTGCATTAATGAAAAAAGGCGCTCAAGCCCATATGTGCTGGACTTGAGCGCCTTTTATCGACAGTGCGCTAGGAGTGCTTTTGGCATGGGTTGGCATAGAGTGGCGAATGATTCGCCCCATATTTGCCCCAAATATCACGCTAATGAACCTTCTGTGTAGGTGCTCCAAGCGCTCGTAACTGATAGTCGTGAACCGCCTAGAACAGAGACTCTGCCAGCCCCCGTAACCGCTCCACCTCCTGGGCCGAGCTACCTGCTGCCTTCGCCTCGTGGTAGCACCGCATAGCTCTTGCGTCGTGATAGCATAAAAACATCATGATCCACTGCTAGCCGCCTGATACTTATACCATCGACATGGCTAGCCAGACACAACCAAACCGAAAATCAAGCCAACTCGGGAGTCATCTAAAGATGATCGACGACATTACAACAACAATCAAAGCACAACTTTACGACAGAGTAACCAGCCCACTATCAGGGGCATTCCTACTATCATGGGTAGTATGGAACTGGAAATTTATAACAATAGTTCTTTCAGACCTAAAGGCCCCAGTCAAACTAACCTACATTGACCTATATATATTTCCAAACACAACCACAATACTATCCCATGGAGTTTTGCTTCCACTAGTTTCAGCAATACTACTTTTGACTGTCTATCCGATACCCGCAAAGTGGTTTTATAAAATATCCCACAGACATAAAAAAACACTAAAAGGTGTACAGCAGTCGATTGAGGATGAAACGCCCATGACTCTCGAAGAAGCAGCTGACCTACGAAAAAGCTATAGAGCGGTGCAATCTCAACATGAAAAAGATATCGCGACAAAGACAACTGAATTAGCCAGCACCAAAAACCTACAGAACCAACTTGAGATCTCTATAAATCAACTGAGTGAGCAATTAAAATCCTCATCAATGCAAGTCGCGCAGCTTGAAGAAAGGGTATCATCTCTAGAAATAAAAAATGAGTCCCTGTCTTCTACAGTTGGCCGGCTCTCTCTATTTTTACGATCAATCTTACCCACCATCCACTTCAATCAAGAGGAGAAAAAACTAAATAGGCATAACCCTATAAGCTTAGCCGATAGTAAATATGAGAAAATAATCCCCCCTGCCACAGTGGCTGAAGACACTATAGAGCAAGCGCTTCAAATACACATCAGCAGGACTGGCATCTTTCAGCAGCACTCACCAAAAATATTCGCAGCAGGGGGTGTGATTTATCTGCAAACGAGCAAGATAAGCAGAGATTCATTCATAATTGGAAAATTTGACGCTAGCAACCCTACCCTTTCACTTGACCCTGCTTATACATTGTTGAGCCACCTCCACAAGGACGGCCCCCCTGCACAGCGAAGTTAGTAATCCGCAGTCTATACAGACTACTCATGGAGGAGTTCATAAGACCGCTGACATGCAAAGCCTGCTATCGTCGCTCGATCATATGCTTGCGCCAGCTCTCCCGCTCGAGCGTCAGCCCGTGCGAGCAGGTCGGAGAGCACCATTGCGGCGCGCGTGGCTGAATGGCCTCTTGCGGCAGCGGCGGAATCCGCGGCGCAGTTACTCGCAGAGCTGGCGTATCGCACGGTGGTGACGCGCAGCCGCTGGCTAGCAGCATCAGCACCAACAGCACCAACTGTTGCAACTTGTTCCTGTAGTCGAGCATTCGCCCTCACCTCTTCTAGCACCACAGCGCGGCGCTGCTCCTCATGTCGGGCCTGTTGCTCAGCAATGGCCCAGGCCTGTTTGTCGCCGGCATCGCGGGCAGACCACCTGTCCTGCCACTCGGCATCCATCGTCGTACGCCCGTGCTGATACGTGGCCCAGTACGACGCCACCACCACCAGCAGTGCAATCGCACGGTAGATCCGACCGTTCACGCCAACCTCCCGCCGGCGGCGATGTAGTGCGCCAGCAGGTCATCCAGCTTGCGCTCATGCTGCCCGTACCCAGCGCCCGGCAGGCTGGCCCAGATATTCCGGCACTTCGTGATTGCGGCCTGAATGCGGCCGGCGTGCACGTCCGCCAGGGCGCCACGCTCCTTGATCAGGTGCAGGGCCAGCTTGTCTTGGCTGGTGGGCCCGAAGTCAGGCAGCTTGAGTAGGTCGCGGTAATGGGGCCAGTAGCGCTGGAGTTGCTGGTACCGGCCAGCGGCCGTGGACTTCAGGCCCTTGTTGTTCACGGTCACCAGCACGCCAGGGTGGGTGCTGTAGGTCTTGAAGGTGTTCGGGCTGTCGATGCCGCCAACCACCACGTCATATCCGTCGTCGCGGGTGTGCTTGCTGATCGACGTACCTTCGGACCATGCCAACATATCGAGGAAAGCGAGCGCATTCTTGCTGCCCGCCAGGGAGTCGGAAATTCGAGCCATGCGTTTCTCCAGGCAATAAAAAGCCCGCTCAAGGCGGGCACAGGAAAGAAAAAGCCCCGTCAGTGCGGGACTTTATGGGGTCAGGTCGGCCAACCAGGTCGGCGGCACAGGGCGGTGCTCGATACCAGGGAACAACTCCGCTTGGGGCCAGTCGCGCAACTGCTGGATGTAGAGCAGAAGAGACATGAACTGATCAGGCTTCAGCGTGGTGGGAAGGCCAAGCTCCTGCTGGTCGCGGTGGCGGTCGCGTAGACCCGCAGCGCGTAGCATCACGCCATCCCGCCAGATGCGCTCTTGCTCCTCGACCACAGCAGCAGGCGCCGGCGGCGCTGCCTGAAACGATATGACGCCCCCCGAACAGACAATCACCTGCCCATCAGCCCGAGCGGCAATAATCTGACCGCGACGTTCGGTGCTGACTTCGACGATGCCTGCGGGCAGGTCCGTACCATGGATAACAGTGTCCAGAAACCCGCCAGTTGCGGGGTTGTAATAGATCATGTGCCAGGACTCCTAGCGGCCAATAACGAAACCAATGACGCTCTGCACGCCTTTCGATGCTTGCGCTGCGTTGAAGACTGAAAGGTTCATACCGGTGGAGTTCATCCCGTTGGGCGTCACCACCATGCCCACCTCGGAGGCTGTTGCGCCGGTGGCAATTCCCCACGGCACCATTGGGCCAACAGGAAACGTCAGGGGCCAGGTCAGTGTTTTAGTTACAAAGCCACCCGATGCGAGGCTGGGAATGGAGCCAGCATTGACCCACTGAAGAATCCACCCGCCCATCCAGCTCGGGAGCGCGATGTACCCCGTACCGTCGAACTGCACCGAAAACCCGTTGCGCAGCTTCTTCGGCGTGACAAAAGTTGTGTCATCGTTGCCGGCATTCGTTGCTGACTGCCCGGCGACCTTTGCCCAGCCGAACGCGGTTTCCGTAGCTTGCGACACAAAGCTGGTGAACGCCCTGAAGACGCCCAGCGGTGTCACCCACTTAGTGTCGTTTACCCCCGACTCAGCATCAGTCTGCGTGGCTTTGTTCGCCACACTAACCGCATCGGTAATGCCGTACCCGGTGAGCGTGGTTGCTTTGCTCGCCTTCCCCTGCAGCGCACTGGACATAGCCGCCAGTGCGTTGGTCGTAGTGGTTGAGAAATTTGGGTCACTCCCAATCGCACTTGCCAGTTTTTTCAGCGTGTCCAGCGAGGACGGCGCTTCCGCAACCAGCGCCGATATAGCCACCTGAATTGCCTCAGTGGATTCGATTTTGGTGATCGCGTCGAGAATGCCGAACCCCTGCAGGGTTGTTGGGTTGGCCCCGCTTCTGACATGACCGTAGGCATCTACAGAGACCTTGAAGTAGGGCCCGGGAGTCACGCCCGTTTTACCTCCTGCCTGTTCAAATACCAGGGCCGTCGCGCCGAGAACGGGCTGCGTGGTGTTCGACAACTGCCACGATGTGCCGGCGTTTCGCGTGCCAGCCTGCACCGGTACCAGGTGGCCCGGGGCACACTCAATACTCTCATCGGCATCCTTCGCTCGCACCCAGGCCCCTGCGGCGGCGGTGTAGATCCAGTTTTGTACAGCGTTGGCCTGGTTCTTGACCAGAACACGATCCCCGGCCACCAGGGCAACATCGTCAATGGTCTGCAGGCCGCTCAGCGCGATAGCCCCCGTGGTGGCCACCCGCACCGACTTCTTGACATCCGACGCGGCGATAGCCAGAACCGCAGACAGCAACTGACTGACGTTGGCCTCGTCGGGCACCATGCCGGCGCCCTTGATAACGTTCAGCACTTCCTGGGTGATCGCGTCGCCCCAGGCGGCCGGGATCAATGAGCCGATTTGCCCGGTGACCGGATTCTCATCGACAAAATGCCCGTCCACCAATCCGATGTTGGGCACGCTCTTGGGATAGTCCATCCACTACTCTCCATACTTAATAAATTCGACGGCATGCGCAGGTGCGCCACGCCGCAAGACACACTCTAGGGCGCCGCTCGGACTGCCCCCGAACTGCTCGCCAAAGTACGACACCCCGAAGCGACGCCCCAGGCGGCGCCGGGGTCCCGTGTCGAGTGTCCACATGAACTGCGCGAACCAAGTGCCGAAGTGCGCCGCACCGAAGCGTGAGCGGCCAAAGCGCGGCGCCCTGTGCTCGATCACGCGCGCATGTGGGTACCCCTGGCCGATGGCCAGGTCGACGAAGTACGCCGGCGACTGCCCGCCGACCTCGACCAGGCGACGGCGCACGGCCAACTGCCGGTCCTCAAACTTGGGCGAATCGCCCAAGCACGGATCGGGCAAGTCCATTACCCGCTCCCAATCCGGCACCAGCTCGCGCACGGTGTACGGATCGGACTCGGCCAGCAGGTCGGCGGCGCGCAAGTCTTCCTTGGCCAGCCGCTCGGCACCCGCCTGCAGCAGCTCGTCCAGCCCCGGGTTGAACTCCCGGTCCCATGCCGGCCCAGGCGGCAGCAGCAGCCGCAGCTGCGCGTGGTAGGCCTCGGCGGTCATGATCGCCACAGCACACCCCCGTAGGTCAGCAACTGGTTGGCAGCGGCCGAGACGTTGCCGGATGGGCTGATAACGTCGTGATCGCGCTCGCCCGTGGCGCCGCTGATGGCCTCGCGAATATGCGACAGCAGTAGCTCGGCGCCCAGGGCGGATTCACGGTTGTGCAGATCGATCAGCGCGGCCTCAACGGCCCGGCGCACGGCGCTGCTGTCGGGGGTGATTTTCAGTTCGTACTGCACCGGCTTTTCCGCCGGCGGCAACACGTACAGCTCGGCAGTCACCGGCCGTTCTTTCTCGATGTACGCCCGCACCACCTCGCACGCGGCCGGGCTGGGGATCGGGTCGACGTCGCTGTCGCGCATGAAGAACAGGCCAACCGTGCCCGGCCCCATCCAGTGCCGCACGACCCAGGCCCGGGTGACCCCGGCCACCTCCAGCGCCCAGGTCACGTAATCGCTCTGGCTGCCGCCGTGGGGAATCACACGGTACGAACGAAGCACACGGGCGCGCAGGGCCTCAATGCTCTCCTGGGCCACGCCGCCCTGCAGGCCGGGCGCATCGACGGTGACCGTCTCTTTCACGCCCAGCACCGGCGAGACGAAGCGCAGCACGGTGCCCGCTGGGGTGTTGCCCAGCGGGCCGGCGTCCAGGGCTTCAAGCTTCGCGGTACCGCTCGCGCCGGTCAGGGTCGTTGTGGTCATCACACGAAAGCGCACGCCGTCGTCACGCTGCAGCAGCGCGCCGGCATCGAGCAGCGCCGAGGCCGCGCCGGCGAATGTCGCGGTACCGGTGGCGGCCACCGCCTCCAGGCGGCCACGCTTCAAGCGCGCGTGAGCCATGCGCAGTAGCGTTTCCTCATCCGCCGTGTCCGGCAAAATCTGGTCAGCAATGTAGGCCTGATGCCCGTAGCGGCCATACGATGCGGCGGCCAGCACCCGGGCCAGCACCTCGGCGTCAGAGCGCAGCAGGGCGCTAGAGCCCGCCAGGCGCGACAGCTCGGTGCTGATCAGCTCGGGCAGGCTGGGGGTGTTAAACGGCATTGATCACCTGCCATAAGTTGTCTAGTCGCAGATCGATGGTTCGCCCGTCTCGCAACGTGAGCACCACCCCCATGTTGAGCCGGTCGATACCCCGGGCCACCGTTACCGTAACGGCAGTGACCCGACCGTCATCGAGCATCCAGGCCAGCGCCTCCCTCGCGAAGGCCTCGGCCTGCTGCAGCGTGGCATCGGTCAGCGTGCGGCGGCGCAACTGCCACAGCCGTGACCCGATACGGTCGTCGGCCTGACTGGGGAAACTGTCGCCCCACCAGCCGAAGCGCTCGGCGTCGTCCAGACGGTCATCGGCGCCGGCGCGGCGCCAGGTCAGCAGGCTGATCACCGCCGCCCGCTGCCAGGCCGTATCGGTTTCGTCGCCTTCAATCAGTGCCATGCGCTACCCCTTGACCGGCTTCTTGTCCGAGCCTTCGTGCACGTGCAGGGACGTGCTAACGCCGGCGGCGACCTGATCCCCGACCGACTCGATACGGCCGGTGGTGCTGATCAGCGGCGTGTCGAACTCGACCGCCGTGCCGGCCTTGATACGTAGGGTCATCGTTTCGATCGAGATTTCACGACCGCGCTTGAAGTGCAGAAAGTCGCCCTCGTCGGTGTAAAGCGCGACCTCGCCGGTCTTGAGCGCCTGCAGGCGAAAGCGCCGGTCGGACACTTGAATCACAAGGCCGTGGGATCGATCACCACCGACGAATACCGCCACGGCTTCGGCCCCTGGGTGCGGGTTGGACGTGAACCCGTAGGGCTCAAAATGCTCCATACCGTCTTTCACCTCATCGGCATTCAGGCGCATCTGCATCGTCTGCATCATGCCGTCAGGATTCGATAGGGCCAGCTCGCCCCGGGCTATCACGTTATTGCTCGGTTTCATGTGCCTGGCTTCCAGTCAGCGGGAATGAGGTATTCGAAGTTGTCGGCCTTGCCGCCCTTCTTGAGCTTGCGTGTGCTGTGCGGGTCTTTCGGCTCAGGCTCAAACGCATCCGGCGGCGCCACGGTCAAGTTGGCCACCGTTCCGCCTTCGTCCAAGCTGTATTCGATTTCGCTGATCAGCATGTCGCGGTCGATGCCGATCAGCGGATCGACCACGCGAACGATCATGTTGGGCAGCCACAGGGCGCCGTTGGACTGCCTCCAGCCCTGCACTTTGTAGTTGAGGGTCAGGGCCTTGCCCATGCGGTTGCCGCGCTCCCAGTTGGCCCGAGCGGCGGCCAGGTCCGGGGTCATCTGCCCGCTTTCGTGAATCACCAATACACGCTTGCGTGCGGCGCGCGGGTCAGTCACGGCGGCCTGCACCTCGGAGGCCTTGGCCCCAAAGGCGTCATCCGTGCCCGAGCGCTGGCCGGTCACTTTGTAGTCAGAAAACACCCCGGAAAAGTCGAGCGCCGCGTCACCGGTCAGGATGTTCTGCCCCAGCTCCAGGCGGTCGACCGCCCGGCCGGCTGACCCTGGGCGAATGATCACCAGTCGGCCCCGCGTGTCGTCCGTTGACAGCAGCCGCGATAGGGTCAGCAAGCGGTCGATGGATTCGAATACCGTCTCCCCGGGCTCGATGGCGTGCTCGGCAAGCTTCGACGTTTCCGCCGCCTGGCTGATGACCTGCACACCGTAGGGCTCGGCCAGGGCCTGCACGATTTGTTGCACCGTCTGGCCCTTCCACTGCCCGGGCTTGTTGATCGCCGAGCAGTCCACCAGGTCTGCGGTCAGCGACCGGCCTTGAATCGAGCGCGTCACCTGCTTGCTGTCGTAGCTGACCGGCGTACCGAAGATGTAGCCCGTCAGAGCCAGGTCATCGCCGATCTTGACGACGCAGTGATCGCCCTGGCGGATCGGGATTTCATCCGCCTGGCCGGGCCACCGCCAGGTCACGTCAAGTTTGAAGTCCCGGCTCTGTCGCTCGATGCCGGCGCTGATGCTGACTTTCTTCCAGCCGCGATAATCCAGGCCGTTCACGCTCAGCGTGACGGCGTTCTGTTGATCCATGGGTTACTCCTGGGCGACCTGCAGCACCCCGGCCGGCAGAAACCCGGGGTGCTTCACTTTGTTACGGGTAACGATTTCGCCGGCGCGGGATGCGTCAGCGAACAACTGATAAGCCAGCACCACCGCCGGCAGGCTTTCCTTGCGCTCAACCTCGACCAGGCGCACACCGGCGCCGGCCACGGCTGTCAGGTGATCCCGCACGCGCTTGCGCACCGCCTCCAGCAGTTGGAAGTGCTCATGTGTGGCCACCAGCGACGCCGACCACAGCGCATCACTGATTGCCTCGCGTAGCGCGATCACGTCCGCCGCCACCGGCACCTGCGGCCGATCAATCGGCGCCGCCACCTGCTGCGCCAGGCCCGGCACCCCGGGCAACGCCGCCGGCGCCGACACCACTGGCATCGACGCGGCAACACGCACGGCCTGCACGATCAGCGCGTCACGCATCAACTCGCGTGCCGCCTGCACCACGGCGGCCGTGGCCAGCCCGCCGTCGGCATTGACCGCTGTAGCACTGTCCTGCAGCTCGCCGTTCAGCCCCTGGGCCAGCTCGATCTGGTTGGTGATGTCGCGTGACGCCGACACAAAGCTGCTGAATCCCGGCTCAGTGTCTGCAAGGCGCGCCACGGTGCGCGAAAACTCGGGGTCGGCCTCGACCCCGGTTGCGCCCGCGCTCCCCCCCGAGGGGCCCCAACGGTAGCCAGACGACCGGTTACTACCCCCGACACTGGCGAACTGTGCGCGGATCATCGCCGCGAAGTTGCCCGGGGCGTTGATCAGCATGTCAGCCAGCGCCTCGACCGACGACACCAACCCCAGCACCTGGCCCAGCTCGCGCTGGATGGCCATCTGAATCCCGGCTATGCCGTTCTGCAGGGCGACCACGGCCAGCCGCGCTTTGTTGACCACGGCCATTGCTGCCTTGTAGCGAGCAATGGCCGACTCAAGCAGGCTTTCCGAATCGTCCTCCAGCTGGCTGGCCGGGTTGGGCACCCCGACCGGGTAGCCCTTCTCGCCGGCTTCGATGAACTCCAGTTCAAAGCGCACCAGGCCACCCTCGCGGCGTTCGTGCGACACGTCGCAGGCCTCGCCCGGGGTGACCGTCATGCGCCCGAACCATGGGTGCACCAACTCGCCAGCGCCGGGTTGGTTCAGGGCGTGCAGCAGGTTGTCACGTTGAAACAGGCAATCCTCGCCGACGACAAACGCCGTCATCTTGACTACCCGAGTCTTCGCGCCCATGTCTTCCACCAGCGGCTTGTCGCGCTGAGGGTACTCATGCAACTGCGTGCGCCGGCCGACCGGCGTTGAATCACTCTCGACAAAGAACGGCACCCCGCGAAAGGATGCCGGCTGCCGTTTCTCCCGCCATGTACCCGACATTTATCCAGGCCTCCCCAATGAGCGATAGCCCACGCTCGGCGTGACCGACAGCCCGGGCTGGTTGGTTTGCGCTGGGTTGACGACCATGCCCGCCGGGGCATTGTCGAAGCGCACGACCATTGAGCCCTGCAGCTCGGTTTTCGAAGCAGCGGCTGTTTGCTGAACCAGCGAACCGCGCGCCGTTGGCAGGCTGTCGCCCGGGGTTGCCCCAGGCAGCGGCCGACCACGCGCCGCGTCCCGGGCCAGCGCTTCGGCCTTGGTCGTCACCGGCACAGCGGCCGGCTTGGCCAGCGACTGCGCGGCCGCTGCAGACTGCACCGCACTGGCCGGTACCGACGGCACGGCCATCAGCGGCACCCGCCCATCATTCGCCGGCGCCCGCATCATGCTGGCCACCGTCGTCGCCTCGGGCAGCAGCTGGGGCATCGGGGCAATGGGCTTGACCAATCGCCCCTGGCCCGCCTGGGCCTGTTCGTTACGCGCCTTCTGTTCCTCGGTCCAGGCGTTGACCTTATCGGTCGCCCCCTTGACCACGCCGTCACCGTCCGAGCTGAACCCTAGAAACTTCATCATCGGTTCAATGATCGGTTTGAGCTTGTCCCACAGGCCTTTAAAGAATCCGGTAATCGGCTCCCAGTGCTTGAGGATGATGCCCAGCGGCGACCAGTCGAACAGGGTTTTCATGAAGTCCAGGAACGGCACCGAAAGGGCTTTGATCAGTTCCCACACCGCGCCGAAGAACTCAGTGATCGGCCCCCAGTTGGCGACGATCATGCCGAGCGGGGTCCAGCTGAAAGCCTGTTTCATCCAGCCCCATACGGCCATCGCCGGGCCCTTCACCATATCCCAGACCTTGGCGAAGTACGGCCCCACCGTTGACCAGTTGCCGATCAAAAGGCCGGCGGCCAAGGCGATACCCCGCACAACCAAGCCAATGGGGCTCATGCTGGCCACCGCGTTCATCAGCGTGAGCGCGCCGGTTGCGGCGGCCGTGGCCAGGCGCAGCACGGTAAAGCCCACAGCGGCGCCGAGGATGCCCTTGATCAGCCACGGGTGCGCGCCGGCCAGCTCGGTCACGTTGCTGATGATCGGCCCCACCGTGGCCATGAAGTCGTTGAACGGCGGCAGTAGCGCCGTACCGACTGTTATGCCCAGGCGGGTTACCCGGTTCTGCAGCAGTTGCAGGCCGTTTTCCGTGGTGGCCGCCCGTGCGGTGTACTCGTCTTGCATCGAGCCGGCAAAGTCGCCCTCCTTGCCTACCGACCTGAAGTTCTTCTGCAGCGTGTCCAGGTTGGTCAGCAGTGGCGCAATGGCCCCTACCGACTCCTTGCCGAACAGGCTGGTAAGCACCGCCGCCTGCTTGGCCTTATCGACCTTGGCCAGCGTCTTGAGTACGCGGGTCATGGTCCCTTCGCTATCGGTCTGCATGCCCTGGGCGATTTCGTTCGCGTCCAGTCGCAACGCCTTGTAGGCCTCGCGTTGCGACTTGGTGGCCGCGTTACCGGCGGTCATCGTGAGCATGAAGTTCTTGATGCCAGTGGCCGCCACGTCCTGGGCGATACCCACCCCGGCCAGCGCCGAGCCCATCGCAGCCAGTTGCCCGGCGTTGACCCCCGCTACCTCGCCCAGCGGGCCGATGGCGGTCACGATGGCGGAGATTTGCGCCGTGCTGGCTGCACCCGTGTTACCCAGGTAGTTGATCTTGTCGGCCAGGGTGACCACTTCGTCCTGGTTCATGTGGAACGCGGTGCGCCACTTGGCCATCATTTCCCCGGACTGCGCGGCGGTCTGGTCGAACGCCACGCCCATCTTTACCGCGTCTTCGGCGAACTTGTTCAGTTCCTCCCGGGCAATACCCGACTGCCCGCCGGCCGCAACGATTTGCGCGATGCCATCGGCCGCCATTGGCAAGCGCTCAGACAGGTCGAGCACGTCGTTGCTCATGGCCTTGAACTGCTCGGGCGTGTCGAAGTTGACGACCTTCTTCACGTCGGCCATGGCGCTTTCAAACTTCATCGCCGCCTGAACGCCCATGACAAAGGGGGCCGCGATGGCCCCCCCTTGTACTGCATCCATGAACGTGATTTTGCCCAGGCCCGAGCTGTTCAACTGCTTGCGCAACATGGCCGCGTTTTTGCGCACGCCGGTCATCACCGGCGACAGCTTATCGACGCCGGTAATCAGCGCTTTAAGCTGGAACTTATCCGCCATTGTTCGCCCCCGCTAACTCTTGGATTCGCCAAGCGTTTTCTTCACTTTCGAACAGCACGTCCAGCGGCCACGCCTTGACCTGTTCCGGGTTGGTTTTCCAGTACCAGGCCAGGTCGTAGGACAGATCAATCAGCTCGCTGATGGTGGCGAAGCGGGGGACATGAAAAAACCAGCAATCAACCACGCGAAGCGGTTGAGGTCGGACAGGTCCAACTGATCCACCGACCCCGGGGGGATGGCTGCGCATACACCCAGGTACTTAGCGGCGACGTCAAGATCGAGCGAGACTGCTTCGTCTTTGTCGATGTGGTAGGGCAGCGACTTGATAGCGCGGCAGTCCTGTACGGTGGGGCGGCGAATGGTCAGTTCGACCAAAGTTTCGCCGTGTGCCTGAATCGGTGCGCTCAACGTGTGAGTAGTGGTGCTCATTATTGCCAGTCCCCTGCGATGCCTTCGAAATTGAGTGAAACCTTGCCGTCGTCACCGGTGACGTTCACGTCGTCCACCAGGTAGGCGCCGGACAGCACATAGCTGCGCCCGGTCTTGAACTCGGTTGTAACGGTCATGTTGATGCCGTTGGTCAGCTTGGTAATGGGAAAACCCGGCGTCATCACCGCGTCAACCTTGGTGAACGGAACGCGGTCTTCCTCCTTGAAGTAACCCTTCACAACGGTTTCGCGCTTGACGCTGGAAAGCGCCACCTCAACGCCACCCGTGATAACCAACTGCTCGCCATCGACCTTGATGTAGCAGGTGCCTGCGACTTTCTGACCCATAAAAAGGGCTCCCATAAAAAGGCCCGCACAAGGCGGGCCGGGGTGGATTGATGCGGTTTACGCCGCGTCGGGGTACTGCAGGCGGAATTGGTACAGCAGCGCGAACACGCGCAACTGGTTGACCAGATCCGGCGGGAACAGCACGTTCAGCCGGTTCGGGTTGGTCGCGTCACGCTCGACCACCAGGTGCTCTTTGAACGCCTCGATGTTCTCGACAATCCCGGCGCGCTCAAGCTCGCCATACGCCGCGATCAGCTCGCCCCGGATCACAATCGGCGTGACGATGGCCGCGCCGGCGCCGAAGCTGGTGCCGTCGTTGGCAAGCTTGCTGCGCCCGTATTTGCTGGTGATGCGGCTTTGCAGGTTGCGAATCACATACGCCGACTGGTGCAGCGGTTCGCTGTCCAGGTAAGAGTCATCGGCCTGGCCAAACGCATTGCGCTGGTAGGTAGTGATACCCCGCTGAATGCGGTAGCTGCCGCCTTCGTAGTACGCCGTGGCAATGCCATTCATCAGCAGCGATTGCCGCTCGGTCAGCATGAAGCGGCTGCTGGCCGGCGCCGGATCGATGCCCGGCAGCGTGCCGGTTTGCGTCGGCCGGGCTGGGTCGGCGCTGATGAATACAGCGGTGCGTGCGGCGTACTGCGCGGCAATTTCCCAGACCGGCTGGGGAACACCGCGCTCGAACCCGTGAATCGTCATGTGCGGGTCATTGCGCGCCCGGCCGGCAGCCACCAGCTCGCCCAGGGTGCCGCGCTTGGCGGTGTACACATGGCCATAGAGCTGCTTGGCCCAGGACCAGCGGCCGGCCGTGTCTTCCATCGTGACTTTCCAGGCGTCCAGGGTCGCTACGTCGCTCCAGGGCTGGGTGATGAACTCGAAAGGCTCATCACCCAGGGCGGCCAGCGCGGCGGCCATGTCGGGGCTACCAACGCCGCCCGTCATCACGGACGCCACCAGCGTCAGCCCGGCCGGGGTTTCCTCGCCGTTGGTGCGGCCCAGGCGGTTCAGCTCGACACGAATGTCGTTGCCCAGGTCGCCTTTGAACTTGGCCAGCAGGGTCACCACCGCCTCCGCAACCGTGGCCGTGACCGGCAGATCGAGCGCGGCGTTGACGCTGGCCGCGACAGCGGTGGCCACCGCCTCGGCCGACATACCCAGAGTGACGGTGGTACGCACGCGCTTGCCAGCCACGTACAGATTGACCAGGCCGGCCGCCGACGGTGTGCCCGTTACGGTAACGGTAACCGTGGCCGCAGTGCCTTCGGTCACCTGCAGCGGCAGACACCAGACCTCGCCGGCGATATCGATGGCGCGGTGCTTCTCGTACATCGCGGCCAGCATCGAGCCGGTACCGCCGATGGCGGTGGCTTCGGCCTGGCGCGACACCAGCACCAGGGTGCCGACCTCTTCGCTGTCTACGCCGTCGTTGACCTGGCCCACCAGCAGCCGTCGCAGCGCGGCGCCGGCATTGCTGTTGGCCATCGAATTATCAACCTCGGCGTAGAACAGCGGCACGCGCAGGTCGGACGGAATGTTGCTGAAACCGATGCTCATGGCTTAGCAGCCCTCGCTTTTTTGGGTTCGACGACAACCGCATCGCCATCAGCCAGGCGGCGCTGCCACCAGGCGTTGTGGGGCACCTTGGCCCCTTCGTCGGGCAGCAGCTCGCCGCCCTTCTCCGGCATCGGGCAAGCACGCCCCGAGGCCGGTTTCAGGTGAATCAAGGTCATTGAGGTAGATCCTCTCGGGTTATGAATTCGACACGGCCGTCAGGCCCCGTCTGCGCGACATTGCGGTCGACCAGGGGGTCGATGAAGTCGAACGAGATATCGAGCCCCTGCAGAGCGGGCAGGCCGTCCACTTCGTGCTCGTACCATGTTTCAGCGGGGTCGCTGTCATTGCTGCGTCCCAACTGGAACTCGGCACTGAAGCTGTAGCGGTAGACCACCCGAGCCCTGTTGATGAAAATCAGTGCACCACCGCCATAGGTGACCTGGTCGTACTCAGGCTCAGGCTTCCACCCCACCAGCGCACGCCAGAGATCAGCCCTTAAAACGTGCAGGTCGTGCACAGCCTCCTGGCCGCGCTCGTCCGACGTGTCGAGCACGACAATGACGTCGAAACCGTCAGAGATAACCTGACGGATACCATTTCTCAGATCGTTGGGTTCGGCCTCATCATCAGAGGCGATGACATACGCCGACGGGTGTTTCAGGTTGGAGCTGGTCGCGACGGCGTCCCAATCGATCCCTGCGGCAATCCTGCCCCCAAAGGCAGGGCACCAGGTACGCAGATGCGCGACGATCACATTCAATCTCATCGTGATTTCCGTGTGTAGGGGTTAACTCAATGCGTCAGCGAAGGCCGCCGCCAGCAGGCGCTGCACCTGCGAACTCGAATCCTGCAGCGCATCGGCCATATAGTTGTCACGCGGCGTGATGCGCCACTCGCCAGACGCCCGGGCAGCAAGCGCTTGTGCGCGAACGCCCTTCGCCCGACGATTCGATTTCCCAACGCCAGCGCCCGGGGCCAGCTTCCCGGGGCGCCGCCCCTGCTTCACGCCGTAATGCAGATAGGCGGGGTAGTAGGCCTTCATTGCACCGGTCTTGGTCGGGGCCACTCGGACCAGAAAGCCGGAGCGCGATACCTTGGCCTTGATGGAGTCGAGCGTGGCACCGGTTCGATTCACCGGGTAGCCGTCCCGGCCACCGCCCAAGGCAAGGTTCATTTGGGCTTTCTGCATGACCAGCCGACCCGCCTTGCGCATGCCAGCCCGGATCTTCTTGCGGTCGAAGGCATCGCGCTCAAAGCTGTCGAAACCTTCGAAATGCACGTACCCATCGAGAGAGGCGCTGTTAGACATAAACGCCACCCCCTGCCCGCATGTTGCCCAGCGCCTCGACTTCAAGCACCGTAAAACGGTGCGTGCCGTTCAGATCCGCGACACGCCGTACCCGGTAGATCTTGGACCCGTGAACGACTTCGTGATCGTCTTTGATGCCATCAAGGAATCGCAGTGTGATGCGGTGTGTAACCTTCGCATCGAGCTGCACACTGGCGCTGTAGGCGGCGGCCCCTACAGGGACAATGCTGGCCCAGCGGCGTTTTTCATCCGTGAAAACCGAGTCGATGCCATTGTCTGGGGCAGGCAAATCGGAGCGTAGGCGTATGGTGATACGCCGGTTCAACTCACCGGCAGACGGTTCTCTCAGTGCCATGACTAAAACCTCGGGGGCACGCTGACCTCAGCCAGCAGATTATCCAGAAAGGTCGACGGCAATTCAGTGAGCGCCTGCCCCACAACGAGCATGCCGCGATGGGTATAGGCCGTCTCTGCTGCCATCAACAGCCAACTGCGAACACCGGGATAAGCGTCAAGATCAACCCCAGCCCGATACTGGATGCGCAGCGGGCCGTCAGGCCGACCATCAGGGAAGATCAGGTAGCTCTCGCGCCCGCCCTGGTGAACCTGCACAGGGCCGGTGTACGGCTCAACCGCACCGGTGACAGACAGCAGGTGCACCGATTCGATTTCGGTGGCCTGCCCCACATCCAGTGCATGCCCCGAAGGAAACCGACTGGGCCAGTCCTCTTCGTACAAGGCGCCACGGATAGCGGCGCCCGTCTTTGACTCGGCTTGCGCAGTCACGCCGGGGATGATGATCAGGTCGATCAGCTCGGGCTGCAGATCTTCGGGTTCAAGCCGGCACTGAAATGCCACCTGGTCCAACGTCAGCACGGGCGCCCCCGTGTAGGCGATGCGACGCGCCATGATCAGGGCTTGTCTTCGTCGTCAGTCTCATCATCACCGCCAGCATCCGTATTAGGCAGGGGGCCTGCCAACGGGCCGGGCTGGGCAGGCACCTTGGTCGCTGCGCCCCCCTTGCCCTTTCCGCCTCCCGACTTACCCGACTTCTTGCCTTCGTACAGCTGAGCACGGCCACCATCGACCAGCGACTGCGCCAGATCCTCTTCGAAGCCAGCCACTTCGCCTTTGCCATAACCGCGCCAAGACCCGGTGAACTCAACAATTACCTGTGCCATAACCTTCCATCCAGTTGAGTGGCCCCGGACCATCCGGGGCCAGGGATTACATGCCTGCGCCCCATTTCACGCCAACCGCTACCACGATGCTCTCGACGTGACGCGGGCCGAAGTCGTGCTTGGCGATCACGCGCAGCAGCGTCTGGTCGCGTTGAAAAGCACTGACCAGATCGCCGTTGGAGTCCTTGTAGGAAGCCTCGTTGCTGAAGCTCAGGGTCAGGTCCATGTCTTCGCCGATCATGCAATCCGCGAAGTTGACGAAGTAGATTTCGGTCTCGTTGCCGTCGGCGCCCAGGTTCACGGGGATCTGGTTGCTCAGACCCACCGGGTAGCCCTTGAGCATGCCGGTATCAATCTCCGCATAGGCCCGGTTACCGTTGCCGTCACGCAACGATTGCAACCAACGCAGTACACGCGGCGCCATCAACCAGCCGCACGACTTCATCATCACGTTCGCCGTTTCCAGGCGCAGCATCATGCCGCCCAGGAACAGATCGATCTTTTCCAGGGTCAGACCATCCACAGCCGGGGCCGGCAGGATGTTGTAAGGCAGCGCCCAGTGACGCATGCCTTTGGGCAGCGAGCCGGAACCGTCGGCGCGAATGAAGTGCAGATCCTCCGACAAGCCCATGCTGACGGTCAGGTCGTTGAGCACTAACCCATCGATACGCGGGTTAACCCCGCTCATGGCCAACAGATCGTTGGAGATCGGCACGATGGCGGCGGCCTTCTTCGCCGACAGTTTGGTGTCACTGAACGTCATCCCGGTGATTGGGATATCACTGTCACTGCCGATGTACGTCACCACGGTGTTGCCGGTGATACGCGGCTGGGTGAGGTTGCCATTGTTCAGCGGCAGGCTGGTAACGCCCATCTTGCGAACAATGGATACGGGGCGCAGCGACTCGATTACGTCGGTGGCGAAGTTCTGCGGCACCAGAACACCACCAGCACCTGGGGTCACGACGCTCAGCGCCATGTGGACATCTGCCGGGAACCCGCCCTCTTTGGCCATCTGGGCGGCCGTCTGCTGGTTGCCCTGGGCAGCGGCCAGCAGGCGCGCCATCTGCGCCATGCCGGTACCAGGTTTGGATTTTTCGCTGAAGGGGCCAGAGATGCTGCCGGCGGGTGGACTGTTGTTGCCTTGGGCAGTCTCGCTCACCGGTACGGCACCAGCCGCGGCTAAACGCTCAGCCGATTCCGCGCGGCTGATCTTGGCAGTCAGCTCGTTGATCTGGGTTTCCAGCGTGGTGAACTGACTCAACTGCTCGGCACTCAGGCTACCGCCGCCCGCTTCGATCTGGGCAAGCGCCTGGACCTGGGCAACCAGTTGAGCGCGGTCGTTACGCATTTGAAGTACAAGGGACATGGTGCCTCCTGGGCATAAAAAAACCCGCACTGGGC
Organism: Pseudomonas palmensis; assembly: GCF_017848315.1. GTDB lineage: Bacteria > Pseudomonadota > Gammaproteobacteria > Pseudomonadales > Pseudomonadaceae > Aquipseudomonas > Aquipseudomonas palmensis. The sequence goes on from NZ_JAFKEC010000022.1 coordinate 46,182, forward strand.
GGGTCGACTGCTACCGCGAAAGCGGTCAATTAAGTGATTGCATACTCAGCGCTGCGGCGCGCAGGCCGATGCGGCCGGGCTGCCTCGTTGCGCGGTTCAGTGCAACAGCGCGCGAAAGCTCATCGACTGCATGCTGTGGGCTCTGCAGGCGGTCGGCCAAGCCGACGTTGATCGCCGTCTGACCTCGGAAAAGGCCAGCCTCGGTGGCAATGACCTGCTGTACTGAAAGGCCGCGATAGTCGGCCACGGCACTGACAAACATCTGATAGCTCTCCTGCACCAGCTCGTTGAGGAAGCGCAGCGACTGTTCGGTCAGTGGTTCATGTGGCGACAGGTCGTTTTTGTGCGCCCCGGCGAACACCGTGGTCACCTTGACACCCTTGTCCTCCTGCATCTTGGAGCGGTCCATATGGCTGGCAATCACCCCGATGGACCCGACACCGCTGGTCTGGCTGACAACCAGCTCGCTGCAGGCAGAACCGAGCAGGTAGCCGCCGCTGTAGGCCATGAAGTTGACCAGCCCGGTGATAGGCTTCTGCTGAGTCATTGCCCGAATGTCGGCGGCCAGTTCGAAGGCGCCTACCGCTGAGCCACCTGGGCTGTCGATGTCGAGCACGATGCGCTCCACCGTCGGGTCAGCCACAGCGCGCTGCAGCTGGCTCCGCAGCCCTTCGTAACTGGTCATCGTCTCGCACATGCTCAGGTGGCTACCCCGGCTGACCAGCACCCCGCTCACCGGCACAATTTCAATGCCGGTCTGGGCAATCGCCGTGCGGCGCTGCTCATCTGCCAGCGCCACGCGATCAATGGGGTCGTCTTTCCACAGCTCGGCCGCACCACCGCCGAGGTTGACGATGTTCAGGCTCATCGCCTGGTTGGCCCAGCGCATGCCCAGGTCGAGCATGTCCGGGGTCACCAGCAGGGGTTGATTGAACAGCAGGCTGGAAGCCCGAAGGTACGTTCGACTCATTGGGCCAGGATCCTTTCGATTTCGGCGTGCTGCAGCTCCAGCTGCGCCCGCACTTGTGGATTGTTGAGATCGGGCGGCGTTTTGCCGGCATCGACCATGTTCAGCGGCTGCAGGTAGATATCACCACCAGGTACGGGCGGCATGTTCTCGAGCCGGCGAATATCGTTGACGCTCAACCAGCCCCACTGGCGCCCGATGGCGTAGGCCTCATACCGACTTTTCTGGTCACCGCGCAGCAACCCGGAAAGGTTGAACTCGATGAAGTATTCACGCCGATCCGATGGCAACAGGAAGTCGCGCATCATGGCCTGCTCATGCCGCTTGACCCACGGCAGCAACGCGAAGATCACGAACTGGATCATCAGTTGCTCAAGCGTGTTGTAGTTGGACTTCTCCAGATCGTTGACCATCGGCAAGGGGATCTTGTAGATCCGGGCAATGTCGGTACCCGTCAACTTGAGGATGCCCACAATCTCGGCATCGACGTTGCTCATGGATACCGGCTTGAATGTCATGCCCTCCTGCAGCAGCGCGACCTTCTTGGCGTTGTCCATGCCGCCGAACTTCTGGCCCCATTGATCGACGATCTTGTCGATGCTGCCCTGATCCTTGATGGCCGGTGCTTCCCGAGGCCGCTCGATCACACCGGACACCGCGACACCGTTGGCGAAGCTCTTGCCGGTGTACTGGCGCACGGCTTGCGCAAGTCCGACCGCATCCGCGTGCAGCTCAATCGGCGACAACCCCACGTAGGGATTGGTACCGAACCAGCGGACGTGGTGAACCATGCGCATTGGCATCACATCACCGCCGGCAATACGGTAGCAAGGCAACATGTCGGCGCCTTTGAGCACCTGCACCTGGTCGTTGTGCAACGCCCACAGCGCTTTGATATTGCCGTCGTCCCGTCGGTCGATGAAGCTGAACGAGTTGCCACGCAACCCTGCGGCGCCTTGTTGCCGCTCACGAAACTCGAAAGGCGTCTGGAAGCCATTGGGCGCGTAGCGCAGCACGTCATACGCTGGATGGTTGATCGCCGGTTCACGCTGGCCCTTGTCCTGCCGCCGGTACAGCTCCAGCGGAAGTTGGGCCACCGTCTCAGCCAACAGGGTCAGGCAGTTCTGCAGGATGGGCAGGCCAAGTGCACTTTCCGGGGTCACTGGCGCGCCCGACGAGCTACGACCACGACCGATCAACCCGCGCCAAAAGCCGCTGTCCGGGTTGGTGAGGGTGCCCGCGCCAGAAGCACGGACGCTGGAAAAGAACATGCTCAACCCTCCCCGGCCGTGGCCTGCACCGCAGAGGCACGGTCAGCAAGCCACGACCAGAAAAGCAAACCGCCCCCCGCAACCACCAAGCCAGCGGGCAGGGATACCAGGGCCACACCGGTTACCAACAGGGCAAAGCCCAATAGGCCGGTGAGCCAGGACAGGTACACCAGTTTCATATGCCGACCCCTTTGTCGTAGATAGATTCGCCACTCTCGGCACCAATGGCACTGCTGATGCCGACCGCGATAAGCGCCGCAACAATGCCGTCGATGCGGCCGATGGCTTTGGATTTGTCGACCTTGCGGTTGTTGGCCGGGTCCGAGACGATCACCGCGTTGCCCGCGCACCAGGTCATGACCGGGTTGTCGTCGTGCAGCAGTGTCTCCACCACCTCCTCGGCCTCGGCGGGCGCCTCCAGCACCTCGTAATCCTCGGGCCCAAGATCGATCACGTCCGCGCTCTCGACCTTGCGGCCCAGCAATCGGCGTTCGAACTCGTCCACGGCCGGGCCCATGTCCTTGAAGCCCTGACCGAACGGCATCAGCTCCGGCAGCGCAATGTCGTGTTCACTCATCAGTTGCAACAGGTCTTCGATGCGCCAGCGGTCATAGCCAATCCGGCGCACGTCGAAAAAGTCGCAGATGGTGCGCATGCGTCGTAGCACATGCAGTTTGCTGATGGCCCGCCCCGGCGTGGTCTCAAGGTGCTTGTCCTTGATCCACAACGCATAGGGCACCTTGTCGCGCTTCTCCCGGCCGAGCAGATCGTCGTCAGGGATCCAGAAGTACGACAGGGATCGCCAGTGCGGGTCGTGGGGTACCGGGCTGAACATCAGGACAAAAGCCGTGAGGTCGGTGGTACTGGACAGGTCGAGCCCACCCACACAAGCCCGCTCGCGCAACACCTTCATGCGCACACGGTCAGCGGCCTGGCTCCAGATCTCCCAGGACAACCAGGGCGACGTGGCCTGCGTCCATTCGCAGAAGTTGAGGCGGCGCACCACCGCTTCCTTGGCGGGCAGGCCCCGTGCTTCCTGCACCTGCTCGCGCAAATACTTGCGGCCCGGAATGCCGTCTGTCTGGCCCTCCAGGATGAAGTCCAGCGAAGGGTTCACTTTTGGCCAACAGGCCTCATCCTTGAACGGGTCTTCGCCCTCATCCAACGAGCAGATGAAGGCGAAGAACGCTTCGTTTTCCTCTTGCCCTGCACACACCCGCACACCGTGGTCATGGTACTGGCCGCAGGTCGACTTCTTGTCTGACCCGCTGTTGGTGATCATTGCGATCAAGGCTCGCCGCCGGAACTTGGTACCGGCACGCATCATGTTCACGGCGCTGGCGTTCTTGTGTTCGTGCAGCTCATCGATCAGCGCGATGTGCGGTCGCGGGCCCGACTGGCCTTCGTCCGAACTGATCGGTCGGAAGAAGCTGTTGGTGTTCGGGTAGAACAGGTTCCAGACCTTTTCGTCGCGGCCCGACTGGACCAGCCGAGCGGCAAGGTGGCTGGACATATTCACCATGCTCACCGCGTCACGGAACAGGATCTGAGCCTGGTCCTTTTTGGTGGCTGCCGCGTACACCTCGGCACGCTGCTCACCATCGGCCACCAGGCCATACAAGCCGATGCCCGCCACCAAGGGCGACTTGCCCGAGCCCTTTGCCGTTTCGATATAGGCCATCCGGAAGCGGCGATAGCCATCATCGCTGTACCAGCCAAACAGGCTCCCAACGACGAATGCCTGCCACGGCGCCAGGATGAACGGCAAACCTTCATAGTCACCGCCGTTCAAGCACAACACGTCTTCGAAAAAGCCAATGGCCCGGGCAGAGGCGTCTGCGTTCCAGATCAACCCTCTGGCACCACCTTCTTCCAAATCGCGCAGGTGCCGACGTGCGGCGTTGCGGACGTTCGGCCCGGCGACAAGCTTGCCGCCCAGGACGGCATCGGCGAATGCCTTCACTCGGCAGTCAGTTGAAGTACTGGGCAGCTGCGTCTCGTTGGTCATTTGGGAATAACTCACCTTGCGGGGCCGCCGACGCCCTCATGTTGCGGCGTGCCAACGGCGACAAACCGAACTGGGCCGCTGCCGCATTGGCACGCTTCTCGGCATCGTTGGCCAGTTGCCGCAGCACATGGGTCTGCTGGGCACCGGTCTTGAAGGTCTGGACTTCGCCGCCCAGGCCATCGAGAGATTCGCTGTTGCGCGTGGCGATCAGTTGCTGAAACCGGACCCAATCGGCGTAAGCCTGGCAGTAGGACGCCAACGCCATCAGGTCCAGGTTCGACACCCAGCCCAGTGCAATCAGCGCCGGCACCAGGCGTTCCCACTCAGCAACCGCTTCACCGGCCAGGAACTCCGGCATCGGCGGTGCATTCACTGGAACAACCGGATCCTTCACCGCATCGATCAAGCTGCCCAGGTTCTTTTTGCTTCGGTTGCCGTTGAGCACATGCACGGACGCCGGCAACGGCGGGCGCCCGGAATTTCCATTTCCAGCCATGGACTACCTCCTAGTCTGATACCCCCCCTCCTCCATATTTCCCGTCTTTGCGAAGAGAGGGGGGCAAGCGGTCAAGAAGAGGGTCGGAAAAATGTTTTTCACCCCCCCTACCCCTGCACGCTTGGGCAAATGGCCCGGCGCGCCAGATCAGCGGCGGTTCCAGTGGTGGTTGGGATCGAGGGGGATGCCGGTTGCCGTGCAACCCGCCAGCCGGCCGCTTCGTTCAAGCCGCTGTTTGGTCGAGTCGTGGCAAAGCTTGCAGAGTGGCTGCCAGTTGCGCTGATCCCAGAACAACTTCCATGCAGCCTTGATCCGGTCCGGGTCGCCTGACTCCTTGGCATCCATCAACCGGGGCGGGGTCTTGTGGTCGACCACCGACGCCGGCACGGGGCGGACACCGGTGGAGCACATCGAGCAGAACGGGTTCAGCGCCAGGAACGCATCCCGAGATTGTCGCCAGCGGTGGCCGTAACCACGGGATGCGCTGCTGCCGCGTCTATCACTGACCTTGGCCATTATTGGTCGGGCTCACATCGCATACACCCAAACGCTTGGCGGCCCAGCGTTCATACAGCCCGATGGCAACATCAGCACCGGCCATTGCAGTCAAACAGCCGACAGCCGCTGACGCCCAGATCGACACCCCCATCGAATACATCAGCATGTTGGTCGAGAGCCCACACACGATGCAGGCACCAGAGCGCAGCGCGATGCGCCGCACCAACCCCCAGCCACGAGCGCCCGCCTTGTCAGCCCTCCACATCTCACCTGATACACCACCGAGCAGAGACAGTACGATCACCATCCATAGCGGCATTTCGATTAACGCTTGTTGCTCATTGGTCATGCTGGCCTCATCGGTAGAAAGCACGGCGCCGGAAAAAGAAAACCCCGCCGGATGGCAGGGTTCTCGTTGCGCCGATTGCTCGGTGCGGGCTTGCACAGCACAGTGCTTGGGGGGAGCGCCTAAGCGCAATTTGCAGATCGTGGTGACTTTTTACCCTCGGACTGAAAGACCGAAAAGAGGCAATTTTCGGTCATTCGCTTCGACGCTACTTCGACGCAACTTTGGCACCAGTTGGGCGCATACCAACTCGACGAACGGTATGGGTGCGTTCGGGACCAGCCCGCACCAGCAGGATACGCATCACCTGAAGGTGCAGCGCCTTGACCCAGTTGAAGTAGGTACGCTCAGCACCCTCAGCCAATCCCACTTCCTGCATCTGCTCACGGATGCTCAGCGCGTGCAGGTAGCGGCAGTGCGCAAGGTGGGCGAGTGCCTTGCCGCGTGCATCCCGCCGATCCAGCTCGGCCAGGGCCGCGTCGACCTCTGCCGCAATGTGATCCAGACCGGCACCGCCGATAAGGATCCGCGTACCAGGTGTGCCCCGAGGCGCGTTGCCCTTCCATTCCATGATGCTGCCCATCTGGCTGCCCAAGCCTGACGCCAGGCCGAGCCTGGCTCGCTGCTCCGCCCAGTGACGCATCAACATCTCGACGTCAGCAAGCATAATTGGCTCCTCAGCTACGGCCACGCCCAAACGGATCTGCTGCTACTTCTTTTCGCAGCTCCGCATCGCGGGTGCGCATAGGTTCAAGCATGGCAACCAGAGCCAAATAATCCGGCAAGTGATCACCAATCAGGACGTAATCAATTATGTCCCCGTGAGCCTGAACATCGAAGATGTAGACGATCCCAGGCAGGTGTTCGCTGGAGGTTTCCACACCCCGCTGGTACTGGCGATAGACGTCCTTTGCATCATCCCAGAGGTGAAACCCCATCGATCTCAAGTATTCGTCACCATCCCAAGTATCGCCCCACTCCTGCCCGGAGTACTCCTCCAATTGCTCAGCAACACGTTTCAGTTGTCCATTCTCTACGGTGTAAACAGCCATTTTTTTGCTTTCCTATGCCTTATGGATAATGTCGGAACTTTGTCGGAAAACTGTCGGAATATCTAAACCCTTTAAAATCAATAACATAATGATTAATTCAGACAATCAGACAGGTATTTAGAGAAAGCCTTACGCGTAAGAGCGCGTGCACGCGCACATGGGAACATTCATTTTTACTGTCGGATTGTCGGAATGCCCGATTTCATTGGGGCAAGTACTGTCGGAATGCTGTCGGAATGTTGTCTGATTGTCGGAATCAAAAGGCGCCCGCCGCAGGCAACGAATGCCTATCAAAAACGGTGGAGAACTTGCGGCACTCCAGCCCGGCCTTACTTGCCCACTCTCGCCCCATAGCGCCCTTCTCAGCCAGAAAAGTCGGTGTCACATAGATGCGCTTCGTGATGAAGTCATCATTCTGCGTAGGGTACCTGATGTCGTTGCGTGACTGCTTCAAGTCCCTCACCGCTTCCTGAGTGAAATCCCTCTGTCTTCGCTTGAACTCGTTTGCACCGTCACACCATCGGCAAAATGCCCGCCATAGATCGTCCTGAGTGACAGCAGCAGTAACAGGAAACTCAGTCTCTCCGGCCAGCCACCGACGGACAAAGTACCGTGGCGCTGGCAGACTCCCATCGATGAGGCCCTGCTTCTCCTCGTTGAGCGGAGGCTTTGTATGGGGGCTGAAGCCCGTTAAATCAAGGCTCATGAGGTATTCGTAGAACGCGGCAATGCCACCGCTATCGATCTCTGCCACTAACGCCTCGAAATACTCCTTGGGTGGTACACGGTCCACGTAGAGCACCAGATAACGCCGATCACCATCATCAAGGGCCAGCGGCACCGTTGAGTTGGACAGGAACACGAAGTTGAGGTGGTTTCGCTCTTCTCGCACCGGCATGTTCTTCTCGTTGATCTGAAGCGTATCACCGGTAACCAGGTGCTTGAGTACACCTTTGTAATGACGCATTTCCTCCCGGCTGACAACTTCCTCGGCCAAGGCAAACAATTTGCGGCTTTGCCAGCCGGTGAACTGGCTTTCCAACTGCGCCTGCCCAATTGTCGTGCCGTAAGTGCCGTAGATCTCCCTTACCACCTTTTCCCATAGCAGACTTTTACCAGGGCCTTCTGCACCAAACATCACTACCGCTGTAGCCATCTTGGCGCCAGGGTGCTGCAATGGGTAAGCGATCCACTTGAGCAAGAAACGGTATTCATCGGCCCTGTTGTTACAGAGCAACCCCAGATGCTGCAAGATCAACTTGCAGCCATCTTGGCCTCTCGCATCACGGTCTGCGTGGAAGCCGTCGAACAGATTAAGCATCATCGGGCTGCATGTTTCTGTCGGGTCAAATACCACGTCCTGAGCCATACGCCGATGTTCACTTTCCTGCCACCACTTGTAAGTCGTGCGCCCGACCGCCTCACGAATGGCAGAGAGCTTGATCATCCGTGCACGGGTGCAATCCCATGCCACGTCCGAGCCATAGACAACGACAAAGTCCTTGAGCAGTTCCTGCTCCCGAATCTTGAAGCCCCCCGCGCCCTTAGGTGGGTGTGAGTCGGCCTCAAACTGCTCTTCCGGCCACTCAGGAGAAGGGGCGCAGGGAAGAGGATCTGGCTCAGCGGCTGGTACGTCCTCCACAGCTGCAACTGGCTGCGCAGGACGCTCACCGGTAGGGGCGCGGGGAAGGCCCTGCGCCGGCGGAACCGGGCGAGATAGCCCAACAATCTGGGCTGCTGCTTTTGTCGCCGCAGACACGTTGCCGCCATGGCTCAGAATGCAGAACACGTCGAACGCATCGTTCTTATGGCCATTGTTGAGCGGATCGGAGCTGTGGTGAGAGAACAGCTTATCGTCGACGATTGTTACTCCAGGCAACCCACTGCTGCTTTGAGGGCAGAGCCATTTGTTCCCCTGACGCTTGTACCCGTGCGCCTCGATCAGAGAAGCGAGGTCATGTAACCGATTGAATTCGGGGATCACCTTGGGCAGCTCGCGACCACTACGCGCCGCAGGGTGGCGCTGCTCAACGGGCGCAGGCTTTACCTGAGCCGGCTTACTCACCCACGGGCAAACCTGCTCGGCACCACGCTTGAAATCCTCCCAACCCTGCCAGATTGCCAACAGCTCAGGCGGCAACTCAGGAAGTCCGCCCGGCTTAGGCGGATTGATCCAGATGTATGGCTTACCCGTACCTGGATGAATTGACGGTGGTAAAACGTCCTGCACCAAACCGGCACGCAACTCCAGCACCGTGAACTTCTTGAATGGCTCCGCAGCCAACCGCATAGCGCCTTCACGAGTTGCATCACCCGCCTCTTTCGCTGCATTGGCCTGATCCATCAATGCCTTGAAGATCGATCCGTCGGGGTCTTTCTGGCTTGGCCAGGTTAACGAATGTCGGCTCAGTTCAACCCCGTCAGGCACGCGGAACAACAACCTTAAACGGGCTGGGTTTCCCACTACTGTCGGGTAGGCATCCGCGAGAGCGTCCAGATCCAGGCCGAGCTGGGCACCCAGCACGAATCGGGTCCACTCGACGTCATCGACATCCAGCGAGCAGACCCTGCTTGGACCCAACACGACCCCAAGGTTATGCGAAGGGTTCGCCTGCCAGAACGCCTCAGCGCTATCAGCGTCAGTGAAGTAACCGCCCGGCTTGTTCCAACCCATCCCTTTTGGTGTTTTCTCACCAGGCTCAATCGGCACCAGGGCAAGCCCAAACGTCTCGATATAGCGCCGCGCCCATGCGGCGATTGGCATTCCGTTGCGCTCACTCATCGGCGGCGCTCCCGCAGGTCCTGGCAACTGATGCAAGTCTCACAGCCGGACACCGCCAGTTGGCGTGGTAACGGAATGGCTTCATCGCAGTCAGCGCAGAACTGAGCGCTTGGCTGCTGCGAAAGGCGAGTACGGCGCCCAAGGGCGAGCTGCAGCAGGTAGTCGGCCTGGTCATTGGCCATATCAGCTTCATCAGCCATCGATATGATCCTCCATCGCCTGACGAGCACCGGCCATGATGCCCAGCACCTCGCGGATCACATCGGCACCCTGCTTTTCCAGGTCCAGCACTTCGTGCAGCTCCCAGTGCTTGTCGGCGGCACCTTTATGCAGGCTCGCAACGAACTCGCCCGCTTCACCTAGCAGCTTGCCGACAGCCTTCAGTGCCTCACGGCTGGCAGGTACGGGAATGGGGCGGTACCAGACGGCACCCGCCGGCCTGACCAAGGCATCAAGCAGGCGTGGGTCGGCGGTCAACCGGACCATATCTTCCAGCTCGTCCGGAGTCAGCCAACGGCGCTCTTCGTCATGCTTGAGCTTCTTTTGCAAGGCGTCGTTCTCGACGACCATTTCGAATGCCAGGCGGGTGATACCGCCTGAATAGTCACGCCCAGCGCGATAAAGCGCATGGCGCAAAGAAAGGACCGGGCCAGCGCCCGGCAACAGATCAGTGCGACTCATAACCGTAAAACCCCTGTTTACGGTGTAGCCATAGGATTGGGTACGACCTATCCTACGACCACGACCGATGTGCTGTGCTAAACGTGCTGTGCGGCACGGTGCGTTGATTGAGTCGTCCGGTATGTCTTGTGGTGAGAAGACCGGACGGCGGGTTGCGGCGGCGCTATGCGCCGTCATAGCTGAGCTGGGGATCATCTTGTGGTGAGAGGCCTCAGCTCAGCTTTCCTATTCGGGCTTCGGCTTACGCCGACTCCCTATTGGGCGGATCTCAAATGCGAAGAATCCTCCTGCGTCATTGCTGCGGACGCGGATATCACGCGAAGAGCTGAGCATCTGAGAGACCGCGCTCTGAGTGACACCGAGCAATTCAGCCAACTCCGGCTGGCTTCGATCCTTCGCGAACTCGCGCAAAGGCACTCCAAATTCTTCTTCCATCCCTTTCGTCCTCGACGGGTTCACGTGTGAATATTAGTGTTACTTCTTTATCAGAGCAAGATAAATATAAGCATCACTCTTTGATAGGGATAAGCGCCGCTAATATTGTGAGTGGCATGACTACTAAGCCCTCCTACATCGCCGAAGAAGCAGCCCGCCTGAAGGCCATCTACAAAGCCCGGAAGTCGGTCGACCCGTCCCTCAATCAAGAAAAGGTGGCGCATGACTGTGGCTGGGCAAGCCAAAGCGTGGTCAGCCAATACATGACGGGGAAGATTCCACTCAATATCGCTGCATTGATGAGTCTCAGCAGGGCATTGAGCTTCGCTCCTCACGAAGTCAGCCCGCGCCTCGCTGAGACGCTCGGCATCGCCAACCAGCCAAGCCTTGGCAGCGTTGAAAACGCTACGAACATGGGCTCCGCTGGGCGATTGTTACCCGTCGTTGGATACGTAAAAGCTGGGGCCTTCTGCGAGGCTGTTGCTTTTCAGGCAAGTGATGCTGATGAATGGGTCGAGGCCGGAGGCCCAGCAGGACCGCGCTCATTCATTCTTCGGGTTGAAGGGTTCAGCATGGAGCCAGATTTCAAACCTGGCGAAAAGGTTGTGATCGACCCTGACATGCAGTGGGAAACAGGTGACTTTGTAGTTGCTAAACGAGTGCGGGACCAAGCGGTGACACTAAAGCAACTGCGCCGTGAAGGTGGCGAATTCTACCTGTACGCAACCAATCCAGACTGGCCGGAAAGGATCATTCGAATGGACGAAGAATGGTCAATATGTGGCCGAGCACGCCGAAAAATTGTCGACCTTTGATACCAAGAGCCCGCTTTCAGCGGGCTTTTTCACGCCCGGCAATCAGTATTTATTAGTGATACTGTTGACTTCTTAAATCAGTGATACTAATTTTGTCTCGCCTTAGCCCTCTCACCACAGAGATCGAGACATGCCAAACGCACAGCACACAGACCAATGCCAAGTATTCCTGCACCCCACCGCATGCAGCAGTCGCTCGGCCGTAAACGCAATTCAGCAACGCATCGGGCGACTGATCATCACCACACCGAAAGGCAATGCACAGGCTGTCAGCCCTGCCACCGATCAGCTCGGGGGTAATGCGGCATGAGCGCTTTCGTAGTCCCATTCCCCAAGCAAGACCTGTTGCACCAGGTACTTGCGGCAGGCGGCACCATGACGTGCCCTCTCTTTCGTCCTACAGCACAATTTGACGCCGATGTTGCGGTCGAGCTGAGCGATGAGCATGCACACATCAAGGTAGCGTTTCAGGGGCTGACGGGTTCACTGACCCTTCCACGCGGCGACCGGGCCAACCATCTGCACCTGCGCGACTTCATTCAGGACGTAGCCAACGGGCGCACAGAGGCCGGACGCACTCAACAGGCCATCGCCCTGATGCAAGCACTCGAACACGTAGAAACGGTGCTACAGCCCGGCCAGGTTGCGTACATCACACCCACCATATCGGACGTGCATCCCTTCGGAGCAGTGGTCACGAACGGGCTGGGTGAAGTGTGCGCAGCAGCCATGGGCAGCAGCAAAGAGCACCTGGCCGAACTGATCAGCCGCAAGTTGCAACGTTACCCCGAGGGGACCGGAGAGCGCGCATGTGCGACACGCTAGCTCAGTTGCGTCGCCAGTGGACCACCCCATGCCCAACTTTGAGCGCAGTACGGGAGCACTACTTCCCGCACATCAAGACGGACCGGCACCTGCGCAACCTGATCAACGCCGGCCGTATCCCACTCAAGCTGAGCAAGCTGCACCGCTCTGTACGCGCCGAGCACGTGGTCTACCTGCATGAACTCGCTGCTTATCTGGACGCACAAGCCCAGTCAGCAGCATGACAAGGCGGCCCCGGCCAACAGGGGCAATCGCCCTGCCGCTCTCACCACGGCTTACACATGCGGCGGGCACACTTTGGAGCACAGCACATGCAACCACAGCAAATCATCCTTGCCCTGGCCACTCTCTGGCTGTTCACGCTGGTGGCACTGCCATTCCTGTTCAACGCAGCTTGCCGTCGAGCAAAAGAAAGCGGCTTAGCCGCGGGGCTCGCACAGCGGGAAGCCGACCATGCCAGGCAGATCGCCGTCCTGAACGCGGACATTGATGCCATCGCCCAGGAACGCCTGACAGAACAGCGGGCGCACCTGCTGGCAACGAGTCAGCGGCTGGCCCACATCGAAGAACTTGAAGCCAGGATCATGTCGTACACAGGGCTCGCCGTGACGAAGGCCGACTACGAGCACCTTAAAAACGCTGCTGAAACCCTGCGCCTTGCCCGCAACACCTGGCAAAAGCTGCAAGGCACCGAGCCGTGGTGTTCACGCGCATACGCCGAATGCCAAGGCCTGCTGGGGCTGGCCAGCCGCATCCATTCGGAGCTTAGGAAAGCACCGCCAGCAACTACAACAGCAAAGGAATGCACTCATGCGTAAGCACGTACTGAAGCACTTCCACCTGTGCTGTGGCCTGGGCGGCGGAGCCAAGGGCTTCAACAAGTCCAAGCCCATCGTGGGCAACCTGCAGGCCGAGTGGCAATGCATTGGCGGCGTCGACGTGGACCCGGCCGGGCTGGCGGACTTCGAACGACTGAGCGGCGCAAAGGGCACCATGCTGGACCTATTCACTCGCGATCAGTACACCCGCTTTCATGGGAAGGAGCCGCCACTAGGTTGGCGAGAAGCCACGCCGGAAGACATCCGCCGTGCTGCAGGTGGCCAGCGGCCCGATGCCGTGTTCATCAGCTCGCCGTGCAAGGGGGCCAGCGGCCTGCTGTCGGAGAAGATGAGCCTGACACCGAAGTACCAGGCACTGAACGAGCTGACGCTACGCTGCATCTGGCTGTTCGGCGAGGCATGGGCCGACGATCCGGTACCGCTGCTGGTGTTCGAGAACGTGCCGCGCCTGGCATCACGAGGTCGGCACCTGCTCGACCAGATCAACAGCCTGCTTTCCAGCTTTGGTTATGCCGTGGCCGAGACCACCCACGATTGCGGCGTGATCGGTGGGCTGGCACAGAGCCGCAAGCGCTTCCTGCTGGTCGCCCGCCATGTCGAGAAGGTACCGCCCTTCCTGTACGAGCCTGAACACAAAAGCCTGCGTGCCGTGGGCGACATTCTCGGGCGCATGCCGCTGGCCGGCGATGTCGAAGCTGCCGGGCCGATGCATCGAGTGCCGGCGCTGCAATGGAAGACCTGGGTGCGCCTTGCCCTAGTCGAAGCCGGCAAGGACTGGCGTAGCCTCAATGACCTGGAGATCGAGGACGGGTACCTGCGCGACCTCATCATCGTGCCCGAAGCCTATTCAGGTTACCTGGGCGTTAACCAGTGGGATAAATCGATCGGGACAGTCGCCGGCCGGTCCAGCCCCACCAACGGCGCGTTCTCGATCGCAGACCCGCGTTCGAAGCCCGGCGCCCTGCAGTACCAGCAATACGGTGTACGGCGCTGGGGCGATACCAGCGGTGCGGTGATTGGTGTGAAGTCGCCCGGGCAAGGCACGTTCAGCGTAGCCGACCCTAGGCGCGCAGGCGGCGGCTTCGGCAAGTACCTGGTTACGCCGTACGACAACGCTGCCGGCACGGTGATTGCTGGCAGCACCACAGGGCAAGGTGCGTTCGCGGTGCAAGACCCACGACCTGGTATGCGCCGAGTGAAAGGAGACGCGTACCTGCATGGCGGGCATTACGGTGTGGTCGACTGGAATGGCCAGGCCGGGGCTGTGTCGGCGAGCGCTCGCCAGGACAACGGCCGCTGGAGTGTCGCCGACCCACGGGTGCCTGCCGCCAATGATCGCCTGACCTGCATCATCACCAGCCTCGACGGCACCTGGCACCGACCGTTCACCACTCTTGAGCTGGCAGCCATTCAAAGCCTGGTTGAGCCAGAGGAGCAGTTCGAACTGGACGGCCTCAGTGACCAGGCGTGGCGTGAGCGGATTGGCAATGCGGTACCACCAGGCGCGGCCGAGGCCATAGCCGATGTAATGGGCACCACCCTGCTCCTCGCCGCCCAGGGTGAAACCTTCATGCTCAGCAGCATGCCGATCTGGGTCCGGCCGATTGCAGTTGGACTCAGCGTGTCTCAACAGGAGGCAGCATGACCAGTAAACCCAAGTTCATCGTGGCCCAGGCAGCCCCGATGATGGTTGTAGCCTTTGGCTTTTGCGCCGGACTCGGCTTCATGGCTGCACAAGAATTGTGGTGGGCCTTAGGCGGATGGGTAGGGCTGTGCCATGGCTAATCCCGCACGCATCTGGCGGCTCATCAGTTGGGTCTTGGCCGGCGCACTGATCGTCGCGCTGATACAACTGCACCAGGCCCCCACCACCACCCGGCCAGGCACTAGCACGTTATCGACTGTTAACAACATCATCGGTTACGAGCATCTAGCCCTGAGCCCGATCACCCGCAGAGCCCATGAGAGATACTCCTTGTGACCTATACATCGACCTGCAACCCGAGCACTAGGCCACGCATGGCCACACATAGCCTTGACCTGCCGGTGATGTGCGACATCTGTGGCAAAGCGCGCTCGACTCGCAACCATGCCAACTGCAGCAGGATCCGGCAGCAGCGGAAGAACGTCGAGTGGCAATCCTACATGGCCAATGTGGCTGCAAAGAAACTCCAGCAGATCCAGTGCCTGCAACCACGTCGGTAAGTCGGAGAATATAAAATGGCAAAGCTACAAGTTAAACCTATCCACGAAGTAAATAGGCTGCCCGCCGAGGCGGTTCAACTTCTTATCACTCCCGCTGTATGGATTCGGAAAGAGCTGTTGTTCCCGGTTTTCGGTTTGAGCACTGAGGCTGTACGCAAATATCGCGACCGTGGAATCTGGCTAGAAGAGAAACAGTGGCGCACTGATCCTGCCAACGTCATTGTCTACAACCGTGTTGAAATCGAAAAATGGATGGCAGGCCGGCCATGAGCGCGAAGCTCCCAGCAGGTATCAACGCCCTACCAACGGGCGTCGATATCAATGGCAACCTCTTACGGATCGCCTTCATGTACGAAGGCGAGCGCCGCCGTGAGCCTCTGCGTAACGTAGCCAAGATCAACAAAGCCGCCATTGCCTATGCGGACAACAAACGCAGAACGATACTAGCGGAGATTAAGGAAAACCGCTTTGACTATGCAGCCCACTTTCCCGACTCTACTTGGCTCAAAGCCAGACAAGAACTTCCGAACGAGCCTGCCAAAAGGACTGTAGACGAAGGGATAGCCCTGTGGCTTGAAGTTGCCAAGGTGAAAAAAGCACACAGCACGTTCATCAACTATAAAAGCAAGTCTGAACACGTCAAAAGAAAGTTCACCGGAAGAACTATCGCAACCATCCCCAAGAGTGAGCTTGAATTGTTCCAAGCTGAACTTCTTACCAATGGCCTCAAACCGAAAACTGTAAACGACGTCTTCACAATTATAAGGGGGGTATGGGGGGATGCGTTCAGCGATGAGATCATCAAGTTCAACCCCCTGGAGCGCATCGAGAACATCCAGTCTGACAGCGACAGCGAGTTCGCCGACCCATTCACCCGGAGCGAGATTGATCGGATGGCCGCCGCCGACCCCGAGCGAATGGCAGACAGTCGGATGATAGTCTTCAACTGTTGGGCCGGGCTGGCCCTGTCCGAATTGATCGCGGCCGGGGTAGAAGACGTCGACCTAGTGGCCGGCACGCTGACAATCCGCCGCGCCCTGGTCGCCGGGGAATTCAAGGTACCGAAGGAGCGCACGCGCATTCGAACAGTTGAGCTGATCGCGCCAGCCCTGGAGCTGCTGACCATGATCGTGGCCGAAGCCGAGGATGCCGAACCCACGCCCATCACGGTTGTGCAGCGAGACAACATCACGAAGAAGCAGGAGCGGGTTCGCTTCTTGTTCCGCAGCTCTACCAGTGGCCTACTGTGGAACGGCAAGACTGTCAGCAACTGGTTCACCGCCCACCTTGAGAAAGCAGGCATTCGCCATCGAGGCGCCAACCAGGCACGCCACACGTTCGCGAGCCAAGCACTGTCAAGCTACGTCCCAATTGAATGGGTCGCCCGTCAACTCGGTCACAGCGACACGACCATGGTGCGGAAGCACTACGGCCGCTGGATCTCAAAAGACACTAAAAGCATGGCGGACGTCGTGTCGAAGATGATGGGGTTTGAGTAATAGCAGGCCCAATGGGCCTGCACCGCCCCAGGTTCAGCGATTATCTGGATGTATGGCTGCATTCAGCACTTCAACAACTTCCTCGACAGTCATCCTGCGACCAACCACGTTCCTCCGAATCGGCAGGAACACTTCAACCATGCGGGCATACATCGGCGCAAGCGGCGCATGCGAATTGGTGTCAGCCGATCCCTGCAATCTGGTGAACCGATCAAGGTCGCGAACCAGGTAGCGGGCAGCTCGTAAATAGTCGGTCTCATTGTTCCCATCGTACCCCGGAAATTCGAGAGTGCGTCCTATCCCAACCGCCTCGACCGACTGACGCTGCTCATCATCAAACGCCTCGTATGCCTCCTGAAGGAACTGATACATATCCAGCGTATCTACTACCGCCGTGACATGTGGAGGCGTCTCGCTATCGCCATCGCGAACATCGTACTTCCAGTCGAGAACCCAGTAATCCTGCGACCCCATCGCTCGAGCGACGATGTCAGGATCGTAGCTGTCGGTGATTTCAAGCTTTTTGTAGACCTCGCATAGCATTTCCACGATGAGTCTTTCGGTAGCCGTCGGCTGCATTTCCTTGCTCCTAACGTTCAATGGCAGTTTTCCGTACCAGGACACACGGGTACTAGTGAATGGTGCCAAAGAGCCACCCAACAAGAAAGCGGAAGCAGCCTTTCAGCCCTAAGACCTTCGGCCCATTGCGGCCGAATCCGGCCTCTGAGCCATGAAATCTGCCCTAAATCTGCCCTAATGTTCCGCCCCTAAACGACGAAACCCCCGAAAACTTCAACGTTTTCGGGGGTTTCGACTACTTCGCATATGGCGGAGAGATAGGGATTTGAACCCTAGGTACTGTTGCCAGTACAACGGATTTCGAATCCGTCCCGTTCGGCCACTCCGGCATCTCTCCAGTGGCGCGCATGATACCAGCAGTTTTCCCAAACGCAAAGCTTCTTGTGAAAAAAATTCGCGTGGTATCAGGCGCTTGCGTCAGTCACGCGCTTACAGCGGCACGCCCAGACGCTTGGCAACTTCTTCGTAGGCTTCGATCACGTCGCCCAGACCCTGACGGAAGCGGTCCTTGTCCATCTTCTTGCGGGTTTCCTTGTCCCACAGGCGGCAACCATCCGGGCTGAACTCGTCACCCAGCACGATCTCGCCATGGAACACGCCGAACTCGAGCTTGAAGTCCACCAGCAGCAGACCAGCGTCGTCGAACAGCTTGCTCAGCACTTCGTTGACCTTCAACGACAGCGCCTTCATTTTCACCAGCTGCTCGGCGGTGCCCCAGCCGAACGCAACCACGTGGGATTCGTTGATGAACGGGTCGCCTTTCTCGTCGTTCTTGAGGAACAGCTCGAACGTCGACGGCTCCAGCTTGATGCCCTCCTCCACGCCCAGGCGCTTGACCAGGCTGCCGGCTGCGTAGTTGCGCACCACGCACTCGACCGGAATCATGTCGAGCTTCTTGACCAGGCATTCGTTGTCGCCCAGCAGCTTGTCGAACTGGGTTGGAATGCCGGCTTCTTCAAGCTTCTGCATGATGAAGGCGTTGAACTTGTTGTTCACCATGCCCTTGCGGTCGAGCTGTTCGATACGCTTGCCGTCGAACGCCGAGGTGTCGTTGCGAAACAGCAGGATCAAGCGGTCGGCGTCGTCGGTCTTGTACACCGACTTGGCTTTGCCGCGGTAGAGTTCTTCACGTTTTTCCATGATGGGCTCCGCTTGCTAAATTGAAATGGGCTAGGCGATTTCGCGCCAGTCGAGCCCGTAATCCTGATTCGCCACTTGCAGCCAGTCCGGGTCACACCCGAGGGCGTCGACGAAACATTGGCGGGCCAGCTGTGGCAGGTTGTTCTTGCTGCTGAGGTGGGCCAGCACCAGGTGCTGCAGGTTCTGCCAGCCCAACTCCGACACCAGGCGCGCGGCCTGGTGGTTGTTCAAATGTCCGTAGTCGCCACCCACGCGCTGCTTGAGGAACATCGGGTAATGCCCGCGGCCCAGCATGTCGCGACAATGGTTGGCTTCGATCAGCAAGGCATCCAGGCCCTGATAGCTGTCGAGCAGGGCCGCGTCGTACGAGCCCAGGTCGGTCAGCACGCCAAACCGGCGGCGGCCATCGCTGAACACATACTGCAAAGGCTCCAGCGCATCGTGGCTGACGCCAACGGCGGCAATGCTCAATGCACCCAGCCGCAGGGTATCGCCAGCTGCCAGGAAGCCGCTGGGCTCCACGGGCTTGCGCATCCCGCGCAAGGTGCCACGACTGAGGTACACCGGCACATTGTAGCGCCGCGCCAGCAAACCCACCCCATGCACGTGGTCGGCATGCTCGTGGGTCACCAGCACCGCGCTCAACTGCGCCGCCGACACGCCGAGCAGCGCCAGACGCCGCTCGGTTTCGCGCAGGGAGAACCCGCAATCGACCAGTACGCAGGTACTGCCACTGACAATCAGCGTGCCATTTCCCTGGCTGCCACTTCCGAGTACGGCGAAGCGCACTTAACCCAGGTTGTCCTGGATGACGCTCAGCACGCGACGGGCCACATCGGCCGGGGCCACGGTGTTGATGTTCTTCTCGACCGTCACCTGCACGCTGTCACCCACCTTGCTCAGGCGTACCTGATAGCGCTCGGCGCGGGCTTCACGCTCTTCCTTGCTCGGCGCGCTGCCGAACAGGCGGCTGAAGAAACCAGGCTCCTGGTCCTTGGCCTCGGCTTTTTCGGCAAGGTTGATGTAGTACAGGCCCAGGCTGCGGTTGATGTCCTCAACCCGCCATTCGCCCTGTTCCAGGGCACGGCCGACGCTGGACCAGGCGCGATCGAGGTCGGCGCCCAGGTTCAGTACCGGGTTGCCGCTACCGTCTTCGCTCAGGCTGACACGGCTCGGGGTATCGAAGTCACGGGCCGCCAGCAGCGATACCGAACCGCCCTTCTCGGCGCTGCGGGTCATGCTGGCAAGCATTTCGTCGACCAGTGCAGCGTCCACACCGGTGTTCTCGGCGCGTGCCGGGAAGTCCTGTTCGGCGGTGCTGCCGGCAGCACGCTCGACGGTCACCACATAGACTTCACTGGTATTGCGCTGTACGCCCGGCTCGATGCGAACCCGGGCACGGATTTCATTGTTGCTGCTGCCTGCAACACCGCCCAGGCGCTGGGCCATGGACGCCGACAACTCGTCGAAACGCTGCCAGGTGGTGCTGAACTCGCCGGTCTGCGGGCGCTCTTCGGCGATGCGGAAGCCGTTGTCCTCGAAGAACTGGTGGGCCACCGGCCACACCTCGGCCGGGGCGCGCTGGGCCAGGACCCAACGCGAAGCGCCGCTCTTCTGCAGGCTGAAATCGCTGATGTCGGCACCTGCCGCCAACGGCTGTGGACGCGGCACTTCGAACTCGCCCTTGACGTTGTCGTCGGCGACGTTGCGCGGAATCGGCAGCAGCGGGTCAAGACGCTTGACGTTGCTGACATCCGGCGGCAGCTGCATCGGCGGCTTTTGAGTGGCCTCCAGATAATCGCTGCCCCGGTCACGGAAGTAACCCTCTTCGCCCCAGAGCCAGCCACAACCACTGGTGCTGGAGATGATCAAGGCAAGGGCGGAAAGACCAGCCAATCGCTTCATGCGGTGTACGTCCTCAATTAAAACTTCAGGCCGCACTGGCGCATGGCCTGGCGTACCGTATCGTGACAGGATTCGCTCAGCCAGGTCAGCGGCAGGCGGATGCCCTTGTGCATCAGGCCCATTTCGACCAAAGCCCACTTCACCGGAATCGGGTTGGCTTCGACGAACAGGTCCTTGTGCAGGGGCATCAGTTTTTCGTTGATGGCGCGGGCCTCGTCGGCCTTGCCTTCGAGTGCGGCGTTGCACAGGTCGGCCATTTCGCGCGGGGCGACGTTGGCGGTCACCGAGATGTTGCCTTTACCGCCCAGCAGGATCAGTTCGACGGCGGTCGGATCATCGCCGGACAGCACGATGAAATCCTTGCTCACGCCATCCAGGATAGCCTTGGCACGCTTGAGGTCGCCGGTGGCTTCCTTGATGCCGATGATGTTCGGCACGCTCGAGAGACGGATCACGGTCTCGGCCTGCATGTCACAGGCGGTACGGCCGGGCACGTTGTAGAGGATCTGCGGGATGTCGACGGCTTCGGCAATGTGCTTGAAGTGCTGGTACAGGCCTTCCTGGGTCGGCTTGTTGTAGTAAGGCACCACCAGCAGGCAGGCGTCGGCACCGGCGTCCTTGGCATTGCGGGTCAGGTGCACCGCTTCGCTGGTGGAGTTGGCACCCGTACCGGCGATCACCGGAATACGGCCGTTGACCTGCTTGACCACGGCCTTGATGACTTCGATGTGCTCATTGACATCCAGGGTCGCCGATTCGCCGGTGGTACCGACCGCAACGATGGCGTGGGTGCCGTTTTCCAGGTGGAAGTCCACGAGTTTGCTGAGGCTGTCCCAGTCAAGACGCCCTTGTGCATCCATGGGTGTGACCAATGCCACCATACTGCCCGCAATCATGAAGCTGCTCCTGCCGGAAAAAGAGAGCGGTAATGGTACTGGCGCCACAGGGCTTGCACAAGCGAAGCAGGCGGCAGGAGCATTCCCCTCGGCGACCATTTTCGCTACCCTTCTCTCTTTGATCGGTACACAGCGGCCCGCCGGGCTGCCGACAACGCGCCCCGACAGTGCCCGAGCCCTCGATCCTGAGCCACGGAACCACGCCGACAAGCCTATTTGCCCCGTCACGTACCGACCGCTCATCGCTTTAGGAATGCTGCATGTCCACCCCCACCGTTCGCGAACAATTCCTTGTCATCAGTGCCCTGGGCGCCAACCCCATGGAACTGACCAACATTCTGTGCCGGGCCAGCAACGACAATCGCTGCTCGGTCGTCACCTCGCGCCTGACCCGCCACGGCGAGTGCAGCGCACTGGTGCTGCAGGTCACCGGTAGCTGGGACGCCCTGGCGCGTTTCGAAGCGGCGCTGCCGACCCTGGCCAAGAAGCACACCTTCACCGTGAATGTGGTGCGTAGCGCCGAACTCGAAGTGCGCCCGCTGTCGCTGCCCTACGTCGCCTATGTCAGTGCCGCGTACCGCCCCGACATCATCAACGAGCTGTGCCAGTTCTTCATCGACCACAACGTCGAGCTGGAGAACCTGACCTGCGACACCTATCAGGCACCACAGACCGGCGGCACCATGCTCAACGCCACGTTCACCGTGACCCTGCCGGCCGGCACCCAGATCAGTTGGCTGCGTGACCAGTTCCTGGACTTCTCCGACGCCCTGAACCTGGATGCGCTGATCGAACCGTGGCGCCCACAGAACCCCATGTAAGGAAACCCGCAATGGCCGTAGCACTCGACCAACCCGTCGCCGATTTCGAGGCGCAAGCCACCGGCGCCAAGACCGTCAGCCTGAGCGGCCTGAAGGGTCGCCAAGTGGTGATCTACTTCTACCCCAAGGACAGCACCCCGGGCTGCACCACCGAAGGCCAGGGCTTTCGCGACCAGTACGCGGCGTTCCAGGCGGCCAACACCGAGGTGTTCGGCGTATCGCGTGACGGGCTCAAGTCCCACGAGAACTTCAAGGCCAAGCAGGGCTTCCCGTTCGAGCTGATCTGCGACAAAGACGAAGCCCTGTGCCAGCTGTTCGACGTGATCAAGCTCAAGAAGCTGTACGGCAAGGAATACATGGGGGTGGACCGCAGCACCTTCCTGATCGACAGCGAGGGTGTGCTGCGCAAGGAATGGCGCGGCGTGAAGGTGCCCGGGCATGTGGAAGCGGTGCTGGCGCAGGCGCAAGCATTGAACAACGGCTGAAGCGCTTCGCCGGCGAAGCGTGCGCCGCGGCTAAAGCAGCGGCGCCACCACCGGCTCACGCCGCGGCCAGGCGTCGAGCACCGCCTTGAACAGCGTAGCCAGCGGGATCGCGAAGAAGATCCCCCAGAAGCCCCACAATCCGCCAAACAGCAGTACTGCGCAGATGATCGCCACCGGGTGCAGGCTGACCGCTTCGGAGAACAGCAGCGGCACCAGCACGTTGCCGTCCAGCGCCTGGATGATCGCGTACACCGCCATCAGGTAGATGAACTGGTCGCCCCAGCCCCACTGGAACAGGGCAATCAGGGTCACCGGTACGGTTACCACCACCGCCCCCACATACGGCACCACCACCGACAACCCCACCAGCAGCGCAAGCAGCGCCGCATAGTTCAGGCCCAGTGCGATGAACGCGATGTAGGTGGCCACGCCGCAGATCAGGATCTCGATGCCCTTGCCGCGAATGTAGTTGGCGATCTGGCGGTTCATCTCCTCGGCCACGCGGGTCATCAGGGCCCGCTCGCGCGGCAGGTAGCCGCTGACCCAGCGCGCGATCTGCTCGCGGTCCTTGAGAAAGAAGAACACCAGGATCGGCACCAGCACCAGGTAGATCATGATGTTGACCAGCAACGGCAGGCTCGACAGCGAGAAGGTCAGCGCCCATTGACCGAACTTGCCGATCTCGCCGCGCATCGCCTCGATGGCCTGCAGCACCTGCTCATCCGAGACCAGATGCGGGTAGCGCTCCGGCAGCAGCAACAGCAGCGACTGCCACTTGCCAAGCATGCCCGGCAGTTCGTTGAACAGGGTGATCAACTGGTGCCAGAGCAACGGCACCAGCACCAGCAGGAACACCGCCAGCGCGCTCAGGAACAGCAGGAACACCAGCCCCACCGCCACCTTGCTGGGCACCCGCAGGCGCTCCAGCGCATTGACCAGGCCCTGCATCAGGAACGCCAGCACCATGCCCGCCAGCACCGGCGCCAGCATGCCGCCCAGGGTCAGTATCGCGGTGAACCCCAGAAACAGCAGGACCGCCAGCACCACCGCTTCTTCATCCGAGAAATAGCGGTGCAGCCAGCCACGAAGCACTTTGAACATCGGTGATCCTTAAAAAAAAGGGTTCAGGCTTTCTTGAGCCAGTAGGTGTAGACCCCGGCGTCGGCCTGCTCATGCAGCAGCGTATGACCGGCCAGGCGGGCAAAAGTGCGGAAGTCGCGCTGCGAGCCGGCATCGGTGGCCACCACCTTGAGTACTGCACCACTGCCCAGGCGGTTGAGCTCCATCTTGGCCTTGAGCAACGGCAAGGGGCAATTCAGGCCGCTGGCATCCAGTTCGGCGTCGCAGGGTACGGCATCGGTCATCGGGCTTCTCCAGGCAGGTGCATGCCCACGGCAGGTAGCGGCATGCACAGACCTCGTAGGATACCGCCACTGGTCGTCAACGTGTGAGCCGGCTACAGTAAGGTTCTTTGTCGACCCGAGCTTCGTGCATGAATTTTCTGCGCCCTACCCTGCTGACGCTGGCTTGCCTGCTGGCTCTACCGAGCCATGCCGACGACCTGCCGTCACTCGGCGACGCCAGCTCGGCCATCGTTTCCCCGCAACAGGAACACCAACTGGGCCGCGCCTGGTTGAGCCTGCTGCGCGGCAACGTGCGCCAGTTGTCGGACCCCCAGCTCAAGGACTACGTCGAAACCAGCGTCTACCGCCTTGCCGAAACCAGCCAGCTGCAGGACCGGCGCCTGGAGTTCATCCTGATCGACAGCAAGGAACTCAACGCCTTCGCCGCCCCCGGCGGGATCGTGGGGGTCAACGGCGGCCTGTTCCTGAACGCCCAGACCGAGGGCGAGTACGCCTCGGTGCTGGCCCACGAACTGGCGCACTTGTCGCAACGCCACTTCGCCCGCGGCGTGGAAGCCCAGCAACGCATGCAACTGCCGATGATGGGCGCCCTGCTGGTGGGCATCATTGCCGCCGCTGCCGGGGCTGGCGATGCCGGCATCGCCGCGATTGCCGGCACCCAGGCCGCCGCGATCCAGGAACAACGGCGCTTCTCGCGCCAGAACGAACAGGAGGCCGACCGCATCGGCATCCTCAACCTGGAAAAGGCCGGCTACGATCCGCGCAACATGCCGACCATGTTCGAACGGCTGATGCGCCAGTACCAGTACAGCGCCAAGCCACCGGAATTTCTGCTGACTCACCCGGTTACCGAGTCGCGGGTCGCCGACACCCGCAACCGTGCCGAACAGGCCCCCAAGGGCGGTGTGGACGACAGCCTGCGCTACCAGTTGATTCGTGCACGCCTGCAACTGACCTACGAAGGCACGCCGGGCCTGGGTGCCAAGCGCTTCCGCGCCCTGCTGGACGAAAACCCCAACCTGGATGCGGCGCGTTACGGCCTGGCACTGGCGCAGATCAAGGGCGGCCAGCTCAACGAGGCCCGCGAGAGCCTCAAGCCCTTGCTCGCCAAGGCACCCAACGACATCACCTACAACCTTGCGCAGATCGACCTGGACGTCACCAACAACCGCCTGGCCGATGCCCAGCAACGGGTGGAGAAGATGCGAGCCCTGTACCCGGGCAACTACCCGCTGCAGCAGTCACGCATCGACCTGCTGCTCAAGCAGAACCGCCCGGCCGAGGCAGAGAAGGCACTGGATGCGCTGCTCAAGAATCGGCCACAAGACCCGGATGTCTGGTATGAGGTGGCGGAGGTTCGCGGCCTGTCGGGCAACACAATCGGCCTGCACCAGGCTCGCGCCGAGTACTTTGCTCTGGTGGGCGACTTCGACCAGGCCTTGCAGCAGCTCGACTACGCCAAGCAGCGGGCGGGCAACAACTTTGTGCTGTCGTCGAAGATCGATGCCCGTCAGCGCGAGCTGATGGAACAGCAGCGGATGGTCAAGGACATGATGCGCTGACACGCATCAAGGTAGCGCGCACACCATATCGCGGGTCAGCCCCGCCCCCTTGTGGGAGCGGGCTCGACCCGCGATGCTGCTTTCAGGCGTTGCCGGAGAGCTTGAGCCGCGCCGCCTGGGTGAAGTCCAGCATGCGCTTGAGTGGCTTGAGTGCCTGCGGGATAAGCGCCGGCTCGACGAAGATCTCGTTGCTGCCCTCGCGCAGGCACTGCAAGGTGCGCTCAAGCGTGTTCATCGCCATCCACGGGCAGTGAGCGCAACTGCGGCACGCCGCGCCGTTGCCGGCAGTGGGCGCCTCGACGAAGACCTTGTCCGGGCACAGCTGCTGCATCTTGTAGAAAATGCCGCGGTCGGTGGCCACGATGAAGGTCTTGTTCGGCATGCGCTGCGCAGCCGCAATCAGCTGGCTGGTGGAACCCACCGCATCGGCCAGGTCGATCACCGCCTCTGGCGACTCGGGGTGCACCAGGATCGCCGCGTCCGGGTACAGCGCCTTCATGTCCAGCAACTGACGCGACTTGAACTCCTCGTGAACGATGCAGGCACCGTCCCACAGCAGCATGTCGGCGCCGGTGTTCTTCTGGATGTAACGGCCCAGGTGCTGGTCAGGCCCCCAGATGATGGTCTCGCCGTTGTCCATCAGGCTTTCGACGATCTCCAGCGCACAGCTGGAGGTCACCACCCAGTCGGCCCGCGCCTTGACCGCCGCCGACGTGTTGGCATACACCACAACGGTGCGCTCGGGGTGCTTGTCGCAGAACGCCGAAAAGTCCTCCACCGGGCAACCCAGGTCGAGCGAGCAGGTAGCCTCCAGGGTCGGCATCAGCACGCGCTTTTCGGGGTTGAGGATCTTCGCCGTCTCACCCATGAAGCGTACACCGGCCACCACCACGGTCTTGGCCGGATGCTGGTTGCCGAAACGGGCCATCTCCAGCGAGTCGGACACGCAACCGCCGGTCTCCTCGGCCAGGGCCTGGATCACCGGATCACAGTAGAAGTGGGCCACCAGCACGGCGTCCTGAGCCTTGAGCTCGGCGGCGATGGCGGCACGGTAGTCAGCCTCTTGCTCGGGCGTCAGCGGCTTGGGCTGCTTGGCGTCGAGGTGGGCCTGGACCAGAAGGCGTTCGGAAATCTGGGTCATGTTCGCAAGACCTGCAGGCGCTAGTGCGCGTAAGTCGAGTGTATCACCGAGCCCTGGCAAATCGGATAACGGTTCAGCCTGTACGACAGAACCAAAGACCCTCTGCGGCCTCGGGTTTTATGGGTTGCCGAAGGCTACAGATAATCGAATGAATTCTAAAGGGTTTTTTGCCAAACCAGGCTGGCGGGGCAAGCCCGCCAGCCCAGCGGTCAGTTGCCTGCCGGTTGCAGGCCGCCGAGGCTGGACATCACCAGCGCGGCGAACTCTTCAACGGTCATCTTCTGCCCGTTGAAGGCCACCTGGCCATCGGCATAGTGCAGGTTGGCAATGATGTCATTGCCCTTGAGCGTGGCCAGCTTGGAATACAAGGCCATCTGCCCGACCATATCGCCGGCCATTGCGGCCTGCTTGACCTGCGCCTCGTCCTGCCCTTCCAGGCTGGCCTGCAAGGCTGCCAGGTCACCGATCATCGGCTTGGACAGCGACAAGCTGCTCTGCAGTTTCTCGATCATCTGGCGCACCAGCTGATCGGAAGGCAGGTCGGCCGACGTCGGCTTGGCCAGGTCCAGGGTGAGGTTGAAGCGACTTTCACCGTTGGCGGTCTTGAAGGAAAGGTCCTCCACGGCCACCTGAGGCTTGCCCGCCAGCAACTGCATCATCTGCACCTGCATCAGCGCCTGCTCTTCGGCATTCAGCTCCAGTTCGGGCGGTTGGCCGGCAGCGGCCGTCTCCTGCAACTGGGGCATGTGCTTCTCATAGATCGCCATGATCGCCTGCAGCGCAGGGATATCGAAGCGGTTGACCGCCACCACCAGTTGCCCGCCGCCCACGGCCTTGCCGTCATAGGTGATGGCGTCGACCTTGTAGGCGGCCCTGGCATCGACCTTGTCGCCGTTGACCTTGTAGGTGTTGCGTTGCTCCACACCCTTGACGGTCAGCGGTACCTGGCGATCGCCAAAGGTGAAGGCGCTGTCGTCCAGGGTCACGTCGGCCTGGCCTTCATAGAAGTCGTAGGGCGTCAGGGTGAGGTCTGCAACCAGTTTCAGGCCCTTGAGGTCGAACTTGAGCGGCGGCGTCTCGCTATCGACCATCGACACCTGCAAGGTGCCCATGCTGCCGTCGAGCTTGAGGCGCTTGCCTTCGAAGTCACCGCTCATGCCCATGTCGAAGCCGGAGAACTTCACCGACGAACCGTCCTTGGCGATGTCCAGCGGCATCAGCCTCAACGTGCCGTCATACGACTGGTCATAGCCCAGGCTGAACTCGCCCTGCACCGGCGAGACATCACCGCTGGCCGCATACCACTCGGCTGTGGTGGCATCCTTCTCGATCGAGGTGCTGGATGCCGCCATCACCGGCATCAGCTTGAATGCCTTGACCCGCTGCCAGGGAAACGGCCCGTGCTCGATGCGATCGACCAGGGTCAGTTCCAGGTTGCTCGGCTCATCGCCCAGCTCCAGGTTCTGCACGGTGAACCTGTAACGCGCGACACTGCTGAACAGGTGTTGCTCCAGCGATACCAGCTCAAGCCGCGCCGTGGCACCCAGGCCCTTGAACGACTTTTGCATCTGCAGATTGGACTGTGCGGTAGCGTGCTCCAGCACGCCAGGCAACTGCTTGCCCGTATACCACGCCCCGGCCGTGCATACGGCCGCTACGGCGACGGCAAGCCCGCACACCACTCCCAGTGTTTTCTTCATGAATTGATCCGTTTGCTATCCATATTGAGGTGAAGCGATGTTACTCGTTGACGTCCATGAACTCCCGCGCCCAGACGATGTAGTCGCCGGGTACGGTGTAGGTATGGGTGAGTTCGGTGGCACTGAGGTCCGAGGCGCTGCTGGTGATGCGGCGCTGCTCGCGCAGGCAGTCGTAGGTGGCCTTGATCGCGGCGAAGTAGGCGCCATGGCCATCCACGGCGATACGCACGCCCAGCTCGGCCAGGCGCGTGTCGTCGTGCAGCTGCGGGTTGCCGTAGGTCACCAGCATCAGCGGCACGCTGACGTGGCGGGCAATCTCTTCGAGGTGATCGAAATCGCGGATGCCGACCATGCACACGCCGTCCGCGCCAGCATTCTGGTACGCGACCACGCGGGCAATGACTTCTTCGACCGGGATCAGCGCGGCATTGGTGCGCGCGATGATCGACAGCTCCTGGTCGACGCGAGCCTCCAGGGCAGCGCGGATCTTGCCCACGCCTTCGTCGATGCTGATCAGATCGGTGGACTTGCGCCCGAACTGGGCAGGCAGCAGGGTGTCTTCGATGGTCAGCGCAGCCACGCCGGCGCGCTCGAGCTCGGTGACGGTGCGCATCACGTTCAGCGCGTTGCCGTAGCCGTGGTCGGCGTCGGCGATCACCGGCAGCTGTGCGACACGCCCGATGCGCGTGGCCTGCTCGGCAAATTCACTCAAGGTGATCAGGGCAAAGTCCGGAGCCGCCAGCACCTGTAACGAAGCCACCGAGCCGCCCAGGATGCCGACTTCGAAGCCGAGGTCGGCGGCGATTCGCGCAGACATCGGGTCGAACACGGAAGCCGTGTGATAGCAGACCGGGGAGGCCAGTAGTTTACGAAAGGCACGGCGCAAATCTTGGTGGGAGGCTCTAGGCATGATCATTCCAGTTTCTTCATCTTCATTCTGGAGGAGAACATACCATTCCTGCCCGACACTCCGACAGTCGCCAGACCCGAACCCAAACAAAAATAAGCGAACAGAAAACGAAAACGCCCCCCCTCCAGAAGCCCTGCACGCGCTGCCCCCCTCATTCTCAGGGAGAGACCAGTCGCGGCTTGCAGGGCTGTCGAGAGTGACCGCCCAAGGGCAATCTCAGACCGAGGCCACGATGAAGGTGCGCTTGAACGGGAACAGCGTGCGCCCGTCGTCCTCACGCGGGTAGTGCGCTTCCAGAAGCCTGAGGTACTTGCGCAGAAAGGCCTCACGGTCCTCGTCATCCAGGGAGCTGAGCACCGGGCGCAGTGCCGAAACCTTGACCCAGTCGAACACCGGCGACTGGCCTTCGACCACCTGCAGATGCTCGGTTTCCCAGATATCCAGCTTGCTGGTAAGCGGCGCCAGCAACCGGTAGTAGCAGTCCAGGGACAGGACATTGCGCGCCGACATGAACTTGCGCAGCTCCAGCGTGCCGATCACCCGGCCCGCAGGCCCGCATTCGCTCAGGGCCCTGAGCATCAGGTGGTACCAGGGTGCATCCCGCCAGTTGGGCATGTGCAGCGCCAGGTAGCCGCCGGCGTGCAGATTGCCGAGCAGCCGCGGCAGCAGGTTTTCGTGGTCCTCCATGAAATGCAGCACGGCAGCGGCGAACAGCAGGCTTGCCGGCTGCTTGGGCTCCCACTGGCCTATGTCGCTGTTCAGCCATTGGGCATTGACCGGCAGGGCTCGGGCCTCGGCGAGCATTTCTGCCGAGCTGTCGACGCCGAACAACTGTGCCTCTGGCCAGCGTTCGGCCAGCAGCCGGGTGGCGATTCCGGTACCACAGCCCAAATCATAGATGGACGCTGGTGCCTGCAACGGCAGGTGATCGAGCAACTCGATCACCGGACGCTCCCTCAAACGCGAAAACTGTTGATAGCCTTGCGGGTCCCAGGTCGTACTCCCGCGCAGACCCTGTTGCTGTTTTACAAGCATTGCCACGTTCCTCTCGCTCCATGCGATCAATATTGCCGTCCAAGATTGTTCAACACCCTCAACATCAGCGCGATACCACGTCGCGTTTGCGGCTCGCGCAGCAGTTGCACCAGGCCCAGCAGGCTTGGTGGCTGGGTATCGCTGCTCTGCGCCTGCGCCATGCGCAGCGCGTTGCCCACGGTCCAGGTCAGGGCTGTCACGTCCTCGAACCCATGGGCCAGCTTGTCCACCATCGCGGTGTCGAGCAGGTCGACCAGGTCGGACCCCAGCGACAGCAAGTCGATGATGTTGTCCATGCGACCACTGACCAGCAGCGGTTCGAGTTTTTTCATCAGGGCGTCAACGCCCGGGTGAGCAAGGTGTTCCACGGTAGGTTCGAAGGTTTCCATATCGACGTACTCCTGCACCGCTCGACTCAGATCATTCCACGGGCAACCGCCCAGTAGAGGCCCCGGTTGAATCCATTGCGCAACAGGCCGCCCAGCTTGGTCGGTGGGGTGGGCACCACATCCTGCTGGTAGTTGTAGGTCAGTGGCATGCCGGCGTTGAGGCCCATCTGCGCAACGGCCTGGACCTTCCCGTCGTAGACGGCGCAGGGGGTGCCCAGGCGGATCTCGCCGGCGATGTTGTTGGCCACCACCGGTGCCTGGTTATGGCAGGCACCGCCCGCCTTGCTGATGGGCAGGTCCATGGTGTCGCCGATCACGTAGACGTTCTCCAGGCCGTAGACCTGCAGGGTCTCGTGGTTGGTCGGCAGCCAGCCCTCGTTGTTGGGGGCCTGGGACGCACCGCTCTGTATCACCGCGTCCACTGCACGAATGGGTGGGGTCGCCATCAGGATGTCGAACGGCTGCGCCTGGCCTTCGGCCGAATAGGCAATACGTTGATCCGGGTCCACGCGGTCCAGGGTGAAGCCACGCTGAAACCTGATGTTCTTCTGTTCAAAAAGGGTGGGCAACAGTTCTCCGGTTGGCCGCTGCATGAACAGACAGTTTCTGAGCAATTGCGCAGTGGTCGGATAGGTATAAACAATTTCAATGTTATTGCGAACACCGCGACGGCGCAGCAAGTCATCCAGCATCAAGGTAGTTTCCACCGGCGCAATACCGCACTGATGCGGAACATTGGGCGTCTGTGGGAAAGAAACGGATATGAAGATGCGCCCTTTTTCAATCGTCATCAGACGTTGCGCCAATTGTCGCGCCGCCTTGTATTGATAGAAATGATCCCCCGCCTCCTGCAGCCCCTCGATGCGCTCGGGAGCGGGTACGCAGCCCGTCGCGATCACCAGAAAGTCATAGCCCACGCGCCTTCCAGAGCGGGTGTGCAGGGTTTGCCCGGTGAAGTCGAAGCGGGTCACCTCCTCCACCTGGAAGTCGATTTCAGGTCGCAACAGCGAACGCTCGGGCCGTTTCAGGTCTTCCTGGAAATAGCTGTTGAAGGCAACGTACATGAAGGCAGGTTTGTAATAATGATCCGGCGAATTCGACAGCAGTTTGACCGTGACCTGGTGTTTGAGTATTTCCGGGTAAAGTTGTCTGACCAATTGATTGGCGAGCATCGTGCCGCCTACACCTCCCCCCACGACGACAATAGTTTTAGACATAGCCCCACTCCCTGGCTGGTTTTGAATCCATGCCAAGTACCATAGCAATTATAAAAAAATGCCATATACAGAATCGCTATAGCAAAACAGACATTAATTGCTGTTTCAAAAAAATATTACCCTTCCACCGGTGAAACTCTGCCCACTTAGCATTATTCCTTGGCACAGGCAGACTCTCCTCTGCCGCTGGCTGCTTTGTGTGAAATTTTATTAACGTTTCAATTTTCACGCCTGATCGCTGTTGACTTCGCTCCCCCTCCTGAGTAAATTGCGCGGGCCGGAAATCCGGCCTTTTTTCAACTCACCAAAGAAGCCAATGGACATAGTATCTAGACGCTGTCTGGTCATTGCCGCTGCGCAACGCCAGGCACTTAACCCTGAAAATGACGGGACTCGACTCCGCGGTCGGGTAAGCTGCGCTAGGGCTTGATGCTCCAACGTGGCTTGCCTCCCCGGTTCGTCCGGTCGCGAGGCACACGTTATGTACTTCACTTCTTCTGCAATACCGGGCGTACGCGCCTTCACTTCAGCCCTGCGGGCCAGGCTTCTGCGCGCGCCCAGGCTGCCCGTGCGTGCGCCAAGGCTCCTCTGCGACTCCCCTGCCAGCAGCGCCTTGCGGGCCCGTTGGCGCGTCTGCTCCACAAGCGGCCAACGCCAGCAGCGCTGGAGCCTGGACGACAGTCAGGACCCACCGAGTCGGGGCGCCGCCCTGTTTCTGCAGCACGCCTGATCCAGGTTTGCATGCATTCGGGGTGCGTACTTCCCCTTGAATAAACGGCAACTTTGCGCTTATTAAAAAACGAATTTCCTAGTTGGAAAATTCGCCGGCACTTTATTGCCTTCGCATTAATAAAAATCTGTGGAGCACATTATGGAAGAGGCCAGTAGTCGGTTCGCTGCCTGTGCACGTTCATTCAACAGGCAGCGAACGTCACCGCTAAAGATTCCACTCTTCGAATCGATCGCCTGCCCGCGACTCGACATACTTTCACTCGCCTATGATTAGTTGAGTTGTCGGTGTGTCGTGCCGCGAGCAGGCGGCAGGAGCACAGACCATGACTGTAAAAAACCCAACACCCCGCCACACCC
>NZ_JAFKEC010000023.1 GCF_017848315.1 Pseudomonas palmensis
GTCCAAGGCCAAGCCGCCGGCCCCTGCGGCCAAGCCCGACCCGGCAAAGAAGCCGCGTACCGCGAAGAAGCCCGCCACGCCCTGACGCCGCCGTACCTTGCGTCACTACCGCCCCGGGGCAGCGCAACGCTGCCCCGGCGCCCAGTGCGTCGCCTTTCGCCCCCCAAGGATCGCTACAAGGATTGCCATGACCCAGCCCAAGTCCAAACACAACACCCAGCCCGACGCCGTTGAACCTTCGCGCATCCGCGAGGGCCTGCCCTTCCCCCTGGGCGCCACCTGGGACGGCCTGGGTGTGAACTTCGCACTGTTCTCGGCCAACGCCACCAAGGTCGAACTGTGCCTGTTCGACGCCAGCGGCGAACATGAGCTCGAGCGCATCGAACTGCCCGAGTACACCGACGAGATCTACCACGGCTACCTGCCCGACGCGCACCCGGGGCAGATCTACGGCTACCGCGTGTACGGCCCCTACGAGCCGCAGAACGGGCACCGTTTCAACCCCAACAAGCTGCTGATCGACCCGTATGCCAAGCAGTTGGTCGGCGAGCTGCGCTGGTCCGAGGCCTTGTTCGGCTACACCATCGGCCACCCCGATGGCGACCTCAGTTTCGACGAGCGCGACAGTGCGCCGTTCGTGCCCAAGTGCAAGGTCATCGACCCGGCCTACACCTGGGGCCGCGACCAGCGCGTGGGCGTGCCGTGGGATCGTACCGTGTTCTACGAAGCGCACGTGCGCGGCATCAGCATGCGTCACCCGGCGGTGCCGGAAGCGGCGCGCGGTACCTTCGCCGGGCTGATGAACGACGAGCTGCTGGGGCACATCAAGGGCCTGGGCGTCAGCTCCATCGAGCTGCTGCCGATCCACGCCTTCGTCAACGACCAGCACCTGCTGCAAAAGGGCCTGAACAACTACTGGGGCTACAACAGCATCGCCTTCTTCGCGCCCCACCCGCGCTACCTGGCCAACGGCAAGATCGCCGAGTTCAAGGAGATGGTCGCGCACCTGCACGACGCCGGCCTGGAGGTGATTCTGGACGTGGTCTACAACCACACCGCCGAAGGCAACGAGCAGGGCCCCACACTGTCGATGCGCGGTATCGACAACGCCTCGTACTACCGCCTGATGCCCGACGACAAGCGCTACTACATCAACGACTCGGGCACCGGCAACACCCTGGACCTGAGCCACCCCTGCGTACTGCAACTGGTCACCGACTCGCTGCGCTACTGGGCAGGCGAGATGCACGTTGATGGCTTTCGCTTCGACCTGGCGACCATCCTGGGCCGCTACCACGAAGGCTTCGACGAGCGGCACAGCTTTCTGGTGGCTTGCCGCCAGGACCCGCTGCTGAGCCAGGTCAAGCTGATTGCCGAACCCTGGGACTGCGGCCCCGGTGGCTACCAGGTGGGCAACTTCGCGCCGGGCTGGGCCGAATGGAACGACCGCTTTCGCGACACCGTGCGCGCCTTCTGGAAAGGCGACGAAGGCCAGCTGGCCGACTTTGCCGCGCGCATGACCGCCTCCGGCGAGCTGTTCAACCGCCGCGGCCGGCGCCCCTATGCCTCGGTCAACTTCATCACCGCCCACGACGGCTTCACCCTGCGCGACCTGGTGTCGTACAACGACAAGCACAACGAGGACAACGACGAGAACAACCAGGACGGCAGCAACAACAACATCTCCTGGAACCACGGGGTCGAGGGGCCCACCGACGACCCCGAGATCAACAGCCTGCGCCAGCGCCAGATGCGCAACTTCTTCGCCACCCTGCTGCTGGCCCAGGGCACGCCGATGATCGTGGCCGGCGACGAGTTCAGCCGCACCCAGCACGGCAACAACAACGCCTACTGCCAGGACAGCGAGATCGGCTGGATCAACTGGGACCTGGACGAGCAAGGCAGCGCCCTGCTCAAGTTCGTCAAGCGCCTGACCAAGCTGCGCCTGGCCTACCCGATCCTGCGCCGCAGCCGCTTCCTGGTGGGCGACTACAACGAGGCGATCGGGGTCAAGGACGTGACCTGGCTCGCGCCGGACGCCAGCGAGATGAGCGTGGAGCAGTGGGAAGACCCGCAAGGGCGTTGCCTGGGCATGCTCATGGACGGGCGCGCGCAGGTCAGCGGCATCCTGCGCCCGGGGGCAGACGCCACCTTGCTGCTGATCGTCAACGCGCACCACGACGGCGTGGACTTCACCCTGCCCGACGTGCCCGAGGGCGAGTACTGGAACTGCCTGATCGACACCGACCGGCCGCAGCTGCGCAAGGCCCAGCGCCTGGAATTCGGCAGCGTGTTCAACGTCACCGGACGCTCGTTGCTGCTGTTGGAACTGCAACGGGACGAGGACGCCTGACGCTTTAGCAATCATTCGAAATAGCCAGCCGCGTTGTCATTCGCAACGCGGCTATGCCCATTCAGTAACCGCTATTTTTCAACCGCTTACCCCCTCCAACACGGCCATCACAAAATAATCACACTATCTTGACGCCTGCCTGCGACTCTCCTTAGCTACACCTAGAACCACCGTGTTCAACTTCATTCCGGGCCTCTGG
Organism: Pseudomonas palmensis; assembly: GCF_017848315.1. Classification (GTDB taxonomy): domain Bacteria; phylum Pseudomonadota; class Gammaproteobacteria; order Pseudomonadales; family Pseudomonadaceae; genus Aquipseudomonas; species Aquipseudomonas palmensis. The sequence continues at coordinate 2,553 of NZ_JAFKEC010000023.1, forward strand.
CACGCGGCTTTGCGCGCGCCATGGGGCAGGTTTGCTGGTTTGGGTCGCTCTCTGTTCCTGCCTTACAGCCCGTGACATCAGGCCAGACCTTTGGCTGTAACACACAGAGGAGATCGGCCATGAAAAGCGCACCCTGCCCTTCGGGGCTCGAGTATGTTTTCTACGCACTGTCGACGTCGCTGCTGCTGGCAACCCCGCTCGAAAGCCTGGCGGCGGGGCTGGAAGACGACGACCCGATGTTCAACCCGGCACACGGCCTGGCGCTGCCGTCGCTGGTCCCGGCCAGCGTGTCGGGGCTGAGCCTGGGTACGCTGGGGGCGTTTTCCGAACGCCTGGCAGAGCGCACGGCGGTGTTCGGCGACGAAGGCATTGCCAGCCAGTGGGCGCAGTTCTTTCCCACGCCGGTCAGGACTGCCCCGCAACGCCTGGATGCCCCCAACCAGAACCTGCAGATCGCCCCCGACCTGTTCGTGCGGGAAACCGCCGGCGGCAACACCCACCGCGCCGGGATCTTCATGGGCCACAGCAACCTGCAGGGCGGCCTGGACAATCGCCGGCCACAGCTGGGCGACAAGCAGAACGCCGTGCGCCTGGAAGGGCAAAGCCTGGGCATGTACTGGAGCCTGCAGCATGACCAGGGCTGGCATGTGGATGCGGTGGCCATGGGCACCCGTTTCGACGCCAGCGGGCGCGGCAGCGACGGCGAACGGCTCGATGGCAACGGGCACGCGCTGACCTTCTCGGTGGAGGGCGGCTTCCCCATCGGCCTGGGCAAGCACTGGGTGATCGAGCCCCAGGCGCAGTTGATCAACCAGCAGTACTACCCCGGCAACGACGCCCAGGCCCAGACCCTGCAGGCCTATGACAGCCAGCCGAGCTGGACCGGTCGGGTGGGGGCGAAGCTGTCGGCCCGCTACGAGGTGCGCGGCATGCCCATCGAACCCTATGTGCGCACCAACGTGTGGTACGACTTCTCGAACGCCGACACGGTGAGCCTGGACAAGGTCGACAAGATCAGCAGCGGACGCAACGCCACCACCGTGGAGGTGGGCCTGGGCCTGGTGGCACGGGTGACGCCCAAGGTGGCGCTGTTTGTCAGTGCCGATTACAGCAGCGACGTGGACGACAACGACTTGAACGGGTTGATCGGCAACCTGGGGGTGCGTGTGCGCTGGTGAGCGGCGCTGAATGCATCGCGGGTCAGGCCCGCGATGCGACGCGCATACCCCCGTCAACCTGAGGTTGACAGCTTATGTATACTGGCCGGCCATGCCCTCGCCAAGGACACCCCAGCGCATGACCGAAAACAGCTTCGCCTTTCGCCTCAAGGAACTGCTCGAACACCACAAGCTGACGCTGCAGGCGGTAGGCACGGCCCTGGGGATCTCGCGCACCGCCGTGCACAAATGGACCCGCGGCGGCGAGATCGACTACGCCAACCTGCGCAAGCTGGCCGACTTTCTCAAGGTCAACTGGATCTGGCTGCGCTACGGCGAAGAAGCCCTGCAGGACGTGCAGCAGACCCAGGTGGTGGAGCTGCCGATGACCGACCTGCGCCGGCGCTACACCGCCGAGATCATGGAGAGCGAAACCCGCATGAAGCTGGCCCAGGAAGGCGCCCGCATCGTGACCTGGGAATGGAACCTGATCAGCGACGAACTCACCTACTCGCCCAACGTCGAGGCCGTGTACGGCTGGCAGGTGATCCGCAACGAAGACTTCTGGGTGCACCTGCCCCCCGAGGACGTCGAGATGCTGCAGGCGCTGTACAGCAAGACCCTGCTCGAAGGCGAAGGCTGCGAGTGCGACTTTCGCATCTATCGCCCCGACGGCGAGATGCGCTGGATCGCCTCCCGCGCCACGGTGGTGCGCGACAGCGCCGGGCGCGCGGTGAAGATGGTCGGCATCAGCATGGACAACACCGAGCGCAAGGTCGCCGAAGAGCAACTGCGCAACAGCGAGGAACGTTTTCGCGCCATCTTCGAACTGGCCTGGGGCGCGCTGGCCTACATCGACCCGGACGGCACCTGGCAGCGGGTCAACGGCAGCTTCTGCGAGCTGCTGGGCTACAGCGCCGAAACGCTGTACGGCATGACCTTCCAGCAACTGACCCACCCCGACGACCTGGCCGCCAACCTGCAGTTGCTGCAGCGCCTGCTGGCCGGCGAGATCGAGCGCTACGAAGTGGAAAAGCGCGTGCGCCACAAGCAGGGCCACTACATCTGGGTACGTGCACGTACCGCCCTGCAGCGCCGCCAGGACGGCCAGCCGCAGCATCTGATCAGCGTGTTCGAGGACATCGGCGCCGAACGCCAGGAACGCGAACGCCTGCAGGCACGTATCGAGGCGCTTGAAGCACAGCGCGGGGCTTCGCAGGCATGAGCCGCTTCGTGGGGGTGTTTCACTTGCGAAGCCGGCATGCCGTGGACAGGGGCTTCAAGGTGCACGCGCTACACAGCGACAATCATGCCGATGCGCACCTTGAAGCGGGCGACATACGCAATGAACAGGGCTACCAGGACGATCAGACCTGCGACTTCACCGTGATCGAGATTGCCAGCACTGCCCTGGCGCCCCGGCGCCTGAGCTGGCTGGAGCGCATCACGGGCAAGCTGCATGCATGACCCCATCCCTGATCTGACTGCGGGGCGCACATGAGCCGCTTTGTCGCTGTGTTTCACCACTGGCATATCACCAAACGCAACCTTGGCTTCGAGGTGCACAGCCTGGCAGGTCGCGATCAGGCACAGGCGCACCGCGAAGCCTGCGCACGGTTGGCCGATCAGGAAGTGAGCGATATCGTGCGCTGCGCCTTCACCCTGGTTGAGATCGGCGCGCATGAACACGTTGCGCGCCCGCTGAGCTGGCGCGAGCGCATCACCGGGCGTTTCGAGGGGCGTGGCTAGAGGCAGGTGGCCAACGCCGCCATGCGCCGCTGGGCCAATGCATCGTCCTTGAGGGTGTAGAACTTGACCACCGTGCCGCCGGCTTCGGCGCGCACATCGGCGAAGTATTCGGCATCGCGTGTCGACACCGTGGCCCCGCCGTTGGGGCCGGCGTCGAGGTAGCCGCTGGCATCCACGCCGAAGACGGCTTCGTCCTGCCAACCGAACTGGATGCACTCGGCCACCAGCGGCTCGGCCTTGGCCGAGGTGAAGGTCTTGTGCGGTGCGCCCAGGCGAGCCTGGTTCATCGTCGACGAGGCGCATCCGGCCAGCACCAGTGCCGTACCCAATAGCATTGCTGCGCGCATGGTTGTCTCTCCCGTTGGTTGTGTGTCGGCAGCACCGGGCTCTTCGCTGGCCCTGTAGAAGCTGGCCTTGCCAGCGAAGAGGCCTGGCCTGCTGATTGAAAAAGGAGCGACTGTAGCATTGCCCCGGCCCCCGGTGAGAGAATGCCGCGCAGAAAAACGGACCCTCCCCCTGTGCCAAGGAACAGCACCATCCGAATCCTCTCGCTCGCCCTCATCGTCTCCACCCTCGCCCTCACCAGCTGCGGCACCATGATGCGCGGTGGGTACTGCGCCGAATGTGCATCCCCAGGCATGTACCGGGGCGTGCGCAACAACTTCTCGTTCCTGTTCAGCGCCACCTCGGCGCAGTTCTGCTGGCCGCTGATCGTGTGCCCGCTGGCGTTTATCGTCACCGCGCCCGTGGATATCGTGATCGATACCGCAATGATCCCCGCCGACCTCTCGCGCTGAATGCCAAACAATCGAATCCCTCTATAGGTTCATCGACAAGGTCGATTAGTCACAAATTAAGTAAGGGCATAAACTGCCCCCGAATGCGCGCAATACACCCACGATAGAAAGGGTCTTGGCGCGCACCCTCTGTGACTAGCCTGCATACCACTTACCGATCCTGACGCTGATCTCGGCGGGCCTGCGCGTGCGCGGCCGATTCTGGAGCTCGTTTGTACAAGGAGATAACCATGGGACTGGGCAGAAGACAGTTCTTCAAGCTGTGCACCGTCGGCGCTGCCACCGCCACTGCGGCCAGCCTGGGCTTCGCCCCGGGCATGGCCCAGGCCACCCAATCACGCCAGTACAAGCTGCTGCGCGCCAAGGAAACCCGCAACAACTGCACCTACTGCTCGGTGGGTTGCGGCGTGCTGATGTACAGCCTTGGCGACGGCGCCAAGAACGCCAAGGCGCGTATCTTCCACATCGAAGGCGACCCCGATCACCCGGTCAGCCGCGGCTCGCTGTGCCCCAAGGGCGCGGGCCTGGTGGACTACATCCACAGCGAACAACGCCTGCTCTACCCCGAATACCGCGCCCCTGGCTCGGACAAATGGCAGCGCATCAGCTGGGATCACGCCATCGAGCGCATCGCACGCCTGATGAAGGACGACCGTGACGCCAACTTCATCGAGAAGAACGACAAGGGCACCACGGTCAACCGCTGGCTGAGCACCGGCATGCTGTGCAGCTCGGCCGCCAGCAGCGAAACCGGCTCGCTGGACCAGCGCTTCACCCGCGCCCTGGGCATCCTGGGCACCGACAGCCAGGCCCGTGTGTGCCACGCCCCTACCGTCTCGGCCCTGGCGCCGACCTTCGGGCGCGGCGCCATGACCAACAACTGGGTCGACATCAAGAACGCCAACGTGGTGCTGATCATGGGCGGCAACCCCGCCGAGGCGCACCCGGTGGGCTTCAAGTGGGTGATCGAGGCCAAGATCCGCAATGGCGCCAAGGTCATCGTGGTGGACCCGCGCTTCAACCGCAGCGCCGCCGTGGCCGACATCTACTCGCCGATTCGCGCCGGCTCCGACGTGACCTTCCTGATGGGCGTGGTCAACTACCTGATCACCCACGACAAGATCCAGCACGACTACGTGCGCGCCTACACCAACGCCAGCCTGATCGTGCGCGAGGACTACAGCTTCGACGACGGCCTGTTCAGCGGCTACGACCCGGCCAAGCGCAGTTACGATCGCAGCTCCTGGACCTACGAGCTGGACGCCGACGGCTTCGCCAGGCGCGACATGACCCTGAGCCACCCGCGCTGCGTGTGGAACCTGCTCAAGACCCACGTCAGCCGCTACACCCCGGACATGGTCACCAACATCTGCGGCACGCCCAAGGCCGACTTCCTGCAGATCTGCGAGATCCTCGGTACCACCAGTGCCCCGGACAAGACCGCCACCTTCCTCTACGCCCTGGGCTGGACCCACCACACCAACGGCGCGCAGATGATCCGAGGCTCGGGCATGATCCAGCTGCTGCTGGGCAACATCGGCATGGCCGGTGGCGGGGTCAACGCCCTGCGCGGCCACTCCAACATCCAGGGCTACACCGACCTGGGCCTGCTCTCGCTGCGCCTGCCCGGCTACATGAACCTGCCATCGGATGCGCAGACCGACCTGGCCACCTACCTCAAGCAGACCACGCCCAGCGCGGTGCTGCCCGACCAGGTCAACTACTACAAGCACACCCCCAAGTTCTTCGTCAGCCTGATGAAGAGCCTGTGGGGCGACAAGGCCACCAAGGACAACGACTGGGGCTTCGACTGGCTGCCCAAGTGGGACGACAGCTACGACGTGCTCAACTACAGCAACCGCATGTACGAGGGCAAGGTCAACGGCTACATCGCCCAGGGCTTCAACCCGGTGGCGGCGTTCCCGGACAAGAACAAGGCCCAGGCCGCGCTGGAGAAACTCAAGTTCCTGGTGATCATCGACCCGCTGGCCACCGAGACCTCGAGCTTCTGGCAGAACCACGGCGAGGAGCACGACGTGGACACCGCGGCGATCCAGACCGAAGTGTTCCGCCTGCCCTCCTCCTGCTTTGCCGAGGAAGACGGCTCGATCGTCAACTCTGGGCGCTGGCTGCAATGGCACTGGGCCGGCGCTGCGCCGCCCGGCGAGGCCTGGCACGACGGCAAGATCCTCGGCCACCTGTTCCTGAAGATCCGCGAGCTGTACGAGAAGGAAGGCGGTGCCAACCCCGCGCCGATCCTCAACATGGCCTGGGACTATGCCGACCCGTTCGACCCCAAGCCCGAGGAAGTGGCCAAGGAATCCAACGGCCGCGCCCTGGCCGACCTGCACGACGAACAGGGCAACCTGATTCTGCGCAAGGGCCAGTTGCTCGACGACTTCTCGCAGCTGCGCGACGACGGCACCACTGCCAGCTTCAACTGGATCTTCGCCGGCTCCTGGACCGAAAAGGGCAACCAGATGGCACGGCGCGACAACGCCGACAGCGGCCTGGGCTGCACCCCGGGCTGGGCCTGGGCGTGGCCGCAGAACCGGCGCATTCTCTACAACCGCGCCTCGGCCGACCCCCAGGGCAAGCCGTGGGACCCCAAGCGCAAGCTGATCGGCTGGGACGGGGCGCGCTGGAGCGGCGTGGACGTGCCGGACTTCGCCGTCACCGCTGCACCGGGCACCAACACCAACCCGTTCATCATGCTGCCTGAAGGCCTGGGCCGGCTGTTCTCGGTGGGCGCGATGAACGACGGGCCGTTCCCCGAACACTACGAGCCCACCGAAAGCCCGCTGGCGAACAACCCGCTGCACCCGAACGTGACCTACAGCCCCACCGCGCGGGTGTACGAAAGCGATCGCAAGCGCATGGGCAGCCGCGAGCAGTTCCCGTATGTGGCCACCACCTACTCGATCACCGAGCTGTTCCGCCACTGGACCAAGCATGCGCGGCTCAACGCCATCGTGCAGCCCGAGCAGTTCATCGAGATCGGCGAGAAGCTGGCCGCCGACAAGGGCATCGTGCAGGGCGACCTGGTGCGCGTCAGCACCCAGCGTGGCTACATCAAGGCCAAGGCCGTGGTGACCAAGCGCATCCGCCGCCTGGCCATCGACGGGCAGGACGTCGACACCATCGGCATCCCCTGCCACTGGGGCTATGAAGGCACCACGCGCAAGGGCTTTCTGGCCAATACCCTGACCCCGGGGGTGGGCGATTCCAATACCCACACGCCGGAATACAAGGCGTTTCTCGTGAACATCGAAAAGGCCTGAGGGAGCGAACTTCATGTCCATGCAATCCCAAGACATCATCAAGCGCTCGGCCACCAACGTGCTGACCCCGGCGCCGCGTGCGCGCGACCACCAGGCCGAAGTGGCCAAGCTGATCGACGTGAGCATCTGCATCGGCTGCAAGGCCTGCCAGGTGGCCTGCAACGAGTGGAACGACCTGCGCGACGAGGTCGGCCACAACGTCGGCGTGTACGACAACCCGGCCGACCTGTCGGCCGAAACCTGGACGCTGATGCGCTTCGATGAAGTCGAAGATGAAAGCGGCAAGCTCGAATGGCTGATCCGCAAGGACGGCTGCATGCACTGCGCCGACCCGGGCTGCCTGAAGGCCTGCCCGCAACCGGGGGCGATCATCCAGTACGCCAACGGCATCGTCGACTTCCAGTCCGACCACTGCATCGGCTGCGGATACTGCATCGCCGGCTGCCCGTTCGATGTGCCGCGCATCAGCAAGAAGGACAACAAGGCCTACAAGTGCACCCTGTGCGTGGACCGCGTGTCGGTGGGCCAGGAGCCGGCCTGCGTCAAGACCTGCCCCACCGGTGCGATCAACTTCGGCAGCAAGCAGGACATGCTGCACCAGGCCAGCGAGCGCGTGACCGAGTTGCAGGGCCGCGGCTTTGCCGGCGCCGGCATCTACGACCCGCAGGGCGTGGGCGGCACCCACGTGGTGTACGTGCTGCAGCACGCCGACAAGCCGCACCTGTACCACAAGCTGCCCACCGACCCGCGCATCAGCAGCGCCATCCATGGCTGGAAGGGCTGGCTCAAGCCGGTGGCGGCCGTGGCCTTCTTCGCTACCCTGGCCGGCACCCTGTTCCACTACGTGGGCGTGGGGCCGAACGAGGTCGAGGAAGCCGACGAGAAACACGAGGAGGACACCCACGCATGAACAAGGACAAACTGATCCTGCGCACCCGCTTCATCGAGCGTGCCAGCCACTGGGTAATGGTGCTGTGCTTCCTTGCCGTGGCCCTGTCGGGGCTGTCGTGGTTCTTCCCGTCGCTCAACGGGCTCAACGCCGTGTTCGGCACCCCGCAGCTGGCGCGCATCCTGCACCCGTTCTTCGGGGTGGTGGTGTTCCTGCTGCTGGCGTTCCTGTTCGTGCGCTTCGTCAAGTACAACCTGCCCGAGCGTGAAGACCTCGCGTGGTTCAGGAACGTGCGCCAGGTGCTGGCCGGCGAGCACGAGCCGGCGCTGCAGATCGGCAAGTACAACGCCGGGCAGAAGATCCTGTTCTGGGGAATCATGGGCCTGATCAGCGTGCTGCTGGTCAGTGGCGTGGTGATCTGGCGGCCGTACTTCGCGCCGTGGTTCAGCATCCCGTCGATTCGCATCGGCCTGCTGGTACACGCCATTGCCGGCATCTGCCTGATCCTGCTGATCATCGGCCATGCGTACCTGGCGTTCTGGGTCAAGGGTTCGATTCGCGGCATGGTCACCGGGTATGTGAGCCGCAGCTGGGCCAAGACCCACCATGACCGCTGGTACCGGCAGATCAGCAACAAGCAGAGCGGGAGTGGCAAGCAGCAATGAACAGCATCCAGATGACCCCTGCCGAGCAGCGTAGCGCCGGCGTTGGCGAAATACCTGCCGTGCTGCTGCCGACCCTGGGCGAGCGCTACCGCCAGCGCGCCACCCGCCTGCGTCAGCTGGCCGAGGGGCACCCGATGGCCGACTACCTGCGGTTCGTGGCACAGGTGGCCGATGCCCAGCAGCAATTGCTCGAACGCCTGCCGCTACCGGCAACGCTGGTGAGCAGCCTGGCCGGGCGGGTAGCCGCCGGCAAGGCGCCGCTGGCCTGGGCCAGCCTGCCGCGCGATGCCTACTGGCAGCAACTGTTGCGCGGGCTTGGCGAGCACATCGAACACGCCACCCTGCAGGGCCTGTGTGCGCAGGGCGAGGCCGCCCTGGACGTGGCGGCCGATGCGTTGCTGGCAGGCCGCTTCAGCGAAATCGACAGCGGTCAGGCGCTGTTCCTGTGGGCCGCCCTGTCGCTGTACTTCACCCAGCTGGCGGCGCACCTGCCCGCCATCGGCAATGCCGGCGTGGGCGAGCAGCGCCAGCATTGCCCGGTGTGCACCGGGGCGCCGGTGGCCAGCGTGATCATGACCGGTGCCCAGGCCGGGCTGCGCTACCTGCACTGCGGGTTGTGCGAGAGCCGCTGGCACATGGTGCGGCTCAAGTGCAGCAACTGCGAAGAGACCGGCAGCCTGGACTACTGGTCGCTGGATACCCATGAAACCGCGATCAAGGCCGAGAGCTGCGACGACTGCCACAGCTACCTGAAGGTGTTCTACCCCGAGCACGAGCGCGACCTTGAGCTGGTGGCCGATGACCTGGCCTCGATCGCGCTGGATGCCGAGGTGGAGCGCCAGGGGTTCGATCGCAGCGGCGTGAACCCGTTTCTGTTCCCGGGCTAGAGCGGGTACTGCATCAGCCAGTGTGATTTGCCCCAGGCCTGGAACTGCTCGAGGTACTGCCACCCCCGCTTGTGGTAGTACTCGGCGCGGTCGTGGGTGTGCAGGTAGAGGTGCGTGTGCCCCAGGGCCCTGGCCTTGGTGCAGATGCCCTCGATCAGCGTTTCGGCCAGGCCTTGGCCGCGGGCTTGCGGGCTGACGAACACGCAGGCCAGCCACGGGCTCAGGTCGGGCCGCAGGGGCAGGTCGTCGCGGGCCAGTGAAGCGCTGCCCAGCAGGTTGCCGTCATCCAGCGCCAGCAGGCTGTACAGGCTGCCGTCAGTCTGGCCATCGGCGAACTCCTGTTGCCATTGGGCCAGCGGTACGTCGGCGTATTCGTAGGCGAACTGCTCGTGCAGCCAGCGGGCCAGGGTATCGCTGTGGTGTGGGTGGTTGCTGAGCCAGTCGATCATGGGTGTGCTCTGGGCGTTGGGGGGATGCAAAGGTACACCGAATTGGATGAGGGGTGTGGCCACCTGCATCTACACTTGTCAGTGCCACCGCACCTTCCCGGAGGACCGCGCCATGCCCCACTCTGACGTCCTGATCATCGGCGCCGGGCCCACCGGCCTGGTCCTGGCCCTGTGGCTGAGCAAGCTGGGCATCTCGGTACGCATCCTCGACAGGACCAGCGCCGCCGGCACCACCTCCCGCGCGCTCGCCGTGCAAGCCCGCACCTTGGAGCTGTACCGCCAGCTGGACCTGGCCGACGCGGTCGTTGGCGCCGGCCACCAGGTGCCCGCCGCCAACCTCTGGGTCAAGGGCGAGCCCGCCGCACGCCTGCCTTTGGACAGCATCGGCGCCAACCTCACGCCCTACCCCTTTCTCGAAATCTACCCGCAGGACCAGCACGAGAACCTGCTGATCGAGCGCCTGCGCGGCCTTGGCGTGGAGGTCGAACGCAGCACCGAACTGCTCGGTTTCACCCAGCACGACACCACCGTCAGCGCACGCCTGCGCCTGCCCGACGGCAGCGAGCAAGACTGCGAGACGCATTACCTGGCCGGCTGCGACGGCGCCCATTCGGCCGTGCGCAACGGCCTGCATGTCGACTTCCCCGGCGGCACCTACCAGCAGCTGTTCTACGTGGCCGACGTGGATGCCAGCGGCCCGCCCATGAACGGCGAGCTGCACGTGGACCTGGACGAGGCGGACTTTCTGGCGGTGTTCCCGCTGGCCGGCACAGGCCGCGCGCGGTTGATCGGCACGGTGCGCGACGCACGCGCCGAACACCCCGAGCAACTGCGTTTCGAGGATGTCAGCCAACGTGCCATCGAGCACCTGCAACTGCAGGTGCTCAAGGTCAACTGGTTTTCCACCTACCGCGTACACCATCGCGTGGCCGGGCATTTCCGCCAGCAGCGCGCCTTCCTGCTCGGCGACGCCGCGCACGTGCACAGCCCGGCCGGCGGCCAGGGCATGAACACCGGCATCGGCGATGCAATCAACCTGGCCTGGAAGCTGTGCAGCGTACTCAAGGGCAAGGCCCACGATGACCTGCTCGACAGCTACCCGGTCGAGCGCATGGCCTTCGCCCGGCGCCTGGTGGCCACCACCGACCAGGTGTTCACCTTCGCTACCGCCGATGGCAGCATCGCCAACCTGTTGCGTACGCGCCTGGCACCGGTGCTGATACCGCGCATGGCGGCATTCGCCAAGGCGCGCAGCCTGCTGTTTCGCACGGTCTCGCAGCTGGGCCTGAATTACCGCCTGATGCCGCTGAGCTTCGGCAGCGCCGGCCATGTGCAGGGCGGCGACCGCCTGCCCTGGGTGGTCACGCAGGAACACGACAATTTCAGCGCGCTGTCGCACCTGGGCTGGCAGGTGCACGTGTACGGCCTGGCCAGCAAGGAACTGAGCGCCTGGTGCGCCGCACGCCAGCTGCCACTGCAGGTTTACCCCTGGTCGGCCGCCTGCACGGCCGCCGGCCTGGCACGCAACGCGCTGTACCTGCTGCGCCCCGACAGCTACGTGGCGCTGGCCGAACCCTCGGCCTCCACCGCCGCCGTGGAGCGCTACTTCAGCGAGCGGGGCCTGCGCCCCTGGTGAGGTGCTTACGCCGGTTTGTCGGCGCCCAGCACCCCGGCATAGCGGTAGGTGGTCACGCAACACAGCACCAGGCCGCTGACCGCGACCGCGCCGCCCACCAGGCCGATGTCGCCAAGGCCCATGTGGGTACTGACCAGGCTGCCCAGCAATGCCCCGCCACCGATGCCCACGTTGTACAGCCCCGAGAACATGGCCATGGCCACGTCGGTGGCATCGGAAGCCAGCACCAGTACCTTCGATTGCAGGGCCAGGCTGAAACACATGATCGCCATGCCCCATACCATGCTCAGCGCGCAGAGCAGGGTCGGGTTGACTGCCAGCGGGGCCAGCAGCAACAGGCTCAGGGCGATGGCGCCGATGGCGCCAATCGCGAACCCCCGCGGGAAACGCTCGCTGTAGCGACTGAACAGGATCGAGCCGAAGATGCCCGCCCCGCCATACAGCAACAGCAGGATGGTGGTCATTTCGCCGCTCATCGCCGCGACCTGCTGGCTGAACGGCTCGATGTAGCTGTAGGCGGTGAACTGCGCGGTGATGCCCAGCACCACCAACGCATACACCGAGAGCAGCGCCGGCCGCTTGAGCAGCATCGGCAGGCTGCGCAGCGAACCGGAGTTCTGGCTGGGCAGGCGCGGCAGCGAGCGCATCAGCCACAGCAACGTCAGTACCGAGACCCCGGCGATGCCCATGAAGGTGGTGCGCCAGCCCAGCGCCTCGCCCACCACTCGCCCCAGCGGAATGCCCAGCACCATGGCCAGGGTGGTGCCGGTGGCCAGCACCCCGAGGGCCTTGGCCTGCTTGCCCGGCGGCGCCACCCGCACCGCCAGCGACGCGGTGATGGCCCAGAACACCGCGTGGGCCAGTGCGATACCGATGCGGCTGAACAGCAGCATGCCGAAGCTGGTGGCCATGCTCGACAGCACATGGCTGGCAATGAACAGCACGAACAGGAACGCCAGCAGCTTGCGCCGCTCGATGTTGCGGGTCATCAGCATCATCGGCAGCGAGGCCAGCGACACCACCCAGGCATAGATGGTCAGCATCAGCCCGACCTGGGCGGTGGGCATGTCGAAGCTGCGGCCGATATCGCTGAGCAGGGCCACCGGCACGAACTCGGTGGTGTTGAAGATGAATGCAGCCAGGGCCAGCGCGAAAACGCTGAGCCAGCTGCCATTACGGGTATCTGCGGGGTTGTTCATCGGACGGGGCAAGGCTCCGGGGCGGGCGCGTCAGACGCGACCCTGGGTTCAATGAAACCTGCGCGGCAAAAGGCGCGCAGGCAAAAGCCACCCCTGGGCCGGCGGCCTGGGTGTTGCGCTGCAGAAGGTTGTTATAGGTAGGTGCGGGTCGCAGGCCCGATGGTACGTCATGCGTCGGGGGGGCGACAATAACGCTCGCCGCGCCGCGCCGGCCCCACCGATGAAACTTGCCACGGACATGCAGTGTCTTTGTCATGAGCCCGTAGTAGTGCAAAGCCTGACAAGGGCTGCAGCATTGTCCGATGGTCAGGGTTTACCGACACACGCCTAATCGGGGTCCCTTGAGTACCGGATCTGCCAGGAGGCCGTATGCGCCTAGTTTCGCAACTGCTCCAACGTCTCAGACAAAAAGGCCTGCGTCGCGCCTTGCGCCCGCTATGGCAACGCCACGTGTTCCAGCACTGGCAACTGGTGTGGCTGGACCGCGACCCGTTGGCCAGGGTGCCTCGACAACGCACCCGCCCCTGCCCTCCCGTGCGGCTCGTCCAGATCACCCCGAGCAACACCGACGCGTTCGCGCGCCATTTCCCCGGCCAGTTGCAGGCCATGAACGACCTTGCACGCGAAGGCCACACCGGCCACATGTACCTGGACGAAGCCGGTGACGCGGTGGCGATGGTGTGGGCCAGCACCCGTGACTATCACGACCGGCACTACTACGGCTGCACCTTCCCGGTACAGCCCGGCGAATACTTCCAGTTCGCCGGCGAAGTCGAGCGCGCCTACTTCGGCACCGGCCTGTCCACGCGGGTACAGACCGAGCTGTGGGAGGCCATGCTCGCCAAAGGCTGCACGCGCATCGTGGTGGTGGTGGCGCTGGACAACGCACAGGCAGTCAAGATGCACCTGCACCTGGACTACCACGAACAGGGTCGCATCACCCACGCGTACAGGTTCTTCGGGCGCTGGTACTTCTCCTGCGTGACCCACTACAGCGGCTCACGCCTGGCCCACCTGGCCCCGCGAGCCAGACGCAAGGCCGACAGCGAGCCGGCGCCGCAGCTGCACGACACCGACGCCTGAGCGCCTACGCCCCGGGTTGCAAGGTCATGCAGCGCGCATGACCTTCAGCTTACCGGGGCTGTAGAGAAGGCCGATGGCATGCAACTGCCGGTGGACGCCTAATCGGAGCTCCTGGAATAAAACCTGTCGGAGTTCTCATGCAATTGATCGAAATCGCCCACCAGCGCATCAGACAAAAAGGCTTGCTGCGTGCGCTTCGCCCGCTGTGGCGCCGCTACATCTTCTCGCACTGGCAACTGGTGTGGTTGCAGCGCAGCCCCCTTGCGCCCGTCGCCGCGCAACGCAGGCGCACCTGCCCGCCAGTGCGCCTGGTAGCGATAACACCCCACAATACCGAGGCCTTCAGCCGTTACTTCCCTGGCCAGGTGCAGGCCATGACCGACCTCGCCGAACAGGGCCACACCGGCCACATGTACGTGGACAGCCACGGCAACGCGGTGGCGATGGTGTGGGCCAGCACCCGCGATTACCACGACCGCCATTACTACGGCTGCACCTTCCCGGTGCAGCCGGGCGAATACTTCCAGTTTGCCGGGGAAGTCGACCGCGCCTACTTCGGTACAGGCCTGTCGACCCAGGCCCAGCTCGACCTGTGGTCCGCCATGCTGGCCAAGGGGTGTACGCGCATCGTCAATGTGGTGGCGCTGGACAACGTGCAGGCGGTGAAGATGCACCTGCAGCTGGATTATCAGGAACAGGGTCGCATCACCCACGCCTACAGAGTGTTCGGTTGCTGGCGGTTCTCGCGCACCACCCACTACAGCGGCAAGCGCCTCGCTCACCTGGCGCCGCGGGCCCGGCCACGGACCCCTGACACCTTCATCGCCTGAGCAGAACCGCGCCTTGATTCAGGCGCCATTAAATCGTCAAAAAAGCGTCAGACCTTTCCGATCAACTGCTCTATGCCGGTAACCTCCGGTGTAGAGCGGTTCACCCTTGTTACACATATTTTGAAACAACCGCTGCGATGGCTTTTTGACACGCCGTCAAAACGCTGGGCTATACCATGAAAAAGATTTCATCAAACCCACCGTTTCATCCGCCCTATCCGGCAAGGAGGCACCATGGGTGCTTTGCAGAACGTGCGCGACAAGATCAGAAGAAAAGGCCTGCGCCGCGTCGCCAGAACCCTCTGGGAACGCCATGTGTTCTATCACTGGGAACTGCTGTGGATGGAGCGCGACCTGGTCAGTGCGGTACCGCCGCACAACCTGCGACCGCACAAGCCGGTGCGCCTGGTGACCATCACCGAGGACAACGCCGTCGCCTTTGCCCGCCACTTCGGCGACCGTGTGCAAACCATGGCCGAGCTTGCCCGCGAAGGCCACACCGGGCACATGTACCTGGACGATGCCGACAATGCGGTGGCGTTCATCTGGGGCAGCAAGCGCGACTACCTGGACCGTCACTATTACGGCTGCACCTTCCCGGTCAAGGAGGGCGAGTTCTTCGAGTTCGGCGGCGAGATGACCCCGTCGTACTTCGGCACCAGGCTGTCGGTGGATGCCCAGGTCAACCTGTGGGCGGCCATGCAGGCCCAGGGCTGCAACAAGGTGGTGGACGTGGTCGAGACGCACAACGTACCGGCCATGAAGCTGCACCTGCGCATGGGTTATCACGAACAGGGGCGCGTGGCGCACGTGTACTGCCTGTTCGGGCGCTGGAAGTTCTTCCGCGAGACCACCTACAGCGGTTCACGCCTGGAACAGCTGCGCAAGCCGCGGGCAGTCAAGACAGCCGCCGCACCGGCATGAACCTGCCAGCCCCTGCGCCCGCGCTGCGGGTGCAGGGGCCTGCTCGACACCCCTGCTCAACCCCGCATCTACCCGCCCTGCGCGGCGCTTGACCGTACCTGGAGCGCATGCAAGCATCCGCCGGCCATAACGCCCACGAATGCAGTCAGAGACGAATGCCCCGGGATGAAGATTCCATTGCAGATCCACGCATTGAAGACGCTCGCCTGGCAGGCCGGGTGCTGCACGGAACGACGATGGCGCGAGAGAGTCTAGGCATTGGCATTACCAATGCCTGCTCACTGCCGACATGAGACCCCGACCATGAATGCCCCCGCCTCCCCTGCGCCCGAACCCGGCCGCTGCCAACGCCTCAAGGCCGCCAGCCGCCGCGAGCACGACAGTGTCGATACGCTGGTGATGGGCGTTCGACCGTTCGAGAGCCGCGAGCGCTATGCATTGTTTCTGCAGGTGCAGCACCGCTTTCATGGCAGCCTTCAAGCCTTGTATGGCGATGCGCAGTTGAACCGCACATTGCCCGGGCTGGCGGCGCTGTCGCGGTTCGAGGCAGTGCAGGCCGATCTGCGCGACCTTGGCCTGCCGGTGCCCGGTGTACCAACACCTGTGCAGCTGTCTGCGCCAGCTGAAGCACTGGGCTGGCTGTACTGCAGCGAGGGCTCGAACCTGGGGGCGGCGTTTCTGTTCAGGCAGACCCAGCAACTGGGGCTGGACGCGCAGCGTGGCGCCCGGCATCTGGCGCCGCACCCGGACGGGCGTGCGCTGCAGTGGCGCCAGTTCGTGGGGTTGATCGATGCACTGGTGCTGAGTGAGGAACAGGAGCGCCAGGCGGTGGATGGGGCGCTGGCGGCGTTCGAGTTCTATCGCAGCAGCGTGCGCGACATTTTCGGCTGAGGCCTGTGGCGACGTCTTCGCCGGCTCCTGCAGGGTTCACGATGATCCTGCAGGAGCCGGCCTTGCCGGCGATCGAGTGCGCAGCGCTCGCTAACCCTGGTCGGTCATCGCCTGCGGCTGATGCTCGATACGCGCCCGCTTGCGGTAGAACGCGATGCCCAGGATCAACGCCGTCACCGCCGCCGTCATCAAGGTCTCGTAGCGGTAGTCGGGGCTGAATAGCATGTAGCCCAGCACCAGCGAAATCACCACGATCACCAGCCAGGTCAGCCACGGGAACAGCCACATCTTGAACGCCAGCTCGGTGCCCTCGCGCTCGACGATGGCACGCATGCGCAGCTGCGACACGGCAATCACCAGGTACACCAGCAGCGCAATGGCCCCGGTGGTCGACAGCAGGAAGCCGAACACCTTGCCCGGGAAGGCGAAGTTCACGAAGCAACCGACAAACCCGGCCAGGGTCGACAGCAGCACCGCCACGGTGGGCACGCCACTGCCGGAAATACGCTTGGTCAGCGGGTGCGCCTCACCGCGCGCGCCCAGCGAATAGAGCATGCGCGAAGCAGTGTACAGCCCCGAGTTCATGCAACTGGTCACCGCCACCAGCACCACCACGTCGATCAGGAACTTGGCACCCGGCACGTTGAGGATTTCCAGCGCGCGCTGGAACGAACCCACCTGCAGCAGGCGCGGGTCATTCCACGGCACCAGCGCGACAATGAAGAAGATCGAGAACACGTAGAAGATCGCGATGCGGTACACCACCAGGTTGGTGGCGCGGCGGATCTTGTCTTTCGGGTTGGCGGTTTCGTCGGCGGCAATGGTGACGATCTCGGCACCGAAGAACGAGAAGATGGTCACCAGCACGCCGGCCAGCACGGCGCCGAAGCCGTTGGGCATGAAGCCGCCATTGGACCACAGGTTCTCGACGCCCGAGGTCTGCGCCAGCGGCCATACACCGCTCACCCCCATCAGGCACACCACCAAAAAGCCGATGATCGCCACCACCTTGACCAGGGCGAACCAGTACTCGAACTTGCCGAAGTTCTTCACGCTGATCAGGTTGCTGCACGACAGCACGATCATGATCAGGAAGGCAAAGGCCCAGGATGGCACGTCGGGGTACCAGGCGTGCAGGATGTCGGCACCGGCGATTGCCTCGACCGGAATGATCAGTACCCAGAACCACCAGTACAGCCAGCCGATGGTGAAGCCTGCCCATGGCCCGATGGCCCGCCCGGCGTAGGTGGAGAACGAGCCGCTGTTGGGGTCGGCGATGGCCATTTCGCCGAGCATGCGCATCACCAGCAGCACCAGCAGGCCGGTAATCATGTAGGAGATGAGGATGGCCGGACCGGCCTTGGCGATGGCGTTGGACGAACCGATGAACAACCCGGCGCCGATGATGCCGGCGATGGAGATCATCGAGACCTGACGCGAGGTCAGGCCGTGCTTGAGCGAGCGTTGCGGTTTTTCTTGTAGGGACGACATGGTTGCCTCTCTGGCCAATGCCTGCTGCACCTGGTTGCGCGATGACCGCGCAGGTCAGGCCAAGGTCTTCATGGAAAGTGTGCGGCAGCAGAAATGTAAGGAGCCGTTATTGTTTTTTGGGCATCAAACGTGATGTAACGGGTACTGATCGGCCTCTTTTCGATAAGTTTCGGACGCACTTTTCCCGGTCCCTCGGGGCATCGAAACTAGCAGTTGAAATGATTGACGCAGGTCAGTATTAATCTGCGAACAGGCTGCTTACAAACGACCTTTTATCACCACATGATTCCTCCATGGAATGAACTCAGTCCTTTTCATCTGCCCGGTGCCCTCGATGTCCAAGCGTTTGATGCCCTCCACCACCACCCTGCAATGCTTCGAAGCGGCGGCCCGCCACCTGAGCTTCACCCGCGCCGCGCAGGAGCTGCACCTGACCCAGAGCGCGGTGAGCAAGCAGGTGGCGCAACTCGAGGAAATGCTCTGCCACAACCTGTTCCAGCGCGTGCGCCGGCGCCTGCACCTGACCCCTGCAGGCTCGCTGTACCTGGCCGAGGTGAACAAGATCCTCACCCAGCTGGACATCTCCAGCCGCTACATCCTGACCTACGGCGGCGAGACCCAGGTGCTGACCGTGGCCACCCAGCCCACCTTCGGCGCACGCTGGCTGGTGCCCAACCTGCACGGTTTCAGCCGGCAGCACCCGAACATCCATCTGGACATCAAGAGCGAGCTGGAACCCTTCGACCTGCTCAACAACAAGGCCGACATCGCGTTTTTCTTCGGCCAGGGCACCTGGCCGGGGGCCACCTGCATCGAGCTGTTCCATGAAGAGGTGGTGCCGGTGTGTCACCCCGAGCTGATCGCGGCAGCGCTGCCACGCAGCGCCGAAGACCTCGCCCGCCACCCCTTGCTGCAATGCACCTCGCGCCCGGAGGCCTGGCACGAGTGGTTCCTGCAGCAGGACCTGCAGTCCCAGCACAGCTACCACGGGCCGCGCTTCGACACCTTCTACCTGTGCATCCGCGCGGCCCAGGCCGGCTGCGGCATCGCCCTGGTGCCACGCTACCTGGTGGCCGAAGAACTGGCCGAGGGCAAGCTGGTGGTGGCCTGGGCGCACACCATGCCCAGCGAGGGCGCGCACTTCATCGCCCATGCCGAGCATGCGGCGCAGGTGCCGAAGGTGAAGGCGTTCGTCGAGTGGATACAGGGCAGGATCACGATTTGACGGAATGATTGCTCGACTTTATTTCGCTTGTGGCGTTTGCCGGATGTTGGCTTAGATATATAAAAACTTCCGTCACCCAGGTACTTGCCCATGACGCACGAAACAATCAGCCGATCTCTTTCCATTGTGCATCCCATTACACTTTCACACGGGCGCAATGCCCAGGTGTGGGATACCGATGGCAAGCACTACATCGACTTCGTGGGCGGTATCGGCGTACTCAACCTGGGGCATTGCAACCCGGCGATCGTCAGCGCCATCCAGCACCAGGCCACGCAACTGACCCATGCGGCGTTCAACGCCGTCCCGCACGGGCCCTATGTGCAGTTCATGCAACGCCTGGAGGCGTTCGTGCCACTGAGCTACCCGATGGCAGGCATGCTCACCAACAGTGGCGCCGAGGCGGCGGAGAACGCCTTGAAGGTGGCCCGCGCCGCCACCGGGCGTACGGCGGTGGTGGCCTTCGATGGCGGCTTCCACGGACGTACCCTGGCCACGCTCAACCTCAATGGCAAGGTGGCACCCTACAAGCAAAAGGTCGGCGTGCTGCCCGGCCCGGTGTTCCACCTGCCCTACCCCAGCGCCGACAACGGCGTGACCGGCGAGCAGGCGATGCAGGCGCTGGAGCGCCTGTTCAGCGTCGAGATCGACGTCAACGAAGTGGCCTGCTTCATCTTCGAGCCGGTGCAGGGCGAAGCCGGCTTCCTGGCAATGGACCCCACCTTTGCCCAGGCCCTGCGCACGTTCTGCGATGCACACGGCATCCTGATCATCATCGACGAGATCCAGTCGGGCTTTGGCCGCACCGGCCAGCGCTTCGGCTTCCCGCGGCTGGGCATCGAGCCGGATCTGCTGCTGTTGGGCAAGAGCATTGCCGGCGGCGTGCCGCTGGGCGCGGTGGTAGGCCGGCGCGAGCTGATGGCCAGCCTGCCCAAGGGTGGCCTGGGCGGCACCTATTCGGGCAACCCGCTGGCCTGTGCGGCAGGGTTGGCGACCCTGGAACTGATGAGCGATGCCAACCTGGCGACCTGGGGCGAGCTGCAGGAGCGCGCCATCGTCGGGCGTTATGAAGCGTGGAAGGCCCGCGGGTTGACGCCGTACCTCGGGCGCCTGACCGGTGTGGGCGCCATGCGCGGCATCGAGCTGGTCACGCCACAAGGCAAGCCGGCCACCGCACAACTGGCCGAGGTGCTGGAGAAGGCACGCGCGGCCGGGCTGCTGCTGATGCCGGCGGGCAAGGCGCGGCACATCATCAGGTTGCTGGCGCCATTGACCGCCGAGGCAGACGTGCTGGAGCGCGGGCTGGATATCCTGGAGCGCTGCCTGGCAGAACTGTCATGAGCAAGTGCTTTTGCCCAGCGCAATCAGGCTTTATCCTGCATCGTTTCGCACGCTGGCCCTGGGAGTTCCAATGTACATCGATGTACCGCGCCGCCTGGTGTTCTTCGACAAGGACGACACCGTTCGCCCGCCCTGCCTCGTGCAGTACCATCCCGACACCGGCACCCTGAGCCGGCCGACTTTCGCCCAGCCCGACGACAGCGTGTGGGACATCGCGCGCGACCAACGCCGCATCGCGCTGAGCGGGGTCAAGTGGCTGGTGGTGCGCGGGGCCAGCCGCTCGCGGCTGAACCTTGTGCACGACGGCGCGCCGCTGCATGCAACCCAGAACCTGCTGTCGTACTGGGCACGCTTCGACCCCAGCGCCCGCTACGCGCTGGTCAGCGTGGCCAATGGCAAGAAACGCCCGGTGATCATCGACCTGGACAGCGATGAACACAGCGACCCTGTGGAGCGTGACGTGGACGCCAGGTTCGGCAGCATCGACCCGTTGCAGGGCAGGCTCTGGGCCCCCGACGAGCGTGCCCGCAATGGCGTATTGACGGTCGATTGCGCCAGCGGCGAAGTCGGCAGGGTCAGCGTGCCGCTGGAGGCAAAGGTGCGCAGCCTGCGCTTTTCCCGCGACGGGCAGTACCTGTTCGTGACCGGGGAAAACAACCGGCTGTTGTGCTGCGACCGCGAGGGCGCAACGGTATGGACCAAGGACGTCAGTGCGTATGGCCATGTCGGCTCGGGCCGGATCCTGTTCAACGAATCCGGCAGCCACCTGTGCCTGCCGACCTCGCCCACCGACAGCTCCACGCTCGCCGGCAATCTCATCATCGCAACCGCCACCGGCCATACCGAGACCACCATCATGCCCAAGGCGCGACTGGCCGCTGACTGGTTTGGCGACCACGTGCTGAGCCATCGTGGCGAGGTGGTGGACTTCTTCACCGGCGCCATCGTGGCCAAGCTGGACCTGGCCAGCCCCTGCTGATCGTCACCTGACCCGCCCCTTCAACGGCTCCCGCCGCCCCGTGTGCTAGCGTCTATGGGTGGCCTGCGCCTTGCGCACGGCCACGCCCATAAGAAATCAAGACCTGACCGACTGATGACGGGTGAGCCATGCAACTGCGAATCAACCAGACGACCTACGAGGTCGATGCTGACGCGGACACGCCCCTGCTGTGGGTAATCCGCGATGACCTGGGCCTGACCGGTACCAAGTACGGCTGCGGCCTGGCCCAGTGCGGCGCCTGCTCGGTGCTGGTGGACGGCGCCGTGGTGCGTGCCTGCGTGACCCCGGTGGCCGGCGTGGTGGGGCGCGAAATCACCACCATCGAAGCCGTGGAGGCCGACGCCGTGGGCAAGCGCGTGGTCAGCGCCTGGGTCAAGCACCAGGTGGCCCAGTGCGGTTACTGCCAGTCGGGCCAGGTGATGGCGGCCACCGCCCTGCTCAAGCACACCCCGCACCCGAGCGATGCCCAGATTGCTGCCGCAATGGTCAACCTGTGCCGTTGCGGCACCTACAACGCCATCCATGCCGCCGTGCACGACGTGGCCGCCGCGCAGGAGAACGCCTGATGAACGACAGCCTGCGCGTTACCGGCGTGGCCCAGCCCTTCCCTGTGGGCGAGCCGGTCAATATCTCGCGCCGCAGCTTTCTGCTGGCAAGCGCCGGCACGGCAGTGGGCGCACTGGTGCTGGGCTTCGGCCTGCCCCTGGGCCTGAGCCGTGTGCAGGCCGCCACGGGCAACGCAGCGGCGCCCGGCACTCAGGTGCCGGCCTTCCTGGAGATCCGCCCGGACGGCCGCATCCGCCTGCTCAGCCCGTTCATGGAGGGCGGCCAGGGCATCTTCACGGCCATGGCGCAGATCGTGGGCGAAGAGCTCGATGCCGACCCCGCCACCTTTTTGATCGACAGCGCACCGCCCGGCGAGCAGTACGTGGTGATGGACAACGGCATGCGTATCACCGGCGGCAGCATGTCGGTGCGCACCAGCTACCCGACCATGCGCCGCCTCGGCGCCCTGGCCCGCGCCATGCTGCTGCAGGCCGCTGCCGAGCGCCTGGGCGTGCCGGTGGGCGACCTGAGCACCGAGCCCGGCCGGGTGATACACGCCGCGTCGGGGCGCACGCTGGGCTATGGCGAACTGGCAGCCCAGGCCATGGACCTGCCCGTGCCAGACCCTGCCAGCGTGACGCTGCGCGACCCCAGCCAGTTCCGCTGGATCGGCAAGCCGGTGCAACGGGTGGACGCCTATGACAAGTCCACCGGCAAGGCCGTGTACAGCATCGACGTGAAGGTCGACGGCATGCTGCATGCCGCGGTGCAGCATGCACCGCGCCTGGGCATGCGCGTGGGCGAGCTGCGCAACGAGGCGCAGGTGAAAGCCATGAAGGGCGTGCATTCGGTGCATCGGCTGCCCGGTGCGGTGGCCGTGGTGGCCGAGCGCTGGTGGCACGCCAAGCGCGCGGTGGAGGCCGTACAGGTGCAGTGGCTGGAGGCATCGGCCGACGCGAAGGTGCGCCAGATGCCTGCGGACTTTTCCAGTGACGCCTTTCGCGACCAGTTGGCCGCGGCCACCGGCCCGGCCCGCGACGAGGAGAATGAAGGCGACTTCGGCAAAGCCTTTGCCGACGCCGCCACCCAGGTGGAGGCCACCTACCACAACCAGTTCCTCAACCATGCGCAGCTGGAGCCGCCTTCGGCCCTGGCGCGCTTCAACCCCGACGGCACGCTGGAGGTGTGGCTGCCCAACCAGGCGCCCGACATGTTCCGCGCCGACATGGCCAAGCGCACCGGCCTGGACCCGTCACAGATCACCCTGCACTCGCCGCTGCTGGGCGGCTTTTTCGGCCGCCACTTCCTGTACGACAGCGCCAACCCCTACCCTCAGGCGATCCTGCTGGCCAAGGCAGTCGGGCGCCCGGTCAAGCTGATCTGGAGCCGCGAAGAGGAGTTTCTGCGTGACGCGCTGCGCCCCATGGCCGTGGTCAAGTTCCGCGCCGCACTCGACGCCCAGGGCCTGCCGGTGGCCATCGAGGCAGTCAGCGCCACCGAAGGCCCCACCGAAGCCATCGCCGGCAAGCAGGGCGAGAAAATCGACCCCACGGCACTCGAAGGGCTGTCGGGCAAGGCCTACGCCATCCCCAGCAAACGTATTGCCCAGGTCTATGTGAAAGGCCCGGCGATGCTCGGTTACTGGCGTTCGGTGGGCAACTCGCTGAATGACTTCTTCTATGAGGCGTTCCTCGATGAGCTGGCCGACAAGGGCAAGCAGGACCCCTTCGAACTGCGCCTGCACCTGCTGCGCGACAACCAGCGCCTGACCAACCTGCTGCAGGCGGTGGGCGATCTGTCCGGTGGCTGGAAGCGTGGCCCGTTCACCGCCGAGGATGGCTCGCGGCGCGCTCGGGGTGTGGCCATGGCCTCGCCGTTCGGTTCGGAGGCAGCGGTGATCGCCGAGGTGTCCATCGAGCAGGGCCAGGTGAAGGTGCACGATATCTGGGAGGCCATCGACCCCGGCAGCATCGTCAATCCGGCGATCATCGAGGCGCAGGTCAATGGCGCGGTGTCGCTGGGGCTGTCGCAGGCACTGGTGGAGGAAGCGGTGTACGTGAACGGCCAGCCGCGCGCGCGCAACTATGACCTGTACCCGATCCTGTCGGCGCAGCGCATGGCGCGGGTACATGTACGCATCGTCGAGAGCGGCGCGAAGATGGGCGGTATCGGCGAGCCGCCATTGCCGGCGGTGGCCCCGGCGGTGGCCAATGCGGTGGCGCACCTGACCGGCCAGCGCATCCGCAGCATGCCGCTGTCGCGCTACACCTTCAGCTAGGCCTCGATCAGGGACATCGCGCACATGACCAAGAGTCGACTCGCAACAACGCTGGGCTGTTTCGCGCTGCTGTGCCTCGTCATCGCAGCCGTGCTGGCCTGGTACGTGACCCGCACACCAGCGTCGCCCTTCGCTGCCCAGGCCAGTGCCGCACCGCCAGACCCGGCCCTGGTGCAACGCGGCGAGTACGTGGCGCGGCTGGGCGACTGCGTGGCCTGCCACAGCCTGCCAGAGGCGGCGCCGTTTACCGGCGGGCTGAAGATGGCCACCCCGCTGGGCGCGATCTACGCCACCAACATCACCGCCGACCGCGCCACCGGCATCGGCGCCTACAGCCTGGCCGACTTCGACCGCGCCGTACGCCATGGGGTGACCCCGGACGGTCGCCGGCTGTACCCGGCCATGCCCTACCCCTCGTACGCCAAGCTCAGTGACGACGATATCCGCGCGCTGTATGCCTTCTTCATGCACGGGGTGAGCCCGGCGGCGCAGGCCAACAAGCCCAGCGAAATCCCCTGGCCACTGAACCTGCGCTGGCCGATTGCGCTGTGGAACGGCCTGTTCACCGACCCCGCGCCCTACCCGGCCAAGCCGGACCAGGATGCGCAGTGGAACCGCGGCGCCTACATCGTGCAGGGGCCGGGCCACTGCGGCAGTTGCCATACGCCGCGCGGCCTGGCCTTCAACGAGAAGGGCCTGAGCGAGGCCAGCAAGACGTACCTGGCCGGCGGGCTGCTGGATGGCTGGTATGCGCCGAGCCTGCGCAACGACCCCAACACCGGGCTCGGGCGCTGGAACGAGGCGGATATCGTCAGCTTCCTCAAGCACGGGCGCAACCGGCACGCGGTGGTGTACGGCTCGATGACCGAGGCGTTCAACAACTCCACGCAGTTCATGAGCGACGAAGACCTGGGCGCGATCGCGCACTACCTCAAGTCGCTGCCCGGCGACCCCAGCCGCGACGGGCCGGCATGGCAGTACCAGGCGAGCGAGCTGTCGGCCGCATCCTCGGCACCCGGCGCGCATACCTACGTGAGCCGCTGCGCGACCTGCCATGGCCTGGACGGGCGCGGCCAGGCCGAGTGGATGCCACCCCTGGCCGGCGCCACCTCGGCGCTGGCCAGGGAGGACGCATCGGCCATCAACATCACCCTGAACGGCTCGCAGCGCATCGTCGCCGCGGGCGTGCCGGACGCCTACCGCATGCCGGCATTTCGCGAACAGCTGTCGGACCGGGAAATTGCCGAGGTGCTGAGTTTTGTGCGCAGCACCTGGGGCAATCACGGTGGCGCGGTAGAGGCCAAGGCGGTGGGCAAGCTGCGCGAGCACACCGGGCCGGCCAGCAGCAACCCGATCATCTTGCAGATGCGTTGAGCATCACCACCAGGAAGCCCCCATGCCATTGCAACGCCTGTCGAGGACACCCCATGGAAAGCATTGACCTGCTGGTGCTGCGAACTGCCCGGGAGTGGCTTGCCGGCGGCGAGCGCTGCCTGCTGGCCACCGTGGTGCGCACCTGGGGCTCGTCGCCGCGACCGGTGGGCTCGATGATGGTGCTCAGGCAGGACGGGCGCGCGGTGGGCAGTGTGTCGGGCGGGTGCATCGAGGACGACCTGATTGACCGGTACAGCAGCCTCCATGGCGGGCCGGGGATGCCAGGCGGCGCGCCCCAGGTGGTGCGCTACGGCGTGAGTGCGGACGAGGCGCACCGGTTCGGCCTGCCATGTGGCGGCACCCTGGAACTGGTGCTGGAGTTCGCACCCTGCGCGCAGGCGCTGGGCCGATTGCTGGCGCTGCTTGATGAGGGAGTACTGATGCGCCGCGAGCTTGACCTGGCCTCGGGCGAGGTGACGGTGCAGGCCGACCAGCCCCATGCACCGTTCAGCTTCGATGGGCAGCGCATGAGCAACCCGCTGGGGCCGGCTTACCGGATGCTGCTGATCGGCGCCGGTGTGCTGGCCGAGTACGTGGCGGTGATGGCGCTGTTCAACGGGTTCAAGGTGTCGGTGTGTGATCCGCGGCCCGAGCACATGGACGTGTGGACGGTCGCCGGAGTAGAGAAGCTGATGGGCATGCCGGACGACGTGGTGCGCGCGTTTACGGTGGATGTTCGCACCTGCGTGATTGCCCTGAGCCATGACCCCAGGCTGGATGACCTGGCGCTGATCGAAGCGCTGCGCGGGCCGGCGATGTACATCGGGGCGATTGGCTCGCGGCGCAACAGCGAGAGCCGCCGCCAGCGCTTGATCGGGCATTTTGGCCAGACGCCGGAATCGCTGCGGCGCCTGCATGGGCCCATCGGGCTCTACATCGCCAGCAAGACCCCAGGGGAGATTGCGGTGAGCGTGATGGCCGAGGTGCTGGCGGTGAAGAACGGCGTGCCCCTGCCCGGCGCTGTCGGCGCGGGGCCGACCCAGCCCCAGGTGGAGCACCCGCCACTGACTCAGGCATCGTGTTGTGCGCACCCAGGGTGACTGCATCGCCCTGGTGCTGGCTGCAGGCCGTGCCAGGCGCTTTGGCAGCGACAAACGCCTGGCACGGCTGGCGTCGGGGCAAACGCTGCTGGCAGCCACGCTGGCACGGGCACTGGAGGCGTTCGACGACGTCCGGGTGGTGCTCAGGCCCGGGGACGATCCCGCGACCCT
The DNA here is from genome assembly GCF_017848315.1 of Pseudomonas palmensis. Taxonomy (GTDB): domain Bacteria; phylum Pseudomonadota; class Gammaproteobacteria; order Pseudomonadales; family Pseudomonadaceae; genus Aquipseudomonas; species Aquipseudomonas palmensis. Next base: position 29,516 of record NZ_JAFKEC010000023.1, read on the forward strand.
GGCAATTGACGGGCGGGTACGGGTTCTGTGGGCCGAGCAGGCCGACCAGGGCATGGGCAGCAGCCTGGCAGCCGGGGTGCGTGCGCTGGAACAGTCACAGGCCCCGGCCGTGGCGGTGTTGCTGGGCGATATGCCCTGGGTGCAGGGGCAGACGCTCAAGCAGTTGAAGGCCCTGTGCAACGCCCGGCAGATCGTGCTGCCGCTACATCACGGGGTGCGTGGGCATCCGGTGATCTTCGGTCGACAGTTCTGGCCGGCCCTCGCATGCCTGCAGGGCGATCAGGGCGGCAAGGACATCGTGCGCGGCGCGCACGACGCCTGCGTCCAGGTGCCGGTGGAGGATGCGGGCGTCCTCAGGGATGTGGATCAGCCGCGGGACATCCCTGCTGGCTCGAGGTGAGCGACGCCACCCGCGCCCAGCCGCCGCTGCGCGCTGGCCTTGCTCAAAGCGCCGCATAGACAAGGGCTGACAGCCGGCCGGGGCGCGGATCGATCATGCTGTGGCCGCCCGAGGTCGTGGTGACGAAACCGAAACTCACGCGCCGCTCGGGGTCGGCAAAGCTGATCGGGCCGCCAAGCCCGATATGGCCGAAGGTGTTCGGGCCCATGGCGTGGGAAGCCTCCGGGTCGACCTGCTGCTCCAGCATGCAGCCCAGCCCGTAGCGCATCGGCCGCATCCAAACCCGATCCATGCCATGACTGTGCTCTCGGGTGAATTCGTCGAGCAGTTCAGGGCCGATGAAGTGGCCCGCCAGCAGCGCACTGTAGAAACCGGCCAGGCCGTGAGCGGTGGCATGGCCACACACCCCGGGTTGCCGATAGGCCCACCAGCGCGGGTCACTGGTGCGCCTGGGCACCATGCCGGGGTTGGTGAAGGCGAATGTGGCGATATGCGAGGGCTCGCTCTTCACCACCGTGCGCAGCGCTTGCGAGTAGGGGTCGCCAACGCGCCCGGAGGCACTGTCGAAGCGAGCGATACGGTGAAACTGCGTCTCGTCCACGCCAAGGTGCACGTCCAGGCCGTGGGGGTCCAGCATCTGTTCATGGATGAAGGCGCAGGGGTCGCGCCCGTCCACCCGACGAATCAGCTCGCCCAGAATCCAGCCAAAGGTGGTGGTGCCGTAGCCCAGGTCGGTGCCCGGTTCCCACCACAGCGGCTCGTCTTCCAGCACCCGCACCATGTGCTCCCAGTCATACATCATCGGGTTATGGTCGGGGCCCCGCAGCGCCGGCAGGCCGGCGGTGTGGTTCATCACCTGACGCACACTGACCCTGGCCTTGCCGTTGCGGGCGAACTCGGGCCAGTAGCGGGCCACCGGCGCATCCAGTTCCAGCCGGCCCGCCTCGACCAGCATCAGGATGGCCACTGCCACATAGGGTTTTACAACACAGAAGGTGTTGGCCAGCGTGTCGTGCGTCCAGGGCCTGCCGCCCTCCTGGTCCGCCACACCGGCCCACAGGTCGACGACCCGCTCCCCGTCCACCTGCACACAGAGCCCGGCACCCCGCTCCTGCGGATCATCGAACATCGCTTCGAAGGCCTGCCGGACCGCCTCGAAGGGCTGGGCACATATCCCTTGCGCTTTCATGCCTCGTCTTCCTCGTCGTTGAAGTGTTGCCCTGTAACCGAGCGACGTTGCTGCGTAGCAGACCTGCCAGGCGACAATGATTGTCTCGGCGCCTGACAGACCCGAACGCATTACTGTTGGCTCGTGAACCTGACTATCGACTGCGCCCCCTGGGGCGCCCCATCCAACACACAGGTTGATGGAGCATTCATCCACGCGAGCGCGTGTGCGTGTGTGCCAGGGAATAACGATTCGCGCGTTTATAGGTGCCGAAGTCATTGAACCGAACACCGGCCTCGGCCATGACTTGATGCGCATAAGGCGCGGTCATCTGGCGCAGGTAGAACGGGTCCCTGACAACGAAGTGGTGAATACTGTGGGTGCTGCCGAAGTTGAAGCAGAACGATTGAAACGGCCATAGCCACCAAGCGTTCATGACCTGAGTTTGCTGCAGCGCATTGCGCGGTGCCACATCACCGTAATAGTGCATGTTCGAACTGATGAAAAACAGGCAGAACTGCCGGATCAGGTTGGGCGCGACCAGAATCACGACCACACTGTTGACCACATCCATTACCGCCAGGGTGGTCGCGGAACTGTGCACCTCGTGCCCGCTGACCGCGCCAAGCCAGGCATACAGGTGGTAGCCGAGAAACACATACCAGCAACCCCAGTACAACAGCCCAAAGGGTGTATTGAGCCGGACGATCTTGACCAGCAAGCGGACTTTCTCCCGCCAGCCTGGGGCAAATACCGCATTGAGAAAACCGAAGATGAACCCGTCCACCAGTTTCAACAACCGCAGTACACCCCAGGGGCTGCCACTGGTGGTGATCCAGGCTTCCACATCCGTCTCGGTGCCCGATTCCTTATGGTGATGAAAGTGCAAACTTCGCCTTAACCAGGGGCTGGGCATTCCCGGCCGAGCCAACCAGCATAAAAACATCATGGCATTGTGCGCCAGCGGCTGTTTTCTGAAATAAAGACGATGAATCAGATCGTGTTCTATTTCATGAATGAACGAGGTCAGCAGCGCGTTTATCAGAATGCAGCCCCAGGCAGGAATGGACCCCTGCAGGTAGAGCCCCCCACTCACCACCATGCCGATCAGGGACACCGCCATGACACTTGCGCCCAGCGCATTCTGATGTTGCAGGATCGGATAGCGCTGGCGCAGGTAATTACCATGTTCGGTAATACGCCGGGTAACATGATCAATCTTTTGCTGATCGGTAGTGGGGCGTTCAAGTTCCATTGCTGCCTCCAAGACTTTCATACCTCATCCTCTGTTTGTGTCGGACAATCCCCCGCCAGGACAAACCGGCCGCGTCAATTGTTCGGGCTATACAACGGGTAGGTGAATGCATGCGCGCATTATATAAACGCAAATCGACTGTTTGCGTGAAGCTTGTTAAGATCCTTTCAAGCTTCAAAATGATAAGGCAAGTAAAAGTCTTTGCAACTGTGTATTTTGGGTGGGTTCAGCGTGACAGTTACGTGTAAGGATTTTTAATTTAGTTACAGGTTGTACAGTTATAAAACTACGCCGTACAAGTATTGCCAAGGAGGCACCATGAGATTGCATCGCATCAGATATTGCCGGCTCGCCTCACCGAAACCAGACGCCAGCGTACCCAGCCCAGCCAGCCCCGATGCCTTCGACGCGGTGTTTTACGATGCCCCTGCAGACACGGCCACCCACCGCGCAGGCTTTGAAAAGCTGCTGCGTTACCTGCAGTGCGGGGATACCGTGATCGTGGATAGCATGGCCTCGCTTTCAGCCAATACCGAGCAGTTGTGCAACTTCATTCGCCGCTTGATCGAAAAACAGGTCACACTCAAGTTTGTGGATGAAAACCTGACATTCCGAGATGACGGCCGTGAAGTTGCGGGCCCCATCGTCGCGGCCATGGAGTTGCTTGCAGAGTTCGAGCGCGCGGCACTGCGCGAAAAACAGGCCGCCGGTATTGCAACTGCAAGAAATCGGGGTTCCTACCGAGGTCGAAAGAAGAAACTGTCCGACAATCAGGTTGTAAGTTTAATTGAGCGCGCCCGCGCGGGAGAAAGTAAATCCCGGCTGGCGCGTGATTTCGATATCAGTCGCCAGACGTTATATCGGTATTTGAAATCGACCTAGGGCTCTTCAGAAGAAGAGCCCTAGGTAACGTTGTCCCAGGCCCACTCACGCCCACAGATACGACTGTACGTCGCGCTGGAACACCAGCTCGTCGATGAGACAGCGCGCCGTCGCTTCGGTCGGGAAGCCCTTTTCGAAGGGCTGGTTGGCCTGTTCTTCGTACCGGCTGCTTCCTTGCCCGAATGCCTGAGGGTGGGGTGACAAAAGGCGATGATCAGAAACCTAGCAGAGGACGCGGCATCGGCCAGAACGCCGCTATTTATTGCGACACACCTTGACACATCATTTGGTAACGATTCTCATATGTATTATATTTATCACTGCCACTGGAATCTTTCATGTCGCGCCCTACCCCGCCGCATTGCTCCGGCCTGCCCCGCAATCTGTTGGCCATGGCCATCTGCATGGCCACCCTGACCCCCGCCCTGGCCGATGACAGCTCTGCGACACCGCAGCCAGCCAAGGCTGCGACCCTGGAGCTGGGCGCCACCGAAATCGTCAACACTCAACTGGGCAGTACCACCGAAGGCACCCAGTCATACACCACCGGCGCCATGTCGACCGCGACCAAGCTGCCGCTGACCCTGCGCGAAACGCCCCAGGCCGTTACCGTGATTACCCGCCAGCGCATGGACGACCAGGCCATGACCAGCATCAACGACGTGGTCAAGGCCACCCCGGGGCTGTTCCTCGACTTCTCCAGCGGCCCTGGCCGGCAGACGTATTCGGCGCGCGGTTTCGATATCGACAACCTGATGTACGACGGCATCCCCAGTGGCTACCAGGGCTGGACTGTGGGCGCCCAGCCGAACCTGGCGATGTTCGACCGGGTGGAGGTGGTGCGCGGCGCCACCGGGCTGGTGACCGGTGCGGGCAACCCTTCGGCTGCCATCAACCTGGTGCGCAAGCGCCCGCTGGCCGAACAGAAGGTCACCCTCACCGGTGCGGCCGGCAGCTGGGACGACTACCGCGGCGAGGTCGATGCCTCCAGCCCGCTCAACGACAGCGGCACCCTGCGCGGTCGGGTGGTGACGTCCTACCGCGACAGCAACAGCTTCGTCGATGGCGTGGACGAGACCCACGGCCTGTTCTACGCCATCACCGAGGCGGACCTGAGCGACGACACCACCCTGACCCTCGGCTTCTCCAACCAGAAGGACAAGACCAACTACTTCTGGGGCGCCTCGATGGTCGGCCTGGACGGCCATCACCTGAACCTGCCGCGCTCGTACAACCCGGGTACCCCCTGGGAGAACAAGGACCAGGAGATCAATACCGTCTTTGCCGAGGTACGCCAGCGCCTGGCCAACGACTGGAAGCTGCAGGTCAACGCCAACTATTCCGAGCAGAACGCGCTGTTCTCCGGCTCGTACCAGTCGCGCTGGGTCAACAACACGCTGGCACGCACCGTGTACCAGTCGGCGCACGATGAAAACCAGGCCGGCGTGGATGCCTTTGTCAGCGGGCCCTTCGAGGCGCTGGGGCGCACCCATGAACTGGTGGTGGGTGCCAGCAAGCGCATCTACGACATGACCACCCACAACTATGCCCCCTACGACCCCAACTGGCCGATCGATGCCGGCAAGCCGAACTTCACCCACACCGGCAACAGCCGCGAAGTGACCACCCAGGACGGCGTGTACCTGACCACCCGCCTGAGCCTGGCCGACCCGCTCAAGCTGATCCTGGGCGGGCGCCTGGACTGGTATGACTACGACAACCGCGATGGCGACGGCGACTACAAGGTCACCCGCAACGTCACCCGCTATGCCGGGCTGATCTATGACCTGGACGAGCATTACTCGGTCTACGTCAGCTACAGCGACATCTTCACCCCGCAGAGCAGCAAGGGCACCTCCGGCACCCCGGTCAAGCCGATCGTGGGCAAGAACTACGAGGTGGGCATCAAGGGCGAGTACTTCGAGGGTGCGCTCAACGCCAGCCTGGCGCTGTTTCGCATCGACCAGGAAAACCGTGCAGTGCAGGTGTTCGTGCCGAACTGCCCGCAGACCGAATGCTACGAGGCCTCGGGCGAGATCCGCAGCCAGGGTATCGACTTCGAGCTGCAGGGTGCGCTGACCGAGAACTGGCAGGTGGGCGGTGGCTACACCTATGCCCGCGTGCACACCCTCAAGGACGCCGCCAACCCGCAGAACGTCAACCAGCGCTTTGACACCGACACGCCCGAGCACCTGTTCAAGCTGACCACCACCTACCGCTTCCAGGGCCCGCTGGAGAAACTGCGCGTGGGTGGCAACGTGTCGTGGCAGAGCCGCCTGTACAACGACGTGGCGCTGGCCAACGGTGGCAGCTATCGCCTGGAACAGGGTGGCTACGCCGTCACCGACCTGATGGCCGGCTACCGGCTGACCCGCAACCTGGACCTGCAGCTCAACGCCAACAACGTGTTCGACCGCAAGTACTACTCGTCCATCTCCAACTCGACCAGCTATGGCGGCGACACCTACGGCGCACCGCGCAACATGATGCTCACGGCCAAGTACAGTTTCTGATGTGAAGTGGCGCAGGGATGCGCCGTGTTGTTGTCTGTACGCAGTGCGCCACGCACGCCCTGCCTTTCGATCGACACACCGTTGCGTACACCCCCGCCCCTGCTCGCGCCCTGCGAAATCCTTCAGCTGCCATCCCGGATGACTCGGCGAACGCCTGGCAAGCACCCTTTCGTGGCGAGTCAGCGCCTCCGCTGCCACGTCGCACTGGCACCTGCCGATATTGCCACCTCCTCGTGATCCGAATAATAATGCAACCAATTCCCATTTGAGATGCAATCATGCCGGTCGAGTCACCTGCCCTACCTGCTGCTGTCGGCGCGCTGTATGCGCAGCACAGCTCATGGCTGCACGGCTGGCTGCGCAAGCGCATGGGCAGCCACTGCGATGCGGCGGACCTGGTGCAGGACACGTTCGTCAAGCTCCTCAAGACCCGCACATCACTGGAAATCCGTGCACCCCGCCAGTACCTGTCGACGGTGGCCAAAGGCCTGATGATCGACCTGTTCCGCCGTCGCTCGCTCGAACAGGCCTACATGGAAACCCTGGCCAGCATTGCGCTTGCCGACATCCCCAGCGCCGAAGCGCAGGCAATCATGTTCGAAACGCTGGTGGAGCTGGACCGCATGCTCGCCGGCCTGGGCGCCAAGGTGCGTGAGGTGTTCATCCTGTCCCAGCTCGAGGGCCTGCCCTACGCGCAGATCGCCACGCGCCTGGATATTTCCCTGCGCTCGGTCAACAACCACATGGCCAAGGCCATGGAACATGTCTGCCTGATGCAGTGGGAAAGCGTCGAATGAACCGCTCCCCCTCCGCCGCCCAACGCGAGGCGGTGCGTGAGGCCGCGCGCTGGTACGCACAACTGTCATCCGGCACCGTCAGTGCCGAGGATCAGGCCTCGTGGCAACGCTGGCACGACAGCGACCCGCTGCACCGCCAGGCCTGGCAACGCATGCAGGCGGTCAGCCACAGCTTTGCCGGGCTGCCGGGGCGTATCGCCGCCTCCACCTTGCTGGGCAGCGGCAACAGCCGCCGCCAGGTGCTGTACGGCCTGGCCATGCTGCTGGGCGGTGGGGTCCTCGGGACGCTGGGCTGGCGCAGCGACACCCGTCGCCAATGGTACGCCGACTACCGCAGTGGCGTCGGCGAACGCCGTGCCGTGCGCCTGGCGGATGGCAGCCAGATGCTGCTGGACACCGACAGCGCCGTGGACGTGGATTTCGATATGCAGCAGCGGCGTGTGCTACTGCACCGCGGCCAGGTGCTGATCACCACCGCCCGCGACGATGCCGCCCGGCCTTTCAGGGTCGATACCCGCCACGGCAGCGTCCTGGCCCTGGGCACCCGCTTCACCGTCAGCGTCGACGACCATGGCAGCGAAGTCGCGGTGCTGGAAAAGGCCGTGGAGGTGTCGGTGCAGCCGATCGAGCGCCTGCGCCTGCATGCCGGTCAGCGGGTGGCGTTCGGCCCGGCCGGGATCGGCAGCCTGCGCAGCAACGACGCCGCTGTGGCGGCGTGGGAGCAAGGCAGCGTGATCGCGGTCGATACCCCGCTGCAGACCCTGCTGGCGCAACTCGCGCGCTATCGCCCCGGCGTACTGAACTGTGACCCGGCGGTGGCGCAGATGAAGATTTCCGGCGCGTTCCCCATCACCGATACCGAACTGGCCCTGACGGCGCTGCAAAGCGCATTCCCGCTGACCGTACAGCGCCGCACGCGCTACTGGGTGACGGTTGTGGCGCGCACCTGAGCCAGCCGGCACCACGAATGAAAATAATTTTCACTTACTTGCACTTTCATCGACGCTCATCCGGCCTTCCCTCCCACAAGTTCAACTGAGTGTTCTGGGGAAGGAAACATGAGCGTCATGCAACGATCACACACCGCACTGGCCCTGGCGGCCCACCTCGCCCTGGGCAGCGTTGCCGCCTGGCCGCTCGCCGGCCTGGCCGCGCATGCGTCCAGCGAGCAAACCCGTGCCTATGACATCGCGCCCGGCACGCTGACCGAAAGCCTGGGCCGCTTTGCCAGCGCCGCCGGGGTGGTGTTGTCGTTCGATGCCGCGAGCACCCAGGGCCGCCGCGCCCCCGCCCTCCAGGGCGACTACAGCGTCGCAGGCGGCTTCGCCACCCTGCTGGCGGGCAGCGGCCTGCAGGTGGCACGCCAGGCCAATGGCGTGTACCTGCTGATCGCGTCCAACCCCGGCAACGGTTCGCTCGAACTGAGCGCGATCAACGTCAGCGGCCAGACGCTGGGCAGCACCACCGAAGGTACCGGCTCCTACACCACGGGCACCGTCACCATCGGCAAGAGTGAGCACAAGCTCAAGGACATCCCGCAAAGCGTCACGGTCATGACCCGCCAGCGCATGGACGACCAGAACATCACCAACCTGCCTGAGCTGTTCGCCAACGCACCGGGCATGACCTTTGCCAAGAGCCCCGGTACGGGTGGCTTCATCACCTCGCGCGGGTTCGAGATCGAATCGCTGCAGTACGACGGCGTGCCCATGACCCGCGGCATCTATGCGCTAGGCAGCTACCTCACCGAATCCACGGCCTTCTACGACCGGGTGGAACTGCTGCGTGGCGGCGCGGCCCTGCTGCAAGGCGCCAACAGCCCGGGCGGCGCGGTGAACCTGGTGCGCAAGCGCGGCCAGGCCAAGCCCACCGTGACCCTGACCGCACAGGCCGGAAGCTGGGACCACTACGCTACCCAGGCGGATGTCGGCGGCCCGTTGAATGAGGCGGGCACCGTGCGCGGTCGCGCCGTGGTCGACTACGACACCCGCGACTCGTTCATCGACCACGTTGGCGGATGGGAGCAGAAGGTCTACGGCGCCCTGGACTTCGACCTGTCGGAAAACACCACCCTGGGCGTTGGCATCAGTGATCGCAAGACCCGCTTCACGCCCATGGTCGCCGGCCTGCCACGCTACAGCGACGGACGTGACATCGGCCTGTCCCGCTCGACGTACACCGGCTCCGACTGGAACCGCGGGCTGACCGAACAACTGGCCCTTTACGTCGACCTGGAGCACCGATTCAACGACCACTGGAAGTTCAAGACAGCAGCGGTCGCGATCAACGAACGCAACGAAATGACCTATGCCTACATCGTGACACCCACCGGTGTGGCGAACGATGGCAGCGGCGTCGCCAACTGGCGCTATGCCACAGACTTCAATTCGCACAGCCGCGGCCTGGACCTGTTCGTGGACGGCGACTTCAGTGGCCTGGGTTTCGATCAGGAAGTCGTGCTCGGGGGCAACTACTCGCGCTACACCAGCGACAACACCATGGCCGTAGTACGCAGCGTAGGCGCCAACATCTTCGACCTGAACAACCACCTGCCGTACGAAAACTACGACAGCCTGGCGGCGCGCGGCACGCGCACCGACAGCCAGTACAAGATCGTGCAAAAAGGCATTTACGGCACCTGGCGCGTCAAGCTCACCGACCCCCTGACACTGATCCTGGGCGGGCGCACCAGCTGGTACTCCTACGAGTACGACTCGCAGATCTACGATCGCAATGCCTTCAGCTACCCCAGCAACAGTGACAAGGCCAACAATGGCGTGGTCACGCCCTACGCCGGGCTGGTCTATGCGCTGACGCCCGAGTGGTCGGCCTACGCCAGCTATGCGGACGTGTTCATTCCGCAGAGCGCCATCGGGGTGGGCGGCTCCACGATCGAGCCGATTACCGGCAGCAACTATGAAGTCGGCCTCAAGGGCGAGCTCAACGACGGGCGGCTCAACACCTCGCTTGCCCTGTTCCGTTACGACCACCAGAACCGCGCCGTCACAATGCTCAACACCGAGTCCCAGTGCGGGGGCTCGAACTGCTCCGAGGCATCCGGCAAGGTGCGCAGCCAGGGGCTGGAGGCTGAAATCAACGGTGAAGTGCTGCCTGGCCTGCAAGCGTCTGCCAGCTATGTCTACAACACCACCAGGTTTATCGAGGACAACACCTACGAAGGCAAGATCTTCTCCACCTGGACCCCCAAGCACACGGTGCGCATCTGGTCCGACTACACATTGCCAGGCGACTTCAACCGCTTCAGCGTCGGCGGTGGCTTGAACAGCCAGAGCAGCGCCGTCGCCTACGACCGCAAATTCGAGACGCCAGGGTTCACGATCTGGAATGCACGCATCGGCTACAAGGTCAGCGATGAGATCGGCCTGGCGGTGAACTTCAACAACCTCTTCGACAAGGTCTACTACATTCCGTCCTATACCGCAGTGGCCTCCAACAACTACTACGGCGACCCGCGCAACGTCATGTTCACCGTCAAGTACACACCGCAGTTCTGAGCAGGTTTCGGGCCCCTGGCATGGGTGTTCATGCCAGGGGCCCGTCGTCCTTCTTGCACTCCCCTGACGACAGCTGAGTCATGTCCAAGAAATCGCGCTCCAAGTTATGGTTCCTGATCCACAGCTGGCTGGCATTGCCGATCTGGTGCTTTGCCCTGCTCGTCTGCGTCACCGGTACCCTGGCAGTCGTCAGCCAGGAGCTGGTGTGGCTGGCAAAGCCGCAAATGCGTGCCAACCCACCGACGCAAGACGCCCGCCGGCTCGACTACGACCAGATCCTCGCGGCCATTCATCGCGACCGCCCCGACCTGGACGTGCAGTACATCCTGCGTCCCGACCAGGACTCGTTCGCCCTGCAGGTCCAGGTGGTACAACCGGACCACAGCACCCGCAACCTCTATGTGAACCCGTACACCGGCAAGATCCAGGGGGTGAGCCCGGCGTTCGACGTGCGCGGCTTCACCCGTGCGCTGCACGGCTGGTGGCTGGTGCCCTTCGGTAATGGCTATCCCTGGGGCTGGTACCTGGTGTCATTGCTCGCCTTGCCGATGCTGGCCTCGCTGGTGACCGGGCTGGTGGTCTACAAGCGTTTCTGGAAGGCCTTTTTCAAACCGACCCTGCGCTTGAACCAGGGTGCGCGGATTTTCTGGGGCGACTTCCATCGCCTGAGCGGTGTGTGGTCGATCTGGTTCATCGCGATCATTTCGGTCACGGGCCTCTGGTTTCTGATCCAGGCCGTGCTGGCCGACAACCACATCTCCATTTCCAGCCGGCCTGCCATTGGCCTTGTCGCGAGGGAGACGGTGCCCCTGGCCGCACCTGGCGAGCAACCCGCGCGCATCAGCGTGGAACAGGCCATCGCGAATTTCTCGGCGCAGGTGCCCGGCTTCACCGCGAGCTTCATCAAGCTGCCGGGCAATGCCTATGACACCCTGCAGGTGCGCGGGCGTGGCGCCTATCCGCTGATGCAGCAGAGCGCGAACCTGAACCCGTACGACGGCAGCGTCATCACCTCCTACACACTGTCGGATCGGCGCGCGCTGGAGTTCGTCACCGAATCCATGCGCCCGCTGCATACCGGTGACTTTGGTGGGCTGTGGCTGAAGCTGGTGTGGTTTGTCTTCGGCCTGCTACTGAGCGTGATGGTGCTCAGCGGCCTGCTGATCTGGAGCAAGCGCACGCTGCAGGCCACTGCAGCTGCGCTCAAGCGAGGCAAGGCAATCGAGGTGAGTGGCTCGCCGCTGCGGCGCTACTGGCTGAAATGGCGGTTTCATCTGAACGTGGTGCTGGTGGTGGTGCCCCTGGTATTTTTGCCCAGGTACTTCGCTGATCAGGCGTTGTTCAAGGGTGAGGCGGGGCTTGGCGAGCGGGAGATCGGGGAGGTTACGGTCGGGCCGTGGAGCCTGCGCCTGGCGGAGTTTCGCGCCCAGCCGCCGCGCAACGAAGGGCCGGCGGGGTATATCAAGAGTTTCAGCGCGGCCTTGTGCGAGGCCTGCATCGGCGAAGTGAAAGCGACCTATCTGCGCGTGGGCAAACCCCGCAGCCTGCGCGCGGCGGGCGGGATCTTCTTTGGTTCGCCGCACAGCATGGGCACCTCGATTCCGATATCCCCGAAGACACCGGTGGATACCCTGCTGTGGGTGACGATGGAGGGCTGGGACGGCTCGGTGCACCAGGGCTCGATTGCGTTGAGCCAAGCATCGCCCGCTTCGGTGGCGTGGTTGCAGGCGCAGGCGGCAGGGTCTCCGTGAGTGGCGGGGGCTCTACAAAACCTCAGCAGATGAGGCGCGTCTATTGGGTTCTCGGGATTTTGTACAGAGCCTAGAGCCCTTCGGCTGGCTCCTTTTGGCCGAAAGCGGTCGTTTGTGAGTGGCAGCTATCGGCCAAAAGCGGTCATACGACGCGTCTACAAGCGGGGCAATTCAATTGATGAGGTTGATTTTGCCATTAGATAAATTTACAACTCTACCGTGCACTGGCTAGAATCAAGTAAACTTAAAAAAACCATGCCCTGGGCGAGCTCATGAAAAGTATCAACATTGCATATATCCTGTTCGGCTCCGCGCTTTCTTTAAAAGTGATGGCGAGCGGGCTAGACGTCGAGCACACACTAATTGAGCATCGCTGGTACACTTTTGAAGACGTCATAGAAAAGAGAAAAATATACAACAGGGTGGATATTTCGCGAGGGTACATTGAATACCATTTCGAGGGTGATGAATATAAACCCAAGCAGCCAGAAGAGAAATTGACGCCCCGACAAAAATTCTATTCCAACCATGGCAGCGTTGGAACATACGCGGCTGCTGATTATGAGACCGCGCTAGACAAGGAGTGCATAGATGTTGTCTCCGGTTCTTTAGGGTCATTTATAGGCGACTATGAAAACTCCAAAAGGCCTGATAGACAAAAATACAAGCGCACCGTTGTTGGCATAAAATCCTTAATGTACAAAGGCCCTGAGTATAACTTCAAGAGCCCTTCATCCTGGTCGCCTGCAGTGTTGCCCAAGAACAACAAAAGCCTTCTTTGTGAAATTTATGAAGTCAAGAGCAAAGAAAGTGATGTGAAATACATTGTTTATGCTGCTTCAGTGGCAACCGCTATGTTTGACGAAATTCATACGGCCCCATTGCCAGGTAACAAGGTCGAGTAATTAAAGGTCTTCGCACTCATGCTGCGGCGCCCACTGCTGCGGCATTGGCCGATTGCGGCCCTTCGTGAAGCTACTATGGGTTGTTAGCGGTCTTTCACCCAAGACCGCATACGGCCAGAATCTCTAGCTGCCGCAACAGACTGCAACGTATTGGTCAGCCTCAAGCGCAGGCCACTCTGCGCGCCTCAAACCTTTGAAATTCAAAAGCAAGCCAGATCGTCAAAATGAATGCATCAGCACTCAGACGGTAACGCCTCCTCCTTCCCTCAGCCAGAAACTTGAATCCCCACCCCAACCCCGTTAACCTTGCTCAGTCGCTGTAAATCCAGCGTCCAGGTTTGGTCACCTGAGATAAATCAAGGCGCACAAAGCGCCGTATCCGAATCAGGGTCGGCTCCACTAATCAAGGAGCACCACATGACAAAGTTCGTCCCCAATCCCCCGCTGCCCAACACCCCGCGCAAACCCGCCTACACCTCCTTCGGCTGTTGCCACGGCAATCACCCGCCCCTGTTTTCCGTGCGCGAAGACATCAAGCTCGAAGAGGCGCTGGTCTACCTGTCGATCATGATCCAGTGTGCAAGGGACACCACAGCACAAGCCTGCGAACGAGCCGATGAGCAGTTCAAAAGCCTGCTGATGGCCTCGCAACATTCGCTGGAATTGAGCAATGCATTGATCGAGTCGGTGCTTGATGGCATGGAGGCCAAAGCGGTCAGTAGTTGATGACGCAACACACGGGCCGCAGACGCGGCCTATCGAAATCAAAGAGGTGCGAGCGACCGCGTTCGGCCTTGTCTCAAATAGTGCCAAGGCCGCCCAAGATGGCCCACCCGCTCATCCCACTCAGTTTCAGATGGCAGCCGACTGCCTCAACCTGCGACTCAACCCAGGCGTGTTACCCGTAACACGCTTGAACGCCCGACTGAACGCTGCCTGAGACGTACCGCAGGCGCACTCGACCCAACCTCGAACGACCCTGGCTGCGACCACGTCGGCCAATAACTCCATCACGCCAGGCGACGCGGCAGCGAAGAGTCGGTCAGCGGCCCTGGGGGCTATCTGCAAGCCAGTAATAGTCTGGCCAGTAAGGCCAGACATGGCGGTCGCGATGCACATGCTTGAGCGACAGGGTCTGGCCCGGGTGAAAGTGATCAGCCGGGTACTGACCTGACAACAGCACCGTGCGCGTTGTTGCGATCAGCGACTGGCAATAGTCACGCGCGGCTTTGTCGGCCCCCAGCACCTGACTGTGCGCAATTGAAAAGCCGAAGGCCGTCATCGGATGCCCGTCATTTTTCAGCCGGGTGAAGACAGGGGTCGGCTGCCGATACTCGGCAACGGGAACGATCTTGCCACCCAGTTGGCAGGCGAACTCCTGGGCCAACAGCGGTGGGCAAACAAGCAGCAGCAGGCACAGTTTGAGCTTCATGTTCACGTCACAGTTCAAGTGTCCGGCCCGGCGCGTGGCGACTGACAGGCCCAAGCCACGCAGTCTAAGCCCGGCCATGGCGTGTGACCACACCGGGTGCCCCTCACCCGGTGTGCGTCAGGCTCGCCTCAGTAGATATACGCCAACCTGAACTGCAGCGAATGGTCGGTCATCGGCCCCGAGCGCACGTCCACATCCCGCCAGTACTGCCCCATTACCTGCCACTGCTTGCCCAGCATGGTGGTCGCCGACAGGCCGACCGTGCCGTTGTTGTGGCTGGTTTCCAGGGTCTGCCCGTCCAGCGTCTCGCGCGAGCCCCAGTTGTGCCGGTACGACAGCGCCACCGAGGTGGCCGGGGTGAAGTTGTAGCGCAGGTGGTTGTGCAGCTGGATCAGCGGGTCACGGTGCGCACCGGTGTCGCGCTGCTCCTGGTAGAACTCGGTCTCGGCGATCACGTCCCACGTCCAGCGTTCGTTGAAGCCGTGCACATAGCCCACCTGGAAGTCCGCCGCCCAGCGGTTGCCGCTCAGGGCAAAGCCCTGGTTCTTGTCGGCGCCGGTGGGCGCGGTGACGAACAGCGACCAGCCCAGGTGGCGGTTGCGCTCCATGTCGGCCAGGCTCCACACCGTGGCGCCGAAGGTGATGTCGCCCAGGCCGCTGTTCTTCTGGCCGGTGGCGCCGATTTCCTGATGGCCGTAGGGGATGATGATCTGCGGGTCCCAGATCAGGCCGGTGTTGAAGAACTCGGTGAAGTGCACCAGACGCAGCACGCCCACGGTCAGGTCCAGGTCGAGGTTGTCGGCGGCGCGCTTGCCGCCCATGTACGAGCGGTCGATGCGCGGGTTCTGCTGGTACAGCAAGGCCAGGTCGGTGCCCGGTGGCAGCGCGGCATAGTCGCCGGAGTCGGGGCGTACATCGGCCAGCGCGGGGCTGGCGCACAGGGCAAGGAACAGCGAGCACGGCAATGCGCCGCCTTTGTGCAAAAGCGCTTTCATGGGGATCACCTGTCTACCGGTTAATTGTTATTGGAACGGGTTGAGGCTGCCCCGCTCGCACGCCTGGCGAGCGGGGTCGAGGGGTGGCTTACTGCGCCGCAGTGGCGTCGGCGGCGGCGCGCAGGTCAAGGCTGCGCTTGATGATGTATTGCTGGATCAGTTGCATCTGCGGCATGTCCAGTACCCCGGCAAAGCTCGGCATGCCCTTGCTCATGAACGCACCGCTGACGATGCCGACGAAGGCCTGGTGCTTGTCCGGGCTCAGGTAGCGCAGGTCGGGGATCACCCCGCCGCTGGAGGCGTTGAGGCCGTGGCAGGCGCCGCACATGCCGTTGAACAGGGTGCGGCCCTGGGCGATTTCATCCGCCGAGGCTGTCAGCGCGGGCACCTGCGGTGGCAGCACCGGCGCCTTGCGCGGCGGCGGCAGTTCGCCCTTGGCGCCAAGCTTGAACACCAGCACGCGGGATTCGGGTTGCACCTTGCCCTTGTCGGTCAGGCCGCCTGCGATCAGCGGCATGATGCCGCCCCAGCCGGCCATGAACGCCACGTACTGCTCGCCCTTGACCTCATAGGTGACCGGCCCGCCGAGCACGCCGGAGTTGGCGCGGTGCTCCCACAGCTGCTTGCCCTTGTCGGCGCTGAAGGCCATGACGCGGCCGTCCGAGGTGCCCTGGAACACCAGGTTGCCGGCGGTGCTGAGGGTGCCGCCGTTGCCGGACTCGACATAGTCGTGGGTCCAGGCGGCCTGCTGTTTGACCGGGTCCCAGGCAATCAGGTGCCCGCGCCAGGCGCTGCGGATCTGGTTGAACACCTTCGGGTCTTCCGGCAGGTCGGGCACGTCCAGGCCGAAGTTGACCACCGACTTGGTCGGCAGGAACAGCGGCTTGTCGGCGGCCTTGAGTTCGGCCACGGTGTCCTGGGCCGGGATGTACACATAGCCGGTGTTGGGGTTGTACGACATCGGGTGCCAGCTGTGGCCGCCGAGGAAGCTTGGCTGTATCACCTTCGGCGCCTTGGCGTAGTCGGCCTGGTCGGTGAGGATGGGGCGCCCGGTCTTGGGGTCCAGGCCGCTGGCCCAGTTCACCTGCACGAAGTTGTTGCCCGAGATGAACTCGCCGTTGGTGCGGTCGATCACGTAGAAGAAACCGTTCTTGGGTGCCTGCATCAGCACCTTGCGGGTCTTGCCGTCGATCTGGATGTCGGCCAGCACGATCTGCTGGGTGGCGGTGAAGTCCCAGCGATCGCCGGGCGTCACCTGGAAGTGCCACACGTATTCGCCGGTTTCCGGGCGCAGCGCGACGATCGACGACAGGTACAGGTTGTCGCCCTCGCCCTGGCTGCGGAACTGGTAGTTCCACGGCGAGCCGTTGCCGGTGCCCACGTACAGCAGGTCCAGCTCGGGGTCGTAGGACATCGAGTCCCATACGGTGCCGCCACCGCCCCACTTGACCCAGCCATTGCCCTTCCAGGTTTTCATGGCCTTGGCCATGGCCTCGTTTTCCGGTGGCAGCGCCGGGTCGCCGGGCACGGTGAAGAAGCGCCAGGCCTGCTTGCCGGTATCGGCATCGTAGGCGGTGATATAGCCGCGCACGCCGAACTCGGCGCCGCCGTTGCCGATCAGCACCTTGCCTTTGACGATGCGCGGGGCGCCGGTGATGGTGTAGCTCTTGTTGGGGTCCAGAACGGTGTCGACGCTCCACACCTCCTTGCCGGTGGCCGCATCGAGGGCGATCAGGCGCCCATCGAAGCTGCCCACGTAGACCTTGCCCTGCCACACGGCCACACCGCGGTTGACCACGTCGCAGCAGCCCTGGCTGAGTTTTTCCATGGGGATCTTGGGGTCGTACTTCCACAGCGGCTTGCCGCTGGCGGCGTCGAAGGCATACACGATGCTGAAGGCACCGGTGGTGTACATCACGCCGTCGACCACGATGGGGGTGGCTTCGGTACCGCGATCGATGTCGAGCTTCTGCGTCCAGGCCAGGCCAAGCCCGGCGACGTTCTGGTCGTTGATGCGGGTCAGCGGGCTGAAGCGTTGTTCGTCGTAGGTACGCCCGTGGGCGAGCCAGTTGGCGGCGTCCTGGTTGGCGTTGAGCAGTCGGTTGGCGTCGATGTTGCCGGGCGTGCCGGCGTGGGCGAGCGTTGACACGTAGAGCACGGCAAGCGGCATCAAGCGTTTCATTTTTTATTGTTATCCCGTTCTGGGTGGATCAATGAGTGGCGTGGCAGGCCATGACGGGATTAGAGCAAAGTCGGAGGGGGTAAAGCGCTTGCGTGTGTGCCAGGTATTTTTGTGTGCGTGCCATATTGGTTTGCAGGCCCGGCCCCTTGGTCTGTAGGAGCCGGCCTTGCCGGCGAAGAGTCATGGCACGCTGGCCAGTCATGCCCCTTCGCCGGCAAGGCCGGCTCCTACAGGCGAACAAGGTCAGGCCGGGCGCTTGAGCACCAGCGTCAGGATGTCGTAGCTGGCCACCAGCTCACCCAGCTGGTTGGTCACTTCCACATCCCACGCCACCACCCCTTGCGGCTGGCCCAGCGGGCTGGATTTGCCCTGGTCGATCTTGCGCTTGCAGGTCAGGCGCGCCTGGATGGTGTCGCCAATGCCCACCGGGCTGATGAAACGCAGGGTGTCCAGGCCATAGTTGGCCAGCACCGGCCCCTCGCCCGGCGAGACGAACAGCCCCGCCGCCGCCGACAGCACGAAGTAGCCATGCGCAATGCGCTTGCCGAACTGCGATTGCCTGGCCGCAATGTCGTCGAAGTGCATGTAGAAATGATCCCCCGACAGGCAGCCGAAGTTCACCAGGTCCGCTTCGGTCACGGTACGCCGATGGGTCAGCAGCGACTCGCCGATGCGCAGCTCTTCGAAGTGACGACGGAACGGGTGCACCTCGCTCTCGAACACCTGGGCACCGCGCACATACTCGCCGGTCACCGCCATCAGCATGCTCGGCGAACCCTGCACTGCCGCACGCTGCAGGTAGTGCTTGACCGCCCGCAGCCCGCCCAGCTCTTCACCGCCACCGGCACGCCCAGGGCCGCCGTGCTTGAGCTGCGGCAAGGGCGAACCGTGCCCGGTGGACTCCGCCGCCGCCTCGCTGTCGAGGATCAGCAACCGACCGTGCCAGGCCGCAGCCACCGGAATGGCCTTGGCTGCCACCTCGCGGTCGGCGGTCACCAGGCTGGCCACCAGGCTGCCCTTGCCGCGCGCGGCCAGCGCCAGCGCTTCGTCCAGATCGTCGTAGGCCATCAGCGTGCTCACCGGGCCGAAGGCCTCGATGTCGTGGGCACCGCCGTCGGCGTGCGGGTCGCGTGCCTGCAGCAGGGTCGGCGCAAAGAACGCCCCTTCGCTCACGCCCTCGCCCCGAGGCTCGAAACCATCGCTGGCACCGAACAGCTGATCGCAGCTCTGCAGCAGGCTGCGCACCCGCTCGCCCACGTCGCGCTGCTGGTCATGGGAAGCCAGCGCGCCCATGCGCACGCCCTCCACCGACGGGTCGCCCACCACTACCTTGCTCAGGCGCTCGCGCAGGCGCGTGGCCACGGCGTCCAGGTGCTTGGCCGGCACGATGGCGCGGCGGATGGCGGTGCACTTCTGCCCCGCCTTGGTGGTCATCTCGCGCACCACTTCCTTGATGTACAGGTCGAACTCGGCATCGTCCGGCTTCACGTCCGGGCCCAGGATCGCGCAGTTGAGCGAGTCGGCCTCGGCGGTGAACGGCACCGAGTGGCGGATCAGGTTCGGGGTCACCCGCAGCTTGGCCGCGGTGTCGGCAGAACCGGTGAAGGTCACCACGTCCTGGCCTTGCAGGCGGTCGAGCAGGTCGCCGGTGCTGCCCACCACCAGTTGCAGGCTGCCGGCCGGCAGCAGGCCGGACTCATCCATCAGGCGCACCACCGCTTCGGTCAGGTAGCTGGTGGAGGTGGCCGGCTTGACGATGCACGGCATGCCGGCCAGAAAGGTCGGCGCGAACTTTTCGAGCATGCCCCAGATCGGGAAGTTGAACGCGTTGATGTGCACCGCAAGCCCCGCACGCGGCACCAGGATGTGGCTGCCGGCGAAGGTGCCCTGCTTGCCCAGCGGGATGGCCGGGCCTTCGTGCAGCAGGTTGCCCGAGGGCAGTTCGCGGCTGCCGATGCCGGCATAGGCGAACAGCGTGGCGTTGCCGCCCTCGATGTCGATCCAGCTGTCGGCGCGGGTTGCGCCGCTGTGGTGGGACAGTGCGTAGAGCTGTTCCTTGCGCTCGGCCAGGTAAAGCGCCAGGGCCTTGAGCCGCGCGGCACGCTGCTGGAAGTCCATCGCCATCAGGCTGCGCAGGCCCTCACGGCGCGCATGCTCGATGGCTTCGGCAAAGTCGGGCCGCTCTTCATGGCTGTACGCCAATATGTGCCCGTCCAGGGCGCTGCGCAGCGGCTGCGCGCCATGCTGGCCGAGCCAGCGGCCGGCGATGAAGCTTTGCAAGGTTGGGGCAACAGACATGAGGTGTCCTCCGGTTCTTTTAAGGGGCGCGCTTACCACAGCGCCAGGGTGTAGCCGATGATCAGGCGGTTCTCGTCCAGGCTGTTGGTCAAGCCGTTGCCTGAGCGGAAGGTGACGTTGCGCCAGCGCAGGCTGACGTTCTTCAACGGGCCGCTCTGCACCACGTAGGTGATGTCGGTGTCGCGTTCGCGCTCGCGGCCGTTGTCCACGGTCGCGGTCCTGGCATGACGCCCGTCGGTGTAGCGGGTCATGAAGCTCAGGCCCGGAATGCCCAGGGCGACGAAGTCGTAGTCGTAGCGCAGTTGCCAGGAGTCGAGCCCGGCGCGGGTGTAGGTGTTGTAGGTCACCAGGTTGACGGTGTACGGGTCGCCGCCGTTGAGGAACGGGAAGGCGCTGTCGCCCGACATCTGCTGGAAGGTGGCACTGACCTTGTGCGCGCCGCTGGCCAGGGTGAACATGCCGTTGAAGTTGCGGTTGTCGATGCGCCCTGCCCGCTCGGCACCGTCGCCACGGCTGTCGAAATAGCGCAGGTCGCTGCGCAGGCTCAGGCCCTCGCCCAGTGGCTGGGTGTGCACCAGGCCGACGAACTGCTGACGGTAGATCTGGTCGAGCTTGGCGTAGTAGTAGGTCAGGTTCAGTTGCGGGGTGAAGGCATAGGTGCCGCCACCAAAATCGAAGCGGTCGCTGCTGGCCGCGCCGTAGCCGATGTCGTCGCGGCTGGAGGAATCGCGCAGGTTGGCCTTGGTCAGCCGCCCGGCGTTGAACGTCAGGCCGTCGATCTCCTGGCTGGTCAGCAGGCCGCCCTGAAAGCTGGCGGCCAGCAGGCGGGTGTCGTTGTACACCACCACCGGCAGGATCGGCTGCAAGGTACCCAGGCGCAGCACGCTCTTTGAGGCGCGCAGCTTGGCGGTCAGGCCCAGCTCGCTGTAGTCGTCGGCCGGTTCCAGGCTGTCGGGCCCGAACGGCAGCAGCCCGGTGCCGCGCCGATCACGGCTGGAGTCGAGCTTGATGCCCAGTTGCCCCATGGCGTCGACGCCTACCCCGATCGGGCCATCGGTGAAGCCGGACTCGAACTTCACGGTAAAACCCTGGGCCCACTCCTCGGCCTTGGATTGCGGCGCGTTGCTCTGGCGAAAATCGCGGTTGATGTAGTGGTTGCGCAACTCGACCTTGGCATGGCTGTCGTCGATGAAGTCGGCCAGGGCCGGCGCGGCGACCAGGGGCAAGGCGAAGCCGGCCAGCAGCGAAGCCGGCATGAAGCGAATGTGGTTCATTATTTTTATACCCGACAATCGTTTTGGTTTATTAGTGTTTGCTTGCGCCTGCGGCACCGATGCCGGTCATCGAGCGGATGAACTGCGCCAGGTAGCGGCCGCGTTCCTGCGCTGCCCGCTCCGAGGTGTCGGTGACCGAGAACACCCAGGCGCCCAGGAACGCCAGGCTCATGGAGAACAGCGCCGGGTTGCTGTAGGGGAACAGCGCCGTTTCGTTGTGCAGCACGTTGACCCACACCGCCGGGCTGAGCACCAGCAGCACGATGGCCGAGACCAGCCCGCTCATGCTGCCGATCACCGCGCCACGGGTGGTCAGGCCCTTCCAGTACATCGAGAGGAACAGCACCGGGAAATTCACCGAGGCGGCAATCGCCAGCACCAGCCCGGACAGGAACGCGATGTTCTGCGACTCGAACATCAGGCCCAGGATGATCGCCAGCACGCCGATGGCCAGGGTGGCGATTCGCGACACGCGCATCTCTTGCTTCTCGGTGGCCTGGCCCTTGCGGATCACGCAGGCGTACAGGTCGTGGGACACCGCCGAGGCGCCGGACAACGCCAGCCCGGCCACCACCGCCAGGATGGTGGCGAAGGCCACGGCCGAGATGAAGCCCAGGAACAGGTTGCCGCCCACGGCCTGGGCCAGGTGCACGGCGATCATGTTGCCGCCGCCGATGATCGCGCCGTTGACGTCGCGGTAGCTTGCGTCGGTGCCGACCATCACGATGGCGCCGAAGCCCACCATGATCAGCAGCAGGTAGAAGTAGCCGATGAAACCGGTGGCGTAGAACACGCTCTTGCGCGCTTGCTTGGCGTCACTCACGGTGAAGAAGCGCATCAGGATATGCGGCAGCCCGGCGGTGCCGAACATCATGCCCAGGCCCAGGGAAATCGCGTCGATGGGGTTGGACAGCAGCCCGCCCGGAGCCATGATCGCGGTGCCCTTGGCGTGCACCTCGGTGGCGGCGCTGAACATCGCTTCGGTGCTGAAACCAAAGTGCTTGAGCACCATGAACGCCATGAAGCTGGTGCCCGAGAGCAGCAGCACGGCCTTGATGATCTGTACCCAGGTGGTGGCGAGCATGCCGC
Source organism: Pseudomonas palmensis (assembly GCF_017848315.1). Classification (GTDB taxonomy): domain Bacteria; phylum Pseudomonadota; class Gammaproteobacteria; order Pseudomonadales; family Pseudomonadaceae; genus Aquipseudomonas; species Aquipseudomonas palmensis. The sequence continues at coordinate 51,972 of NZ_JAFKEC010000023.1, forward strand.
CGAAGGTCACGTAGAACACCATCAGCACGCCCACCAGCATCACCGCATACAGGTAGCTGATGCCGAACAGCAGCTCGATCAGCTTGCCGGCGCCGACCATCTGCGCCACCAGGTACATCAGTGCCACGGTCAGGGTGCCCAGGGCCGAGGTCAGGCGCACCGGGGTCTGGTCCAGGCGGTACGACACCACGTCGGCGAAGGTGTACTTGCCCAGGTTGCGCAGGCGCTCGGCAATCAGGAACAGGATGATCGGCCAGCCGGCCAGCACGCCCAGGGCGTACAGCAGGCCGTCATAGCCGTTGAGGAACATCATCGCGGAGATGCCCAGGAACGAGGCGGCGCTGATCATGTCGCCGGCGATGGCCAGGCCGTTCTGAAAGCCGGTGAGGCCGCCGCCTGCGGTGTAGAAGTCACTGGCCGAACGGGTGCGCTGTGCGGCCCAGCGGGTGATACCCAGGGTGAACACGACGAACAGCAGGAACATGCTGATGGCTGTCCAGTTCATTTCGCGCACTCCTGGCGGACCTTGTCGTTGAGCGGGTCGAGCACGTTGTTGGCGCGGTACACGTAGATCCCGGTGAGGCCGAAGGACACCAGCACCACCAGCACGCCGACCAGCATGCCGACGGTGGTCACGCCGCCGCTGAGCGATTGCCCCAGGGTGCTGGGGGAGAACGCCACCAGCAGCACGAAGCCGTAGTAGATGACCAGCATGGCCAGGGTCAGCGACCAGTTCAGGCGCTGCTTGCGCCGTACCAGTTGCTTGAAGTCGGGGTGCTTGCAGATGCTGTCGATGTCTTCGGGGGTCATTGGGGCGCTCTCTTGGTGTTGTTGTTTTAGTTTTCAGGGCACACAGGTGTTGCGGTGTTCAGGCGGGCCTCATCGCCGTGTAGGAGCCGGCCTTGCCGGCGATGGGACCGACGCGTTATCAGACCTGATCGAAGTCCAGCACCACCCTGTCGCTGACCGGGTACGTCTGGCACGACAGCACATACCCCGCCGCCACTTCGTAGTCCTCCAGGGCGTGGTTGCTGTCCATCTCCACCTCCCCTTCGATGACCTTGCACTTGCAGGTCGAGCACACCCCGGCCTTGCACGAGTACGGCAGCTCGGCGCCGATGGCATTGCCGGCATCCAGCACGCTGACGGTGTTGCGCGGCAGGTCGAAGGCCAGCGCCCGACCGTCGCTGATCACGGTGATCTGGCTGACGGCGGCGTCCAGCTGGCGTGCCGCCTCGCGGGCTTCACGCTTGCGTTCGTCGCCCGCCGCTGCAAACAGCTCGAAATGGATCTTCTCCCCCGCCATGCCATTGGCCTTGAGGCTGTCGCGCACGGTCTCGGTCATCGCCTGCGGGCCGCAGATGAAGGCGGCGTCCAGCGCCCTGGGGTCAAGCCAGCGCGAGAACAGCTGACCGCACTTGTCGGCGTCGATGCGCCCGTTGTACAGGTCCACGTCCTGCTGCTCGCGGCTGAACACGAAGATCAGGTTCAGGCGTTGCAGGTAGCGGTTCTTCAGGTCTTCGAGCTTGTCGCGAAACAGCGCGCCGGAGCTTGAGCGGTTGCCGTAGAGCAAGGTGAAGCGGCTGTCGGGTTCGCGCTCCAGGGTGGTCTTGATGATCGACAGGATCGGCGTGATGCCGCTGCCCGCCGCCACCGCCAGGTAGTTGCCGCGACGGGTCGGGTCCAGTGGCACATGGAAGTTGCCCGAAGGCGGCATCACTTCGAGGCGGTGGCCGACCTTGAGCACCTCGTTGGCAAACGCCGAGAAGCGCCCGCCGGCCACGCGCTTGATCGCCACGCGCAGCTCGCCGTCTTCCACGCCGCTGCAGATCGAGTAAGAACGGCGCACTTCCTCGTCGTCCAGTTGCGTGCGCATCACCAGGTACTGGCCCTGGGTGAAACGGAAATCGTCCTGCAGGTGCGCCGGCACCTCGAAGGCAATCGACACCGCATCGCGGGTCTCGGCGCGCACATCCTTGATGGTCAGGCTGTGAAATTGACTCATGCTGTTCTCCCGCTGCACGGCGCCAGCGCGCTCAGATGCATTTGAAATAGTCGAAAGGTTCCAGGCACTCGCGGCACCGGTACAGGGCCTTGCAGGCCGTGGAGCCGAACTGGCTGAGCAGCTCGGTGTGGCTGCTGGCGCACACCGGGCACAGCACCTGCGGGCTTTCGCCCAGCAGGCTGCGCTTGCTGGCACTGCCCACGGGCGGCGCGATGCCATAGGCACGCAGGCGCTCGCGCCCCTGCTCGGTGATCCAGTCGGTGCTCCAGGCCGGCGTCAGGCGCCGCTCCAGGCACGGCGCGGCGAACCCGGCCTGCTCCAGCGCCTGGCGGATATCGCCCTCGATCACCTCGGTGGCCGGGCAGCCCGAATAGGTCGGCGTGACCACAAGGTGCAGGTGGCCGGCCTGCCAGTGCAGGTCGCGCACTATCCCGAGGTCGACCACGCTGACCACCGGCACTTCAGGGTCCATCACCTGCTCCAGCACCGTCCAGGCGTGGCTCAGGTCATCGGCCCGCAGTGCCCGCGCACCGTGGTCGCTGGCGATCAGCTCACCAGGTTGCATCGGGGTAGGCCCGTGGCAAAAACTGCATTTCGGCCAGCAGGATGCCCAGGTGCTCGGTGTGCATGCCGGTACGCCCGCTGAGGTAGAAGTGGCTGGCCGCAGGCGGCAACGGCAGTTCGACCGAGGCGAAGGTGGCCTCGACCTGGTGCAGCCATGCCGCGCCGACCTGCGCCGGGTCGGCGCCGATGCCCGCTGCGGCCAGGCGGGTTTCAGCCTCGCTGCCGCTGGCCAGCTCCACGGTGAAGCGCCACACCTGCGTGATGGCCGCGAGCATGCGCCGGCGACTTTCGTCGGTGCCGCCACCCAGGCGCTGCACCCATTCACTGGAGCGACGCAGGTGGTAGGTGACCTCCTTGAGCGCCTTGGCGGCGATGCCGGCGATGCGCAGGTCGGTGGAGTCGCACAGGCCCTTGAGCACCTGCAGGTGCCAGGCGTCGAACAGGAACTGCTTGGCCATGGTCACAGCGAAATCGCCGTTGGGCTGCTCCACCAGCAGCAGGTTGCGGTAGGCGCGCTCGTCGCGGCGAAACGCCAGGTCGTCGGCATCGCGGCCGTCGGCCAGCAGCTCGGCGGCGTAGTCCAGCCAGTTGCGCGCCTGGCCCACCAGGTCCAGGCCGACGTTCATCAGCGCCAGTTCTTCTTCGATGGCCGGCGCCTTGCCGCACCACTCGCACAGGCGCTGGCCCTGGATCAGGGCGCTGTCGCCCAGCAGCAGCAGGTAATGGATCAGATCGTCTTGGGTGCTGTTCATGGTCGACCTCACATGTGTCCGACTTCGTCGGGCAGCTCGTAGAAGCTGGCGTGCCGGTAGACCTTGTCGTCGGCCGGGTCGAACAGCGGGTCCTTCTCGTCCGGCGAGGAGGCCACGATCAGCGCCGAGGGCACCACCCACAGGCTTACGCCTTCGCTGCGGCGGGTGTACAGCTCGCGGGCGTTCTCGATGGCCATGGCGTCGTCGGCGGCATGCACACTGCCCACATGCTTGTGGTTCAGGCCGTGCTTGCTGCGCACGAACACTTCGTAGAGGGTCCAGACAGACATCGTGTATCTCCCATCAGTCGCCGGTTCAGGCGGCGTTCTTGTTCTGTTGTTTGCGGGCGTAGGCGACGGCGGCTTCACGCACCCAGGCGCCGCTTTCGATGGCATTGCGTCGGGTGGCCAGGCGTTCCTGGTTGCACGGGCCGTTGCCCTTGAGCACGTCGAAGAATTCCTGCCACTGGATGGCGCCGAAATCGTAGTGGCCGCGCTCGGCGTTCCACTTCAGGTCGGGGTCGGGGGCGGTGCAGCCCAGTAGTTCGAGCTGCGGGATGGTCTGGTCGACGAAGCGCTGGCGCAGTTCGTCGTTGCTCTGGCGCTTGATCTTCCAGGCCATCGACTGCGCGCTGTTGGGCGAGTTGTCGTCGCTGGGGCCGAACATCATCAGCGCCGGCCACCACAGGCGGTTGATCGCGTCCTGCACCATGTCCTTCTGGGCCTGGGTGCCGTGGCGCATCATGGTCAGCAGAATCTCGTAGCCCTGGCGCTGGTGAAAGCTCTCTTCCTTGCAGATGCGCACCATGGCCCGTGCGTAGGGGCCGTAGGAGGTGCGCTGCAGCACCACCTGGTTGACGATGGCGGCGCCATCCACCAGCCAGCCCACCGCGCCCATGTCGGCCCAGTTGAGGGTCGGGTAGTTGAAGATGCTGGAGTACTTGGCCTTGCCGCTGTGCAGCTTGGCGATCTCTTCGTCGCGATCGGCGCCCAGGGTTTCCATGGCGCTGTACAGGTACAGGCCGTGGCCGGCTTCGTCCTGGATCTTGGCCATCAGCTGCAGCTTGCGCTTGAGGGTCGGGGCACGGGTGACCCAGTTGCCCTCGGGCAGCATGCCGACGATCTCGGAGTGGGCGTGCTGGGAAATCTGGCGGATGAGGGTCTGACGGTAGGCGTCGGGCATCCAGTTCTTGGCTTCGATCTTGATTTCGGCGTCGATCTTTTCCTGGAAGGCACGTTCCTGGGGCGACATCTCGTCCAGGGACTTGATGCGTTTGACGCCGGTTTCGACAAGCTGTGCGTACATGTTCGGGCTCCCGCCTCAAGGCTGGTTGGGCATGGGAGTATTTATAAGCGATACACAATTCAATATCAAACAGCTTTTTAGTGTATCTAATGTTTTTTTGTATCGCTTTGCACTGAAAGCGGACCGCTACGCGCTCCATCGCGGGTCAAGCCCGCTCCCACAGGAACACGCTTTACCCAAGAACAAAAAAAAGCCCCGACCAGATCGGGGCTTCGGCAGCCATCAGCTATCAGCTGGCCAGACGCTTGTCATACACATGACAGGCCTTGCCTTCCGAACGTTTCAGCGTGCCCAACGGCTGCAGCACGATGCGCGTGCTGATGCCGATGTAGGTCTTGATCTGCTTGCCCAGCTCGGCAGTCAGCAGCCTGCGCTGCGCCTCGTCGTAGTGCTGGCATTCGGCACGCAGTTCCACGTGCACATCCACCGTGTCGAGATTTCCATCACGATACAGATAAATCTCATAGCACTCTGAAAACTGTTTTATTTTCAGAACCTGTTCCTCGACCTGGGTCGGGAACACGTTGACCCCACGCACGATGAGCATGTCGTCGCTGCGCCCGGTGATCTTGTCGATGCGCCGCATTGGCCGCGCGGTGCCGGGCAACAGTCGCGTCAGGTCGCGGGTGCGGTAGCGGATCATCGGCAGCGCCTCCTTGCTCAGCGAGGTGAACACCAGTTCGCCCATCTGTCCGTCGGGCAGCACCGCACCGGTCACCGGGTCGATGATTTCGGGGTAGAAGTGGTCTTCCCAGAGGGTCGGCCCGTCCTTGGTCTCGGCGCACTCCATGGCCACGCCCGGGCCCATGATTTCCGACAGCCCGTAGATATCCAGCGCGGTGATGCCCATGCGCTGCTCGATGGAGCGGCGCAGCTCGTCGGTCCACGGCTCGGCACCGAAGATCCCCAGGCGCAGCGCCAGCTTGTGCGGGTCCAGCCCCTGACGCTCGATCTCGTCGGCCAGGTTGAGCATGTACGAGGGCGTGACCATGATGATGTCCGGCTGAAAGTCGTTGATCAGCTGCACCTGCTTCTCGGTCTGCCCGCCCGACATCGGGATCACCGTGCAGCCCAGGCGTTCGGCGCCGTAATGCGCGCCCAGCCCGCCGGTGAACAGCCCGTAGCCGTACGACACATGCACCTTGTCGCCCTTGCGCCCGCCCGCGGCGCGGATCGAGCGCGCCACCACGTTGGCCCAGGTGTCGATATCGTTCTGCGTGTAGCCCACCACCGTCGGCTTGCCGGTGGTGCCGCTGGAGGCGTGCACCCGCACCACGTCATGCATGGGCACGGCGAACATGCCGTAGGGGTAGTTGTCGCGCAGGTCGGTCTTGGTGGTGAACGGGAATCGGGCCAGGTCGTCCAGCGAACGCACCTCGTCGGGGTGCACCCCCAACTGGTCGAAGCGCTGGCGGTACAGCGGCACGTTCTGGTAGGCGTGGGACAGGCTCCAGCGCAGGCGGTCAAGCTGGTGCTGGCGCAGTTCATCGATGCTGGCGGTCTCCAGCGGGTCGAGTACAGCAGTGTTCAAGGCGGCCATGTTCATGTGTTCACTCTGATTCTTTTTATGGTTCAGCCCCTGACGGGCCCGAGTGTGGGAGCTGCACGGCTCCCGCTGTATTGCCGGCTCAGGTTCGCTCGATGATCATCGCGATACCCTGCCCCACGCCGATGCACATCGTACACAGCGCGTACCGCCCGCCGCGCTGCTCCAGTTCCACCAGTGCGGTGGTCACCAGGCGAGCGCCGCTCATGCCCAGCGGATGCCCCAGGGCGATGGCGCCGCCATTGGGGTTGACCCGCGGGTCGTCGTCAGCCAGCCCGAGCTCGCGCAGCACCGCCAGGCCCTGCGCGGCGAAGGCTTCGTTCAGCTCGATGACATCCATGTCGGCCAGGTTCAGGTTGGCCAGTTCCAGCACCTTGCGCGTGGCCGGCACCGGGCCGATGCCCATGATGCGCGGCTCGACGCCGGCCGTGGCCATCGCCACCACCCGCCCACGGGCCTTGAGCCCGAAGCGGGCAGCCTGCGCCGGGCTTGCCAGCAGCAGCGCACAGGCACCGTCGTTGACCCCCGAGGCATTGCCCGCCGTGACACTGCCGCCCTCGCGAAACGGCGTACCCAGGCGTTGCAGCATCTGCAGCGTGGTGTCGCCACGCGGGTGTTCGTCGTGCTCGACGCGCCTGGGCTCGCCCTTGCGCTGGGCAATCGACACCGGCACGATCTCCTGCGCCAGGCGCCCGCTGGCCTGGGCAGCCGCCGCACGTTGCTGGCTGCGCAGGGCGAAGGCGTCCTGGTCGGCACGGGAGATGCCGAACTGTGCGGCGACGTTTTCGGCAGTCTCCGGCATCGAGTCGATACCATACGCCTTTTCCATCGCGGCGTTGACGAAGCGCCAGCCAATGGTGGTGTCGTACAATTGCGCCTGGCGCGAGAAGGCCTGTTCGGCCTTGCCCATCACCAGCGGGGCGCGTGACATCGACTCTACCCCGCCCACCAGCAGCAGGCCGGCTTCGCCACTGCGGATCGAGCGTGCGCCCAGGCCGATGGCGTCCATGCCCGAGCCGCACAGGCGGTTGACCGTGGTGCCCGGCACGTCTATCGGCAGGCCGGCCAGCAGCGCCGACATGCGCGCCACGTTGCGATTGTCTTCGCCGGCCTGGTTGGCGCAGCCGAACAGCACGTCGTCCACCTGCGACCAGTCCACCTGCGGGTGGCGCGCCATCAGCGCACGCAGCGGCACCGCGCCCAGGTCGTCGGCACGTACCGTGCTCAGCGCGCCGGCATAGCGCCCGATGGGGGTGCGCACGGCGTCGATGATAAGGGCGTCATTCATCTGCGGTCTCCTGGGCAAGCACTGTGCCTTGCACCTTGTAAGATTTGCCATGGAACAGCGCGATCAGCTGCCCGTTCTGGTTTTCCACACGCACGTCGTAGTTGCCGGTGCGTCCGCCACGGCTCTGCTCCACGCAACTTGCATTGAGCGTGTCGCCCATCAGTGCCGGGGCGATGTAGTCGATGCTGCAGCCCAGGCCGATGGTGACCTGGTTGTAGGTGTTGCAGGCCACGGCAAACGCCGAGTCGGCCAGGGTGAAGATGTAGCCGCCATGGCAGGTGCCATGGCCCTGGATCATGTCGGCGCGCACCGGCATGCTCAGGCGCGCCCTGCCCGGCGCGACGCTCAGCAGTTGCATGCCCAGCGCGAGGCTGGCGCGGTCACGGGCGAGCATGGCCTGGGCACATTGGCTGGCAAGCTCGGTGGCGTTCAGGTCAGTCATGCAATGCCCTCCCCTCGGCGACCGTGCGCCGCAGCAGCAGTGATGGCCGGTAGCGGCTTTCGCCGTAGGCGGCCTGCAGATTGTCGAGTACCGCCAGCACCTGCGTCGGGCCGATGGCGTCGGCCCAGGCCAACGGGCCTTGGGGGTAGTTCACGCCCTTGCGCATGGCCAGGTCGACATCCGCCGCCGTGGCCACGCCCTGCAGCACCGCGTCGGCGGCTTCGTTGGCAAGCATGGCCACGGTGCGCATCACCAGCAGCCCCGGCACGTCGGCCAGCGGGCTGACCACCAGGCCCGCGGCCTGCAGCAAGGCCACAGCCTGGTCGCGGGCAGCGGGGGTGGTGTCGGCGGACCAGCTGATGCCGATGCGCCCAGCGGTGGCGTAGTCCAGCGCCAGGTCGAACAGCACGAGGTTGTGCAAGCCTTCGTCGCGGGCACGCTGGCTGGCCAGGCGACCGTCGGTCAGGGCCAGCACGGCGTCGCCCACGCGTATGACTGCGTGCCCGCATCGCGGGTCAAGTCCGCTCCCACAACGACCGGTGGGCGCGGGCTCGACCCGCGATGGGGCCCGCGACACCTTGATGCCGTGCGCCTCGATACGCGCCAGCAAGCCCTGCGCAATGCCCAGGTCGCCTTCGACTTCACAGGCCTCGATGCGCAAACCACTGCGCAGCTCGCTGACCACCGGGCGCGCGGCCGAGGGCCCATAGTCATAGAACCCCTGCCCGCTCTTGCGCCCCAGCCGGCCGGCATCCACCAGCGCCGCCTGGATCAGCGACGGCTGGAAGCGCATGTCGCCGTAATAGGCATCGAACACCGAACAGGTGACCGCGTAGTTGACGTCATGCCCGATCAGGTCGGTCAGCTCGAACGCGCCCATGCGAAAGCCGCCGGCCTCGCGCATCAGCGCATCCAGCGTGGCGCACTCGGCCGCACCCTCCTGCAACAGGCGCAGGCTTTCGGCATAGAACGGGCGCGCCACGCGATTGACGATGAAGCCCGGGCTGGAGCTGGCATGCACCGGCGCCTTGCCCCAGGCCCTGGCCGTTGCATACAGGCTGGCCGCTACCTGCGGCGCCGTGGCCAGCCCCGAGACGATCTCGACCAGCGCCATGACCGGCGCAGGGTTGAAGAAGTGCACGCCCACGAACCGCTCGGGCCGCGCCAGGCCGGCCGCGATGCGGGTGATCGACAGCGACGAGGTGTTGCTGGCCAGCACGCAGTCGGCCGTGCAGATTGCTTCCAGGCGAGCAAACAGCTCGCGCTTGGCGTCGAGGTTCTCGACGATGGCCTCGATCACCAGCCCCGCATCCGCCAGCTCGTCGAGCGCCTGCACCGCGTGCAGGCGCGCCAGGGTGGCCTCGCGCTGCGCGGGGTCGAGCTTGCCCTTCTCCACCCGCTTGCCCAGTTGCACACCCAGCCCCTCGATGGCCGCGCTCGCTGCCCCCGGGCGGCTGTCGTGCAGCAGCACCGGATGCCCGGCCTGCGCCGCCACCTGGGCAATGCCGGCGCCCATGGCCCCGGCACCGATCACCGCCACCACAACGCTTGTGTCCAGTGCGCTCATGCTCAGCACCCCTTGAACACGGGGGCGCGCTTGGCCATGAAGGCGGCCACGCCCTCGCGGTAGTCCTCGCTGCGCCCGGCCAGGCGCTGCAGGTCGCGCTCCAGGTCCAGTTGCTGGTCAAGGTTGTTTTCCAGGCTGGCATTGAGCCCGCGCTTGATCAGTGCCAGGCCCGAGGTGGGCTGTGTCGCCAGCTGTCGCGCCAGGCCCAGGGCCTCGTCGCGCAGGGCCTCGTCGTCGACGCAGCGGTAGATCAGCCCCCACTGCTCGGCCTGCTCGGCCGACAGCTTGTTGCCCAGCAGCGCCAGGGCCTTGGCCCGCGCCACGCCGACCAGCCGCGGCAGGAACCAGGTACCGCCCGAGTCGGGCACCAGGCCGAGTTTGCAGAACGCCTGGATGAAGCTGGCCGACCGCGCCGCCAGCACCAGGTCGCAGGCCAGCGGGATGTTCGCCCCGGCGCCGGCGGCCACGCCATTGACCGCGCAGATCACCGGCAGCGGCAAATCGCGCAGGGCGCGAATCAGCGGGTTGTAGAATTTTTCGATGGACTCGCCCAGGTCGGGCATCTGCGCACCGGGCGCGACGTTGCGGTCGGACAGGTCCTGCCCGGCACAGAAGCCGCGCCCCTCACCGGTAAGCAGCAGCACACGCACCTGGGCATTGGCGCGTACCTGCTTGAGTGCCTCCTTCACTTCGGCGTGCATCTGCGCGTTGAAGCTGTTGAGTTGCTCGGGACGGTTCAGGCGCAGAAAGGCCACGCCGTCGTCTATGTCGAAAAGAATGTGCTCGAAGGTCATGACCAGTACCGCTCGCAAGGTTGAAGTAAAAGGGGCCGGCGCACTCAGCGGCCGGTGAACACCGGTGCGCGTTTTTCGCGAAAGGCACTGATGCCCTCGCGCCGGTCATCGGTGGCGGCCAGCACGGTGAAGGCGTGGCGCTCGAAACGCAGGCCGCTGGCAAGGTCGGTGTCCATGGCCTTGAGCAGCGATTCCTTGGCCAGGCGCACGGCCAGCGGGGCCTTGCGCGCGATGGCCTGGGCGATCTGCACCGCGCGCTCGACGGTGAATTCGGGTTGGGTGATTTCGCTGACCAGGCCGGCCTGTTGCGCGGTGCGCGCATCGATGGGCTCGCCGGTGAGCACCATCTGCATGGCCATGGACTTGCCCACCGCGCGCAGCAGACGCTGGGTGCCGCCGGCGCCAGGCATGATGCCCAGGTTGATTTCCGGCTGGCCGAAACGCGCATCCACGCCCGCCACGATGATGTCGGCGTGCATCGCCAGCTCGCAGCCACCGCCCAGGGCAAAGCCGTTGACGGCCGCCACCAGGGGCTTGCTGAAGCGGCTGATCTGCTGCCAACAGGCAACACGCGGGTCGTTGAGGATGCCCACCGCATCGCGCTCGGCCATCTCGTTGATGTCGGCGCCGGCGGCAAACGCCTTGCGGCTGCCGGTGAGCACCACGGCGCGGCAGCTGTCGTCACGCTCCAGGCGCTCGAGTTCGGCTGCCAGCTCGCCGAGCAGGCGGGTGTTGAGGGCATTGAGCAACTCGGGGCGGTGCAGCGTCACCAGGCAGATGCCGGCGTGGGAGTTATCAAGCAACAGGGTGTCAGGCATGACGGTCACCGCACGGGCCAGTCGAGGCTGGCTGTTATTGTTGGGTCGAGGCCGATTGCGGCAGAGTATAGCCACAATACGATACACAAAATCAACATTACTGCGACTTGTCTGTGTCTATTTGTTTTCCATGCGTGCCAAACAAACCCAGCAAACACTGCGCTTATAGCGAGTAAAGCGCCAAGAAGCGATACATCGAAGCATTGCAAACAAGTAACAATACGTTATATTCGCTGTCATCCCCGTCCACAGGAAACCGACATGACCTGCTACAGCCTTGGCGGAATCACCCCGGTCATCGACCCCAGCGCCTACGTGCACCCTTCGGCGGTGCTGATTGGCGACGTGATCGTTGGCCCCGACTGCTATGTAGGCCCGCTGGCCAGCCTGCGCGGCGATTTCGGACGCATCATTCTCGAACAGGGCGCCAACCTGCAGGACACCTGCGTGATGCACGGCTTCCCCGACAGCGACACGGTGATCGAGCGCAACGGGCACGTGGGCCACGGCGCCGTGCTGCACGGCTGCCGCATCGGTGCCGATGCGCTGGTGGGCATGAATGCGGTGGTCATGGACGGCGCCGTGATCGGCGCCTGCTCGATCGTCGGCGCCACCGCCTTCGTCAAGGCCGGCTTCGACTGCCCGCCCCGCTCGCTGGTGGTGGGCTCGCCGGCCCAGGTCAAACGCAGCCTGAGCGACGCTGAAGTGCACTGGAAGCAGGGCGGCACGGGCGAGTACCACGCACTGACCCGGCGCTGCCTGGAGCAGATGGTGGAATGCAGCCCCTTGAGCCAACCCGAACAGGACCGCAGACGTGTCAGCGACAGTACGTTCCGCCCGAAAAACCACACGGCCTGAAGTGCCGGCGGCAACGCTGGCCTTGAAGGACAAACGGCAGTTATATTCCGGGGTTTCACCCAGCGGATCCTCCATGTCGTCGCTCGCGCCCCTCAATCAGCTCGTCACCCGTTTCCAGGAACAGATCCCGATCCGTGCCAGTTCGCTGATCGTCACCCTGTATGGCGATGCCATCGAACCCCACGGCGGCACCGTGTGGCTGGGCAGCCTGATCCAGTTGCTCGAGCCCTTCGGCATCAACGAGCGGCTGATCCGCACCTCGATGTTCCGCCTGACCAAGGAAGGCTGGCTGACCGCCGAAAAGGTCGGCCGGCGCAGCTACTACAGCCTCACCGGTGCCGGGCGGCGGCGTTTCGACAAGGCCTTCAAGCGGGTGTACAGCTCGGTGGTGCCGCAGTGGGATGGCTCCTGGCACCTGGCGATGCTCACCCAGCTGTCTGCCGACAAGCGCAAGCAGGTGCGCGAAGAGCTCGAATGGCAGGGCTTTGGCGCCATCTCGCCGGTGGTGCTGGCCAGCCCGCGGGCCGACCGCACCGACATCAACGCCACCCTGCTGGACCTGGACGCGCTGGAAGACACCATCCTGTTCGAGACCACCGGCCAGGACGTGATGGCCTCCCGCGCCTTGCGTGCCCAGGTGCGCGAAAGCTGGCGTATCGAGGAACTGGGGGCGCAGTACAGCGAGTTCATCCAGCTGTTTCGCCCGGTGTGGCAGGCGCTGCGCGAGCAGGACAGCCTGCAGCCGATGGACTGCTTCATGGTGCGCCTGCTGCTGATTCACGAGTACCGCAAGCTGCTGCTGCGCGACCCGCACCTGCCCGACGAACTGCTGCCGGGCGACTGGGAGGGCCGCGCCGCACGCCAGCTGTGCCGCAACCTGTACCGACTGACCTGTGCCCCGGCCGAACAGTGGCTGAGCAGTGCGATGGAAACCGCAGACGGCCCGCTGCCCGATGCCAGCGAAAACTTCTACCGGCGCTTCGGCGGGCTGCGCTAACCTGCAGCGCGTGCCCCCAGCCATCACATGCACCCTAACAACAATGCCAGGTGTGAGGTGTGACCCATGAATACCGCTACTGCCCAGCAGCACTTCCAGCAATGGCTGGCCGACATCAACCATGCCTGCGGCGAGTTCGACGGTGCCGCGCTGGGGGATGCGTTCAGCGGTGAGATTCGCCCCCGCCAGCTGGGCGCCCTGCGCTTCAGTCACGTGAGCAGCTCTCACGCGCGGCTGCTGCGCACGCCGCGCGAGGTGCAGCGCAGCAGCGAACACAAGTACTTTGCGGTGTTCCAGCTCAAGGGCATGGCCAACATGGCCCAGGACGACGCCCGCGAAGTGCTGATGCCGGGGGACATCCTGCTGATCGACAGTGCACGCCCCAGCGACTTCACCTTTGGCGATACCTCCCAGCAGATCTCGCTGATACTGCCCCACGACCGGGTCGACCAGCTGCTGCGCTTCACCCCGGTGGAGATCGGGCGCAAGATCCCGGCCGGCTCGCCGGTCGCCCTGCTCGCCCAGCAGATGCTGTTGTCCTCGACCCAGCTGGACGAGGTGAGCCTGGCCGAAAGCGAAGCGGTGATCGATGCGCTGATCAGCCTGATGCGCCCGGCACTGTGCGGCAGCGACAGCAACCCCGACCCGCATGAACGCATCTTTCGCAAAAGCCTGGCGCTGATCGAGACGCACATTGCCGACGAGGCGCTGTGCCCGGAGATGATCGCGCGCGACATCGGCGTGTCGATGCGCGGGCTGTACCGGGTGTTCGCCAAGAAGGGCCTGGTGATCGCGCAGTACATCAAGAACCGGCGCCTGGACATCTGCGCCGAAACCCTGCGCAACCCGCAGTCGACCCTCAAGCTGTCGGCGCTGGGGTACACCTGGGGCTTCTCCAACAGCAGCTACTTCACCACCGCGTTCAAGCAGCGCTTTGGCGTATCGCCCGGCGAGTACCGCAAGCGCTACAGCTGAGCGCCTGCGGCCTGCCAGCCGCCTCAGTGGCGGATGCACACCGACTTGGTCTCGGTGAAGGCGTCCAGCCAGTCGACGCCGAAATCACGCCCGGTACCGGATTGCTTGAAGCCGCCAAACGGCATGTTGGCATCGATCAGGGTGTGGCTGTTGACCCACACGGTGCCGGCCTCGATGCGCGGGGTGAGGTCCATGGCCGACTTGAGGCTGGTGGTCCACAGGCTGGCGGTCAGGCCATAGTCGCTGTCGTTGGCGCGGGCCAGCGCTTCTTCCACATCGGCCACGCGGGTCAGGCTCAGCACCGGGCCGAACACTTCGCTGCGGGTCAGGCGCAGGTTGTCGTCGGGGTTGAGGATCAATGACGGGCTGACGTAGTAGCCATTGGCATCCGGCGCGCTGGCACCGCTGATGATCTGCGCGCCCTGCTCGCGGGCATCGGCCAGGTAGGCCTGCACCGACTGCTGGTGCGCGCCGGAAGCCAGGGCGTTGATCTGCGCACTGGGGTCCAGGCCCGGGCCTACGCTCAGCCCCTTGATCGCCTGCTCGAAGTCCGCTGCCAGGCGGTCGAACAGCGGCGCCTCGACATAGATACGCGAACTGGCGGCGCACACCTGCCCCTGGTTGAGGAAGCTGCCCATCATCAGGCCTTCGATCACCTGCTGCGGATCGGCGTCGGCCAGCACGATGGCCGGGTTCTTGCCACCCAGCTCCAGTGACAGGCGCGTCAGGCGGTCGACTGCCGAACGGGCAATGTGCTTGCCGGTGGCGGTAGAGCCGGTAAAGCTGATCTTCGCCACCCGCGGGTGGCTGGTGAGGGCGCTGCCGCATACGCTGCCGCTGCCGGTGATCAGGTTGAACACGCCGTCCGGGATGCCGGCCTCGGTGGCCAGCTCGGCCATGCGCATCAAGGTCAACGGGGTGATCTCGGAGGGCTTGATGACGATCGAGCAGCCGGCCGCCAGGGCGGGCATCACCTTCCACATGCCGATCATCAGCGGGAAGTTCCACGGCACGATGCCAGCCACCACGCCGACCGGCTCCTTGCGCGTATAGGCGGTGTAGCGGGCGCCTTCGGGCACCGGGATCGACACATCCAGGGTGCGCCCGCAGATCTTGGTGGTGAGGCCGGCGGTGTAGCGCATCCAGTTCAGGGTACTGCCGACTTCGAAGGCGCGGGCGATGTTGATCGACTTGCCTTGTTCCAGGGTTTCGAGCTGAGCCAGCTCTTCACCGTGCTGTTCGAGCAAATCGGCGTAGCGCAGCAGGATACGCTCGCGCTCGGCCGGGGCGCGGCGCGCCCACACGCCACTGACGAATGCCCGATGCGCCGATTGCACGGCCTGGTCGACATCCTCGGCGCTGGCATCGGGGGTCACGGCAATGGGTTGGCCGTTGGCCGGGTTGAAGACGGTAAGGGTCTGGCTGGAGGTGGACGGCCGCCAGCCGCCATTGATGTACAGGCCGTGTTGGCGTCCGAGAAAACGCTGGACACTGGCTAGCAGGGTTACGGTGCCGGCAGTCATGAACACTCCTTTTGTTATGGTTGGGAACATCCCAGGAGAGTGTATGGCGCCGCCGCAGGCGGGATGTTTCGCTGGCTGCCAGGGTGGTTGGCGGGTGTGCCAATGTGGTGGGTGGTGTGGCTGTTCGCCAGCAAGGCTGGCTCCTACAGGAGCAGGCCTTGCTGGCGAATGGGTGCGGGTCAGCGCAGGCGGGTACGGATCCGGTGGCACACGTTGAGCACCTGCTCCACCTCGCCCTCGCCCAGGTCGATCTTGCACGCCATGTTGCTGAACACCTGCGCCGCCTCGGCCTTGAGCTCACGGCCCTTGTCGGTCAGCAGCAGGTTGCGTCGGCGTCGGTCGCTGGGATCCAGGTACACGGTGATGAACCCCGCATCCGCCAGGCGCTTGACGATTGGCGTCAACGTGCCCAGGTCGAACAGGGTGAGCTCGCTCAAGGCGCTGATCGACACATCATCCTTGCCCCACAACCCGGCCATCACCAGCAGTTGCGGGTAGGTGACGCCACGTCGCTTGAGCGGTTCGGCATAGTCCCGAACCATGGCGTTGGCTGTCGAATACAGCGAGAAACACAGCATCTTGTCGAAGTCGAACGTCGGGTCAAGCATGCACACCTCCCGCGACGCGGCTGTAGTGATGCACCGCGTCGACCAGTACTGCAACCGCCTCTGGCGAAGTGGCCGGCGAAATGCCCTGCCCCAGGTTGAACACGTGGCCGAAACCGGCCGCTGGTGGTCCGAACGTCTGCAGGGTGCGTCGCACCTCGCGGCGAATGCTCGCCTCGTCTGCCAGCAGCACGGCCGGGTCGAGGTTGCCCTGCAGCGCCACGCAGTTGCCCACCAGCTGGCGTGCCAGCGCCAGGTCACACGTCCAGTCCAGGCCCAGCGCATCGGCGCCGCTGTCGGCCAGCGGGCTGAGCCACTGGGCGCCACCACGGGTATGCACGATGGAGGGAATGCGCACGCCATGCTGGGTCTTGTGCAGGCGCGCCAGCACTTCACGCAGGTAATACAGGGAGAAACGCCGATAGGCAGCGTCGGCCAGCACACCGCCGAAGCTGTCCACCAGCATCACCGCCTGGGCGCCGGACTCGATCTGTGCATTGAGGTCGGCAGCCACCGCGTGACCGAGCACCTTGAGCAACCGGTGCAGCAGTTCCGGGCGACGGTACAGCATCTTCTTGATCAACTGGCAGTCGCCCGGCGGGCCACCCTCGACCATGTAGCAGGCCAGGGTCCAGGGGCTTGCGGCAAAGCCCACCACCGGCACCTTGCCCTCCAGTTCGTGACGCACCTGGGCAAGGGTCTGGTAGGTGTGCTCCAGCGCCTCGGGTTCGGGTACGCGCAGGCGCTCGATGGCCGCCTCGTCACGCAAGGGGTGACGAAAGCGCGGGCCATCGCCGTTCACGCAATACAGGCCCAGCCCCATGGCGTCGGGCAGGCTGAGCATGTCGGCGAACACCACGGCGGCGTCCAGGCTGAAACGGCGCAGCGGTTGCAGGCTGGCCTCGGTGGCCAGGTCCGGGTTCTTCACCAGGTCCAGGTACGAGCCGGCCCTGGCACGCAGGGCACGATGCTCGGGCAGGTAGCGGCCGGCCTGGCGCATCAGCCAGACAGGCGTATGCGCCGTGGGTTGGCGCAGCAAGGCCTTGATAAACGTATTATTGTGCAAGGACGGGTAACTCATGCTGGTTCGCGAAATTCACTGCACAGCTCATGACTGGCGCCGCGGGGCGGCATCGGCAATCGTGCTGCGCAAGGCGTGGAGCGTGGCGCGGTAATCGGGCTGGGAAAAGATCGCCGTACCGGCCACGAACATGTCGGCACCGGCCGCAGCGACCTGGCCGATGGTGTGAAGGTTGACCCCGCCATCCACTTCCAGGCGGATGTCACGGCCACTGGCATCGATCAGCTTGCGCGCTGCTTCGATCTTGGGCAAGACCGCCGGGATGAACGACTGCCCGCCGAAGCCGGGGTTGACCGACATCAGCAACAACAGGTCGAGCTTGTCGAACACATACTTGCATTCCTCCAGCCCTGTGGCCGGATTGAAGGCCAGGCCCGCCTTGCACCCCAGATCCTTGATCAGTTGCAGGGAGCGGTCCAGGTGAACGGTGGCCTCGGGGTGAATCGAGATGTAGTCGGCACCCGCCTCGGCAAATGCCTGGATCATCGGGTCCACGGGGGTGACCATCAGGTGCACATCCAGCGGCGCGGTGATGCCGTAGCTGCGCAGGGCCTTGCAGAACTGCGGCCCCATGGTCAGGTTGGGTACGTAGTGGTTGTCCATCACGTCGATGTGGATGACGTCGGCACCGGCAGCCAGAACCCGCTCGGCTTCCTCGCCCAACCGGGCAAAATCGGCCGCCAGCATCGACGGGGCAATCCAGAACTCTTTCACACGCCTACTCCGTTACTCATTGGCTATTCGTCGCACCGGGCCCTGCTCGCTTTGCGCAAGGGCGGTGTTGATCTGTGCGATCAGGCTGTCACTTGCCGCTTCGAGATGAAAATGGTGCCCGCCATCATGCCAGTGCACACGGCTGGCCCAGGGCAACGCTTTTTTGCGCTTGTCGAATTCCGGGCCGGCAAACAGGCCCTGGCGCCCGAGCATCACATGCAGCGGGCAACTGATCTGGCGCAGGAAGTCGCAGGCCTGACGCTCGGTCAGCTGCATCGGTTCGGGCAGCACCAGCCGCGGGTCGTGACGCCAGCGGTAGCCATCCCCCACGCTGAGCAGGTCGCGCATGGCCAGCAGGCGTGCCGAGGCCGGCGAGAGCAGGCCGTCTATACTGTTGCGCCGCTCGTTGACCGCCGCCTCGACGCTGCTGAACTGCACGCTGTCGGGGGCCGAGAACCCATGCAGGCGGGTGCGCAGGGCCAGGCGCATCAGGCGATGGGCCTTCTTCAGGTGCTCCACGGTGTCTTCTTCGGCGATGGTGAACGGAGCGCCCATGCCATCGAGGAAGATCATGCTGTCGATGGACTTGTTCATCGCCCCCAGGATCGACGCGATGCCGCTGCCCATGGAATGGCCGATCACCGAAAAGCGCTTCCAGCCCATGCACTCGACCAGGGTATTCATGTCGTCGGCATGTTCCCACAGATAGTAGCCACTGTCGGCACGCCGATGGTCCGAGCGTCCGTGCCCGGCGAGGTCCGGTGCCACCACGAAGCAATCCTTCAGGTACGGCGCCACCTGTTCGAACGAGGCGGCGTTGTCCAGCCAGCCATGCACGGCCAATACCGGATGAGCCCCCTCCTCGCCCCAGACCCGCAGGGCAAACGTCTGCCCGTTGACGTCCAGGGTCTGGTCCCTGCCTTTATTGCCAAGACGCATGTAGATACTCCCTGCGTAAGCACTGTTTCGAGGTAACGGGCAACACCCGCAGCGCCTGTCAGCCGGCGGCCGCCAGCTGCGCCGAGCGTGCCGTGTGTTGCAACTGCTTGAGGTCGAACTTGCCGTTGGCGGTGCGCGGCAAGGTGAGCTCGATACTGATTGCCAGTGGCACCTTGTGCGGCTCGAGCCCGGCGCGGCAGCGTTCGAGCAACTGCTCGGCGCTGAGCGTGACGCCCTGGCTCAAGGTCACGAAAGCCCACAGCCCTTCGCCGGCCGCAGCATCCTCGACACCGACCACCGCTGCCGCGTCGATGCCTGCCATGGCATAGAAGAAGTCTTCCACTTCCGCCGGGCTGACCTTCATGCCGCGGGACTTGATCACGTGGTCCATCCGGCCTTCGAAATACAGGTAGCCGTCTTCGTCCAGGTGGCAGTAGTCGCCGGTATGCAGCACGCTCTCCCCGGGATAGGGGCCGGGCTTGAGCTTTTTCGCCGTGGCCTGCGGGTTGCGCCAGTAGCCGGCCATGACCGTGGCGCCGCGAATCACCAACTGGCCCACCTGGTGGGCCTGGTCGATGCGCTGGCCGTGCTCGTCGATCAGCCACAACTCGGTGTTGGGAATGGCGATGCCGACGCTGCCCGGCTTGCTGTCGATGTCCTCTGGCGGCAGGTAGGTGCAGCGCTTGCACTCGGTCAGGCCGTACATGGAGAAGATCTGCGCCTGCGGAAACAGCGCCTTCATCTGCGCAATGTGCGGCGGCTTGAGCGCCGCGCCGGTATTGGTGACCATGCGCACGTGCTCGAAACTGGCGTTGCGCTTGCTCGCGTACTCATGCAGCAGCATGAGCATGGTGGGCACGAACGGGATGACCGTGATCTGGTACTGGCGGATCTTCTTGATCAGGAAGATCGGCCAGGTGAATTCCTTTTCCAGTACCAGGGTGGCGCCCGCGCTCAGCGCCATGATCATCTGGTACAGGCCATAGTCGAACGACAGCGGCAACGAGCAGAGCACGTGGTCGCTGTCGTTGTAGCCCAGGTAGGTGTGCAGCGACGACAGCGCCGCGAGCATGTTGCGATGGGTCAGCATCACGCCCTTGGGCTCGCCGGTGGACCCGGAGGTATAGATGATCGCGGCCAGGTCCAGGTCCAGCGTGCCGCAAGGCACCGGAGCTCCGTTGCCCTGCACCAGCACACCCTCGAAGGTGCGTGTCAGCGCCGAGTCGGCCTCGCCGTCCAGCAGCACGATGGTGCGCAGGTACGGCAGGCTCGGGGTGTCCACCGACAGGCTGGCGAACTTCTCCGAGGTGGTGATCAGCACCGAGGCCTCGGCGTCCCGCACGATGTAGTCAAGGCCCTCGGCGTGGGTCTCCAGGCCGACATTGACCACCACGCCACCGGCCTTGAGCACACCCCAGAAGGCACAGATGGTTTCTACCCGGTTGCCCAGGCACAGCACCACCCGTTCCTGACGCTGCAGGCCACAGGCCTGCAAGCCCGAGGCCAGCCGCGAACTGGAATCGTCGAGGTCGGCATAGGTGTAGGTTTCATCGGCATAGATGACTGCCGCCTTGCGCGGGTACAGGCCGTTGCTGGCCTCCAGTACCTGCTGCAGGAGCACGCTAGACCGGCTCATACTGTACCTCTGGCTGGCCTTGCGAGGCGGTTTCGGGGGCGTTCTGGCGGTTGGCGTCGATGTACTGCGCCAGCGTCGTCACGGTATTGAAGTGCCCGGGGGCAATGGTGTCGGGGTTGACGAAGAAGCCTTCGATCTCGTCCTCCAGGCTGACCAGCAGCTCCATCGAGGTGAGCGAGTCGAGCCCCAGGTGGTCACGCAGGTGCGAGTCGGCACGCACCTCGGTACTGGCTGGCAGCTTGAGCACCACCCGCAGGATCTCGATCAGTTGCGCCTGCGTGGCGCCGCTGGCCGTCACGCCCGGTGCGCTGCTGGCGACAGGTGCGCTGGCCGGGGCGGCGAGCATGTCGTCCAGCGCCACGTCGGCGTGGCTGTCGCGGATCTCCAGTGCGGTCTGACGGGCCCTGGCCAGGAACAGGCGGCCGTGGCTGACGATCACCTCGGCCGGGTGACCATGGCTGTGGAACAGGGTGGGCGAGGCCGTGGGGCCATAGGCACCGGAGGCCGTCACCGCCAGCAGGTCGCCTTCGCTCAGGGTCTCGATGCGCACGTCACGCCCCAGCAGGTCGTCGGGGCTGCACAGCGGGCCGGAGATATGGTACTCGCGCAGCGGCGCGCCATTGCTGCCGGTGGCGTGCACGATGCGGAAGTTGCGCTTGAGCACCTGGCCGCTGCCCGCCGCGGCACCGTGGCAGTTGGTGCCGCCGTCGGTCACGGCGAAGGTCTTGCCGTGGTTGTGCTTGATGTTGTCGACGGTGACCAGCAGCGCGCCGCATTTGCCGGCCACGAAACGGCCGGACTCGACGATGATGCGGGTACGCGGGAACTGGCGATGGAAACTGTCGAACAGCGGCGCCAGCAGCTGCTTGAGCTGACGGGTGTCGAGTTCCTTTTCGTTCTCGTAGTACTTGATGCCCAGGCCGCCGCCGACGTCGACCATGCTCAGGTCCAGGTCGTAGCGAAGGGTGAGGTTGCGGTACAGGTCGAGGATGTAGCTGGCATTGTCATACACCGACTGGGCGTCGAGGATCTTGGTGCCGTTGTAGACGTGAATGCCCTTGATATGCAGGTTGGGCAGCGCCAGGTACTGGCCGAAATTGGCCACTGCGGTGTCTTCCTCGATACCGAAGTGGGTCGGGCGCCCGCCCATCTTCCAGGGCGAGCCCGAGGCCGAGAAATTGGGATTGATGCGAATGGCCACCGGTGCGGTACAGCCCAGCGAGCCGGCCAGGGCAGAGAGCGCGCGCAGTTCGGTTTCGGATTCGACGACGATGGCGAACACCCCCACTTCCAGCGCCCGGCGGTGTTCCTCGGGCTTCTTGTAGGGGCCCAGGAAAATGATGTCCTGGGGTGCAACGCCCGCCTTCAGGGCGATTTCCAGCTCGCCCAGCGAACAGACCTCGGTGTTGCCGCCGTACGAACGGATCAGCTTCACCAGCGACAGATTCGGATTGACCTTGAGCGCGTAGAAGATATCCACGCAGTCGGGCAAGGCGTCGCGCAGTTCATTGAAACTGCTGCGCAGCACCGCCTCGTCATACAGGTAGGTAGGCGTACCGAATGTCGCCTTTGCCTGGAGGACCAATTCTTTGGAAAGCTTCATCTGTTGCTCCCTTCGTTATTATATTTTCCGGTGCCGAATGCGTGCGCGGGATGCGCACCTGCGTCGTCCCGTTAGCCCTGGCGCGTTAAGTGTCGTATCGGATCGCGCAACGCCTGCAACAACGACAGAAAGCCCCTGCCTGCAAAACTTTGCGCGCAAAGTTTGTGAAATTCTCTACTGCGTTTCGCGGTGATGTCAAGATAATTCCAATGAACCCTGGCTGCGGCCGATGGTCACCCCGTTGACGGCGATTTAGGCCGCATAACAGCGTTCAAATGTCGCACCTGTTACAGATCAGTAGCGCTTTTGCCCAATGAATACAGGGCTTTTATCTGATCCGTATATAAGGCCTGTTTCTGAGTCTGTTTTGTCTGCGGCAGGCTTTCTAGAGTCAGCGCCTGTGCTCGTCCCGTCGGGGGGTGGGCTAGGAAGGAAACGCGGATAAACAGCCATGAGTACTCATCAACAGGCACAGGCCTACAACTACAAGGTGGTCCGGCAGTTCGTGGTCATGACGGTGGTGTGGGGCATCGTCGGCATGGCCATGGGCGTATGGATCGCCTCGCAACTGGTCTGGCCGGAGCTCAACCTGGACCTGCCCTGGACCACCTTCGGCCGCCTGCGCCCCCTGCACACCAGCCTGGTGATCTTCGGTTTCGCCGGCAGCGCGCAATTTGCCGCCAGCTACTACGCGGTGCAGCGCACCTGCCAGGTACGCCTTTACAGCGACTGGCTGACCGCCTTCACCTTCTGGGGCTGGCAGGCGACCATCGTGATCATGCTGCTGAGCCTGCCCCTGGGCCTTACCACCACCAAGGAATACGCCGAGATCGAATTCACCGGCGCGGTGTGGATGGCAATCGTGTGGGTGGCCTATGGCGTGGTGTTCTTCGGCACCCTGCTGCGCCGCAAGGGCACGCACATCTATGTCGGCAACTGGTTCTTCGGGGCCTTCATCGTGGTCATCGCGATGCTGCACGTGGTCAACCACCTGTCGATTCCGGTCAGCTGGTTCAAGTCCTACCCGGTGTACGCGGGGGCCACCGATGCGATGGTGCAGTGGTGGTACGGCCACAACGCGGTGGGCTTCTTCCTGACCACCGGCTTCCTGGGGATGATGTACTACTTCGTGCCCAAGCAGGTCGGCAAGCCGGTGTATTCCTACCGCCTGTCGATCGTGCACTTCTGGGCGCTGATCACCCTGTACATCTGGGCAGGCCCCCACCACCTGCACTACACCGCCCTGCCCGACTGGGCGCAGTCGCTGGGCATGGCGATGTCGATCATCCTGCTGGCCCCGAGCTGGGGCGGCATGATCAACGGCATGATGACCCTCTCGGGCGCCTGGCATAAGCTGCGCAGCGACCCGATCCTGCGCTTTCTGGTGCTGTCGCTGGCGTTCTACGGCATGTCGACCTTCGAAGGCCCGATGATGGCGATCAAGACCGTCAACGCCCTGTCGCACTACACCGACTGGACCATCGGCCACGTACACGCCGGCGCTCTGGGCTGGGTGGCGATGATCACCTTCGGCGCGCTGTACCACATGATTCCCAAGGTGTTCGGCCGCGAGAAGATGTACAGCATCGGGCTGATCAACCTGCACTTCTGGCTGGCCACCATAGGTACCGTGCTGTACATCGCCTCGATGTGGGTCAACGGCATCACCCAGGGCCTGATGTGGCGCGCGATCAACGACGACGGCACCCTCACCTACTCGTTCGTGGAGGCACTGATGGCCAGCCACCCGGGCTTCATCGTGCGCTTCGTCGGTGGCGTGTGCTTCCTGAGCGGGATGCTGCTGATGGCCTGGAACACCTGGCGCACGGTACGCGTGGCAGACCCGAAACTGGCACTGGACAACGCGCAGATGGCGTAAGGGGCAGCGAATGAACGGCTGGGCATATGGGTTGTATTGCGTGACCGGACTGGTGTTCTTCTACCTGATCACCAGCGCCTGCCTCAGGCGCCATAGCGACCAGGTGGATGACCAGGCAAGCCTCATACCCTTTGCCGATGACCCGGTGGTGGCGCGCCGGGTCGAGCAGGCCATCGGGCGACCGGTGCCTGCCGAGGCACCGGAGGCTTTGCTGAAGGCTTGAGGGTGGTGCTGTACCGGCATGTCCGCAAGAGCGGGTTGATTCGCTCTTGCGGCTTGGCCTATTGGTGACTGACCCAGTAAACCGCCGTCACGACCACCAGTACAATCAGGCAGAGTATCGCCCACGCATC
This sequence comes from Pseudomonas palmensis, assembly GCF_017848315.1. Lineage (GTDB taxonomy): Bacteria > Pseudomonadota > Gammaproteobacteria > Pseudomonadales > Pseudomonadaceae > Aquipseudomonas > Aquipseudomonas palmensis. Next base: position 76,216 of record NZ_JAFKEC010000023.1, read on the forward strand.
GACACTGCTGTCCGGCTTGCTTGCCTTGCTTGGATTTCCCATTGCATTGCCTCTTGTTGTGGTTATGGGAATGCACTGCACCTGATGCAGTTAAGTCCAGCAATGCCCTTTGCTCAAGCAGGGTTTTTGTACAGCTCGTCGGTTAGTAGTCCATCGCATCCTTCAGGAACGGGTATCGATACCCTGGCGCCTTGCCAACGGCGCTGACCCCCTTGAAATCCAGCCCATAGTCGCCCTGCTGTTCAAGCGTGAGCCAGCGCCGTGCCTTGACCGCATCGATCAGCTGAAGCACCGGCACCGGCCGCGGCCGGGCGAGCAACTGACCGATCGGCACGCCCTGCGCATCATCGTGCAGCAGCACCATGGCCCACCCGCCCAGAGAA